>NZ_QVID01000001.1:1200000-1800000 GCF_003413745.1 Marixanthomonas ophiurae | reverse complement strand
CCTCTTATTTGATGCCAAAAACGGTTTAGGTCATGGCTCAACGTCCCTGTACCAACAAGCCCGAGGCGATATTGTTTGCTTATATTTTCGGCTTTTAGAATAGTCATTAGTTGTTAGTGGGTAGTTGGTCTTTATTGTTTTGTGATTCTAATTGAGTATTTAATTTCAAACGTACAAAAAACATATTTTTTTTGATGTATTTTTTCTTTTTTAATACTGTAAGATGTTAAACTTTACTACAGACTACCCTCTATCTACACCGTGTCAATAAAATTCTTCTCTGTCCGGTTGAAAATAATCAACCCTATCAGGAATATGCTAATAGAAAACAATAACGCATATAAAAAACCACCCCATGTAAATGTCCCGTAGTCCAGGGTTATGTAGCGGAAGCCTTCGATAATTTGGGTAATTGGATTATAAATAAAAACCCAACTGTATTCGGGTAATTTTTCCAACGCTTTGCTCAGTGGAAAAGGCACGGCCGAAATATACATTAACAAAGAGGTAGCAAACCCTACCAAAACAGTTAAATCGCGATATTTGGTTGTGACAGCCGAAATGGTCATCCCCAAGCCTAATCCCATCAACGCCATCATGATAATATATATAGGCATCAATAAAATATAAGCATTAGGGCTCACAGGTTTACCAGTAATCACAAAGTACACGTAGAATCCTATAAAAATCATCAATTGTATGCCGAACTTCAGTAAATTGGAAATAGTGATGGATAATGGCATAATAGCCCTAGGGAAATATACTTTTCCAAAAATACTGGCATTCCCCCTAAAAATGTTTGAGGTACCCGTAAAGCACGCCTTAAAGTAGTTCCAGGCAGTAATACCCGCCAAGTTAAACAAGAAGGAAGGAATGGCCCCAGTGCTCACCCCAGCCACATTGTTAAACACCAATGTAAATATCACCGAAGTAAATAATGGCTGGATAAAAAACCATAACGGACCTAAAACAGTCTGTTTGTATACAGTAACAATATCTCTTTTTACAAACAGCACCAATAAATCGCGATAGCGCCAAAGTTCCTTTAAATTAAGTGATATTAGCTTTTTGTGAGGGGTTATTTCATATAACCAGTCGTTGTCTGCTTTTGAGTTCAATAAATTTTTATTTTTTTTCAGGCGACTAATATACTAATTATGCTTCTTAGATGAATTGGATTATTGGATTATTAGACGGGGGTATGATTGGAACTTTATACTTATACAATCAGCATAGCTATTTAAATTTTTCCCAGGTTACTTTTAATCCATCCCTGACTGAAAAAAGTGGCTCATAGCCTAATAATTCTTTCGCTTTGTCAATATTAGCAAGGGAATCCCGTACATCGCCTTTTCTGGGTGAGCCAAAGTTGGGTTGGATGGTTTTTTCTGAAATATCCTGTAACGCTGCCCACAATGTATTTAAACTGATACGTTCACCATACGCTACGTTCACAACCTGATTGTTCGCCTCTTTTGAAGCAAAAAAGGCCCTTATATTAGCTTGTACTGCATTTTCTACATAAGTAAAATCGCGGGTCTGTTCTCCATCGCCATGAATAGTAGGCGGCTCGTTTTCTAGTACAGCTTTCATAAACAAGGGGATAACTGCTGCATAGGCACCATTAGGGTCCTGCTTGGGACCAAAAACATTAAAATACCGCAAGCCAATAGTATCAGTCTGGTATGTTTTACCAAATACATCGGCATATAGCTCGTTTACCAACTTGGTTACTGCATAAGGCGATAATGGTTTTCCAATACTATCCTCCACTTTAGGTAATTTTTTACTATCACCATAGGTAGAACTGGAGGCCGCATAGACCATACGCTGTACTTTTTTACTTTCTTTTAACGCTACCAACATATTTAAAAACCCGGTAACATTGGCTTCATTAGAGGTTATAGGGTCGTTAATAGAGCGTGGCACCGAGCCTAATGCTGCTTGATGGGATACATAGTCCATCCCTTCCATCACTTCTTTACAGGTTTGCAAATTCCGAATATCACCTTCTATAAATTCAAAGTCCGGATTGGTTTTAAATTCAGAAATGTTTTTAATATGCCCATTTGAAAGATTATCTAACACCCGAACTTTTTTTGCGCCATATTTTAACAAATATTCCACTAGGTTAGAACCTATAAACCCTGCACCTCCAGTTATAAGAAACGAAAGATTAGATAGGTTTCGAGTGTGGTAAGAACTATTGTACATTCTAACTGTTTTTTTTATTTCTTCCGAAGTAAATAAAGGTCTTCCTTCGTCTTGTATCGAAAACTACAATCGACCATCTGTTTTTTCAATAGGATAAAACGATTTTACATCGAATATTACTGAATTTTCTGCTGTATGTTTTTCTAACGGAAACGAAGCAAATTGGTTATGCGAAACGGCAAGTACCACGGCATCATAGTTGGTTTTTAGTTGATTTTCTTCGTTTAGCAACCCTACTTTAAATTCTTTTTTAACTTCAGCTATATTCGCCCAAGGATCATACACATCAATATTGAGGTTATACTTTTCAAGTTCGGATATTACGTCTATTACTTTGCTGTTTCTAATATCAGGACAGTTTTCTTTAAAGGTTATTCCTAATACTAAAACGTTTCCATTTTTAACTTTGGCATCTTTTTGAATCATCAATTTTATTACTTCTTGCGCTACATAATTTCCCATGCCATCGTTCATACGCCTTCCGGCCAAGATAATTTCAGGGTTATAGCCCTCTTCCATTGCTTTTTGTGCTAAGTAATACGGATCTACACCTATGCAATGCCCCCCAACTAAGCCAGGAGTGTATTTTATAAAATTCCATTTGGTAGCGGCTGCTTCTAATACTTCATCCGTATTAATATTAAGCAACCTGAAAATCTTTGACAGTTCGTTTACAAAAGCAATGTTAATGTCCCGTTGCGAGTTTTCAATCACTTTAGCCGCCTCTGCCACTTTTATGGAAGAAGCCTTGTGGGTGCCAGCAGTTATAACAGTGGCGTAAAGACTATCAATATAATCTGCAGCTTTTTCGGTAGAACCGGATGTAACTTTTAAAATATTGGTTACCGTATGTTTTTTATCTCCAGGATTGATACGCTCGGGTGAGTATCCAGCATAAAAATCGCTGTTGAAACAGAGTCCAGAGGTTTGTTCTAAAATCGGGACGCAAATTTCTTCAGTAACACCAGGATACACTGTAGATTCATATATTACCACGTCTCCATTTTTTAAGACTTTCCCTATGGTTTCACTGGCTTTTTCCAAAGGAATAAGGACGGGTTGGTTGTATTTGTTGGTTGGGGTGGGCACCGTTACAATATAGACAGTTGCTTCAGAAATATCTTTTGGTTTTGATGTAACTGATAAACCTGTAGTCCCTTTTTTATTTAATACAGCTTGTAAATTGGCTTCTGAAACCTCTTGAGTAGTATCTTTTCCTTTTTGTATTTCTGAAATACGTTCTTCATTAATATCAAGACCAATAACCTTGTATTTTGAAGCAAAAGCAACAGCTAAGGGAAGGCCAACATAGCCTAAACCTATTATCGCTATGGTAGGGTTTTCTTTCATAAAAAGTTTCTTATTATAATTTTGGGTTGCAAAAATAAAAAAGCATTGGCGTAAATATATTCCTTTAACGTTTAAATATATTTTTTATACGCGTAAGCAAGGACGGCTTTTTGGCATTTTGATGGTAGCCGTTTCCATATTTACCATAGCCATAACCGCCATACCCGTAACCATAGCCATAACCATATTTTGCCTTTTCTTCAAAAAAGTTCATTACAATACTGATGTTAGTTATTTCACCTGTTCGGTATTTTTCATTAACGA
Source organism: Marixanthomonas ophiurae (assembly GCF_003413745.1). Taxonomy (NCBI): domain Bacteria; kingdom Pseudomonadati; phylum Bacteroidota; class Flavobacteriia; order Flavobacteriales; family Flavobacteriaceae; genus Marixanthomonas; species Marixanthomonas ophiurae. The sequence continues at coordinate 1,796,172 of NZ_QVID01000001.1, read as the reverse complement.
TATCAAACATGCCCTTTTTGGTATAATTTTGCCGCACCATATAAATGGTTGCATCGGCATATTTAAGAAGCTCGAGAGCATCGGCTACTAAACCCAATGGTGGTGTATCTAGGATAATATAGTCATACTGCTCTTTAAGTTCATCTATTAATCGGGACATGTTTTCGCCCATAAGCAGTTCTGATGGGTTAGGAGGCACCGGTCCCGACGTAATAACATCCAAGTGACCGACTTTTGTTTTTTGTATGATTTCATCAATCGAAGCATCTTCAATCAAGTAATTGACAACCCCAACTTTATTGTTTATCTCAAAATCGTCAAAAATCTTTGGCCTGCGTAAATCTAATCCTAGCAACACTGTTTTCTTTTCACTTAATGCAAAGACCGATGCAATGTTAATGGAGGTAAAGGTTTTCCCTTCACCACTTACAGAAGACGTTACCAATACTGTTTTGGCGCCAGTGACCCCTTGTTTTTTATACATAAATTGCAAACTGGAACGCAACGCCCGGAAGCCTTCGGCAACGGCCGATTTAGGTTTGGTAACCACCGCTAAGTTGTTTTCCAAATAGCTTTTGCCAATTACGCCTAGAATAGGAATTTTTGTATTTTGCTCTACATCTTTTATAGTTGTTACTTTCGTACTGAAAAACATTCTCAAGATGATAAACATTAAAGGAATAAGAATTCCAAGCAATAATGCTATTATGTAATTCATTTGGGTATTGGGGCCTATTTGTCCACCACCTGTATCTTTTGCAGAATCTATAACCAACACATCACTTACATTCGCTGCTTTTACCAGCCCTGCTTCACTGCGTTTTGACAAAAACAGGTTGTAGGTACCCTCGCTCAAGTTGTAACGACGTTGAATCTTCAACAACTCTTGTTGTTCTTTAGGTAGTCCCCGTATTTCAGATTCGTATTGCCCGATGTTACTGTTTATACTGGACAACTCCTGATTTTTAAGCTCTTTTGAAGAACGAATATTTTCTAATAATACTCTTTTTACAGCATCAATCCTACGGTCAATATCCGCAAATACTGGAGCCCCTTCTCTATAAGAGTACTGTAATTTGTTGCGTTCTTCTGCCAGTGAAACAATCCGACCAACCCCACCAATAATACTACCCTCTTGAATACCTGCTACGGAAGGTGCTGGCACATTTCGGTAATCGGTGCGGTTTACTAAATAATCTTCAAGTGTATTATAATAATTTGTTTCCCTTTCTATATCTTCTTTCCGAAGGTCTAATGCATTTAATTTAGCGCTTATTTCTTGTCCTTCAGTCTCTAGGTTGAATATTTCATTTTTGCTTCTGAATGCATTCAGCTCATCTTCCACATTACCCAATTCTCGAGATTTTTCTGTTAGGCTACTGTCAATAAAACGGATGGTCTTGGTAGCAAATAGATTTTTACGCTCCAACATATCCTCGCTCAGCACTGCAACCGAGGCATTTAAGTAATCTACCAATTGCGCTTTATTGGCACCGCTTAACAATAATTTTAAAACGGATCCTCCTCTTGATTCAGGACTTACATCTACCTTGGAATACCGCCCCACTATGCCATCAAAATTATAAAATGAAATATAATATGGAACGCCAGGAACCACTTCAACTTCTTCAAAAGGCACAAGAGTAACCCTTAAGAAAGGAAGTTTTACCTTTTCACCCAATTTATATTCACGGGAAAATTTTTGTGCTTCAATAAATTGAGTTGTTTTCTCTTTGGTATGGTAATTTTGAAGAGATTCGCTGTTGCCTTCAAAGACAGAAGATAGTGTATAGGTAACAGAATCTTTAAACACAATCTTAAACTGCTTTCCTACTATTTGCACTCCACTGGTATCCACCTCTACCAAAAAGGGTGTTTTTTTATAAGCATTTACTTGTTGATATTCCCCGTCTTTTAAATAATCCATATAATATTGGAGTCGCTCCACCACTTTCTCATTGTGCGAACGGGATGTTAAATTTATTATGGCGGTATTAACTTTATCTGTTGTTCCACCCCAATTAAAGGTGAGACTTGTATTACTCGTAAAAAAAGGGTTTTGATCGTCTTTTATGGAAATCAAGGTATCCATACTATATACTGGCAACTTTCTTACATTTATGTAGTAAGCAATAGTAAAACCTATGGCAAGTGAGATTAAAAACAACGGCCAATAAGCCAATATTTTTAACAACAGGCTTTTAATATCGAAAGAGGCACTAATCTCTTTTATGTCAAATTCTTCACTCATTATAGTCTGGTTGATAATAGAAGAATGGTTGAAAAAGCTGTTACAACAGTTATGATAGTCCTAAATGTTTCAAAACCGGTTTTTCCAGTACCTAATGATTTTTGAGGCAATGGGTTAATCAAGATTAGGTCGTTTGGCTTTACATAATAGTAAGGTGAATTCATGGCATTGATACTGGTTAAATCTATATGATGTACTTTTTGACCTAATGGATACTGCCTAATGATTACTACATTTTTACGGTCGCCAGTAATTTCAATATCACCACTATTGGCAATGGCTTCCATAATGCTCACTTCGTCTCTATAAATTATATTTGATCCAGGGTTTCCAATTTCACCATTAATAGTATAACGTATTCCAGCTAATTTTACCGTTACAAAAATATTAGCCTCGGCTTTAAAGAAATCTTCCAATAACGTTTTTTCTATTTTTTCTCGAACTTCCTCCACCGTTAGGCCCAATACATTTACTTCGCCTAAACTAGGTACACGAATGTTGCCGTGCCTGTCCACCACAAAACCATCATAATACAATTTTTCTTCACCCGTGGCATTGGGATTAGCATCATTTATTGGGTTAAAAATTCCCACGGTTTCCTGATCAATCGCTTTTACCCGGATACTTAATAAATCATTTACATGCAATCGATACGGTTCTTGTTCTTTTTGAATAGGGATTAAACTGTCTTCCACTACGCCATCTTCTTGTAAATATGTCAATTGTTTGGTAGTTACACAGGAAGACACACATATGGTAAGGATCAATAAAAGGATCAGGTGTGTAGATTTCATAGATTGCCGGCTTGTTGCACAACAAATATAACGCAACGATTGTAATAATAAAATATATTTCATTGTAAGTGATTAAAATCCCTTTATTTTGCAAAAAGCTATCACGTGAATTACCTTTCAGTAGAAAACATATCAAAGTCATACGGAGAACGCATTCTTTTTACGGATATTTCCTTCGGAATCAATCAAGGCCAAAAAATTGGTTTTGTCGCTAAAAATGGAACAGGAAAAACCTCTTTGTTGAACATTCTTTCAGGAGCCGACATTCCCGATACCGGAGAAGTGGTGTATCGTAAAAACTTGAAAGTATCCTTTCTGTCGCAAGAGCCTAATCTAGACCCCAAGCTTACCATTGAAGAAACCATTTTAGCTTCAGAAAACCCTATTTTAAAAACAATTGCTAAGTATGAACGTGCCCTGGAAAACCCAGAAGACACCGAAGCTTATCAAAAAGCTTTCGATGCAATGGACGCTCAAAACGCTTGGGATTTTGAAACCAAATACAAGCAAATACTTTCTAAGCTAAAACTGGACGACCTCAACCAAAAGGTTGCTTCGTTAAGTGGCGGACAAAAAAAGCGATTAGCGCTAGCGATTGCACTTTTAACCGGTCCCGATCTATTGGTGATGGATGAGCCAACCAACCATTTGGACCTTGAAATGATCGAATGGCTAGAAGAGTTGTTTGCTAAGGAGAATTTCACCCTATTCATGGTAACGCACGACCGTTATTTTTTAGAACGCGTGTGTAATGAAATGATAGAACTGGATCAGGGCAACCTCTATAGCTATAAGGGAAATTACAGTTATTACCTAGAAAAACGGGATGCCCGAATAGAAAACCAAGCCACCGAAACCGAAAAAGCCAAACAACTCTACAAAAAAGAATTGGACTGGATGCGCCGGCAGCCCAAAGCCCGAACCACCAAAAGCAAATCACGTATTGAAGATTTTCACGAAATAAAATCACGTGCTAGCAAACGTCGTAACGATCACGAAATACAATTAGAACTCAACATGGAGCGCTTGGGTACGAAGGTGGTGGAATTGCATAATATTTCGAAAGCGTATGATGACAAAGAACTTTTTACCAATTTTGAGTATAACTTCCTTCGTGGGGAACGCGTGGGTATTATTGGTAAAAACGGTACGGGAAAATCTACTTTTTTAAACATCCTTACCGGCAAACAAGAACCAGATACTGGTAAAGTGGTGATTGGTGAAACAGTTAAGTTTGGCTATTACACCCAAAAAGGAATTAAAATAAAGGAAAAACAAAAGGTAATCGATGTAGTTCGGGAATTTGGGGATTACATTCCGCTTAAAAAAGGAAGACAAATTTCGGCACAACAACTATTAGAACGGTTTATGTTTGATCGTAAAAAGCAATACGATTATGTAGAGAAACTGAGCGGTGGCGAGCGCAAACGATTGTATTTATGTACCGTGCTTATTAAGAACCCAAACTTTTTAATACTTGATGAACCTACAAACGATCTGGATATTGTAACCCTAAATGTTTTGGAAAGTTTCCTATTAGATTTCCCAGGTTGTTTAATCGTAGTATCACACGACCGATATTTTATGGATAAGATTGTGGACCACTTATTTGTTTTTAAAGGAAAAGGTGAAATACAAGATTTCCCTGGCAATTACAGTGATTACCGAACCTATGAAGACAGTAAACCCAAAAAAGCACCTAAAGCTAAAACCGAAATAGTAGAACCCCCAAAAACCGATTCGAAGAAAGACGCTACCAAAGCCAAATTAAGTTATCATGAACAAAAAGAACATAGAAACCTAGAGAAAGAAATTGCCAAACTAGAAAAAGAAAAAGAAGCATTACAAAACAAATTCGCAACAGAAGATTGGGACGGCGAAGAAATAGACAAACAATCTTTAAAGCTGCAAGAATTAATCGATGCCATTGAAGAAAAGGAAATGCGTTGGTTTGAGTTGTCGGAGAAGGCATAGACCTTCAATATAGCCCTCCTACCATAGGAGCACTCCGTCTCCGAAAAGATATATTTAAGGTGGTTGAGTGAATTTGCAAGCACGATAGTGATTGTAAATTTGTATCGAAACAACCTATTAAAACAACAAAATAAAAGGTGGTTGCGTAAATTTGTATAAAAGCCATTATTACTATAATCTCATATCTAAAATCTAATGTCTCATATCTAAAACGTGAAACACCAGATACTCTCATACCTTTCTTTTTTGCTTCGAGCGACCAACCAACATGGAGTGCACTCGCCATTTGTATATCAATTGCTTACCCAATGTTTTTATGATAAGAAAAAATACAATGTCTATAAAACATTGAAAAATCACAGAGAATCCCTACTAGCTGATTCAGAAAAAATAGAAGTAACTGATTTTGGTGCTGGTTCTAGGGTTTTTAAAACCAATAATAGAAAAGTTGCTGATATTGCGAAACACGCGGGTATCACTTCTAAAAGTCAAAAACTATTATTTCGATTGGTTCATTATTATCAACCTACAAACATCTTGGAATTGGGTACTTCCTTAGGGATGGCAACGACCGCAATGGCTTTAGGAAACTCCAGTGCAACCATAAAAACGGTGGAAGGCTGTCCAAATACCTTACAAAAGGCAACCGACTACTTTGCAAACCACAATATTTCAACCATAAAAACCCATCAACAGTCTTTTGAAAGTTTTTTTGATAAACATCCTTCAGAAATATTCGATTTGGTATTTATAGATGGGAACCACAATAAAGAAAATACGCTAAAGTATTTTAAATGGTTACTGAACCATATCAACAATGATTCAGTTTTAATATTTGACGATATATATTGGAATAAAGAAATGACCGAAGCGTGGCAGGAAATCCTAAAACACCCAAAAGTTACTGTAAGCGTTGACACCTTTCAATGGGGCTTGGTTTTCTTCAGAAAAGAACAGCGAAAGCAACATTTTTCCATTCGTTTGTAACATCTGTGTTACCTTTGCGTCTTATGGAGACAGAGCAAGCTAATTAAAACACAAGCATGGGTTCACTCATTAAAATACGAGATATAAGGCGAGACTTCCCTTTAGGGCAAGAAATCGTAAAAGTTTTAAAAGGAATAGACCTAGATATCGATAAAGGGGAATACGTCGCCTTAATGGGACCATCAGGCTCCGGAAAGTCAACCTTAATGAATTTATTGGGCTGTTTAGATACGCCCACTTCTGGAAGCTACGAATTAAACGGCATCGATGTAAGCAACCTTACCGATGACGAACTCGCCGAAATACGAAACAAAGAAATTGGTTTTGTATTTCAAACTTTTAATTTATTACCTAGAACCACTGCCTTAGACAATGTTGCCTTGCCTATGGTATATGCCGGAGCATCGAAAACTGCCCGTGCAGAACGAGCTGCAGAGGTATTGACCGATGTAGGTTTGGTAGATCGTATGGATCACAAACCCAATCAACTTTCAGGAGGGCAACGTCAACGTGTGGCCGTGGGTCGTGCTTTGGTTAATAAGCCGTCTATTATTTTAGCCGATGAGCCTACCGGAAACCTAGACTCCAAAACCTCGGAGGAAATCATGAACCTCTTCGATGCCATTCATAAATCTGGGAACACTGTTATTTTAGTAACCCACGAAGAAGATATAGCTGAAAAAGCGCATCGTATTATTCGCCTTCGAGACGGAATAATAGAGAGCGACACAAGAAAAGAAGTAGTGAGTAGTGAGTAGTGAGTAGTGAGTAGTGAGTAGTGAAAAAAGTGATTGTTTTTTTAAATATGACAAAATAAGCCTCAATCCTCTATGAAATTTTATCTCTTTTCTTTCTGAAAAAAGCAGTAACCAAAAACTGCCAACTGTCGGTTGAGTAAATGTGTAAGTCCGCAGGAATTACAAATTTGTATCGAAACCACCTTCAAACTGCCTATTGTCTATTGTCTAAAATTTAAAGCTAAAATCAGCCGATCTGTAATTTCTTATTTGGAATTTGGAATTTGCTCCTTGCCTCTGTATCTTCACACACTATGGATACATCTTTCTTTTCAAACCCTATTGTACTCGCCGTGGGTGGTATTTTATTACTGCTACTCCTCTATTTATGGAACAAAAGAAACACCAAAGCCTTAAGCAAAAGAAGGCGTAGAAATTTTAGAAATGATTATTTTGAAAAGAAAAAAGAAAAAGAAACTAGGGAGTAAATAGTATTAGCTTCCTTCAGAAATATAATACCATGAAAATATATACTAAAACCGGTGACAAAGGCACTACAGCTCTATTTGGCGGTACGCGTGTCCCTAAATACCATATCCGCATTGATAGTTACGGAACAGTTGACGAATTAAACTCATATATTGGCCTTATTCGTGATCAAAAAATTGATCCGCGTTCCAAGGAAATTTTAATTCACGTACAGGATCGACTTTTTACATTAGGTGCTATTTTAGCCACCGATCCTGAAAAGGCGATGCTAAAAAGCGGCAAAGAACGCTTAAACATCCCAAAAATTGAAGAAGAAGATATCGAACGACTAGAAACCGAAATGGACACGATGAACGATAACCTCGCTCCTATGACACACTTTGTACTCCCTGGCGGACATCCTACTGTGTCATATTGTCACATAGCCCGTTGTGTCTGTCGTCGGGCGGAACGTTTAGCTACGTTATTGCACCATGAAGAACCTATTGATGAGCGTGTTTTAAAATATTTAAACCGCCTATCTGACTATCTATTTGTGCTGGCACGGAAATTGACTCATGACCTGCAAGCTGAAGAAGTTAAATGGATTCCAGAGAAAATATAAGGTTTTCTCATAAAATTTAATATATTATAAATCAGCGATTTAAAAACGTTCTTTAAAATATAGCATAAATAATTGCGATTTTTCTTGACTTTTTAATCGAAAAAATTATTTTTGCAGAAATTATAAAACACAAAGTGCTATGTATTGGACTTTAGAATTAGCATCCTATTTAAGTGATGCACCTTGGCCGGCAACAAAAGATGAATTAATAGATTACGCCATTAGAACGGGAGCTCCACTAGAAGTAGTGGAAAACCTACAGGCTATTGAAGATGAAGGCGACTCTTACGATTCTATTGAAGAAATTTGGCCAGACTATCCTACAGATGATGATTATCTGTGGAATGAAGATGAATATTAATAACGGCATATCAATGCTACGTTACAACAATAACTGAAATACTAATTAAAAAGTCTCTATACTCATAGAGGCTTTTTTTTTGCTCAAAACAAAAAAATATGACAATAAATAAAACAAACCATCTTCTTGGTTACCTTATTTTTTTGCAGTTTTTTTGTAGGTATCAATCACGGCTTCCTGTCCGCACTTTTTTTGAGCATAAAACACACCAGTAACCCATGAAAATATTAGATAATATTTTAAAAGCTTTTGTTGGAGACAAATCCAAAAAAGACATAAGTGAAATTCAACCCTACGTTGATAAAATTAAAGAGCACGAAAGTGCTATGTCTAGCTTATCTTTAGATGAATTAAGGGCCAAGTCCGATACGTTTCGTGCTAAGATTAAAGAAGATCAAAAAGACCTACAGCAACAAATTGATCAATTACGGATCGATGCTGATGCGGAAGAAGATATTGACAAGAAAGAGGAAATCTATAACCAAATAGATGCGCTGAAAGACAACCGCTACGAAGTTGAAAAAGCAACCCTCGAAGAAATACTTCCTGAAGCTTTTGCAGTGGTAAAAGAGACTGCAAAACGTTTTAAAGACAACGAAACACTTACTGTAACCGCCTCTACCTACGATCGTGAACTTTCTGCTACTAGAGATTATGTTACTTTAGATGGTGAACAAGCCACTTGGCAAAACTCTTGGGATGCGGCAGGAAAAGAAGTGACTTGGGATATGGTTCACTACGATGTGCAACTTATTGGTGGAGTTGCTATGCACCAAGGAAAAGTAGCCGAGATGCAAACAGGGGAAGGAAAAACATTAGTAGCAACACTTCCTATGTATTTAAATGCCTTGGCCGGTAATGGTGTACACTTGGTAACCGTAAACGACTACTTAGCAAAACGTGATAGCGCTTGGATGGCTCCTATTTTTGAGTTTCACGGTATGAGCGTAGATTGTATAGATTATCACCGCCCTAATAGTGAAGAGCGTAGAAAAGCCTATAACGCAGACATTACCTACGGAACCAATAACGAATTTGGTTTTGATTACCTGCGTGATAATATGGCGCACAACCCTAAAGATCTTGTACAACGCCCACACCACTTCGCAATTGTCGATGAGGTCGATTCTGTATTAATTGATGATGCTCGTACGCCTTTAATTATCTCCGGACCTGTACCAGAAGGGGATCGTCACGAATTTAACGAGTTAAAGCCAAAGGTTCAAGATATCGTTAACGTACAACGTAAATACCTAACAGGAGTATTAGCCGAAGCTAAAAAACTAATTAAAGAAGGAGATACCAAAGAAGGTGGTTTTCAATTGCTTCGTGTGTTCCGTGGATTACCTAAAAACAAAGCATTGATCAAGTTTTTATCTGAAGACGGCATCCGCCAATTGCTTCAGAAAACTGAAAATCATTACATGCAGGACAACAACCGCGAAATGCCAAAAGTTGATGAAGAACTGTATTTTGTGATTGATGAAAAGAACAATCAAATAGAATTGAGCGATAAAGGTGTAGAGTACCTTTCCGGTTCTGATAATCCAGACTTCTTTGTGATGCCCGAAATGGGAACAGAAATAGCAAAGATTGAAGATCAAGAGCTTCCTAAGGAAGAAGAAGCTGAACTGAAAGAAGTGCTATTCCGTGACTTCGGAATTAAAAGCGAACGCATTCACACCCTCAACCAATTACTAAAAGCATACGCGCTATTTGAAAAAGATACACAGTATGTAGTAATGGAAAACAAGGTGATGATTGTCGATGAGCAAACAGGTCGTATAATGGATGGTCGTCGCTACAGTGATGGCTTACACCAAGCGATTGAAGCCAAAGAAGATGTGAAGATTGAAGCAGCAACGCAAACATTTGCGACAGTTACCCTTCAAAATTACTTCCGTATGTACCGCAAATTATCAGGTATGACAGGTACAGCAGTAACAGAGGCAGGCGAACTTTGGGAAATCTACGAGTTAGATGTGGTTGAAATACCAACCAACCGCCCAATTGCACGTCATGACCGGGAAGATAAAATTTATAAAACCAAACGTGAAAAATACAACGCCGTAATTGATGAAGTGACAAACCTTTCAAAAGCGGGTCGCCCAGTCTTGATTGGTACTACCTCGGTAGAAATTTCAGAATTATTGAGCCGAATGTTAGGCATACGTAAAATTCCACATAACGTGTTGAATGCGAAAATGCACAAAAAAGAGGCCGATATTGTAGCTGAAGCAGGGAAAAGCGGGATGGTAACCATCGCCACCAACATGGCCGGTCGTGGTACCGATATTAAACTAAGCAAAGAAGTTAAAGAAGCCGGTGGTCTCGCCATTGTAGGTACCGAACGCCACGATAGTCGTCGTGTAGACAGACAATTGCGTGGACGTAGTGGACGACAAGGAGATCCAGGTAGCTCACAGTTCTACGTGTCGCTAGAAGATAATTTAATGCGTTTATTTGGTAGCGAGCGTATCGCTAAGATGATGGACCGTATGGGGTTAGAAGAAGGCGAAGTGATTCAGCATTCTATGATTTCTAAGTCTATTGAGCGGGCGCAGAAAAAAGTAGAGGAAAATAACTTCGGAATTAGAAAGCGTTTGCTAGAATATGATGATGTGATGAACGCCCAAAGAGAGGTGATTTACAAACGTCGTTACCATGCTCTATTTGGTGAGCGCCTTCGCGTAGATGTAGCTAATATGATTTTTGAAACTTCTGAAGCTATTTCAGAAAGTAACAAAATGGCACAGGATTATAAAAACTTCGAGTTTGAATTAATTCGCTATTTCTCTATGAGTTCCCCTATTTCTGAAAAGGAATTTGAGAAAATGAACACCTTAGAGATTGCCGGAAAAGTATATAAAGCTGCTTACCAACATTACCAAGAGAAAATGTTGCGTAATGCCGAGATGGCCTTCCCGGTAATTAAAAATGTGTATGAGAACCACAAAGACCAATACAAACGAATTTTAGTTCCGTTTACCGATGGTGTAAAAACCCTAAATGTAGCGACCGATCTTGAAAAAGCATACGAGTCTGAAGGGAAGCAATTGGTACAGGATTTTGAAAAAAATATCACTCTTGCTATTATTGACGATTCCTGGAAAACGCACTTGCGTAAAATGGATGAGTTGAAGCAATCAGTTCAATTAGCCGTACACGAACAAAAAGATCCTTTATTAATCTACAAGTTTGAAGCTTTTGAACTCTTCAAAGTAATGATTGATAAGGTAAATAGAGAAGTAATTTCCTTCTTATTTAAAGGGGAGTTACCACAAGAAAACCAACAGCAAATTACCGAAGCAAAGCAAGTTCGTAATAAGGAAAAACTCAGCGAAGAAAAAGAGGAAATCCAAAACATGGACGAGCGTGCTGCTCAATCTCGTGCTGCTGGTGACACCCAACGTCAACAACAACAGGTTACCGAAACCATTGTACGCGAACGCCCTAAAATAGGTCGTAATGAAAAAGTAACCATTAAAAACGTAATGAGTGGTGAAAACAAGACTATGAAATACAAGCAAGCCATACCTTTATTAGATAAAGGCGAATGGGTACTTACTGAAGCGTAATTATTTTTTAAAATTTAATTTGAACCCTGAAAAGTTATACTTTTCAGGGTTTCTTTTTTTGGTATCTTTAGCACGATTAAAATCTACAAATGAAAAAGTTAAAAATAGAGTTTAAATGGGCTATCGTTTTTACCATTACCCTTCTTGCCTGGATGTTACTTGAAAAAACATTAGGCTGGCACGAGGAAAACATAGCAAACCATTGGTGGTTAACCATGTTATTTGCCCCTTTTGCTATTTTTATCTACTTATTGGCAATTCGCGAGAAAAGAAGGAGGGTTTACAACAAAAAAATGACCTGGTTACAGGGTTTTATTTCAGGTACAATCTTGACTGTTTTTGTGGCCTTGCTTTCTCCTATTGCCCAATACATAACGCATAACTACATTACCCCAGAATACTTTAAAACTGTTATAGAGTACTCAATTACTAACGATTTAATGACGCGTACCAATGCCAACGATTATTTTAATATTACCAATTATATGTGGCAATCTGCTTTTGGTGCTTTGGGATTTGGCATTGTTACGGCGGCGATAGTAGCTATTTTTACTAGGAAGAAATAATCGAAAAAGATTCTTATCAGCATCAAAAAAAGTATGGAGTACAGTTTAAAACAGTAAGAAGCCTCTTCTTTTATCAATTTATTTTTTATTTCCCTTTTTCATTTTTTTGAAAAGGGGCTTTTTATTAAAAGTAGGTCTTTAACCACTTTCATCTTTTATTATTTTTCTCCGTTAACCGTTCATTAACCGAACGGAGCTACTTTTATTTCTACATTGCTCAGCAAATCAAACTATTAACATCATGAAAAAATTATTAGTACTACTTTTAGTTAGTGTAAGCAGTGTAACAAGCACTTTTGCACAAGACTGTACCGTAGCGGCTACACTGCCCTACTTAGAAGATTTAAGCAACGGTGATCCAGCTTGTTGGGAATATGAGAATACAGATGCCGCAGCTCCAGAATGGGCATTCAACAACGGTATAGATTTAACTGGTAATGGAACTAACGACCCTTTTATGGGGCTTATCCCTGCCAATGTTTCCAATAGAGAAAAAGACGATTGGGCCTTTACCCAAAAAATACAGATGGAAGCAGGAATAGCCTATGCTATTTCTGTTGACTATAACTCCTTAGGTTTAGGAAATGCGGTAGCTAATGAAAACTTTGAACTTGTTATAACAGACGCACCAAACTCAACCGCAAGTTTTAGCGAAGTTTTAGGCACCTATAACGACATTACACAACAAGGTTCATTTCCAGGTAGTGCTGGGGATAACGTTTTAGAAAATGCTTATACTGCCCAAGAAAGTTTCACCCCAACCACTTCGGGGGAATATTATGTCGCCATTCACGCACTTGGAGCCTCTGGAAATGACTCTGGCGTTTTTATGGTTTTCAATACCATTGTAGAAGAAGCACCTATAGTTTGTGAAGCTGTGACAGTTCCTTATAATGAAGATTTTGAAAACGAAGATCCTGCGTGTTGGGCGTACGAAAATACAGATGGATTTGGCCCTGAGTGGATGTACAATAATAGTGTAGACATTGACGGTGATGGCACAAATGACCCGTTATTATCAATCACTCCACCATCGGTTCAAGACGTAACAAAAGACGATTGGGCCTTTACCCAAAAAATACAAATGGAAGCCGGGACCGAATATTTTGTTTCCGCACATTACAACACCATAAACTTGGGTACGGCAACGGCACACGAAACGTTTGAATTGGTCGTATTGGATGCTCCTAATTCTAACGCTGCTTTTCAAGCCGTTTTAGAAACGTATGGCGATGTAACCCAACAGGGAGCCTTTCCTGGCAATAACGATGGAGAGGATATCGAATCACAAGCTTATTTTACTGAAAAAGGTTTTACACCAACAACTACTGGCGAATATTACGTAGCAATTCACGCAACGGGTTCAAACAGCACTCAAGCTGCTCCTTTGCTTATATTTGACATAGCAGTAAACGACACTCCAATTGGTCCCGATTGTACCGAAGTAGCGACTGTTCCCTATGCTGAAGACTTTAGCAATGGTTCTCCAGAGTGTTGGGAATACGAAAACACCGATACCGCAGCACCAGAATGGGTTTTTAACGATAGCGTTGATATTGACGGTGATGGAACAAACGACCCCATACTTACCCTAATACCGAATAATGTTTCAGCAACAGCTAAAGACGACTGGGCGTTTTCAAAAAAGATTCAGTTAATAGCTGATGCTGAATACCAAATTTCAGCATATTATAATGCCTTAAACTTAGGAAATGCATCAGCTTCAGAAAATTTTGAACTGGTCATTACCGATGCCCCAGACAGCGGCTCGATCGTTGAAGTGTTGGGAACATACAACGATGTTTTACAACAAGGAGATTTCCCTGGAAACAACGATGGAAATGATGTAGAATCACAAGCATACCTAGCTGAAGAAATTTTTACTCCTACAAGCACTGGTGAATATTACATAGCTATCCATGCAACCGGTACCAATGGGGCTGAAGCAGGTGGATTCTTATTATTTGATGTAGCAATTGAAAGCTATATTGAACCCGGAGATGGTGAATTGTTGTTATTTTCACAATCGACTATTAGCGGTGTAAATGGAAATGGTAGTAGTGCCGTAGGTTTTAATAGTAGTGAAAACCTTTTATGGCAAGAAGCAACCGGCATAGAAGCAATAGGCGGAATAAATCCACAAAACGGAGTTGGTGGGGATGTAAAAATTTCTGATGATGGAAATACGGTAATTGGTCCATACACTAATCCAGAAAATGGATTAAAAGAAATGAGTATGTATGATGTACCTACCGAAACTTGGACTTCTTTAGGAGGTATTGGCGGACAAAGTGGAGAACAAATAAGCTCCGCTTGGGGCATTTCTGCCGATGCAAGTACTATTGTTGGCTTGGGTTGGCTACCTACTTCAGGTGCTCATGCTATCTCATGGACCGAAAGTACAGGGGTTGTTGACTTAGGGTCTACAGTACCTGATGCTAGTAGTAGAGCCAACAACGTGAGCGGAGACGGATCTGTAGTTGTAGGTTGGCAAGATACAGAAACAGGCTTTAGACAAGCTGCAGTATGGACCAACGGAGTACAGCAAGTTATTTCTTTCCCTAATGGAGATAGAGCACAAGAAGCTGGTGCCATATCAAACGACGGTGTTTGGATTGGTGGTAACGGAAACTTTGCCAATAATTTTCAAGCATATCGTTGGAGCGAGGCTACAGGAATTGAATCGTTAGGGCCAGCGCTACAACCTGGGTGGCGAGGTGCCACTACCGCCCTATCTGAAGACGGAAGTGTAGTAGTAGGTTTTTATCGCCCACAAGGTCCAGCTTTGTTTGGCAGCGGATTTATTTGGACCGAAGCTTTAGGCGTTACTGACCTTAACGAGTATGCAGAAGCATTGGGCATCGACACACAAGGTATTGTGATGTCACTTCCTTTAGATATTTCAGCCGATGGAAGTACCATTGTAGGTGCAGGACGTGACACTAACAACCAACGAGTAGGTTTTATTTTGAAATTAGATGAAACTATATTGGGCACTGAAACAATAACCCCTACACTAGACATAACTTACTATCCTAACCCGGTGCGTGATATTTTAAACATTTCATCACCAACGGAAATAGAAAATATTTCAATCTATGCCGTGACCGGACAGGAGGTATTGACAAAAGCTCTTAATGGAGCAAATACACTAGATGTTTCATCATTATCAAATGGAATATACTTTGTAAAAGCGTTTGGAAAAAATACTTCCACGACGTTTAGAATCATCAAAAATTAGTGAGTTTAGTTAATAGTTATTAATTGATGATGCCCCCGGAGCTTTTAGTTTCGGGGTTTTTATTCATTTGATTTTTGGGAAAGAATACTATTTCAGAAAAAAATGAAACTTAATTTCTAGAAGAAGGTTAGCCTGATTAGCTAATTGTCTAGAAAATAATCTTCTTGTTACTCTGAAGAAGACTTGACTGAGGAATCTATTGTTATTAATGAAAAATTCCTTTTTGCTTGAAAAGAACGGCTTATATTATGCGGTGCTTTTACTTTGGCTAACATGCTCTGCTTATTGAATTTTTACATTACTGTAATTGGCATTAACGGTCACATTTTTACCAGCATTACTGTTTTTGTTAAACCCTCTAACCAATACACGGTTGTAATTTTTAGTTCGATTTAAATCAAGTGATTTTGGATATTGTAAGGTAGATTTTTTTCCGTTGAAATAAAAAGAAAAAGCAGTATCGGGCATGTATAACACAGCATCTGTATTTTCTAATAAAATATCAATATTCTTAAATCCGTTGGAAACATGAGTTACTTTTAAGTTTCCGAAAGAGCCTGCTAAAATAGCTTCTTTTTCTACATTCCCTATTAATACATCACTAGAGTTTGCTTGTAGATTAATCGTATTTACATCTGCAATGTTACAGCTTTCAACAAATTGAAGATATAATGTGCCATTATTCCAATTATTGACTACAACTGGTGCATAAGAAGCATTGATGAGGGTTTCTCCCCCATCAATACTATTTGCTGTAAACGGTGAATGATTCAATGTAGCCTTTACATTTACTGCATCTGCCATTTCAATTTCTCCATGCCGAACATCAATTTCAGTTTTTGCTCCTTTCGGCATTTTTATTTTAATGGTTTTTACGCCTTTTGATTTATTGGTTTTAGACTTTTTAGTTTTATTCCCTTGAATGATGATGGTTTTATTAC
Organism: Marixanthomonas ophiurae; assembly: GCF_003413745.1. Lineage (NCBI taxonomy): Bacteria > Pseudomonadati > Bacteroidota > Flavobacteriia > Flavobacteriales > Flavobacteriaceae > Marixanthomonas > Marixanthomonas ophiurae. The sequence goes on along the minus strand of NZ_QVID01000001.1, from coordinate 1,779,649 downwards.
CAAAAGGATCGGTTTGAACTGTTTTGCTATAATTACCATCTTCTCCTCCGTATCTAGCTTCCATTTCTTTTTCAAAACGTTTGCCCCAAGCTTCCATACGTTTTCCGAAATTTTCACCCCAGCCTTGCATTTTAGATTCCCAAACAGCGGCAATGCTATCAGACTTTTCTTCGTTATATTGATTAGCAAATTCATTGCCCCATTGTTCCATTTTCACTTCGAAGTCTTTGCCAAATTTTTTGTCCATTTGCTTTTCAAACTTCTCTATATAAGCTTCTTCGTCTTTTTGAAACTCTTCGTAATCAAAATCTATGTTGCCAATATCTTTCAATAAATCATCTGGGAGATTTGGGATTTTCATATTACTAATCATAGGAACAATCATTTCTTCCATCATCGGGCCTAAAAAGTCAAGGCCTCCCATTCCCTCCATATGCTCCATAGAGGCCATACCATTCCAGCTATTTCCCCCTTTAGAGGTTATCACAACTTTATTGCTATTGCCTAGTACACTAAAGTCCCAATTGTCAAATAGTTCTTGTTTTTCTGCCTCAGAAAGCTTCTCTCCCTCTATATAGGCTTCTACTTCAACTTTGTCTCTATTCCATGTTTCAAAAATAATGCGAGTATGACTTGTATTTACTGAAACAGTAGCGTCATCCTTTACGTTAAAGGTTTCTTTGTATTGCTCTTGTGCAATTGTTATTGCAGTAGAAATTAATAGTATAATTGTGGTAATACTTATTTTAAATAATACTTGTGGTCTCATCTTTTTGATTTTTTAGTTCTTTTAATTTGTTTTTAAGTTTGAACAGCAATTCCAAACGTAATTGCAAATTATCGATCAATGCAGTGATGGTTGCTTCGCTAGGGCCTGCTTCGTTTAAATCTAGTGTAAGACGTTTATATTCTTTGTTTAGTTTACTTAACTGATTCATATACCCATCGATTAATTCTTTGTTATCGCCTTTTATTTTAAGGGAAGCTAACTGTACATTGATTCCGGTCTGGTAATAGTTTTCTACTTTTTTAAGTTCAGGTGAAAGATCGCCCAATGTTATTTTTGCCAAATTAGTATTAGTTTCAGTATTTTGTTTAGGAGCTTCAACTACCTCAATAGGGTTTTCTTTAGAAAGTTGTTGGTATCCAAAAAAACCGACAGAAAGTAGCACAATAGCAATCGCAGCCACTTTAAGCCATATAAAGTTTGAGGAGGGTTGGGGTTTTCTTGTTTTGGTTTCTCCAAATGCCTCTTCTAATTTTTTTTCAAAACGTGTTTCGTGACCTTTTGAAGGTTTTGTAATCTCTTCAGGCCTGTTTTCAAACATCTTCCTAATATCCTGTGCCATCTTGTACGTGTTTTAATTGTTTTTGCAATTGTATTTTTCCGCGGTGTAAATTGGTTCGAGATGCACTTTCTGAAATATTTAAGATTTCAGAAATCTCTTGATGATCATACCCTTCCAATAAATATAACTTCACTATGAGTTTATGATTTTCATTTAATGTTGCAATTGCTGCTTTTACTTCTTCTACTGTTGTCTTGTCCGGCACATGCCATGCGTCATCTTCATCAACAATATGCAAGGTCTCCTCGTTTAAAGACTGTATTTCTAGCTTTCTAGCTTTGATAATATCTAGACAAGTGTTAATCACAATCCGTTTCAACCAAGCACCAAAGGTGACGTCCCCTTTGAATTGCTCCAGTTTTTGAAACGCTTTTATAAACGCTTCTTGCATGGCATCTTCTGCCGCTGCCGTGTCCCTCATATACCGTTGTGCTATGATAAACATACCATCACAATATTTTTTATAAAGTGCCAACTGCGCTTTGCGATTGTGCTGTTTACATTGTTCAACAAGTAATGAATTGGACAAGCTTGATGGTTTTTTTGGTTGCTGTTCAGTTAAAAGACGACACTTTTATACGTGTGTTGCAAATCTTAACATATTTTAGCTTAAATTAAATATAAATTTACAGCCATAACTAAAGCTTTTATAGTAAATTTGGTATAAATCACTGTTTATGAAGAAGAAATACGCTGACTTTAATAAATTAAATCGTTTGTTGGTTGCTAGTTTTGAAGCAGAAAAGCTTTATTACAATGCTGCTCAAGATGCACATACTACCCATTTAAAACGGTTTTTGAACTATATGGCTACCGAACGTAACCGGATGAGTCATGATATTTCCAATGAACTGCATTCCCGCGGTATAGAACCACTTAAAGAGGATTCAGACAAAGGAAATATTGACCGAACTTGGCAAGAAATAAAAGAAGCCTTGGAAAAATTTGATGCTACCGTTATTTTAAATCAATGTATATCAAGAGATATAAATAATATTAAAAGATACGATGAACTATTAGAGCGCAGAGAGTTGCCCGATGGTATTTTAAGTCTTTTAGAAAAGCAAAAGCAAAAATTGCAGTGGTACATTAAGCAATCTGAACAACATAAAGAAACCCATTTCGTTCCAGAACCCCAACAAGCAGCTGAAAAGAAGGAAAGCAGCGATGAAGGTTCAAAAAAAAACAATGATAATAAAAGAGAAGATGATGACGATGAAAGAGGAAGGGTAATCCCTTTGAGAGCTATTTAGTTAGATCTTTTATTCTAAAAACAAAAAAATCCCTTTTCAGTTTGAAAAGGGATTTTTTTGTTTTGTATTACTTACTCTGTTGTTTATTCGTCCAACATCAAGTTAAGGGTTACTGTAATATTATCTCGTGTAGCTCTAGAGAATGGACAAACTACATGTGCTTGGTTTACCAAATCTTCTCCAGTTTCCACGTCTACTCCCGGAATATAACAGTCTAAAGTTGCTTTTAATTGCAAATTACCTTTTTCGGTTTTACCAATTCCTATTGTTGCTGTCACGCTTATTTTTTCGGTATCAACCTCAACGCCCTTTTTTTCGGCTATGGCTTCTATAGCGCTTCCAAAACAAGCTGCGTAAGCAGAACCAAATAATTGTTCAGGATTGGTACCATCACCACCTTCACCACCCATTGATTTGGGTACTGATAGGTTAAGATCTATTGGTCCATCTTCGGTTTTAACGTGTCCCTTTCTCGCTCCTTTAGCTACTGAAGTAGCTTCGTATAATGTTTTCATTTTTTGCTTTTTTTATTTAATAATATTCAATATACTATGGTTTCATCGCTTTTTAAAACCGATATTCATAAAATTGTCATAAATTTCAGCAATGGCAGAAAAGCAAAATAATAGCAAAGCGCTTTCAGAAAAAAAAGGAATTGATCAACCTATGCGATTAAACCCGAAGGCTGCAGAACGTTTGAAAAAAAATCGAAGCAAAGCTCCTTCTACTCAAAAAATAACGGAAGGATTGCTTGCAGGAAACAAAACGCAATTAAGTCGTGCCTTAACACGAATAGAGAGTACTGCAGAAAAACACCAGCAACAAGGACGAAAGATTATTGAAGCCTGTTTGCCACACGCCAATAAATCAATACGGATTGGGGTGACCGGTGTACCGGGAGTAGGAAAAAGTACTTTTATTGAAAGTTTTGGTAAACTGCTGACTTCAAAAAAGAACAAAGTAGCCGTGCTCACGGTAGATCCTAGTAGCACATTGAGCAAAGGCAGTATTTTAGGCGATAAAACCCGAATGGAAGAATTGGTAAAGGACCCCAATGCATTTATAAGACCCTCAGCCAGTGGCGACTCGTTGGGTGGTGTAGCACAGAAAACACGAGAAGCCATTATTTTATGTGAAGCAGCTGGCTATAATATTATTATTATTGAAACCGTGGGTGTAGGTCAAAGTGAAACTGCTGTCCATTCTATGACCGATTTCTTTTTATTGTTAAAGCTAGCTGGTGCCGGAGACGAATTACAAGGTATAAAACGCGGGATCATGGAAATGGCCGATGCCATCGTGATTAATAAAGCAGACGGCGAAAATTTGAAAGCGGCCAAGATGGCTAAAAATGAGTTTAATCGTGCGCTTCACCTCTACCCACCTAAAGAAAGTGGTTGGACACCAAAAACACTCACTTGTTCTGCACTTGAAAATCAAGGAATTGATGCTGTTTGGGAATTAATTGAAACGTATATTTCTGAAACAAAAGACAATGAATACTTTCAGCATAAACGCACAGAGCAAAACAAATTTTGGTTATTGCAGACTATAGAAAATACCTTAAAACGTGATTTCTATAACAACCCGAAAGTAAAAAAAGCATTGGAAGTTCAATTAAAGCTTATTAAAGCGAATAAAACTTCACCGTTTGAGGCGGCAACATATTTATTGGAGTTGAATGAGTGAGTTTATTTTTTAATAAAACTTTCTCTAAACCAGGTTATTTGTGCTTTTAACCCTTCTTCTAAGGTTGTAGTAGGATTATAATCTAATAATTTTCTGGCCTTATCTATATTCGCTTTGGTACGCGATTGATCCCCAGCACGTGGCGGTTTAGCCGAAATTTCTATCTTAGTATCTAGCAACGTTTCAACTGTTTCTATTCCAATAGCGGTTGTGCTTTCTTCTTCGGTACCTAAGTTAAAAATCTCACCATTTGCTATATTTTCTTTACCAATAATACTCACAATACCATCTACAATGTCTTGTACATACGTAAAACTCCGTAGGTGTATTTCACTGCCGTTATACAACGGAAACGGCTTATTGTTGAGTCCACAGTCAATTAATCGCGTATACAATTTATCTGGACGTTCGCGTGGTCCATACACCGAATACAAGCGCATGGAAGTAGACTGTAATTTCCCCTCGCGTGATTTTGCCAAGACCAATTGCTCTGCAGCTAGTTTGGTTACTCCGTACCACGAAGCAGGTTTAGGGGCAACATGTTCTGGAAAAGTAGCCTCTAGTCCATAAATAGAAGACGTACCAATATTTATAATAAAAGGTGGCTTTTTACACTGAAGAACAAAATCGATCAGGTTTTTAGTCGCAAGGATGTTGTTTGAGAAATAATCTTCAAAAGTCGAAGTATTCGAAATACCCGGATGTGCGGAAAAATGAAAAATATAGTCTAAATCCTCAGGAAGGACTTCAACCAAATTATCGGTACGAAGGTCGAATCGTAGTATCTCGACACCTTTTTCCGAAAGAGTTTTAGCATTAAGCTCTTTCAACTCAATGTTATAATAAGGAGAGAAGTTATCAATCCCAATTACGTGGTGTCCCATGTTAGCTAATCGTTCCGAAGTATGTGACCCTATAAACCCTGCTGCGCCTGTAACGAGTATCTTCATATTGCATTTTTCAAAGTACAAAGTAACAGCTTTTTTTATGTTTCTGAATTATTCATTAAAAAAGAAATACTTTTGCACAAACAAATTTGTAATCCTATATGTACCAATTTACCATAATTGTCCCTGTTTACAATGAAGAAGACAATCTGGAACGGGTAGAAAAAGAACTACTTGCTTACATTAAAATAGCTACTAAAAAAACGGCTGTTTTATTGGTTAACGATGGATCTTCGGACAACAGTCAAGAATTAATAGAGACCATTTGCAGCAAAAATGAAGCGTTCAACTACATTTCATTTAAAGAGAATCGTGGCTTAAGCGCTGCCATTAAAGCTGGATTTGACTATGTAGAAACACCACTTTTGGGATATATTGACTCTGATTTACAGACTGCACCGGAAGATTTTAACCTACTATTACAACATATTGGTGAATATGATTTAGTTACCGGCGTTCGAGCCGATAGAAAGGATACGTTTGTAAAAAATATGTCTTCAAAAATTGCCAATGGCATTCGGCGTACTTTTACTCACGATGGAATGGATGATACAGGCTGCCCCCTTAAAGTAATTAAAACCGATTATGCAAAACGCATCCCTATGTTCGAAGGGTTACATCGTTTTTTACCGGCTATGATTTTATTACAAAATGGAAAAATTATACAAATACCAGTACAGCATTTTCCTAGAATGGCAGGAACGGCCAAGTTTGGTGTTTGGAACCGACTTATAGGCCCTTTAATGGATTGTTTTGCCTATTTATGGATGAAAAAAAAGTACATTAATTACCAAGTAAAAAGCAAAGGATGAGCAATTGGCTTATTTATGGCATTGGCTTTTTAGCACAAGCTCTTTTTTCGGGTCGGTTGTTGGTGCAATGGATTCTTTCAGAAAAAAGTAAACGCGTTATTACCCCTTCCCTATTCTGGAAATTGAGTTTACTGGCCTCCTTTTTACTATTTGTTTATGGCTATTTACGTGACGATTTTGCCATTATGTTAGGACAATCGCTCACGTATTTTATTTACATACGAAACCTTCATTTACAAGGTGAATGGCAGAAATCACCTAAATGGTTTCAATTATTTTTGCTCGCCTTCCCAATTTTTATCGTTGTTTATGCTTATAACAACGGCGAATATGATATTAATCAATTATTTAACAACGAAGATATCCCTCTCTGGTTATTATTATTGGGAATATTTTCGCAATTGATTTTCACATTGCGTTTTGTTTATCAATGGCTGTATTCTGAAAAAACCAAAACCTCTCAACTACCCGTCGGGTTTTGGCGAATGAGTGTTGTCGGGGCTTCATTGATATTAACTTATGCAATTTTTAGAGAAGATCCCGTATTGTTTATTGGTCATATTGCTGGATTGGTAATTTACATTCGAAATATATTTATCTGGAAAAAACAACGTCGATTTGAAGGTTAAAAAAATACATATCACGATACTAATACTAGTTTGCATTGCAATATTCTTTGTAAATCTCGATGCTATCTTCGTGAACATTATGGAAGCTCGAAATTTCACAACCGCTCGTGAAATGTTACACGATGGCAATTGGCTACTTACCACATTAAATGGCGAACCACGATACCAAAAACCACCCTTGCCCACCTGGCTTACAGCGTTATCAGCAGCTACTTTTGGATTAAAAAGCTTGACCGCTCTTCGACTTCCTGCTGCTTTAATTACAGTTGTTTTAATTATATTTTCTTATAAACTAGCTTTAAAATTTACCCGTAGCAGGACATACGCTTTTGTATCATCCTTGATTATGGCGACATCTTTTTACATTGTCTTTGCCGGGCGAAATGGCCAATGGGATATTTTTACCCACGGGTTTATGATGGTCTGCATTTACCAATTATACCTCTTTTTTACTTCGGAAGAAAAAAAATACCAACACGCGTTAATCGCTGCCCTCTTTTTTGGGTTTTCGTTTATGAGTAAAGGACCTGTTTCTTTGTATGCACTGTTATTACCCTTCTTAATTTCCTTCGGAATTGTTTACAAATACCATAACTTTAAATCTAGAATACTGCCGTTGCTTGTCTTTTTAGTAGTCGCACTACTTGTTTCAGGTTGGTGGCATTGGTACACCTTCACTTTTGATACGCAAGATGTTGCTGCCATTACCAAAAAAGAAACCTCAAATTGGACCAGCTATAATGTGCGTCCTTTTTATTACTATTGGAGTTTTTTTACACAAAGCGGCGTTTGGACGATTCCTGCTTTTGTTGGCTTGCTCTTTCCATATTTAAAAAATCGAGTATTCAATAAAAAGGCGTATTTATTTACGTTTTTGTGGACGATGGTTTCGGTTGTATTGCTTTCAATTATTCCTGAAAAGAAATCACGCTATTTACTTCCAGTGCTGATTCCATTGGCTTTGAATACGGGTTTTTATATTGAATATCTCTTTCGAAGGTTTTCTGAATTAAAAGATAAACGAGAAACCATTCCTGTGTATTTTAACTTCGGATTGATCGCTACTATCGGTCTTATTTTCCCAATAGGTGGTTATTTATTTTTAGGTTCGGAAGCACTTTCTGGAAATTGGGGTTGGTACATTGTACTTTCCATTGTTTTAATTGCAATTGGAGTTTTTATAATTAAAAAATTAATTCAGAAAAAAATAAAACCGGTTTTCTATTTAACCATTGCTTTTATTGCTTCCATTATCTGTTTTGGAATGCCGCTCGCCAAAACATTGACGATTAATCCAGAATATAAAAGTTTGGCTAAATTGAATGATTGGCAGCAGAAAACCAATTTAAACGTCTACGAACTCACGTACTTTACTCCTGAAATGATTTGGGAATACGGACAACCTATTGAAGTACTCAAAAAAGACGAGCGCTTTAAAACACCTAATGAAGCTACTTTTGGCGTGCTCGTTGCAGAACCGGATAAAGAATATTTCAGAAAACAATTTGAGGGTTATTCCATAGAAAAAGTAACACGTTACGATATGAATCCTAATGCCCCTGGCAGTCGTACGCACCGTGATCGTTTGTATAGGGATTTGTATTTGGTGAAAAAGTAACACTTCGGTACTTCGATACAAATAGTTAAGAATTGCATTCTTAACTATTCACTCAGTATCCTACATTTCAGCATTTGTTTTCCATTCTGAACTATTCACTCAGTGGCCTTCGTTATGAATCTACTTAAATCTAATTTTTCACAAACCTCCGTTGTCCCCAAAGCTGTAATTTATAGAATAACAGCCCTATTAGGCCTCCAAAAAACATTCCGGTAACAATATCCAAAGGATAGTGAACGCCTAAATAAATACGGCTGTATGCAACTACAGCAGCCCAAAATAATAAAAGAAAGGGCAGATACCTATACCATTTTTTTAATAATAAGCTTAAAAATACAGCTGCAGCCATCGAACTGGCAGCGTGGGCAGAAAAATATCCATAGCGGCCACAGCGCACTGCTACATAACGCATGGTTTCACGCAAGGTCTCTACTTGACATGGACGTGGACGTTTTATTCCATATTTAAATAAATTGGCTAATTGGTCGGTTGCAGTAATCATTAAAGCCACACTTATTAATACAACCAAAGTGCCTTTTAGCCCATAATGTTTATAAACAAGGTATAATAGAAACGCATAAATAGGAATGGATGACCATTTTTCAGTCACGATTAACCAAAACCCATCCCAAGAAGTGTTTCCCAGTTTATTGAGTAACAAAAAAATCTCGGCATCATATTTCAGTAGTTCTTCAATCATCTTCGTAACGGGCTACTTCGCGGTCATAAAATTCGGTTGCTTCTTTAATGTAATTTTCAGTTTCGGACTCCAATTCTTTTTGGTCGTGGTTGTCAAATTCTTCTAGCCATTCCACCTCATCATCTTCAAGATTGATTATAAAACGGGGAAACTCCGTATGGATTACAAAAATAGCGTTGGGATAATCAGTATTATCGCCTAAAATATATTTGGGTAATGTCATGTTGATAAATTTATAAAACTAGACAAGTTCTGCTTCAGCTTTACTTGCAATTAATTTTTTTGAAAGGTAATTAAATCTTATGAATAACAGTATGCCGGAAACGGTAAGACCTGCCAAGAGTCCAAACCAAATTCCTGAGCTTCCATATTCAGTAAGCGTACTTAGGTAGTACATAATAGGAAACCCGATTAACCAATAGGCAACAAAAGTAATTAGAGTAGGTATTTTTACGTCTTGCATACCACGTAATGCCCCCAAAGCTACCACTTGTACCGTGTCGGATATCTGGAAAACAGCCGCAATTAACAACAATTTAGCAGCGATTGAAACCACTTCATAATTATCGGCAAATTCGGTTGCATTATCGTAATCTAAATACAGTTTTGGTAAAGCTGTATTAAAAATCATGAAAAATATAGCAAATACGACTGCTAGTATGGTAGAAAGCAGAAAAATAGAAAATGTAATTCGGCGTAATTCTAAAAATCGCTTTAATCCTTTTTGGTTACCTACACGTATCATAGCTGCCACACTAAAACCTGTGGCAACCATAAACGTCATAGACGACAGGTTTAAGGCAATTTGATTAGCCGCTTGCGGGTTTTTTCCTAAAATTCCTGAAAGCCATATAGCAGACGTGAAAATAGCTACTTCAAAAAACATTTGCATAGAAGATAAGCTTCCTAAGTTAAATACCTTTTTAAGCATTGCTTTTGATAGCGTAAAGAATTTGATATTTAAGACAAAATTCCTCGATTTATGATGTTGTGATAGCATATACCAAAGGTAAATTACCATGATAACACGTGAAGCCAACGTTCCAATAGCGGCACCGACCACACCCATTTCAGGCATTCCCAGTTTTCCGAAGATGAAAATATAGTTTAAAATAACGTTTACCACGTTCGCCACAATAGTAGCATACATTGGATAGCGCGTCATCGATAAACCGTCGCTAAACTGCTTAAAAGCTTGAAAAATTATTAGCGGAATAATAGATATAGCTACTAAGTTAAGATACGGCATTGCTAGCTCGACAACCTCTTCAGGTTGGTTCATTATATACATCAACGGTTTTGCTAATAGCAAAACCAAAAACATAGCTATGGCTAATACAGAACATAAAAACAGTCCATGTTTAAAAGATGATTTACCGGCTTCAAAATTGTTTTCACTATCTGCCTCGGCAACCAAGGGGGTTATCGCTGTAGAAAAACCAATACCAATAGACATGGCGACAAACATAAAACTGTTTCCTAAGGATACGGCGGCAAGTTCTGCGGTTCCCAATTGCCCTACCATGATATTATCAACTAAAGCCACTACTGTATGCCCTAACATACCTAATATTACAGGCGTAGCGAGACGAATGTTATATTTAAACTCTTTAGTATATTGTCGTAACAACTTGAAAATTTTTTTGGCAAAGGTAGCAAACCCAATCGGACTAAATTTGGTAACTTTCCGTAAAATTTCAAAACCATGCAGTCTCACGCCAAAACACCTGAGCAATACATCACCGAACTTCCTGAAGATCGTAAAGAAGTCATTACAAAATTTAGGAATTTAATTTTAGAAAACCTGCCCAAAGGCTTTAAAGAACAAATGAATTACGGAATGCTAGGGTATGTTGTTCCGCACTCCAGATATCCTGACGGATATCATTGCGACCCCAAACAGCCGTTGCCTTTTATAAACTTAGCATCTCAAAAAAACCACATTGCGCTATATCATTCTGGAATTTACAGCGATCCTGACTTACTAAATTGGTTTACGAACGAATGGCCTAAGCATGCTTCTAACAAACTAGATATGGGAAAAAGCTGTATTCGGTTTAAAAACCCTAAGAAAATCCCTTTCGATTTAATAGCTGAACTACTTGGCAAAATGACGGTTGATGAATGGATTGAAAAATATGAAAGTGTGGTGAAGAGCTAACGGGTACTGAGCCTTCGATAAATCCCTCCTACCGTCGCGCTACTCAGGTGTCGAAAAATTAAGCCTTAACAGAAAAGATATTATATCAACTAACACATTAGATAATTTTATAAAAGCATCGGACCTGAAAGGCGTTTCGGAGTCTTTTCCATTTTCTTTTTTTTCTTTTACTAAAGAAGAAATTGATACCTCGCAGTTTCAGTTTCCTTCAAAATTGATGCTGGGAAAGCAAGCGGAAGTATGTTTTGAATTCCTTCTGAAACACTCCAAACGATACCAGTTACACGCGGCCAATATCCAAATACAAGGTGAAACACAAACTTTGGGTGAATTAGATTATTTAGTTTTTGACAGTAAAACCAACAAAACACTTCATATTGAACTGGCTTGTAAATTTTACTTGTTTGATGATAGTTTAGGCCCGAAATACACAGCCAAATGGATTGGCCCCAACCGGAAAGATACTTTACAAGAAAAGCTGGATAAAGTAAAAGAAAAACAGTTCCCGTTATTATACGCTTCTGAAACAGCTGTAGCTTTAAAAGAATTACAACTTAATATTGCTGAGATTGAGCAGCAAGTTTGTATTAAATCATTTTTATTTCTTCCGAAATATTTCAACAAAGAACAACTCCCTGAGTATTATCAAGAATGTGTAGTGGGTACATACCTTCCTTTTTCAGAATTTGATACCGAAGAATCTAGTGATGCTCAATTTGCAATCCCTGATAAAAAACAATGGTTGCTCTCGCCTGAAAGCTTGACCGATTGGTTTTCGTTTTCCGAAGCCAAAGAACGTGTTTCCTCGCTTATAGCCAAGAAAAAATCCCCTTTGGTTTATAAAAAGCAAAAGGGTATTGTAGAAAAATTCTTTGTGGTTTGGTGGTAACTACTTGATGGTATTTTTTCCCTCGATGCTAATAGGTGAACCTTCTGCAAGCATAACTGAAGTTGGTGTAGCTGCATTTAAAAACTCAAAATCAGACCCATAATTTGCAGCAAAATCTACTTGAATATCATAATTATTCACATTATAAACACCCCATTTAGGGTGCGTAACTTCATATTCGGTGGTTTTACGGTCTGTTTGTTTGCCGTAACCCCAATAATGCTCTGTTATAAATTCGTCTTCAGAACCTGCTTGAATTGAATGGGGGATTAATTCGGTATCGAGTTTAAAAAACTGTTCTTTACCCTTTTGTGACCAATGGTATTCCGTAATGAGACTATCGTTTTTACTCTTCCAGATATGATTCATTTTTTGTGTTTCATATCGTTCATTATAAAAAGTATTGGCTATAAAAGTAACTGCTCTTTTAGGGACAATTTCTTTTACAAATACAACACCGCGCTTCCAGCCAGTTTTAGATTTGTATCGCACATAAAAGCGAAGATTCACTTCCTCGAAGTTTACGTGAAAAGGTACTTTTACTCCTAATAGTTTTACGTTTTTAAACATAAACCCTACTAGACTAGCATAGTGAGTATTATTAAATATATCTAATTCGGTATGAGCAGGAAGGAATTTTTGAAGTGATTTAGGGTCTACTTCATAATTGGCAAAAGCTAATCTTCTCCATTCTGCTGTTAAAAAACTCATCTCTTTTAGTTTTTAACTTTGCTCATTTCAGTTTTAGTTCCGTATTTATCAATTAAGTATACCAAACTTGCCATAGTTGCACCACCCAATTCTAGTTCGCGCTTGTTAATAGCATCGAACGTATCATTAGCGGCGTGATGATGGTCAAAATAGCGTTGCGAATCAGGACGTAATCCTGCTAAAACAATGTTCTCATCTTTTAAAGGGCCAATATCTGCTCCACTTCCACCTTTAGTGAAAGAATGGATTAAATAGGGTTCAAATAATGGTTTCCAGCTTTCAATTTGTGCAAAGTTTGCAGCATCGGTATCGAATGAAAAACCTCTCGGGGTAAATCCGCCGGCATCACTTTCTAATGCAAAAATATGTTGTTCATTTTTCAGTTTTGCTTGCTCAGCATATTTCTTTCCACCACGAAGTCCATTTTCTTCATTCATAAACAATACTACCCGAACACTGTGTTTTGGTTTGTAATTTATTTCTTTAAACAACCGCAATACTTCCATAGACTGTACGCAGCCTGCGCCATCGTCGTGAGAACCATCACCTAAGTCCCAAGAATCTAAATGACCGCCTACTACAATATATTTATTTGGGTATGTTGTTCCAGTAATTTCTCCAATAACGTTATATGACTGAACATCATCAAATGTTTTACAGTTTTGTTTGAAATAAAATTTAAGGTCTGGTTTTATACCCAATGCCCTGCTTAAATAATCGGCCCCATTGGTACTAATTGCACAAGCAGGAATTCTTTGATTGGCAGGCGTATCTCCATAGCTCATGGTGCCCGTATGGGGTAAATCGTCTTTACGTAAATTCATAGAGCGGACTACAATACCAACGGCTCCGTATTTAGCAGCTTCCATAGCTCCGGCATAGCGTTGATCTACGCAACCGCCGTAGGCTTCAAAAGTATTAATTAAATTAGCTTGCATAGGACGGTTATAAAAAACAATTTTACCTTCTATTTGTTCCCGTCCGTAATTTTTTAAATCTTCTAATCCTTGTACCTCAATAACCTCAGCTTTTAAACCTAATGCTGGTGTAGCTACGGAACCTCCTAATGCACAAATATCGGTTGTAGTGGAAAGTCCAGGAGCGGTTTCAATATACGCGTATTCTTTGGTTCCCCGCGTCCATTTTGGCACCATTACAGGTTGCAACCAAACCTTATCAAGACCTAATTTATTTAATTCTGCTTCAGTATACTCAACAGCTTCTTGCGCCTCTAAAGAACCTGAGAGTCTTCCGCCAATTTCGTTGGAAAGATGGTCTAGCCAATCATAGCTTTTTCCATTTAATAAAGCCATATCATAGATATTACGAATGGTAAGTGAATCTTCAATATTGACTTTTTGGGCGTAGGATTGAGAGAAAAATAAAGCGGTGAGAATTAGGGTAGCTAATTTATTCATAGATAATCTATTTTCAATTTGAATAACGGTACAAACCAATTTTCATTGTAGTTTGTTTGCTATTCATTTTTTAATTGTTCTTTATATTCCGAAATCTTGGCTTTAATTTCGGGTTCCAACTCAGGTTCTTTGATATCTTTAAAGTTGAACATGGTTTCATACAATATTTTTGAAACCAAATAACGAGCAGTTGGTTTGCTATCGGAAGGAATGATATACCACGGAGCATATTCAGTCGACGTATTATTTAAAACGTCTTCGTAGCATTTCATATACTCATTCCAAAGTTTACGTTCTTTTAAATCGCCGGGCGAGAACTTCCAATTTTTGTCTTTTTTATTCAATCGTCTTAACAAACGTTGTTTTTGTTCTTCTTTGCTAATATTTAAAAAGAATTTGAAAATTACTGTTCCGTTTTCGGATAGTGTCTTTTCAAATGCATTTATTTGTTCGAAACGTTGTTGCCAAAAGGTTTCATCTATATCTGAAACTTGGTTTACATCAGGTATGTTTTCATTTAAAATATATTCGGGGTGAACGCGCGTAACCAATACATTTTCGTAATGGGTACGGTTAAAAACACCGAATTTTCCACGTTGTGGCAATGCTATATAATGGCGCCAAAGGTAATCGTGTTTTAATTCGTTTTTTGAAGGTGTTTTAAAACTGTGTACTACTACTCCCCGACTGTTGAATTCTTCAAAAACTTCACGAATTAGGCTATCTTTTCCGGCTGTATCCATTCCTTGCAAACAAATTAATGCAGCGTATTTGCCATGGGCATACATAGTATCCTGAAACTTAGCTAAATCTTTGCGGGTAGTTTTTAAAGCATCTTTTACTTCATCTTTTGTAGCGTCTAAATCAACTTTAGTTGTTGTTTCTTTAATGTTTACTTTCTTAGATACTTTATAATCTGAAATATTAAACGCTTTCATAGTGTATTTATTTGGTTGCAAATAGTTTTACATCTTTTTCACTTACTTCGGTTCCTCCTAATATTATCAACCGTTCTACTACATTTCGAAGTTCGCGGATATTTCCTGTCCAGTCGTATTCTTTTAATTTTTTTAAGGCCTTCTCAGAGAAATTTTTATTTGCTGTTCCGTGCTCATCGGCTATTTTTTTGCTGAAATAATCTACCAATAGTGGAATGTCATCTCGGCGCTCGTTCAATGGTGGAACTTTAATTAAAATAACAGCCAGTCTATGGTATAAATCTTCCCGGAAGTTTCCTTCTTCAATTTCCTTTTTTAGGTCTTTATTGGTAGCGGCAACAATACGTACATTTACTTTTATATCTTTATCGCTACCTACACGTTGTACTTTGTTTTCTTGAAGGGCACGCAACACTTTTGCCTGCGCAGACAAACTCATATCGCCTACCTCATCTAAAAAGATAGTTCCTTTATTAGCGGCTTCAAATTTTCCTGCTCGATCTTTATTAGCGTTTGTAAAGGCCCCTTTTACGTGACCAAACAGTTCGCTTTCAATTAATTCACTTGGTATGGCGGCGCAATTTACTTCGATCATTGGACCTTTGTTACGGTCACTTTTTTGATGTAACCAATGGGCCACTAGTTCTTTACCCGTTCCGTTAGGACCTGTTATAAGGACTCTAGCTTCAGTCGGGGCCACTTTTTCAATCATTTCTTTAATGTGAAGAATTTCTTCAGATTCCCCTATCATTTGATAGTTCTTACCTACCTTTTTCTTCAATCGGGTATTTTCTACTACTAATTCCTTTCGGTCTAAGGCTATACGAACGGTATTTAGCAATCTGTTTAAATCTGGCGGCTTTGAAATATAGTCGAATGCACCCATTCGCATAGTATTGACAGCGGTATCAATATCTCCGTGACCGGAAATCATAACAATAGGTGTTTCTGGTTTTACTTTTTTTATGGATTCTAACACTTCTACCCCATCCATTTTTGGCATTTTTATATCGCAAAGTACAAGGTCGAAATCTTTGTCTTTAATAAGTTCGGTTCCCTCTAGACCATCTTCGGCCTCCGTAACTTCATACGTGTCGTTTTCTTCAGTAAGGATTTTTACCAAAACACGACGTATAGAAGCTTCGTCTTCAATTATTAAAATCTTTGGCATAACTTAGTATTTGAATTTTAATCCAGCTCGAAAGTAAGGAGTGTTTGTAGAGTTTATTTCGTAGATTTTATCACCATCATTATTTTCCATTCTGAAATTATTATAAACAGAATGAGCGGCATAACCATAAAAAAGTAAATGGTCTGTAAAAAAGTGCTCATACCCCAACCCTAAAAGTCCGATGGTATGCTCTATGTTCTCCACTTGTTTATTATTTGGGTTTTGGCTTGACATTGGAACAAAGTTATTCTGAAGGTTAGCATAAATATTATCCAAGGTCGCAAAAGCTTGTATTGCATCTTTATGACTGTCATTTAAATAATGGCGTATATTGGTCTTTGGCACCCCCAAAGTAAATGTCCAATTAGGACGAAATTCTCTAAAGTAGTTTATGAGTGGCAAGGGGTAATTACGTCCAGGAGTAGTTGAATAGGTAAGTCCTAAAATAAGTCGGTATGGCTTGGTAGCTGTAGAGTCATCCTTTTTGTCTAAAATGGCATAAATACCACCTTCGTACACAAGATCGTCACTTTCTATGCTATTTTCCAACGTAGAGTTAATCCGTGCTCCTGCCCTAACGCCAAAACGCCAATCTTTGTTAAACTTCCAAGTATATCCTAAATTGAGTCTCATATCTTGGGAGGAATCAACTAAATTATCACCAAAAGCAAGTTGGTCATCAGTATCTTTTATGGAAAAATCGATATAGCGATACTCCAAACTAATTACAAAAATGCTATTATTCTCCTTATCTAAAGGAATAGGCGCTTGAACAAGGGCTCGATACCTTTGTATGGAGTTATCTGATTTTGAAAAAGGAATGTTTAAATATTCAACCCTTGCAAGATCGGTGGTTTGTGCAAATACAGTACTGCAAAATAGGATTAGAAATAGGGTGAAAAATTTCTTAATACCGTCGTTATTTTTGTTTTTCAAATTGTTAATTATTTTTTAGTTTGAAATAAGTGTACATCGCGTTGCGGGAACGGGATGGTAATTTGGTTTTCTCTAAACAGTTGGTCTATACGAAAACGCATCTCACTTTTAATACGAGGATCGACAAAACTGTCACCAATATAAAAGTAGATACTAAATATAAGTGCTGAATCTCCAAAATCCTCAAATAATACGAAAGGTTTAGGACTTTTTAACACACCTTTTTGTTTTTCGGCACTTTGCAAAAGCAGATCTTTAACCAAGTTTGTATCACTTCCGTAAGCAACTCCAACTTTTACATATTCCCTTGTAGTTCGATGGTTTTGGGTGTAATTGTATATAGTATCGGTAATAAATTTATGGTTGGGAATGATGATAATCTTATCATCACGTGTAATGGCACGGGTGGTACGCAACTTTATATCTATTACTCTACCAACTTTACTGTTTAATTCAATAATATCGCCCACCAAAAGTGATTTGTCTAGGATAATGAAAATACCACCTATTATATCTTTAAAAAGGTCTTGAAGTGCTAACCCCAAACCAACCAATAGTGCTGCAGAAGCTGCTAAAAAGGGGGTAATATTAAATCCTGCAACACTTAAAACAACAAAAACAACTACAATGTAAGTAACGTATTTTATAAATTTAAAAACACTTATAAACTTACGCTTGTCAGATTCTTGCATTTTACGGGTATACAAACGCCGTATCCACTTTAAAATAAAACTTGCAATAAAAAATGATATGATGATAAGCAACAACAAGCCAATGGTCACATTTACTTGCTTATCCCCTTCGCCAAAATTTGCGCCTAATTGGAGAAAATCTTTTATACTTCCCCAAATATCGTTCGTTACAACTTCTTCTATTTTTTCAGAAACGTTTTCCTGCTGAATCATTATTAGTATTTAAGCCACTTGATAATCTCTTTGTAGCTTGCTTTTTTTCCATACATCAAAATACCCACTCGGTATATTTTTGAAGCAAACCACACTGTACCTATAAATGTAGCAAATAAAATAACTACTGATACAATTTGTTGCCAAATAGGTACTCCAAATGGAATACGCATGAGCATTACTACGGGTGAGGTAAATGGTATAAAAGAAAATACCTGAGAAACCGTACCATGTGGATTATCAATTACAGTAAAGAAACCTACATACACAGCCAAAATCAATGGCATTAAAATAGGCATCATAAATTGTTGCGTATCGGTCTCGCTATCTACAGCAGCTCCAATAGCTGCATATAACGAAGCGTATAGCAAATAACCGCCAATAAAAAACAATATAAACATGATAATTAAATTGGCTATTGGCAATGAGTTAATTTCGTGAATAACTTCCATTGCTATCTGTTCCGCCCCACTACCATTGGCTTCTAGCATTTGTTGCTGAGGAGTTTGTACTGCTGAAGGGTCTATACCTAATACAGAAGTAACAACTACACTAAACACACCTATTAATAACATCCAAGCTACAAATTGTGTAATTCCGGCCAAGGTTGTACCAAAAATTTTACCTAATAACAGTTTCATAGGTTTTACTGAAGAAATAATCACCTCAATAATCCTACTAGTTTTCTCCTCTATAACACTGCGCATAATCATGTTTCCATAAATAATGATAAACATAAACAATAGATAACCAGCGGCTCCACCAAATATTAACTTAAGACCCGATCCTAGTTTTGAGGTTTCCTGCCCAGCGTAGGTTTCTAAATTTGTATTTATTTTAATACGAAGCTCTTCTATTTTTTTAGAATCGATCCCTGCTTCCTGTAGTTTTTCTGTGTTTACTTTTTCTTCTATGGCATCTTGGATAT
This sequence comes from Marixanthomonas ophiurae, assembly GCF_003413745.1. Lineage (NCBI taxonomy): Bacteria > Pseudomonadati > Bacteroidota > Flavobacteriia > Flavobacteriales > Flavobacteriaceae > Marixanthomonas > Marixanthomonas ophiurae. The sequence goes on along the minus strand of NZ_QVID01000001.1, from coordinate 1,760,595 downwards.
CGTCCATAATAGTCAAAGAAGGGGAGTCTTCAGAATAAAATGTGATTTTGTTTGCAAGCTCATCAATAGTCTGTGTCTTCGGAATGTACAAAAATCCATAATATTCAGACTCTTCGGAGAGTTTTTTGGCTTCAGCAAGCGAAATATCGCTCAATGGTTTGTAATCTATGGAGCCAGTATCTTCAAATTGATCGACAAACAGTTGACTTTCATCCAAAATTGTGATAGTACGCACGCTATCGCTATTAATATTTGATAAATAAGCTACCAACGTAAAAATACCTACCAATATTAACGGACTTAAAAAAGTCATAATGATAAATGACTTGTTACGTACTTTATTTAAATATTCTCTTTTTAGAATTAGTAAAAGATGATTCATATTGATTAGTTGTTACGTACAGTTTCTATAAAAATATCGTTCGCAGAAGGGATTACTTCCACAAAGTGGGTAAGCTCTCCTTTTCCAGTTAAATACGTGATTAAGTCGTTTGCAGTATGTGTTTCAGGAATCTGAATTTTATACTGTAATTCGTTGTTAATACTTTTAAAAGTAGCAGGAAACAAGGTGAATTTTTCTTTTAAATCGGCTGTAACTACATCGGGATATTCAGCTTGAATACCAACTTCATAAGTGTTCGATTTGTATTCCCGTTTAATATCTATCAACTTACCATCCAAGATTTTATTACCTTTATTAATAAGAGCAATATGGTCACACATTTCCTCAACTGACTCCATACGGTGTGTTGAAAAAATTATCGTTGCTCCATCATCCCGTAATTTTAATATTTCGTCTTTTATTAAATTAGCGTTTATGGGATCAAAACCACTGAAAGGTTCATCAAAAATTAGCAGTTTTGGATTGTGCATAACGGTAACCACAAATTGAATTTTTTGTGCCATCCCCTTCGATAGTTCTTGTATTTTTTTATTCCACCAATCGCCAATTTCCAAACGGTCAAACCAATACTTTAAGCGCTCTTTAGCTTCGGTTTTGCTTAAACCTTTTAATTGTGCTAAATACAATGCTTGTTCCCCTACTTTCATAGATTTGTACAAGCCACGTTCTTCTGGCAAATAACCAATATATTGTATATGGTGTGGTTGTAGTTTTTCTCCATCTAAAATAACCTCACCTGTGTCTGGCATGGTAATTTGATTAATAACACGTATAAAAGTTGTTTTCCCCGCTCCGTTAGGACCTAAGAGACCAAAGACGCTTCCTTTTGGTACCTCAACTGAAATATTGTTGATTGCTTTATGCTTACCAAATGTTTTAGAAACATTGTTTGCTACTAAAAGTTTTTCCATAATTTTTACTATCGATTTCGTAAAGGTATTGAAATGCCCTTGAAGGCAAATAGTATTCTAAGTAATTTAATATGTTAGTGCAAAAAAACTATAGATTGTTACAATTTTCAACACCTGATTATTCAGAATAAATACATTTAAAAATCTAGAGTTTCTAAAAAAACAAAACCCACCCTCTATAAATAAAGGGTGGGAAAAAAATTGCTATGAAAAAGAAAAATTATCGCTACAAAGTGTAGCGATGAATCAAATATAAGTAAAAATTATTTAATTAACGTTTATTTAAGAAAACATGTCTTTTACCTTTTCAAAAAACGATTTATCTTCTTTTTCAGGCTTGGGTTGAAAGTGCTCATCGTCAGTCATTTTCTCGAAAAAAGCACGTTGTTCCTTACTTAATGTTTTTGGTGTCCATACGTTTACGTGAACCAATAAATCTCCAGAACCGTATCCATTAATACTTGGTATTCCTTTGTTACGGAGTCTTAATATTTTTCCACTTTGCACTCCAGGCTCTACCTTTATACGCACTTTTCCAGTAACAGTATCAATTTCTTTTGAAGCACCAAGGGTTGCATCTGAAAAACTTACATAAAGATCATAATGAAGATTATCGCCTTCACGCTGTAAGGTAGGATGGTCTTTTTCTTCAATCGCTACTAAAAGATCTCCTGCTATTCCATTACCTGGCGCATCGTTTCCTTTACCAGAAACTTTTAACTGCATACCGTCTACAACTCCAGCAGGTATTTTTATAGAAACAGTCTCTTCTGTAGCTAACATACCATGTGCATCTGCGTTGTTAGGTTTTTGATCTACAATTTGACCTGCCCCGCTACACGTACTACACGTAGTAGCAGTTTGCATACGTCCTAAAATAGTATTTTGTATACGGGTCATTTGTCCCGATCCATTACAGGTTGTACAGGTTTTATAGGTAGTGCCTTGGGCAACTTTTTTACGCTTTACTTTAATTTTCTTTTCTACCCCGTTTGCTATTTCCTCAAGAGTAAGCTGTACGCGAATACGAAGGTTGCTTCCTTTTACAGTTCTGCGACCACCGCCGCCAAAACCGCCAAAGCCGCCAAAACCTCCGCCACCGAAGATGTCTCCAAATTGACTAAAGATATCGTCCATATTCATACCTCCGCCACCAAAACCACCAGAACCATCGAAGGCTTGATGACCAAATTGGTCATACTTCGCTTTTTTATCGGGGTTGCTTAAAACCTCATATGCTTCAGCAGATTTTTTAAACATCTCTTCAGCTTCAGCATCACCAGGATTTTTATCTGGGTGATACTTAATAGCTCTCTTTCGATATGCTTTCTTAATTTCTGCCGCCGTAGCGTTTTTACTTAAACCGAGTATTTCGTAATAATCTTCCTTCATACAATTATTGGCCTATCACAACTTTTGGGAACCGGATGATCTTTTCACCCAAGGTATATCCCTTTTCAATTACATCAATTATTTTTCCTTTTAAATCGTCTGACGGGGCGGGAATTTGTGTCACCGCCTCATGAATTTCAGCATCAAACGTTTCCCCTTGATTAGTCTCTATTGGTTCTAATCCTTTAGCTCGAAGGGTTTCTCTCAATTTATTCTGGATTAACTCCACCCCTTTTAAAAGGTTTTTGTCATCCGTTTTTTCAATCTCTTTCAAGGCACGATCAAAATCATCCATTACTGGTAGTAGTGATGTTATGACATCCTGCCCTGCTGTTTTAAACAACTCTACGCGCTCACGGCCGGTTCTTCTTTTATAATTTTCAAACTCAGCAAACAAACGTAAGTTGCGTTCTTTTTCTTTTTCTAGCGCTTCCTGTAGTTTTGTTAGCTCATCTTCTTCAACTTTTTCATTTTCAGTTGTATCTACAGTGTCTTGCTGTTCCTGCTCTTTCGTTACCACATCATTTTCGGCAACTTCCTCTTTTTTGGTTTTATTTTTCTTGCTCATGAATGAGTTCATTTTTGTTTTTTCTGAAAGGTGCAAAAGTACTGCCATTTAATATGAAATGACAAAATGTCAAGTGTTTATTTTAATAGTATTTTAAGAATAATAAAATCTGTAACTGCTATTTTTGCAAAAAGAAACTAAACACAAAATAAACCATGAAAAAAACCATCATCAATAGTACACTAGCAGTTTTTATTGCAATAGGAGCTATTTCTTGTAACGACGGAAAAAAAGAAGCAAAAACATCTGAAGCAAAAGAAGTTGCCGAGACTACACAGGAAGCTGTAAGCTATACAGTTGATACTGCAGCATCGACCGTTAAATGGCACGGTGAAAAGCCAACAGGAAGCCATCACGGAACGGTAGATATAGCAGACGGTTCACTTTCAGTAAAAGATAATATGATTGAAGCTGGTAATTTTACCATCGACATGAAGACCATTACCGATGAAGATTTAGAAGGTGAGAAAAAAGCTAACCTTGAAGCACACCTTATGGGTACTGTGGAAGGAAAAGAAGGAGACTTCTTTAATGTAAACGAATATCCTACTGCAACTTTTGAATTAACAGGAGTTGAAGCAATGGGCGACCACACTATGGTAAAAGGGAATCTTACTATGAAAGATAAAACCAACCATATTGAATTTCCTGCAACTGTAAACATGGACGTTGATAAAGTAGTGATTGAAACTAAGCCTTTTACCATTGATCGAACTAAATGGGGGGTTAATTACGGTTCTAAATCAGTATTTGATAACTTAGGAGATAAGTTTATTAATGATGAGATTGAATTGACAATATCATTGGTTGCTAAAAAGTAATCAAAGAATCAAAATAATTATTGATTAAAAAGACGGTCTTATTGACCGTCTTTTTTTATAGTAAATTTTTAATAGCAGGTGCTACATTTACATATTTAAACTCGTAGCCGCTTTCTTCCAATTTTTTTGAACTTACCAATTGTCCTTTAAGCACTAAAATGGACATTTTACCAAGAACTAAGCGCAGCACAAAACCTGGCACTTTAGGCAACCATAGGTCTTTTTTTAAGTATGCGGCAATTTTACGAGTCATTTTCTCATTAGTAACTGGATTGGGAGCAGTTGCATTGTAAACCCCTTGAAGTCCATTTTTTAATATGTGGATATAAATACAAACAATATCTTCTAAATGAATCCAAGACATCCATTGTTTACCATTCCCTAATGGTGCTCCAAAACCCTTTTCAATAGGTTGAACTATTTTTGGGAATGCACCTTCCTCTTCTGCCAAAACAACACCAGTACGCACTTTTGTCACCCGCATATCTAGTTTTTTAAATTGATCGGCCGCGTTTTCCCATGCCTGAACCACTTCAGCTAAAAAAGTAGTATCAACATCAGTATCTTCTTCAGTATACAATCGGGATTCACTATTTGGGTAAATACTTACCCCACTTGCAGAAATGAAATGTTTTACACTTGTTTTCGTCTTTTCTAAAGTATTATAAATAAGGTTAGCTGTTTTAGTTCGGCTTTCCAAGATGGTTTCCCGATAGCTTTTTGTCCATCTTTTTGATATGGTTGCGCCTACCAAATTGATAATAGTAGTTACATCGGTAAAAGCATTTTCATCGATTTCACCCTCATAAGGGTTCCAATAAAACCCTTTGTAATTGGGTTTATCTTCAATTTTATCTTTACTTGTAGTTAAATAGTTTACACTAATTCCTGCTTTATGGCATTCTTTTGTTAATTGTGTACCTATTAATCCTGTCGCGCCCGTTATCAATACTTTCATAAATCAATCAATTCTCCTTTAATAGCTTTTTATTTAAAGTTACAGGATATATAAAGCAATCCCAAAGCACTTAACGCAATATTAAGACTGGAATATGCTAAAGTTGTTAAAAAGATTGTATGAAGTGAGTTTTATAAATTCTTCGAGGCTCTCAGCATTTCTCTTTTACCGGGAGGTCCTGGTAAACGCTCTACAGTAAAACCAACAGCCTCCATGTTTCTTCGAACGCTTCCTTTTGCTGAATAGGTAACTAAAACGCCTTTGTTTTTTAATGCATCAAACATTTTCTGAAATATCTCAAGCGTCCATAATTCAGGTTGTACTCGTGCTCCAAAAGCATCAAAATAGATAAGATGAAATATTTGTTTATCTTTTATTTCAGAAAAAAATTGTTTTCGTTTTAATAACTGAAAATTTGGAATAATCGTGGTTTTTCTTTCCCATTCTGCAGAATGAAGTTTTTGAAATTCATCTTCTGAAACATCTAAAACCTTAGCATAGTTTAACGCTTCCAATACTTTAACATCAATTGGATATGCTTCCACTCCAGTATATTCTACTTGTAATTGTTTGTTTTTAGATTCTAGAAGGGTTAAAAAAGCATTTAACCCAGTGCCAAAACCAATTTCGAGAATAGAAAGTGTATTAGTAGTGTATTTGTCACAAAAATAATAAAGTCCTGTATTTATAAAAACGTGTTGAGCTTCGGCTATTGCTCCATGTTTTGAATGGTATTGCTCATCCCAATCTGGCAAATGAATCGTTATAGAACCATCGCCAGTTTTAAGGAATGTACGTTTCATTATTATTGCTTTTCAGCAGTTTCTGGCAATAATACTCCGTGCGATAGAAAAGCATACGTAAGTTCTGGCTCTGTAATAGCAGCAACTTCTTCTTCGCTTTTACCAGCATCTTTTGCAAAGTGTTTTAAATCTTCTACGCTCGTTTTTTCAACATACGCTTTTCCAGCTACAATAACCTCATCGGCAGCGATGTCTTTTGGCATAAAAAAACCGTAGTCTTTAAATTTCACAAAAGCTTCGTCTTCATTACCGATATCTAAGCGCATCCAACATCCTTTTTTCTGACAAACCGAATTTACTTTTGACCGAAACTTTACTTCTGAAGTATCACCAACTTTCATCGCCTCAAATTTTTCTTTCATTTCAGCAGCTGTCATAACATTTTGATCGTTTATTTTTTCACCAAAAGACTGATAGGCCATTTCTTTTGAAGTTTCAACAACTTCTTCTACTGTTGTCGTCTCGTTTTTAAGTTCTTCACTTTTTTTATTCTCATTACAACTTATAGCTATAAATAGGAAAGTAATGGCAAATAGTATATTTTTCATGATATTTTTTTCAGAAATTAATCGTATATTATAATTCTACAATTTTAAGGAATTTTTACATTTTTTTTAGAGTATTTTTTAATTAATTTTGACAGCTAAACAACGTATTCCATGAGTCTTACCGCAAATGAGCATATTTCAATAGAAAAGATCAAAAAATCAAAAATAGATCAAGTTGATTTTGACAAATTGACCTTTGGCAAGAATTTTACAGATTATATGTTCGAGTGTGACTACAAAGATGGGAAGTGGCAAAATCCTACGATTAAACCTTATGGCAATTTAATGTTATCGCCAGCTACAAAGGTTTTTCACTATGGTCAAGCTGTTTTTGAAGGAATGAAAGCTTATAAAGATGATAATGGCGAAGTGTTTTTGTTTCGTCCTGAAGAGAACTTTAAGCGTATAAATATTTCTTCTAAACGGATGGCGATTCCTGAATTTCCTAGGGAGTTCTTTTTTGAAGCATTACATACACTTTTACAACTTGATAAAGATTGGGTACAACCTGGTGATGGAAATTCGCTTTATATACGCCCATTTGCTATGGCCACTGAAGTTGGTGTTTCGGCCGCTCCTTCAGATGAATATAAATTCATGATTCTTATGGCACCTGCCCAAGCCTATTATACAGGTGATGTGCGTGTTGTAATTGCTGAAAAGTTTAGTCGTTCTGCAGATGGTGGTGTTGGTTATGCCAAAGCAGCTGGAAATTATGGCGCACAATTTTATCCTACTAATTTGGCTCGTGAAAAAGGATTTCAACAAGTAATCTGGACCGACTCTAATGAACATAAGTATTTAGAAGAGGCTGGAACGATGAATGTTTTCTTCAGAATTAACGACACCTTGATTACAGCTCCAATTAGTGATCGAATTTTAGATGGAGTAACAAGAAAAAGCGTTTTAAAGCTAGCTGAACGTGCTGGAATAAAAACTGAAGTTAGAAGGATTCAAGTTTCAGAATTAATAGAAGCTGCAAAAAACAATGAGTTAATGGAAATCTTTGGAGCAGGTACTGCTGCGGTAATTAGCCCAGTAAGTGCTTTTAGCTACAAAGAAACAGTTTACGATATTCCTAAAACAAACGATGGGTACGCTGTTCGATTTAAAAAAGAATTAATGGATATTCAGCAAAACAGAGCAGAAGATCCTTTTGGCTGGAGATATCCTTTAGCTTAACAAGCTAACTCTATAGAATTAAAAGCCGAAAGAGAACTTCTTTCGGCTTTTTTTATTTGTCTAAAATAGATTGAATGTCCGGTTTAAAATAATTGGGACCTTTTAAGACCTTTCCATCTTCTCTATAGATTGGATTTCCATCTGCACCTAGTTTACTCATATTGCTTCTTTGTATTTCACTAAACACCTCTTCTATTTTATGTTGCATGCCGTGCTCAATGATTGTTCCACACAGTATATAGAGCATATCACCAAGGGCATCGGCTACTTCTACTAAATCATTATCGTTGGCAGCTTCCAAGTATTCTTCATTCTCTTCTCGCATTAATTTATAACGCAATAGGTTTTTTTCCTTTCCTAGAGTAGCTGTTGGGATTTCCTTTTTTCCTAGACCAAAAGCCTCATGAAATTCAGCAACAGCAGCAATTTTATTCTTCATTATATGTAGTTTAATTGTATTTTTGCAGTCGTAAAATTACACATTTATGTTTAGTATCGGTCAATGGATTTTTGCTGCTATTTTTGCTATCGCTTTTATAGGTATTATTCTTTTTAGTTATCGAAAAGATAAAAAGCTTCATAAAAAATACTACAAAGGAAGTTTTTGGATTCTTATTGGCTTTATTGTTTTTATTTTGCTTCTATTAGCTATCAAAACATATGTAAAAGGTTGAAAAAAATTTTCTTACTCTATTATTTAGCTTAAAAAAGAGCCTATTACCAAAAAAATACCCAAAATCGGGTATTTTATGTATTCCTTAGCCCTTCTATTTTTGGGCTGTGAACATTTACACAAAATTAACTACACTTCTAGAGGAAGCCAAAGAACATTCGTTTCAGTTAAATACTAGTGAAACGATAACCGTTCTGGATGCTTTAAAGCATATTTCAGAAAACAAAAAAATTCTGGATAAGGCTATTTACCATGCATTAGTACTCAAGCAGCAAAGTCCCAAAGTTAAAAACCTTACCCGTAGAGAGACTCAAATATTTAATTTAGTTGGCAATGGTTTTCGATCTAAAGAAATTGCATTAATGCTTTCTATAAGCCAGGCTACCGTTTGCACTCACAGAAAAAATATAATTAAAAAATTAAATATTACAGGAAGTAGACAGCTACAGTCTTTAGCTTATAAATACACTGAAAACAAAGCGATTAATCCACTTCCTACAAAAAATACCCAATAATGGGTATTTTGTAACATTCCGTCTTAACTTACTTTTAACAAAAATTATAAACCAAATTTTAATTATGAAAAAAATTACACTTATTGTTTTATGCGTTTTGTGCTGGAGCGTTTCTAAAGCACAAGAGACTAGCATGTTACTGCAAGCCCCTGGAGAAACTTATGAGTATTCTTTAGAAGAATCTTTTACTCAAGATAAGGTACAAACATTTAAGGAATACTCTTTAGGTGTTATGTTTATGCCTATTCCCTTGTTTATAGATGAAATTGAAATTACACAAGATGGGAACACGCAGAATTTTTCTAATGATGAGAACATCTTTAACGTAGGTATAGGTCTAGTTGTAAATGCTGACTTTAACGAATCTGGTTTAGGGTTTGGCTCTATGGGTTATTTCTCGATTATTGGTGGAGAAGACATTAGAGCTTATGATGGATTTTTTGCTTTAAAATATGATTTCGCATTAGGTGATCCTATTGATACAAATTTTGAAATATCTCCACTATTAGGGTTGGGATGGTTACAATTTCAAAGAAAAGCTGATGAAGCTAACTACGGAAGCAGTTATTATGTAGCAGGTGGATTACGATTAACCTGGAAAATTGTTAATGGCGTTTTTGTAGGAGCAGATGCTTTAACAACACCAACACTTTTTGCATTCAATAAAGAAAAATTATTAGGAGTTGATGGTGAAGTTGACGAAGTGAAATTTAAGAACAAAACTCCTGTTACGCTAAACATTTCTTTACGTTTCAACATCCTTTAAAAAATTTATAATTTAAAAATCAATACGATGAAAAAATCATACTTATATATTACACTATTCATATCGCTATTAGGATTGTCTTCTTGTGATACTGATTCTGAAGCGTCTTTTCTTGAAGATGGTGAAGATTTAGGCTTTACTGGAACGGAGGATGACATTATAGACTTTTTAACAGAAGATGCTTATCAAGGATTATTAGACTTAGGAATTAATGTTAATACGGGTAAAACTCCTCCAGATGTAGTTGGAAGTTATTTAATAAGCCCTAATGTTTTAAAAGCAACGAACATTCCTGACGATGGTTTTGATATTGGTGATGGGTTTTTCGATAAGAGAATTTCATTTTTCTCCCAGGACAATGATGACTTAAGCATTGAATATACAGGTGCTCAAATAGATCCCGATGGAAATACAACTTCTACAGAAACAGGTACTGAATCTTTTATAACTGGTTCTGGGAACAATTTTACAATTATAATTAGAACAAGCGGAGTAAATCAAACCGGATCTGGAAACACCGTTTCAATAACTAATGGTCTTGCTATTTCAGGAACTATAACTGAAGAAGGCATTTTAAATGTAGAATCTGGATTTATAATAATTGAAAAAACTGGTGATACGGAAGATGAATTGATAGATGAAGGCGAAGGAAGATTATTTGAAGACCAAGATGGATTAACCGAGCGCATATAATTGTAAGCCTTTAAAAAACACATATGAAACAGTTTGTTTTCTTTTTTATTTTATTAACCACCTCTCTGTGTCTTGCTCAGCATGGCACAGGGTTGGTGTTTGATGATGAAGCCTACGAAGAGATACCGTCAAAACCAAAAAATGTTGCTTTTTTTGATGATCTAGCAGATATCTCCAGTGCCTCCATAAAAAAATATGCTCCGGTAGTTAGAAGCCAAGGTGGATATGGTACTTGTACCGGTTGGGCTACAGCTTATTACGGCCGCACTATAGTAGAAGCTAAACAGTTGGGGTTAAAAGACCAAGAAGAAATAAATAAAATAGCCTTCTCCCCTATTTTTACCTATTTAAATGCTGCAACCAAAGAAAATAGTTATAACTGCCAAAAAGGAGCTTCTTTAGACCGGGCTTTACGCTCACTTATAAATGATGGTTCTCCCTATTTTGAAGATTATAAAGATGCTCAATTTTGTGACGATGCCATACCAGAAAATGTCTTTGAAAAAGCGAAATCAAATGTTATTAAAGAATACAATCGTGTAATTGTTGGTAGCGAAACAAAGCAAGAAAAAATAGAAAATGTAAAACGGGCCGTTCACAACGGGAATCCTGTAATAATTGGTTTTAAAGTAGAGAAAGCACTGCATATAGCTAAAGGTGTTTACGTGCCAGATAATCAATTGACAGGCGGTGGTCATGCCATGTGTGTAGTTGGCTTTAACGATGAGAAATATGGTGGAGCCTTTGAAATTATTAACAGTTGGGGTACAGATTGGGGTAATAATGGATACATATGGGTAAAGTATGATGATTTTGTTACCTATACCCGCTATGCCTTAGAAATTATTCCGAAGCCCAAACCAGTAAATGAGTTTAAAACGTTAGCAGGAGAACTACGAATCGAATTAAAAGGCGGCCATCCAATGGAGGTTATTAAAGGTGATGCTACGTTCAAAAAAAGTGTTCTTGGTTGGCAAGATGTAGTAAAAGAAGAAGAAACCGATGAAAAAACAGTAGGTGATTATAAAACTACTGCATCCTACCCAAAAGAAACCAGATACCGCATGTATGCAAAGGTTAATCAACCAAGTTACGTATATGTATTTGCTGCAGACAGCGCTGGTGAAAACGGAGTACTCTTCCCGCATCAAGAAGGAATTTCACCTTATTTTGATAATACAGAAGCCGAACTGGTAATTCCAGGAGAGAAGTATTTTTTCAGGCTTAATAAAGATGTGGATTCAGATTATACAATTGTTGTCTTCTCATTAGAAAAAATAGATTCTAAAAAGGTAAAAGAACAGCTAGACACCCTAGAAGGTGACATGCTTGATAAACTATATGTAATATTTAATGATAGCTTAATTCCAAAGGAAAACATAGAACTGTCAAAAGACAAAATGAAATTTAATGCAACATTTAAAACAGGGACAACAGCAATGATGGTCTTAGACATAAAACGATCTTAAATGAAAAAAATAGCTATCACTCTAATGGTATGTGCCTTGACAATTTGCTGTAAAGGGCAAAAAGAGAGCCTGTATAGTTCGCAAGATATTGTAAAAGAGGAGGAAGAAGTTAAAAAAGAAAGTATCAATCTAGAAGAAACGGTCGGTATAGCAAAATTAGATCATGTTCAAAACACTCAAAAAGTAATTATTTATAAAATTGAGGATGTATTAATTGAAGGAACAACTAATGAATATGGAAAAAAAGCAGTTAAGCAAGGTAGTTTGATTAATAAAGAAGCAGATACGTTTCTTACTGAAATTACAAACTCAAATAATTACAATACAACTGACGATAAAAGCATAGCATTTGAGCCTGATTATCAATATGAATTATGTGCCGAAAATTGTGAGCTTTCAATTTTATTAGATTCAAAAAATAAAAAATTAGGGTTTATAAATTTAGAAGGTCAAGAAGTAATTAGCGTACGGGACAATTTTGTTTCGTTTTTAAAAAAAGAAAAAAAGTAGCAGTACAATATTAATGTATTGTACAAATTTTATAAATAATTTATTATGAAGAAAATACTAGTTTGGGGTTTCATTTTTTTCACAGTAAGCCCTGTATTATCACAAAAATTTCAAGATGTAGTACAAGCTGATACCGAAGAAGAGGTAGATGAACTTTGTCAAACCGTTGGTTTAGGCTTTATGAGCACACCAAAAGAGGTAGAAGATATTGTCAATGAAATTGTACAAACAGCAGGTGTAAGCAAAGCGGGTTTTGAGCTTAAAGAATGCTCAAATATTGAAAATGCAGTAGCCAAAATAATTCCTATTGGCGGTGAAGATGTTCGGTATATTATCTATGATAGCGACTGGTTACAAGGACTTATAAACAGTACATCTAACGACTGGTCTGGTAAATTTGTCCTTGCTCATGAAATTGGACATCACCTTAACGGTCATAGCCTTAACAACGGTAGTAGTAATCATGATTATGAACTACAAGCAGATTATTTTGCCGGACGTGCTTTGGCTAATTTAGGAGCTTCTTTAGAAGAAACGTTATTAGTAACAAGTAGGTTACCCGAAAAAGCATCTTCATCACACCCAGCTAGAATAGATAGAGCTCAAAAAGCTGAAGATGGCTGGAAATCGGTAAAAAATAAAGCGCTTACTATTAAAGTTAGAAAAGAAGACGTAAATAAAGTAGCCTTAAAGATGGTTGAAATTATTGATAACAAATTAAAAAATCAATCCTTAACAAAAGAAGACTATAGAAAGACTTTGAAACAATTGAGTGTTGCTAGAAACACCTATTATAAAGGCTACACTGAAGATATCCGCTATTTTGAAGCCATTTGTTACGCAGGAATAGATGATGAGGAAAAAGCAATGGATTCGTATGTTAACTATTTAAGTATAGAAGGGTTAGATAAAAGTCCAAGAATAAAAGAAATTAGTGAGTTATACACTCAATCCTCCATAAACAATACTGCCTTTTTTGCTAATCCAGCTGTTGTTTATCACTTAAGTAAATCATTTTACCAAAATAAAAATTACGATAAGGCGATTACTTTTGGCAATCAGTTTTTAACACGATCACAAGATCCGGATAAAAACAGTGACATCATTGAAGTGATTGCAACCAGTGAATTTGAAAAAATTGAAGAAGGTATTAATGGAATGAGTGTAGAAGAATCTGCAGAAAAAGGCGCCCTTTATATTCAAAATGAGGAATACGATAAAGCATTCGAGTTATTATCTAAAGCAGCAGAAAGTAAAAACGCGAAGGCCCAACACTTATTAGGAAACTTGTATCTCTCAGGAAGAGGAGTTGATAAAGATTCCCGTAAAGCATTAAACTGGTACATTACAGCTGCACAACAAGGTTATGTTGAGGCACAATACATGGCAGCAACATGCTATTATGAAGGCTATGGCGTATTTAAAAACATGAAAAATGCACGCTTTTGGTTTAATAAAGCAGCAGAAGGAAACCATCCAAAAGCAGCAGAAGGTTTAGCTAAGATAGAGGCTGATGAAAATGCAAAAAAGCCAACTCCTACTCCTATCGTAAAAACAGAAACAAAGGAAACAGATGTAGAAACAATTGCAAAGCAGGTGATTAAGGGAGATTCTTATTTTAACCAAAGAATGTACTCTGATGCTTTTGAAATGTATATAACACCTGCCAATAAGGGTAACGCATATGCTCAAGAACGAATAGGCTGGCTCTATTATAAAGGTAAAGGCATTCGAAAAAATAAAAATTTGGCAGTAGAGTGGTGGAAAAAATCTGCTAGGCAAGGAAATGTAGATGCTATTAATAACCTGACCAGGTTAGGAGAATGGTAAGCTAACAAACCTTATTTTTTGCAACGTTTAAAAAACATGATTACCAATATAAACTCCAAATTAGGGAGACGTTTTGATATTTTTATTCAAATACTCATTGTGCTTTCTATGATTGCCTTTGCAGTTGAAACAATACCAAAACTTCATCCTAACACCATACTTTTTTTAAAAATTTTCGATGTTGTTTGTGTAGTGGTTTTTACTATTGAATATATTTTTCGCGTGTATTATGCAACTTCTAAATTAAAATATATTTTCAGTTTTTATGGACTAATTGACTTATTGGCAATTCTGCCATTTTATATCGCTATTGGGGTAGACCTAAGATCGCTGAGAGCTTTTAGGGTCTTCAGAATTTTCCGTGTTTTGAAACTTGTTCGCTACAATAAAGCCTTAAATCGTTTTAAAGCAGCTGCTGTAGAAGCCAAAGAAGAGGTTGTCCTATTTTTATTTATAACTGCCATTTTAATATATCTATCTGCCGTTGGCATTTATTATTTTGAACACGAAGTTCAACCAGAAAAATTTAAATCAATTTTCCACAGTTTGTGGTGGTCTATATCAACTTTGACAACCGTAGGCTATGGCGATGTGTATCCCATTACTACTGGAGGTAAATTATTTACTTTCTGCATTTTAATTGTTGGTTTGGGTATTGTAACCGTGCCGGCAGGTATTGTTGCAGCTGCTCTTTCAAAAGCAACTAAAACAGATAAAAAATGAGGAAAAACATCAAACTATTAATGAAAGATGCCGGCCTGTGCCTCTTATTTTCAGTTATCATTTTATATCTGATTTCTTTTCTTATTGTTAACCTTTCCATATTCAATCCATTTACAAATGCTTTTAAAGATTTTAGCTTTTTAGACCTTTATTATTCACAAGAAATGTTTGAGAAAAAACCTGTTAAGGACATTGTTGTGGTTAATATAGAGCATAAAGACAGGTTTGAGATACAACAATTAATAGAACATATAAAAAAGCAAGAACCCAAGGTTATAGGGCTCGATATAGTATTCAAAGACAGAAAAGACAATTTTTTAGATTCTTTATTGGGAGAAAGTTTACAGTCTGGTAACATCATTCTTTCCAAAGCATTTTTAGGTGACACCTGGGCTTACAACGCCGGTCCTTTTAAGAAAAACCACGAACTTGTTGGGTACTCTAATTTAAACTTCAATTTAAAAACAGATGTTATTCGTGAGTTTGAAGGCTATCAAGATCTTAGTGATACTACGCAAACATCTTTTTCAACTTTAGTTTCAAAAAAATATTTAGGCGAAAAATGGGAAGCTGAAACTATGAATAACAAACTTTCAAAACCTATACCCATAAATTACAGTGGGACAACAGATCAATTTTTTACGTTCTCCTATCAAGAATTTATGGAAACTGAAACACATCTTTTTGTAAAGGATAAAATTGTTTTGGTTGGTTACGTTGGTACACCACATACAAGTGTTTATGATATTGAAGACAAATTTTTCACTCCTTTAAACACTAAAACAGCAGGTAAAAGTCCGCCAGATATGTTTGGAGTACTTATACATGCCAATATTATTGCAATGCTTATTAACAAAGACTTCATTAAAGTAATCCCTAAATGGATTATTCTTTTAATAACGGTAATTATCACATATATAGCATTGTTATATTTTATGTATGCAAGTACAAAAAAACCTGTTAGTTATATGCTTAATAAAAAAGTTGTTCAGCTTCTATTTACCGTTTTCTTATTATGGTTCTCGTTGTGGTTATATAAAAATAAAATACTTTTTAAACCAGAATTGATTATAGCTGTATTAGTGTTAAGTGTAGAGTTTATTGGATTATATAAGATTTTGATTTTTAAATTAAATAAAAAATACAAATGGAAAAGCTATTTTTTTCAAGAGTAATATATGTACTCTTTTTAACATCACTTACAATTCAAGCACAGGAATATGTAGTTTATAAAACAAAAGGGACACCTATTAATAAATTTGAAAATACAACCAAGTCGCTACAAAAAGGAACGTTGGTTAGTAATGGCGCTATAGAAATTTCGCAAGAAAATATGGCTCTTTTTATTGATAAAGCTGGAGCTTTATATGAACTTGCCGATGTTGGGAATTATAAAATTTCAGAAATTAAAAATTACCCAAAACCTATTGACGATGGTGCTTTTTCAAAAAAATATTTCACCTACGTTTGGAAACAATTAAAAGGTGCTGAAAACACTAAACAACATACCGGTAATGTTTATAGGGACAATTTGTTGGATATTTTAATAACCCCAAAAGACAGTATTCGTGTTTTTAGTAATGATATTACTTTTTCTTGGGATGAAAACAATCCAAACGCTTATTACTATTTTTTCTTAAGAAATAATACGTTAAACACCTTGTCAAAAATAGGTGTTTACGGTAACTCCATTACACTTTTTGTTGACGATGTTCTTCTCACTAAAGGAAATTCGTTTTCTTGGGGTGTATCACAAGAAGAGTTCCCTAATTTCACACAAATTAAGTTTAATACCTTTAAGTATCTTACAACAGCAGACTATGAAAGAGAAAAGGAAGAAATTGCAAATCTTTCAGAAAACCTATCAAAATTAGGTTTAAACCAAGAGGAGATTGACGAAGAGCTATGTCAGTTTTATAATTTATGTAAATAATATGCTAAGATGAAGCAATATACCCGAAATTGGGTATTTTATCTACTGCTAGAACAGCTTATCTTTGGTTTATCAACTAATTAACTAAATTTTGTTTCATATTAAAAAACCTCCTTACAGAACTGTAAGGAGGTTTTTGATTATACGTTAACTTATAATCTTAATTTTCTACTGGTAAGTTTCCGTAGTTTTTAGAATACATCAACATTTGCTCTTCAAAAGAAGCTGGTTGCTCAATTGTAAAGCTTTCTATTTCATCCTCCTCGTTCATTTTCGGAACAATTACAGGATTAACAAAACCACTGTAAGGAGGTGATTTAAATTGACTATTTCTATCAATTACTTGTTTATGAAGTTCTTGGTCTACTTTTACACCGTAATCTTCAACAAGCGCTTTAGCAGCTTCATAGTCCCCTTCTGAAGTGATACGTTGTGTTTCACGTAGTAGTTCACCAAAAATCTCACGTAATTTATTATAGTCCTTGATGTCGTAATACGTTTTTTCGTCACGAGTTACTTTTTCGATAACACCTTCTTCTTGTCCTCTTTCAAAAGCCCAAGCACTTACCCATTGACGGTTACGCATATGTGCTTCTTCTACATCATCTCCTAATTCAAGACGCACTAATTGTGCTACTAAACCATTTCGAATATAGCCATCGTAAGCAGCTTTTCCAGTTTTTTCCCAATCTTCAACAAGACCTAATTCTTGCAGTTTTGGATCCATTAAATAATACAGTCCAAAAAGATCGGCACGACCTTCTTCTATAGTAGATTTATAACTTTTCAATGTTTCTTTTGGCGTCCCTACACCTGGATTAATCTGACCAGAAGCGTGCCCTACAACTTCGTGAAGAGCTGTATGTAATTTATCTGCATTTTTTCCGTATTCTTCTTCAAGTGCTATCTCTTCTTCATCATGAGCAAACTCTTGTAAGCGGCCACTTCCACCTGCATTATTATATGCATTTATGATATTTCCTAAAGAAACTGACTTACTTCCGTGAGCTTGTCTAATCCAGTTGTTGTTTGGTAAATTAACTCCAATTGGCGTGCTTGGGGAAGCATCTCCAGCTTCTCCTGCAACAATTACTGTTTTATACGAAACTCCTTTTACACTGTCCTTTTTATGTTCTTTCATTAAAGGTGAGTTGTCTTCAAACCACTGTGCTTCTTGTGAAAGTACAGCCATTTTTTTAGACATATCGAAGTCTTTAATCTGCACAATATTTTCATAAGAACCTTTATACCCTTTTGGATCATTATACACTTCAATAAAGCCATTAATCCAATCGATATCACCTTCGGTAGAATTTACCCAAGCAACAGCATAGTCATCCCAAGTATCTAAACTTCCTGTTTTATAATACTCAATTAATAAACCTAAGGCTTTTGCTTGATTTTCGTCTTCAGCAACACCTTCTGCTTTTTCTAGCCACTCGATTATTTTATCGATAGCTGCACCATACATTCCGCCACTTTTCCAGGTTTTTTCAACTAATTTTCCGTTTTCTTTAACGAGCTTAGTGTTTAATCCTACTTCAATAGGTTCTTCCTTGTTTACTTCAATAGAACTGTAATATTTTTCTACATCGGCAGTGGTTACATCTGGACCGTAAAAGTTAATAGCACTTTCTTTTACAATATCTGCATCTTTACTAAGGTTTACTTTTTTAGCATCCTTATCATTGAATAATACTTCAAAAGCTTCGCCGGTAAGTTCAGTATTAGTATTATCTAATAATGTTTGAAGATACTCTTTACTAAAATCAGGCGTCATTTTTGCCGTACTGTAATGGTGATGAATTCCGTTAGAAAACCAAACTCTTTTTAAGTACGTTTCAAAGTTTTTCCAATCATCAGTAGTTTTATCCCCTTCGTATGAAGTGTAGATATTTTCAAAAGCTTTTCTAATTTTAAGGTTGTGACGGTAGTTTTGATCCCACATAATGTCACGTCCCGCTAAACCAGCTTGTGTAAGATAATACACTAATTTTTGTTCCTTTAAAGAAAGGTCTTCCCACCCAGGGATTTGGTATCGCAGCACTTTAATATCACCAAAGGTATCTGCTTGATAGTTAAAGTCATCGGTTTTCACCTCAGCAACTTCTTGATTGGTTTTATCTTTCTTTTCTTCAGCACAAGAAAAAAACAAAAACCCACTCATAGCAGCAGCTATAATAAAAGTATTCTTCATTTTGTTGATTTTTAAATTTAAACAAATGTAGCAAATTCATTTTACTCAAAGGAAGTTTATAAACTATGCTGTTATGTTAAAATGATTATCTTTATGGATTGTAACCAACAAACTCTTAACATGAAAATTTTAAAATACCTCTTTTTCTTACTTTTAATTGTCATAATTGGCGGAGCTATTTATTTTGCCACTAAAGATGGCAGTTTTGATGTTGCTGAAACAAAAGTTATAAATGCTCCTGCTGAAGTTGTTTATAACAATGTGAAAGACTTTAAAAGTTGGCCGCAATGGGGACCTTGGATGGAAGAAGATGAAAATATGAAAATTGACTATGCCGAAAAAACGGAAGGTGAAGGAGCTTCTTATTCTTGGACAAGCGAAGCTGTAGGTGATGGTTCTATGAAAACAGTAAAAGTAATACCGAATAAAGAAATTCAACAAGAGATTGTTTTTAATACACCTATCGGCGATAGCAAAAGTGACGTATATTGGTATTTTGAAGAAACTGAAAACTCTGGACAAACGAAAGTGACTTGGGGTATGAAAGGTGAACAATCTTTTATGGAAAAAGTTTTTATGTCCTTTCAAGAGGACGATATGGAAACGGGCATCTCCAAGATGTTTGCCAGTGGACTAAACAATCTTGAGGAAGTTGTGAAAGAAAGTATGAAACAATATGCTATTAACGTAGATGGCATAACCCGTTATAGCGGTGGCTATTATATGTACAATACCACAGCAGCAAAACAGAGTGAAATTGGAGATAAAATGGGATCTATGCTGGGGCAAGTTATGGGATATATGCAACAGAATAACATACAATCTTCTGGTATGCCTTTTACAATCTATAACAATATAGATGAAGCCAACGGAGCTGTAATTTTTTCAGCTGCTATACCTATAAAAGATCGAGTTATCACACCAGATGGCAGCCCCGTTTTAACAGGCTTTATGGAGTCTACTACTGCTGTTAAAACTACTCTTAAAGGAAATTATACAAATCTTCCGGAAGCTTATGAAGCTACAAAAAAGTATATTGCAGAAAACAATATGGAAATGAACACCGATGCCAATATGTTTGAGGTATATGCAACAGATCCAGGTGACGTTCCTAATCCTTCAAATTGGATTACAGAAATATATATTCCGGTAATTCAAAAAACAAAACCAGAAGCGCTTTAAATGAAACAACTATTATTGGTATTTATTGGTGGTGGCGTAGGTAGTTCATTACGTTACTGGATTAGTAAATACTTAAATAGCACAGAAACGGGAATCCCCTATGGCACATTTGCCGCTAATATTATAGGTAGCTTTATTATTGGTATTGTTTTAGGCTTAGCTTTAAAAAATAGTTCTGTTTCTCAAAATACTGTATTATTAGTTGCTACAGGTTTTTGTGGCGGTTTTACTACTTTTTCTACCTTTGCTTACGAAAATCACATTTTTTTAAAATCTGGTGACTTTCTAAGTTTTGCACTCTATACACTAGCGAGCTTTGTAATCGGTTTTGCAGCAGTATTTGCAGGAATGTACTTAGTTAAATTTATTTAATGCTTATCAAAAGCTTTTACGCCAGCTTCTATTCTAACCAATAAGTCGTTTTCTTCAGGTGGGATTGGGCACGAATAACGCGAATTATATGCGCAATAGGGATTATACGCTTTATTGAAGTCTAAAACGATTGTATCTCCCTCAGGAATTCTGGCGTCTAGAAATCTTCCTCCACCATACGAGCCATCCCCACTTGTTAAGTCTGTAAATGGTAAAAAAAGATAATCTTCGTAACCTGGCTCATTGTATGGTTCGGTGCTTTTATATAAATTTAGCTTTAAGTCTTTTCCTTCTATGGTAAAATGAGCCTCTCCATATTTCACATATTCTGGTAAGCGTTCTGTTGTAGTTGGCATTAAAAAAGGTTCTTCGTTGGGTGTTCTTATAAATTCAGCTTTTACCCTGTATGATACATCAATTGGATAAAATTCTAATTGTTCAAAATCTTTAAAGTCTTTTTCGGTTAAAATAGTAGTTTCAACAGTTCCAAATTTTTCATTTTCTGAAGCGTGATAGGTTTCAATTCCCTGAATAATTTCTTCATTAGTTTGTGCTAAAGAGAAGAAAGAAATTAATAATACAACCGAGGTAAAAAGATATTTCATACTAAAATTTTAACTCAATATACAAATCATTTTAATAGATACGTATTGCATTATATTTTAGGAATGTGCCTTAAATGTAAATTGAATTCAATTTTTTACTATTTTTGAATAAATAATTAAACAAAAAATGAAAAAACGTACCTATAATTCTGTTAAACAATCTGTGGTGATTAGCCATAGAAACGGGATATGTATGTGTTGAGTTATGTAAACATAAATTAAATCAATATAAAAACGTCCCGGAAAATTCCGGGACGTTTTATTTTTATACTAGTCAAAATGAAAAAATTATACATCAATTATATCAATAACTTTCGGGGTTTGTCACCAGAAATCTGGTTGCTTTCACTGGTTACGTTTATTAACAGAGCTGGAGCGATGGTAATTCCTTTTCTTTCGTTGTATTTAGTAAATGCAAAAGGGTTTACGTTGCCGCAAGTAGGGTGGATTATGACTTCCTTTGGGGTAGGTTCTTTAGTTGGAACATGGATTGGCGGTAGATTGACCGATACCATAGGGTTTTACAAAGTAATTGTTTCCAGCTTATTTTTAGGAGGTATAGGATTTGTTTTTCTACAGTTTGTAGATACATTTTATGGGTTTTGCTTCGGAATTTTCATGCTCATTTTAGTAGCCGATGCATATCGACCTGCCATTTTTGTAGCTTGTGAGGTATATAGTAAGCCTGGTAATGTAACCCGGAGTATAACACTTATTCGGTTAGCTATTAATCTTGGTTTTTCAATAGGACCTTTAATAGGTGGTATTATAATAGCCACTATTAGTTATACTTCTTTATTCTGGATTGATGGCCTTACTTGCGTGATAGCCTCTATTGGTCTATTTATTCTCTTAAAGCCTAAAAAAACTAAAGAAAATGAAACAGAAAAAGTAGTAAAAAAAGAAGGAGTTCCTCCATACTTAAATGGACTTTTTATTCTATTTTTTATCATTATGGTGGCAAATAGCATCTGTTTTGTTCAATATTTTTCTGTGATGCCCTTGTACTATGAGAAAGCACACTTTTTAAGTGAGGATCTCATTGGATGGTTATTTTTCATAAACGGGGCATTGATTGTAATTTTTGAAATGCCTTTAATAACTTGGCTAGAACGGAAAAAAATGTCAAAAACCATGGCTACATTTTGGGGAGTTTTCTTTTTGGCAATAAGTTTTATTGTTTTAAATATAAGCTCTTGGAGTGGTGTATTGTTAATAGGAATGATATTAATGACATTTGGAGAAATGATAGGTTCACCTTTCTCAAATGCTCTAGCATTAGAAATGGCTCCAAAAGGAAGAAAAGGAAGTTATATGGGGTTGTACAGTATGAGTTTTTCAATTTCTCACATTGTTGGCCATAATGCAGGTATGAACCTTGTAGATGGCTTAGGATTCAATCTTACTTGGTATACAATGTTTATTTTTCTTGTGATAATATGTTTGGCTGTGTGGTGGTTACATAAACTAATGAGTAAATCAAATAACCTAAACCCATCAAAAACAGTAACTATAGAAAAGGAAATTATTCAGTAATAATCAGTTTCAATTAATGGTTATTACTGAAGTTTCTTGATCCAGAATCACTTTTAACCTTTTTAGGTGCAACTTGTTTTTTAAATTTCCTATTTTTTCGAGTAATAAGCACTGAATCTAAACAAGAAATAAGTAACCCAATACCTGAAATTAAACAAATAAATCGAACTACAGAGCCTCCAATAAATTCAAGTCCTGAAAACCCAATAACAGCTGTTATAATAGTAAGTATTAAAAAGTGAAGTGTATAATTTTTCATAATTTGTAGTAGTTGATTCATTACAAATTTAAACTACGCCACTTCACTTTTATATTAACAATACCTTAATTGGTATAACTTTAACTGAATTAAAATGAAACGTTAAGCTTTCTTAATTTCATTATTCTTAACTACATGAGATAATACAATTTGGGTTTTAGTTTCGCCATATACAATCAATTGATCGATGAAGGCCTCTAAGTGTTTTTGATTTCTTAAAGCTACTTCCATCACGATGTTTTCATTACCAGTTATTCGGTAACAATTTAAAACCTCATCATATGTTTTTACTTTTTCGAGAAATGGTTTCAATTTTCCCATAAAGGCACGTAGCGTTATAATTGCCTTTAATTGATAGCCAGCTTCAAAAGGAGAAACCACGGTATGATATCCATGAATTACACCTGCATCCTCCATTTTTTTTATCCGTTCAGAAACTGCTGGTGAGCTCATTCCAATTTGTCTTCCTATTTCTGCACTGGACAGTCTTGCGTTTTTTTGTAAATGCTTTAAAATCTTCCAATTTAAGTCATCAATCATTTTTTAAAGTTTATTTTTAAAATACATTAAATATTAATCCAAATATAACAAAACACCTTAAATTCAACTGACAACTAATCGTTTTTCTTAGTAAATTTGGGTTTCAATATTTAAATATTAATAATGGCAACACATCTTCCAAATAAATTTCCGCAGACAGCCCTTTATAAAAAGGCTGAGGAGATTTTTGCTTTATCGCGAAGAGTTTCAGAATATATAGCACACGATTTAGCTAGTTTGAAAGAAGATGGAATGGAAGATCCTCACATCTATTTTACAGGGGATATTGTGCAGCAATCTACAAATTTAGCTCCTGAAATATTAAAGGCAGAAAGTCAACTTTTTTCTGAAGCAAAACACAAACATGCAGCCTCAGTAGCAAGATTGACTAATCTACTATATAAAAATTGTGAACGGTTAGAGCACTCTAACAGCAATGGGAAAGAGTTTTTAAATTTACTTAGGTACGAATTGAAAAAGTTTAGAAAATTACAACGCACTTGGATGCTGACCCTATAAAAAAAAAGCCCGATATTTTCATATCGGGCTTTTTTTATTCGTAAGATTTCTGTTACATATTCCTACGATACTGTCCTCCTACTTCAAATAAGGCTTCGGTAATTTGCCCTAATGAACAAACTTTCGTCGCTTCCATGAGTTCTTCAAACATATTTTTGTTTTCAATAGCCGCATCTTGCACTTTACTTAATGTTTCTTCTGCGCTATCTTCATATGTTTTATGAAGTTTCTCTAATGTAGTTATCTGGGCTTGCTTTTCTTCTTCCGTCGCTCTAATTACTTCTTTTGGCTGAATCGTTGGTGAACCTTTACTACTTAAGAATGTATTTACACCAATTATAGGAAATTCGCCTGTATGTTTTAACGTTTCATAATACAAGCTCTCTTCTTGTATTTTTCCACGCTGGTACATGGTTTCCATAGCACCTAAAACACCACCGCGTTCAGTTAATCTATCGAATTCTTCGAGAACAGCTGCTTCAACTAAATCGGTCAACTCTTCAATAATAAATGAGCCTTGAATTGGGTTTTCGTTTTTAGCCAGTCCTAACTCTTTATTGATAATTAACTGAATCGCCATCGCCCGACGTACGCTTTCTTCCGTAGGTGTTGTAATCGCTTCATCATAGGCATTGGTGTGTAATGAATTACAATTATCGTAAATAGCGTATAATGCTTGTAACGTAGTTCTAATATCGTTAAAGTCAATCTCCTGTGCATGTAGCGAACGACCAGATGTTTGAATGTGATACTTTAACATCTGCGCTCGTGGATTGGCCCCATACTTTTCTTTTAATGCTTTAGACCAAATTTTACGAGCCACACGACCAATTACTGAATATTCAGGATCGATACCGTTACTAAAAAAGAAGGATAAGTTAGGACCGAATTTATTAATATCCATTCCTCTACTTAAATAGTATTCTACGTATGTAAATCCATTTGCCAAGGTAAATGCCAACTGGGTAATAGGATTTGCTCCAGCTTCGGCAATATGATAACCACTAATAGAAACAGAATAAAAGTTTCTAACTTGTTTTTCAATAAAATATTCCTGCACATCACCCATTAAACGAAGTGCAAACTCCGTAGAGAAAATACACGTATTTTGAGCTTGGTCTTCTTTTAAAATATCGGCTTGTACCGTTCCTCGAACTTGTTTCAACGTATCATACTTAATTTTCTGATACACATCTTGTGGTAATATTTGATCTCCAGTAACGCCCAATAACATTAAACCTAGACCGTCGTTTCCTTCAGGTAGCTCGCCATTATACTTTGGGCGGTCCATTCCGCTTTCTTTGTAAATTTTAGCGATTTTCTTTTCTACTTCATCTTCAAGATCATGCTCCTTAATATATTTTTCACAACTTTGATCGATAGCCGCATTCATAAAAAAGCCAAGTAACATGGGAGCAGGACCATTGATTGTCATACTCACCGATGTCATTTTATGACTTAAATCAAATCCGGAATATAATTTTTTGGCATCATCCAAACAACAAATAGATACTCCAGCATTACCAATTTTCCCATAGATATCGGGACGGTGATTGGGATCGTTACCATATAAGGTTACACTATCAAAAGCTGTTGACAAGCGCTTAGCGGGTAACCCCATACTTACATAGTGAAAACGGCGATTAGTACGCTCTGGCCCACCTTCTCCGGCGAACATTCGAGCAGGGTCTTCTCCTGTACGCTTAAAAGGGTATAAACCTGAGGTATACGGAAACTCACCCGGCACATTTTCTTGTAACACCCATTTTAATATATCGCCCCAAGCTTGATATTTAGGCAAAGATACTTTTGGAATTTGAGTATGTGACAATGACTCGGTATGCGTATCGATACTAATTTCTTTATCACGAACTTTAAATTTATAAACCGGTTCTTGATAGCGATTTACTTTTTCGTCCCAACCGGTAATAACTTCCCAATTATAAGGATCTAAGTTCAATTTTTCTTTATCAAACTCTGCCACTAAAAGTTTTACTAAATCTTTATTTTCTTCGGAAACAGTTAAATCTTCAGAATCAATTCCCGATTTATCTAATGTAGGTGTGGCTCCAGAAATGGTTTCTATAGTTTTGAAGAAACCATAGAGTTTTTGAGCTACTTCAGCTTGTTCAGAAGCTTTTTTGTCGTAAGCTCTGTTATTTTCAGATATTTCAGAAAGGTAACGTGTTCGTGCCGGTGGAATTACAAAAATCTTTTCAGACATTTCATCTGAAATTTCATACTTACTATTTAAATCGGCTTTTGTTTTAGAAGCAATCTCATCCATAATGGATTTGTAAAGCTTGTTCATTCCTGGATCGTTAAACTGAGAAGCTATCGTCCCGAAAACTGGAAGTTGATCTTGAGGCGTATCCCACAATTGGTGGTTACGCATATACTGTTTTTTTACATCGCGAAGTGCATCTTTAGCCCCTCGTTTGTCAAATTTGTTAATGGACACCAAATCGGCAAAATCTAACATATCGATTTTCTCCAATTGTGTTGCAGCGCCAAATTCTGGCGTCATTACATACAGAGAAACATCACTGTGATCTAAAATTTCGGTATCACTTTGTCCAATACCCGAAGTTTCTAAAATAATAAGATCATACTCCGCAGCTTTTAAAACTTGAACCGCTTCGGCCACGTGTTTGGAAAGCGCTAAGTTACTTTGACGAGTGGCCAAACTACGCATATATACTCGTGGTGAATTAATAGCATTCATACGAATACGGTCGCCTAGCAACGCCCCACCTGTTTTTCGTTTTGAAGGATCTACTGAAATAATTCCTATTGTTTTTTCAGGGAAATCAATTAAAAAACGGCGAACCAATTCATCAACTAACGACGATTTACCTGAACCTCCTGTACCTGTGATTCCTAAAACAGGAATGGTACTTTTTTCATTCTTTTTATGAATGGAATCTAATGTTTTTTTGGCAACTTCTGGGAAGTTTTCAGCTGCTGAAATAACACGAGCAATAGCGTTATCATTTTTTTCTGAAAGCTTTGCTTCTTCTCCATTTAAGTTTTCACCAATAGGAAAGTCGGATGTTTCAACTAAATCGTTAATCATTCCTTGCAAACCAAGTTCCCTACCATCATCTGGCGCATAAATACGAGTAATGCCGTAGTTTTGTAATTCTTCAATTTCTTCAGGAAGAATTACTCCACCTCCACCACCAAAAATTTTAATATGCTCTGCACCTTTTTCCTTGAGCAGATCATACATATATTTAAAATACTCATTGTGCCCCCCTTGATAAGAAGTCATTGCGATTGCATTTGCATCTTCTTGAATAGCTGTATTTACTACCTCTTCTACACTGCGATCGTGCCCTAAGTGAATAACCTCTACACCTGTAGACTGTATAATACGCCTCATAATATTTATGGCCGCATCATGACCATCAAAAAGTGAGGCAGCGGTTACAATTCGTACTTTATTTTTGGGAATATAAGGTTTTGCTTGTTTCATAGATAGCTTTCGTGTTTTTCTTAAAGTACAAATTTACGAAAAAGCCAACAATAAAAGGCTTTCATAAGATAAGTAAGAAATAAATAAATTTTTAGTAAATTAGTAATAATTATAATATTTTTGTATATTGCTACTATCAATAACAAACATTAAACAACTAAAATTTAAACATTATGAAAAAAATTTACTTATTAGGTTTTACATTGTGTGCGTTTGCTTTTACAGGAATGGCGCAAGTTGAACAAACAGATGATTTTGACTCTTATGACATTGGAGACATATCACCACAATCTGATGCTTGGAGAACTTGGTCTGGTGCAGAAGGTGGAGCCGAAGAAGCTCAAGTATCATTTGATCAAGCAACCTCTGGTTTTCAATCTTTAGAGATTAATGAAGTTGGTGCTCCGGCTGGTATAGATATGCTATATTTAATAGACAGTGAACCTGACAGTGGTATTTACACAATTCAATGGAATATGTATATCCCAACTGGAAATGAAGGTTATTTCAATGCTCAAAGTGGGATTACTGAACCACAAGATCCAAATACACTTTTTGGAGGAAACGTTTACTTTAATGAGGCTGGAGCTGCTCCAGGAGAAGGAAGCGTAGATGGTAACCCAGGAGGTACTTTTTCTTTCAATCATGACGTTTGGTTTAACGTTAGATGTGTTTATGATATAGACAATCAACTATGGGATATGTTCATTGATGGCACTGAAGTAATTACAGACCAACAATTTGCTTTCAATACACCTTTTACATATTTAGGTGCAATCGATTTTTATGCACCTAGTGAATTTACTCTCTTTTATATAGATGATATAGTTGCTGGAGCTGGTGTATTGAGTACAAACGATTTCTCTGAAGCTGCATTTAATGTGTATCCTAACCCAGTTAAGGATGTGTTGAACATTGAGTCTGCCGCAGCAGTAAACAATGTAACAGTATATGACGTTCTTGGTAAAACAGTACTTACGGCAAAACCGGATGCTATTTCTCCAAGTATCGATATGAGTGCTCTTTCTTCTGGTGCTTACTTAGTGCAAGTAACCATTGATGGTGCCTCTAAAACAGTTAAAGTAATTAAATAATTTCTATTTTAATTACCTAGAGAAGCCCTTCTCCCGATTTATATCAGGATTGAAGGGCTTTTTTATATCTTTACTTAAATTAAATTACGCTCCTATGTTTTATAAGAAAATAGCTTTGTTTTGTTCCATATTTATGTTGGTTTCTTGCGCCGAGCTTCAAAACGTTGTCAACACCCTGCCTACTGGTCAAGTGGGTACAGACCCCACTATGATTGCCAATGGATTACGACAAGCACTAGACTTTGGTATTGAGAAGCAAGTTACTAAGTTGACTAAGGAGAATGGTTTTTACAAAAACCAATTAGTAAAGATTCTACTTCCAGAAGAGCTTCAAAAAGTGGATCGAACCTTACGAGATATCGGACTAGGAAGCTTAGCCGATGAAGGACTAAAAGCGATGAACCGGGCTGCTGAAGATGCTGTTAAAGAGGCTACACCAATTTTCGTAAACGCAGTAAAAGAAATTACTTTTAATGATGCAAAAAACATTCTGTTAGGTTCAGACAATGCCGCTACTAGTTATCTACAAAACAGAACGAATTCTCAATTATATGCTAAATTTAATCCTGTAATTAAAAACTCATTTTCAAAAGTCGGTGCTGATAGAATTTGGACTAACATCATTACAAAATACAACTCAGTACCCTTTGTAAATAAAGTAAACCCAGACCTTACTGACTATGTAACCAACGAAGCTTTAAAAGGTGTCTACACCATGATTGGGGTTGAAGAAAAGAAAATCAGGAGTTCTGCTCAATCTAGAACCACGACATTGTTAAGACAGGTTTTTGCCCTGCAAGATTAACATCTGTTAAGGTTTTAACGCCTTTATTATCTATACAATAAATAATTGTGATAGAATTAACCTAACACTAACAGCACTTTTTTATTATCACACCTACTTTTGTAGTACATGAAAGATATGTAGTACATGAAAGATAGCAGTTATGATGAATTGGTTTAAAAAAGAAACAAAGCTCGACAAATTAAAAAAACGATATAAATATTTAATGCGAAAATCTTATGAAATCGCATTAAAGGATAAAGAAAAAAGCGATTATATTCATGATAAAGCCGAAGCGGTTTTTGAACAAATAAAATCACTTCGATATCAATACGCAGAGAAATAAACTTAAGAGTGTAGACTTTTAAAATATGAAAAGGCGCCTACAAGTCTTGACCCATACCAGCTAAAATACTCCCCATCTACTATCGAAACTTTTTTATCTAGCTCTTTACTCAAAGTTATAGCATCTTTTTCTTTAAAAGGAAAAGGCTCTGTTGACAATAAAATTTCATCAGCTTGTTTTAAAAAGTCTTTTTCCACTTCTGGGTATCGTGAGGATTCATCTTCGCAACTATTTTCAAAATTGTTGAGCACTAACAATTCATTAATAAAGGTATTTTTACCTGCTATCATTAGAGGTTTTTTCCAAATGACATAGGCTACTTTTTTAGTAGGTTTATTTTTTACAAAATTTAAAAAATCTTCTTTTTCAGAAATGATTTTTGAGCAAATTGACAAAGCTTCCTCTTCTACATCGCATAGCAAACCAATTTGTTTTATCATATCTAAACTATCATCAATAGAAAAAATATCACTTACCCAAACTGGCGCAATTTTTTGAAGTTCAACTACCATTTCTTTAGTGTTTTCTTCTTTATTGCAAATTATTAAGTCTGGTTTAACTGCCTTCACTTTATCAAAGTGTAAACTTTTAGTACCTCCTACTACTTTTATTTCTTTTCTTAAATTTTTAGGGTGTACACAAAATTTGGTGATTCCTACTAGATTTTCTTTTAAGCCTAAATCCACTAATAATTCAGTTTGAGAAGGTACTAAAGAAACAATCCTTTTAGGAGTTTTGGAAAGTGAAATGATATTTCCTAGCTGATCTTTAAACTGCATGCATTAGCTTTTCCATTTGCAGTTGTAGCTTTTCAGCTTCAGCTTGAGCAGCTTCAGCAAAATCTAAATTATTTGAAGCATACAAAACACCTCTAGAGGAATTGATTAAAAGTCCAATATTTTTATTCATCCCATATCTACAAACTTCGGCCAAACTACCGCCTTGTGCACCGACTCCTGGTACTAACAGAAAGCTGTCTGGAACTATTTTTCGTATTTCTGAAAAATACTCAGCTTTGGTTGCTCCAACAACGTACATTAAGTTTTCCGAGTTTTTCCAGCTTTTTGAAGTTTTTAAAACGGTTTTGTATGTTTCATCTTCACCTATTTTCTTTGTTTGAAAGTCGAAAGCTCCTTCATTGGAAGTCAATGCTAATAAAATAGTGTGTTTATCTTCAAAGGCTAAAAAAGGTTCTATTGAATCTTTTCCCATATACGGAGCAACCGTTACCGAGTCAAAGCCTAAATCATTAAAAAAAGCGTGAGCATACATGGAAGAGGTATTACCTATATCACCCCGTTTAGCATCGGCAATGGTAAAGATTTCGGGATGGTTTTTATTTAAATATTCTATTGTTTTTTGAAGGGATTTCCAACCCTTAATTCCGTAGGCTTCATAAAAAGCTGTATTGGGCTTATAGGCTACCGCCAAGTGATGGGTAGCATCAATAATTGCTTTATTGAAAGAAAAAATAGGATCATCCTCTTCTAACAAATGCTTCGGAATTTTATTTAAATCAACATCCAGACCAATGCATAAAAACGACTTTTTCTTATGTATTTCTGAAACTAATTGCTGTGTTGTCATTGACCCGTATCCTTTCAGAATCTCTCCTACAGGGAGAGAAAATTAAATCTATTTAATTAAAATTTTCACTAAAAGGTTTCCCCTGCTTCTTTCAGTTTTTCCGTATTGCTCACCATTTGTAGTTCGTCTATTATTTTCTGAATATCTCCATCAATAATATTACTTAAATCGTACAAAGTTAAATTAATACGGTGATCAGTCACACGTCCTTGTGAGTAATTGTAGGTTCTAATTTTAGCACTACGATCACCACTAGTAACCATGGAGCCTCTTTTTGCTGCATCTTCAGCTTGTTTCTTTGCTAACTCCATATCATACAACCTAGAACGAAGCACCTTAAACGCTTTTTCTTTGTTTTTATGCTGAGACTTTTGGTCTTGACATTGCGCTACTAGACCAGTTGGTTCGTGTGTTAAACGTACTGCAGAATAAGTTGTGTTTACAGATTGACCACCAGGTCCAGAAGAACAGAAATAATCAATACGAACATCCTTAGGATCGATTTCCACATCAAACTCTTCTGCTTCAGGAAAGACCATTACTGTTGCAGCACTGGTATGTACTCGACCTTGTGTTTCAGTTTGTGGCACTCGTTGTACCCGGTGTACGCCTGCTTCAAACTTTAGGATTCCATAAACATCATCACCTTCAATTTCCATTTGTATTTCTTTGAAACCACCACTAGTTCCTTCGCTGTAATCGACAGTATTTACTTTCCAGCCTTTGCTCTCGCAATATTTAGTGTACATACGGTATAGGTCTCCTGCAAAAATACTTGCTTCATCACCACCCGTACCCGCTCTAATTTCCATAACCGCATTTTTGGAGTCTTCTGGATCCTTAGGAATTAAAAGAAATTTAATTTCGTCATCTAATTTTGGCAACTCCTCTTGAGCTTCTTCCAGCTGCATTTTCCCCATCTCAATCATTTCATCATCGCTGCTTTCTTTTATAATTTCTTCGGCTTCTTCAATACGATTGGTAAGGGTAAGATATCTTTCACGTTTGTCCATTAGCAGCCTAAGGTCCTTATATTCCTTATTTAATTGAATATATCTTTTTTGATCACTAATTATATCTGGTTGAATAATAAGGTCGCTTACCTCATCAAATCGTTGTTTTACTATTTGAAGTTTCTCTAACATATTGTTTTTTATAATAACCTGCTGTTGGAGCAAGAGGATACAAATTTACGATAATTTGAAGAATATTTCTTTTGTATAGAAATCAAAGAAATATTTTTTTACACAAGCACATCAATAATAGTATGCGGTTTTATCGATTGTATTAACAGTTTAGAGAATGTATTCTTTTTCAGTAAGTAAAATACCCTCTTCTTTTTGTGTTTTTGTATTTAGTGCGAAATTGACTAAGAAAACAATGGCCAAAAGATAGAAAACACGTTCGGGAAAATAAGCCAATTGCGCCTCATAAAAATAAGCACCTAAACCAAAGCAATCTGATAATACAAAACACAACACCATATATAGGTATATCAATGGCGTTTTACCCTGAAAGCGTTCGTTATACATAAAAGCGGCAAAGCCTAACAATATTAACACGCCGCCTTGTATAAAAAACAAAACGAATTGCAACTGGTTGTCCAGACCACTTTTTATAATATCAGAAAGATAATACACATTAAAAACATTTAATAAAATAAGTATGGTAACTAATAATATTATTATTGGAGTAGATTTTGAGATTTTAAGCTTTTTAAGGGTTAGTAGTAAAATTGAAGAGTATGCCGCAATTGTTAGCATAAAAGAAATAGTTTTAAACAAACTATTTTCATAATCTAAAATCATAATATCCCTAGTTGCAAACAAAGCAAGAGCAACAAGAATTAATTTTTCTGAATAAGATTTGTAATATAAGAAAAACAAAAACAAGGAAAGTACTGAAACTACGCGTAAAATTCGGCTTTTATCAATTTCAAAATATTGAACAACAAAGATGTTCATCACAAGTAACATCACAGCAACAATAGTTAGCTTGATGTACTTGCTAGGCAAGTAATGAGAAGTCATAATTTGGTTATTAGTAGTTAAAAAGTTAGTTAAACTTATTAAATGTACGAAAAAACCTGAAAAAGGGTTTTATGAAAGCAAAATTATAACTCAACTATCACACCAATGCCCAATTGCTGTTTCCATTGAGCAATAGGACCTTGCTCAATTAGTTCACCTTCTTCATTCTCCACCGTCATTTTTATATCATTGTCATATTTAAAATGAGAACCAAGATTAGCCACTATAAAGTGGTTTACTTGGAAGTTGAAATCTATTTGCCAATCAACATCTATATTACCAAAATCATCCAAATAATCGGTATATAAAGTCACTTTGTTTGAGAGGCTAACATTTTTAAATATTTCAGCTTTATATTCACTGGTGATTAAAATACCCATTTGAGTAAGCAGATTATCACCTTCTTCTACAACTTCACCCTGATCATTTAAAACTGCTGGCGTAACACCAAAGGCACCATTATTTGCCAACTCTTGATCTAAAACTATGGTAGATTTTACTGTTAATGGAGAAGTATAAACAGATAAGTTACCGTCATTAGCACCATATTCCGTACCTACTCCTAAAAAAAGATAAGCAGGAGAAAATACTGTAGAAATTTCGTTTGAGGTATCTGGGTACTCATAACCATTAGAAAATTGAGTGGCAAACCTTAACTTAGCTGTATAGTAAAGATTGGTAAGACTGTCATTTCTAAATCCGAATGAGCTGTTCAGTTCAATATTGTCTTCTGTTTTTCTTAAACCTAATTCTTTTTGTTTATTGATACCGTACTTGGCCAAAAGCTCGTTTTTCCAACGGGTATTTTTGGTTTTATAAGTTCGCTTTAAATCTACCTCTACTAATCCTGAAACAGAACTCACACCACCAGCGTTCCAATTAACAAAAGCTACTTCACTAACATTAACACCTATTCTATTATAGGAGCCCCACAAAGTAGGTTTCACGAATCCATAGACACTTCTTCTTTTAATAGGTTTAGGTTTTAATGGAACGCGAAAAAAAACAGGCCTTTTCCTTTGCAAACTATTAACAGCTAAAACGGGATCTCTTTTCTTTTCTTGAGGAACTGGAGTATGAAAATATACTGGATTTTCCGCATGGAGTGTATTAAGTATAAAAACGTATCCTCTTTCGCTATCCTCTTGTGCCAATCCTATTATAGGTAGCATTAACAATAAAACAATCACAAATCGCATCATCAAAAAAAAATAAAGTATGTTTTTACTTATAGATAAAACTACCTTGAGATGTGTTTATTGTCAATTTCTTTTCACCTGAAGCTTCTACGCGCCCAATAATCTGTGCATCAATATCAAAAGACTTAGAAATTTTAATAATTTCTGAAGCTATTTCCTTTGGAACGTATAGTTCCATACGGTGCCCCATATTAAAAACTTGGTACATTTCTTTCCAATCCGTTTTACTCTCCTGCTGTATGAGTTTAAATAAAGGCGGAACTTCAAATAAATTATCTTTTATAATATGAAGATTTTCTACAAAATGAAGAATTTTAGTCTGCGCTCCTCCGCTACAATGTACCATTCCATGAATTTGCTTATTAGTAAATTGAGCTAGTATTTTTTTAATAACAGGAGCGTATGTACGGGTTGGGGATAATACTAATTTACCCGCATCAAGAGAGGTTTCGGCTATTGGATCGGTTAATTTTTTTGAGCCAGAATACACCAAATCATCAGGAACGGAAGCATCGAAACTTTCCGGATATTTTTTTGCTAAATAGTTATGGAACACATCATGTCGTGCAGATGTCAATCCATTACTTCCCATACCACCGTTATATTCGGTTTCATAAGTAGCCTGCCCAAAAGATTCCAAACCAACAATAACATCACCAGCTTTAATATTTGCATTGTCAATAACATTACTGCGTTTTATTCTTGCAGTTACCGTAGAATCAACAATAATAGTACGAACCAAATCACCAACATCTGCCGTTTCACCACCCGTAGAGTGGATGGAAACGCCATGTTTTTTAATATCTGAAATAAGTTCTTCCGTGCCATTAATAATTGCTGAAATCACATCACCCGAAATCATATTTTTATTTCGTCCAATAGTAGAAGATAGCATAATATTATCGGTGGCACCCACGCAAAGAAGATCGTCCACATTCATAATCAATGCGTCTTGGGCAATCCCTTTCCATACGGATACGTCTCCGGTTTCTTTCCAATACATATACGCCAGAGAAGATTTTGTTCCGGCTCCATCTGCATGCATAACCAGACAGTAATCATCATCTCCTGTAAGGTAATCTGGAACAATTTTACAAAAAGCGCTAGGAAATAACCCTTTGTCCACATTTTTAATAGCTTTGTGTACATCCTCCTTTGAAGCTGAAACACCTCGCTTTGCATACCTTTTTGAAACTTCTTCACTCATAGCAATATATTTTCAACTGCAAAAATAAGTAATAAAAAACGTCCCGGAAATGCAGGACGCTTTTTTAATTTTGGTTAGTCATTATATTATTCCCAATCGGGCATAAAAGCATTTTCATATAGTAATAAGCGTTCAACACCTTGTTCACCTGGATCTACTTCTACTGTATAAATATCTCTTTGCGATATACCATCATTTGAAGTGTTTGTAAAAATAACTTCAGCTTCATTTGGTGAAAATATTGGCTCTAGGTCATTGGTGCCGTTTGGTTTTTGATCAGAAATATCGGTATTTGTATCTTCAACCATATCATAAACAAACATTCTAGAGTTTAATCGTCTATAATTATTGCTTTCATAGCCAGAAACATCATAAGAATAAAGTACCATTTGATTGGTAACTGAAAGATTAAGACCACTTGCGCCACCATCAACTCCTGAAAGAATATTGTTCAACACATTGCCTTCAAAATCTATAGTAAATATAGAAATATCATATCCATTTATGTTATTTGTTTTTAGGGCAATAATATCATCGTTTTCGCTTACATCTACTTCAGAGATAAATGAACCATCTGGGGTTTTATATACTTGGTCCAAACCTTGTCCGTTTGAGTTTATTCTGTAGAGCTTATCAAACCTTGGAAAATAAATCATATCACTGGTAGGTGGCCAAGAAATATTAATTTCGGCTAAGTCAAACCCTTTAGGCCTCACAAGGTTTGTTACACGTTGTTTATCGGTACCATCACGGGCCATTGTATAAATATCAACATCTGCCCCGTCGGTCTGTAAATAAGCAATTCTATTTGCTGCTACATTTCTTCTTGGTCTATAACTATTTTTGTCTTTTGAAGTCAACTGAAATTCTGCTCCTTCTTCATCTGCAGAGAATATTACATTGTTTCCATCTATGTTTCTAACAAAAAGAAATCTATTATCCACCGGTGCGTTTATGACATCAAAAGAGCGAACTGGGCTTTTTACAGGGTCATTAA
Organism: Marixanthomonas ophiurae; assembly: GCF_003413745.1. Classification (NCBI taxonomy): domain Bacteria; kingdom Pseudomonadati; phylum Bacteroidota; class Flavobacteriia; order Flavobacteriales; family Flavobacteriaceae; genus Marixanthomonas; species Marixanthomonas ophiurae. The sequence continues at coordinate 1,723,965 of NZ_QVID01000001.1, read as the reverse complement.
TTTCATCTGTTACGGTAACTTGCCAAAAGTATTTGGCACCCAAAGTTAATGTTGAATAAACAAAGGTAGTGTCTGTTATATTTTCAAACATTAACACCTCTTCGTCAATATCATTTCGCAATTCTATTGAATAAGTTAAATCATCATCATCTGGATCTGTAGAGTCCCAAGCAAATTCAACCTCTATACTTTGCAAAGTTACACCATCTCCAGGTGACAACAAAACAGGTGTAGAGGGTGGCTTGTTATCGGCTGTTGATAGTTCAAGTTCAAAGATTACATTTACTGGTTTACTAGAAGTTACGTTAGCTGGTTCAAAACCACCTAAAAATCCATCTTTACGTGCTTCTACTGAGTATTCACCAACTGGTACATTTTCAAGTACGAACTTTCCTGTTTCATCTGTAAAAATTGTGCTCGTTAAAGGCTGTGATGAAACCCTTGCATTTTCGACAGGAGTGTTTGTACCCACTTCCACAACTTTTCCAGTTATGGAACCTGTCTGGTTTTCACCAATTTTATCTTCGCTACAAGAAAAAATGAGCAAAAATAGAATTCCGAATAGTGTTATATTTATATAGTTAGCTTTCATAGCAAATTATTTAGCATTGTTTGGTTTAACTTTCTTTTGGCCGAAACCAAAGTTATAATTGACTCCAAACCCAAAATTATAATAAAAATCGTCTCTTGTACCTTGAAACTCGTTGTCTATCTTGTCTGAAAACACTTTATTAAAGTCTCCATTTAATTCTAAAGAAAGCCTTTCTGATAATTTGTACTGTAATCCAAGTCCAGCTTTTAATTTAAAGAAAGAATCAAGTTCTTGCAGAAATTTTGAAGGGGAATCATCAACAAAAACCATAAAGCCTGGACCTCCATAAATAATAGGCGTTAGTTTATCGTGTGGTAACACTCTCAGTTTTAAATCTAAATTTTGTGACAACCACCAGTATCTATTATTGGGTGAAGAGTACAACCTAAATAACTGTAAGTCACCTCCAATACCAAACATTGGAGTAAAATGATAAGTATAGCCCAGTTCTGATTTGAAATCTGGTTCTGCTGTAGAAAAATCCCCATCTATATAGGTTGATCCCAAAGCTAAGTTAATAGTATGGTTATAGTTATTTTTTTGAAAAGCACGTTCATACAACCCTGTAGACTCTTCCAACTCTTTATCTAAAAGGTAACTTTCTACTAGTTCTTTATTTTTTTCTGCTCCTTCTTTGGTAGACCACAACTTATCTTGAACACCTTCTATAATAAGCATTTCTACAGCTTTTTCTATAGCTGCTTGTACAGCAAGTTGTGTGGGTTCATTTTTAGTGAAACCCGTTTCAGCCTCAAGTAATCTTTTAAAGTTTACATATCTAAAAATACCGACGTCTACCGCTTGCGATAAAATAGTTTTTGAAACATATACAGTTTTTAAAACTTCACCGCTTCCGGTCGAAATAGCTCTTAAGTAAACAGTAATTCTATCTTGACGGTATTGTGTTGACCCGCCTACTCCAAAATATCTTGCTCCAGCACCTCCTGTAAGTAAATTTGTATCATAAGAAACCACTCCGCCTTCTAAAAGTATACCTGCAAACAGTAACGGATTTAAACGTTGTGGAGCCTTGTTTGTAGGGTCAGCATATTGTTTTCTGGTTGTTTCAATAATATTTCTTTCATTAAGTAAATTACTTAAGTTTTCTCGCTCTATTGGCCTAAACCATTTTGAGTCTTCCAAAGCCTTGGTAAGGATTGTGGTAGCGCCTTGGGTTATTGCCGTACTAAATGTACTACCAGCTTCTATAGACTTATACTGTCCGGTTTGGTCTTTAAAATTGTATACCCCAACAATTATAGGCTCGGCAGGTTCTGGTAAAGCTTCCAGTCTTTTGGTTTGTGAACTAATTTCGCCTATTCTTGCTTTCTGTGGACCAACCGGTTGATTAAAATACCCTCCACAACTCATTAAGATCATTAAGCTACAACCAATTAATATGTTTTTTGTGATTTTTATCATAAGCTTTAATTTGTTGGCACTACAATTTGGGTTTGATCACCATTGCTGGTATCTAATATATTTATTACTAATCCTTCAGAAGACTCATACACTTCTAACTCTAAGCTTCCAAAATTTGAGGTTCCTGGAGCTAAAACATCGTCACCAAGTTGCTCAATAAGCAATTGACTAGAAATCTGATCTAATAATTGTCTATTTAAACTTTCTTTAAATGCATCAAGTTCAGACTGTTCATCTTCTTGTAAAGATGGATCTTTAAAAGTGTTTTGGGCATCCGCAGAGCTCAACAACATTTGGTAATTGAAAGGGTCTCCACCAAAATTAGGGTTTACAGGCTTGTAAACAAGTTGTTGTCCATAAGAAGCAGTTGCTATTAAAAAAATAATAAGGGGTATAAAATTTTTCATTTTTTAGGTTGTTAATATCTGTTTATTTGTTCTTTATCGTTACGTAAATTTATAAAATATCTATTTACCACGTTTATGGCTTGATCTGCCATGGTCTTTAAGTACTCATTTCTGGGGCTAAGAAAAAACTCCAAAACCACTTTATCACCAACTTCAATTTCTATTTTGGTATTAATACCTAATGCCAAGACTTCGCTAACAGTGACTACTTTTTCTCCATTTATTTTATAAAAATTATATTTTGAAGAAAACATTTTAAAAAAATCGCGTCCTGGTTTGGTTTTAGTTTCTTCTACGACAATTCCTTTTAATTCAATTCCATAACTGGTTCTATTAACATCACCATCAACACTTTCAGCTTTATCTGTTTCAATATCTATTTTCTCAGCAATGATTTTAGTGTCAGGCTTTTTATCGTTAAAAACAATTCGATCTTTACCTATTAAGTTATCTTGAATATCATAAATTAAAAGTAAAAGTATTATTTCATCTTTTTCTTTTGCATTTATAGTGGTTTTAGACAAATCTTTCTTTTCACCTGCTTTTAAAACAAACCTGCCACTTTGCTTAGTTTTCGAGTTACTAGTCAAACTTTTTTTGAAAACAGACAACTCATAACGAAGACTTTGATCTACATTGGTCTTATTTAAAGCAGTACCGGAAATCTCAATAAACTCTGTATTAGTCACTGTTTCAATTTTAGCTTCTACCTCTTTATTATAAAATTGAGAAAAAGCATTTATTGAACATAGCAACATAAGCATTAGTATGCTGTATGTGTGCACTATACAAAACATGTTTAATTAAAATTACGGATAGTAAGGGTTTGCCCATTTCCTTTCATTGATACTTTTAGCTTTTCTGAAAGGGAATTAGATCCATACCACCTTAAGTTTTGACCATTGCCCGTTTGTAAAATCTGTCCTTCGTGAACATTTGAACGTAAAGGGCTAAAATCTATAAAGCTATGGTTATTGCCATTTTGCACTACTTTTTCATTAATAGTACCGGCATTGATTTTCAAAAAAATATCATTGTTGTTTCCATTCTGAAAAAGATTGATATCACTTCTATCAGATTTTGTATTTGAAACTATTCTGTTATAGTTTCCGACTTGTTGTACAAATACATTATTAGCAGTTGCTACTGTACTCCTTGTAGCGTTAATTTGTGATTGTTGGGAAGATATATAGTTAAGCTGAACAGCTTTATTTTGAAGGTTTTCAATAGCATTTTGGTTTTCCTTCGAGTAAGTTTGGGAGAATGCAGTAGCAATACTAAAAAATGAAAACACTAGTACAAACAGTATTTTAGTTAAATTTTTCATCTCTATTGCTTTTTATTGTTATAAAACAACAATTCTTTAAGTAAATATAAGAATTTATTGTCTTTTAATTAAGCATAAGGGCATTTTTAAAATGCCCCCATGCTTTTTAATATTTCAAAAGATATATGTTTATACTAAACTATATCTTAGTTGCTTTGAACAACCAATGATCCATTAGCTACACCTAATTGGTTAACAACACTGTTGTGTCCTAACCCGCTTTGTAATACAATGCTACCGTTTAAAGCACCAGCTTGGTTAACAAGAGATGTGTTTAATACACCTGCTTGTAATACAAGGCTACCGTTAGCCAATCCTAATTGGTTTACTTCTGAATCGTTAGCAATTCCTAATTGTCCAACTATAGAACCATTTGCTATTCCAGCTTGGTTTACTAATGAAGTATTTGCAATACCTAACTGACCTACAGTAGAGTTATTTGCAATACCTAATTGATTAACAGCAGAACCGTTAAAAGCTCCTATTTGATCAACATCAGATTGGTTACCAATTCCTAATTGTAGAACGCTAGATCCATTTCCAAGTCCTGTTTGGTCAACATCAGAATTGTTTGCAATTCCTATTTGAGTTACAGTAGAGTTGTTTCCAAGACCAGTTTGAGTTACATCAGATTGGTTACCGATACCCAACTGCCCTACAGTAGAAGAGTTAAACGCTCCAGTTTGATCAACATCAGAATCGTTTGCAATACCAATTTGGTCAACATCAGAGTCGTTTGCAATTCCTAACTGATCAACATCAGATGCGTTAAAAGCTCCTGTCTGGTCAACATCAGATGTGTTTGCAATACCTAACTGAGTTACTGAAGAACCGTTTGCAATTCCTAACTGAGTAACAGTAGAAGCATTAAACGCTCCAACTTGAAGTACAGTAGATCCGTTTGCAAGACCATCTTGGTCAACGTCTGAACTGTTAGCCAAACCTATTTGGTCTGTATCAGAAAAGTTTAAAGCTCCATCCTGCTCTACATTAGAAGCATTTAAAATTCCTAATTGGTCTGTAAAGTTAAAGTTCAAGAAACCATCTTGATTTACAGAAGATCCATTTAAAATACCAGTTTGATTTACAAAACTCTGGTTAAACTGAGCGAAAGCTGCAGTTCCTAACATTAGCGCGATTGCGCAAAAAAACACTTTTTTCATAATTTAAAAATTTAGTTACTAATTGATTTATATTGGTTTTAAAAATCCACACATTAATACTACTATATAAATAATGTGATGCTTTATGTATGTAATCAAGTTATACTTGATCACTTTTAAATTAATGTCTGTTCTACTAAACAGATATTAACATACAATAATAATGTCTTGAGCGATTAAGGGACTTAAATGAGGAGTTATATTTCAGTTTTCAATCCCACTGAAATACAATCCAAATTTGCAAAAAAAAATACAAACAATAATAAGTGTTAACACGTATAAGCTTGAAATTTTAATAAATTGTAGGAATTTTCTTATTAATTAAATTAACAAGAAAGGACGTACATATAAAAAAGTCGTTCAACTACCGTTAAACGACTTTTTAAAGCAAATGTTAAAATTATGTTAAAACTATTTAGTGAACAACAACTCTCTATATTTGGTTAAAGGCCATATCTCATCATCTACTAAAAGCTCTAATTTGTCACAGTGATACCTTATATCATCAAAATAAGGCTTTACCTTGTTACAGTATGCTTTGGCCCGTTTTTCAGCATTTTCAATCTTGTTTGCTTTTTTACGTTCCTCTATCATTTCTGTGATTCCTTTATTAATACTTTCAATATGATGTGATATCTTTTCGATAAGGTTTAATTGTTCTCCCCCAAACTTTTTAAAGTTGTCTCCATAAATTTCCTTTAACCCCCTAACGTTTCTTATCAATATATTTTGATACTGAATAGCCGTAGGGATTATGTGATTTCTAGCAATATCGCCTAAAACTCTTCCTTCAATTTGAATACGCATTGCATACTCTTCCATTTCAATTTCATAACGAGCCTCAACCTCAACTTTACTCATTATATTAAGTTCTTCAAACAGTGCGATAGATTCTTTAGAAACTCTTGCTTTTAAAGCTTCTGGAGTTGTTTTATTATTACTTAGACCACGTTTTTTTGCTTCTTTCTCCCAAGCCTCTCCATAGCCATCACCTTCAAAACGTATGCGTTTAGAGTCCTTAATATATTCTCTCAATACATTAAAGATAGCATCGTCTTTTTTCATTTTCTTGTCCTTAATAAGCTTGTCAACTTTTTGCTTAAAGTCAATCAACTGTTTTGCTACGATTGCATTAAGCACTGTCATTGGGTTAGCACAGTTTGCAGTAGAACCTACAGCACGAAACTCAAATTTATTACCCGTAAAGGCAAAAGGAGAAGTACGGTTTCTATCTGTATTATCCATTAAAATTTCAGGAATCTTACCAACCACATTTAATTTTAGGTCTGTTTTTTCTTGTGGAGATAGTTTTCCGTCGGTTACTTTTTCTAATTCATCTAAAACATCAGTCAATTGTGAACCAATAAATGCTGAAATTATAGCTGGCGGAGCTTCGTTAGCGCCTAAACGGTGATCATTACTTGCTCCTGCAATTGAAGCCCTTAACAATTCTTCGTGATCATTGACAGCTTTAAGAGTATTAATGAAAAAGGTTAAAAACTGAAGGTTTTTCATTGGTGTACTTCCAGGACCTAATAAATTAACCCCCGTATTAGTAGCCAATGACCAATTGTTGTGCTTTCCACTTCCGTTTACACCTGCAAATGGCTTTTCATGGAATAACACTTTAAAGTTATGACGATCTGCTATTTTGTCCATTAAGTCCATTAATAAGGAGTTGTGGTCTACGGCGAGATTGGTTTCTTCAAAAATTGGTGCTAATTCAAATTGATTGGGAGCTACTTCATTATGTCTTGTTTTCACTGGAATACCCAATAACATACATTCAGTTTCCAAATCACGCATATAATTAAGGACACGCATAGGTATAGAACCAAAATAGTGGTCGTCTAACTGTTGTCCTTTTGGTGAAGAATGTCCTAATAAAGTTCTACCGGAAAGCATAATGTCTGGGCGGGATAATGCCAGTGCTTTATCAATAAGAAAATATTCTTGCTCCCATCCAAGAGTTGGGTTTACTTTCGTTACACTTTTATCGAAATATTTTGCTACAGCGGTTGCTGCTTGATCTACTGTTTGTAATGCACGCAATAATGGTGTTTTATAATCTAACGCTTCTCCAGTATATGAAACAAACACAGTTGGAATACATAATGTAGTTCCATACAAGAAAGCAGGGGAAGTAGGATCCCAAGCTGTGTAACCACGAGCTTCGAAGGTATTTCTTATTCCACCGTGAGGAAAACTAGAGGCATCTGGCTCTTGTTGTACTAACTGTCCACCACCAAACTTCTCGATACTCTGACCATTATCAATAGTTTCAAAAAAAGCATCGTGTTTTTCAGCAGTTGCTCCTGTTAAAGGCTGAAACCAGTGTGTATAATGGGTTGCTCCTTTTGAAATGGCCCATTCTTTCATTCCTGTTGAAATGTGATCTGCTACACTACGTTCAATTTTCTTTCCATTTTCAATAGCATCCATTACACTATTGTAAGAGGTTTTTGTTAAGTATTGGCGCATGGCCGACTCATTAAATACGTTTTTTCCGAAGATAGCGGAACGTCGTTCAGGTTCTTGTACTTCTACAGGTTTTCTGTTAAAGGTTTCTTTGATTGCGTGAAATCGTAAAGTTGACATACAGATATACTTTATTTAAAATTAGAATGGAGCAAAAATAGGTTTATTTTTTTTACACCCCCTAATTTTTAATGTTAACTTATTAATAAATGACTATTTATTAATAATAGCCCCTAAAATTACAGGGGTTAAAATATAAATAATATAATTTTAAGCAACTTTAATTATTCAAGAAGAGCTAAACTTATAAATATTACATAAGACGCAAGAATAAACAATCCTTTAAATCTGCCTATTTCAAATTTCTTTGGAAGAAATGCTAATGGAATTAAAATTGCTGCAAAACCTAACATCCAGAAAATATCATTGGTCAACACCTCTTGGCTTTGTATTGCTATGGGCTTTATAATTGCGGTGATTCCTAATACCGAAGCAATATTAAAGATGTTTGAACCTATTAAGTTCCCTAATGAAATTGCTTTTTCTTTCTTTATTGCTGCAATTACCGATGCAGCTAGTTCAGGAACACTTGTACCAATAGCGATCATTGTTACAGCAATAACACGCTCTGTCACTCCTAATGCCGTTGCCATATCCACAGCACCTGTAACTAATAGTTCACTTCCGCCCCACAAACCTAGACCCCCTAAAACAAGCCAAATGATTATTTTGAAATTAGAAGTTTTAGAAAGCCCATCATCGATTCCATCATCTACTGGCTTTGATTTTTTTTGTTTTCTAGCTCGATTAATTAAAAGGTACAGATATAAAACTAATAATATAAGGAATACAACTCCTTCCATTCTATTTAATCCATTTCCGCTTTTCAACAAAAAATAAAGTGCAATGGAAAGAAACATCATCACCGGCCAGTTGAATTTATAAAAATCCTTATCTATAGCCAAAGGCGAAATAAAAGCCGTTATACCAAGTACCAAACCAATATTAGCAATATTTGAGCCTATTACGTTTCCTAAAGAAATATCGCTAAAACCACTAAGTGCCGCTTCTATACTCACCAATAATTCTGGGGCCGACGTAGCGAAAGAAACTACCGTTAAACCAATTACCATTTTTGACAAGCGCAGTTTAAAGGACAAGGCTACGGAAGAACGCACCAAAAATTCCCCTCCTACAACCAATAGTAATAAACCAAGAAAAACAAAAAGTATAGAAACTCCCATAAAATAATTTTAAACTGCGAAGATACTAAAATGAAGTACGATTTTCGAAGTACAAAATATGAAATACAAATTACGAAGTGCAATTTCATATCTGGGTGTTTGAGTGAATTTGTAAGATCGTAAAGGATTAAAAAATTGTATCGAAAACACAACAATAAACTATATTTTCAGTTATATAACTACTAAAATAGTTTTATAACTAGATTAATAGTTTTACATTTACCCCTATATGGAACGACTTACAAATAAAGAAGAAGAAATAATGCAAGCGCTCTGGCAGCTGAAAAAAGGCTTTGTTAAAGAAATTATAGCCCTCTTGCCTGAAAAAAATCATTATAATACAGTATCAACTATTGTTCGAAATCTAGAAGAAAAAGGGTTTGTATCATACACTGCGTATGGTAAAACACACCAATACTTCCCTGTTATTAGTAAAGTTGAATACACCGAACGCTATATGAACCTTGCCACTAAAAAATATTTTAACAACAGTTATAAGAGCATGGTTTCTTTTTTCGCTAAAGAAGAAAAAATAAGCGCTACAGAGCTTCGAGAAATATTAGAGTTAATAGAAAACAAATAATATGGATATCCTTATATATATAGGTAAAGCCGCAATAGTCCTTTCGCTATTCCATGTCGTTTATGTGGTACTTTTAAAAAGTGATACTCATTTTACAACCAACAGACTATTTCTAATAAGCGGACTCCTTCTTTCTTTTGTTGTTCCTATTATTCAATTTACCAAAACAGTTACTATTTCCACTCCCAAAACAAACTTAGCAGCATATTCTGAAGAAATTCCAGCTTATTTGGCAACAACACCTCAACAAATAGATTGGTGGTACATTGCAGGGGTTTTCTATTTCATAGTTGCAGCTGTATTTTTTATTCGGTTTTTAAAACAACTTTTTTCGCTACTGTTACTGTTAAAAAAGCATCCCAATACTACCAAAAATGGTTTCAAATACATTGCTATAAATGAAACTATCCTCCCATTTTCGTTTTTTAATTATATAGTCTACAATCCTTCATTACACAGTGAAGAAGAACTTGCTATGATATTAAATCATGAAAAAGTACATGCGCACCAATGGCATTCTATAGATATTTTAGTAGCCAACCTAATAACCCAATTTCAATGGGTCAACCCCATTGCTTGGTTTTATAAGAAAAGTGTGAAAGAAAATCTGGAATACATTGCCGACCAAGAAACCGTTGCTATGGTTTCTTCAAAAAAAGAATACCAAATAGCGTTGGTGAAAGCCTCATCTGCTTCTACTATTCCAGCGTTGACTACTAATTTTTATCAATCATTCACTAAAAAACGAATCGTTATGTTAAACAAAAAGAATTCAAAAAAAGTAAATGCGTTAAAACTTACCACGATCCTGCCTTTATTGGCTTTGTTCCTCTGGAGTTTTAATGTTAATAAAAAAGTACAGTACGCAGAGGCTAAACCATCCTCAGTTGTTAATACTAATCAAAAAAATGAAAAGGACATTTCAAAAAAACAACAAATATCCTATACCGCAAGTAAGCCAGATAATAAAACGAGTGCTTCAGTAAAGTCAACAAACAATAGTAATGTAACACCTTCTCTTTCTTCGGAAAAAAGAAACAATACTATTCAGCAAGATTCAGTAAAAGGATTTCAAGTACATATCACTAAAAACACAACAGTTGAAGAGCTAGAAGCATATAAGCAAAGACTTAAAAAAGAACACAACGCTACTTTTAATTATAGCAACCTAAACTTTAATAGTAAAGGGGAAATTACTAGTATTTCTATTGCTTATAGTGATAAACGGGGTAATAACAATAATTATAGCGTGAGTAGTGGTCAGCCAATAAATAATTTTGTTCTCGCTGTTTCAGAAAATGGAGCCATCAGTTCGAGGACTGTTCTAACCGAAGAACAAAAAATGCAGCGTCAAAAAATGATGGCACAGCGTGATGAAATGATGGCACAGCGTGATGAAATGATTTCACAACGCAAATCGGAAATGGAAAAGGTAAAAGAGCAGATGAAAGAACGTCAAGAAGAAATGGAAACGGTGCAAAAGGAGCGTATGGAAGTAATGAAAAAAAAGATGAAAGAAATGAAAATTGATGCAAGGCTACGAATGAATGTTATGAAAGACTCTAGCTACTTTAAAGTTAACGGAAACCGTTTTCAGATAAATAAAGACGGAAATTATGTTAACGAAGCAGGGACGGTTGTAAAATACAAAACTGATATAAAAAATAAAGACCCTGTTTATTACGTTGATGGAAAAGAAACTCCTAAAAAAGCTTTAAAACTACTATCTCCAGATGCCATTGAAAAAATAAACGTGCTAAAAGGTAAAAAAGCACTAAAAAAATATGGCGGAAAAGGGGTTAACGGGGTTGTTGAAATTACCACAAAACAATAAGACAACTCTTATAAATTTCTTAAACCTTCCTCATTTCAGGAAGGTTTTTTTTACTTTTATATAGATATGAAAAAGCAGTTTTTTAAGGCACTAGCAAAACTCAACAAAAAGATATTACCTAACTTCACCAAAAAAGGAGTTGATCTTTCTAAAGCTTCCAAGTTTCAATTGGCGCTATTTGGGTATAAACTTTGGGTTACCAAAAATGCTATAAATCAATAACAAAGTAAAGATCGTACGTCATACGTTTTTATTTTGCTAGCTCCTTTTAAAAATTCCAACTCAATTAAAAAGTTGCATTGCACAATCTCACCACCTAATTTTTCTATCAATTGACAAGCTGCTCTAGCAGTTCCTCCTGTTGCCAAGATATCATCGTGCAATAATACCTTATCTCCTTTTTGTATAGCATCTTCATGAATCTCCAAGGCATCCATCCCGTATTCCAACGCATATGGTTGTTTTAACGTATCATGTGGTAACTTACCTGCTTTACGAATAGGAACAAAACCAGCCTCTAATTCTTTTGCCAACAAGGTTCCAAATAAAAAACCTCGAGATTCAATCCCTACGACTTTATCAATTTTTTGATTTTCGGTTAACGCTAGCAATTGTTTTAAACAAAAAGAAGTAGCATCTGCGCTAGCCAATAAAGGGGTTATATCTTTAAAATTTACTCCCGTTTTTGGAAAGTCTGGTATTTCACGAATGTATTTTTCTATATCCATTGTAATTTTTTACGAAAGTGCTTTGTCTATAAAGGTAAAAAGAAATATATTTGCACCCCGAAACAAATGGAATTTTATTTTTCTATGTTGTTTCAAGCAAAAAGGCCTTGTGGCGCAACTGAATAGCGCACCTGATTACGGCTCAGGAGGTTCCAGGTTTGAATCCTGGCAAGGTCACAACTTCAAGAAACCACGCTCCCAAGAGCGTGGTTTTTTTTATAAATACTCTTCTATTTCAAAAATTACTATCTTTGCAATTAGTATGAAACAAGTATTTCACAAATTTGGTGCAGTTTCTATGGCATTTTTAGTGCTCTTCACTACTATGTCATTCACTGTGAACATGCATTATTGTGGAGAACTATTAGTAGATTACAGTTTTACATCACACGTGAAAACTTGTGGTATGGAGTCACAAACTTCTCCAATAAATTGCGATTCTACTATTACTAAAGATTCTTGCTGTAAGGACAAACAACTTATTGTAGAGGGAGAAGATAATCTAAAACTTTCTTTTGAAAATCTTTCTTTAGAGCAGCAAACCTTCATAGCTACTTTTGTTTATTCATATATAGACCTTTTTGAAACGGTTGAAGAAAGTAATGATTCTCTTAACTATTATTCCCCTCCCGTTCTCACTAAAGATATTTCCGTCTTACACCAGACTTTCCTTATTTGATATTTTAAACAGTGCCCTTTTACTCTTTAGCAAAACCTAAAGAGCAAACCCTTTTGTTTGTGACCTTCTCGCAATCTTTTTTTAACTGTTTAATTATCAAAGCATATGCTAAATAAAGGCATTAAATTTTTAATAGAAAATAAACTGGTAGCAGTCTTGTTACTTGTTTTATTTGTTGGTTGGGGTATTGTTACCGCACCCTTTAATTGGGACACCGGTATTTTACCAACCGACCCCGTTGCTGTTGATGCCATTCCAGATATTGGTGAAAACCAACAAATTGTATTTACCAAATGGCAAGGCCGATCACCACAGGATATAGAAGACCAAATAACCTATCCGTTAACCACTTCATTACTTGGAATTCCTGGTGTAAAAACCATTCGAAGTTCGTCTATGTTTGGAATATCGAGCATCTATATCATTTTTGAAGAAGATGTAGAGTTTTACTGGAGCCGAAGTAGAATCCTCGAAAAACTGAACTCACTCCCTTCCGGCCTACTTCCTGAAGGAGTAAATCCATCATTAGGACCTGATGCCACAGGATTAGGACAAATTTTTTGGTACACCTTAGAAGGTCGCGACAAAGACGGAAACGTTACTGGCGGTTGGGATTTACACGAACTACGAAGCATTCAGGATTACTACGTAAAATATGCGCTTTCCTCAGCTAGTGACGTTTCTGAAGTCGCTTCCATTGGTGGCTACGTTCAAGAATATCAAATAGATGTAAACCCTGAATTAATGCGTCAATACAACATTAGTTTAGACCAAGTTGTATCAGCTGTAAAACAAAGCAACCAAGATATTGGTGCCCAAACATTAGAAATCAATAAAGCTGAATATTTGGTACGAGGCTTAGGATATATTCAATCGATTGATGATATTGAAAATGCGGTCATTACTTCCAAAGATTTTACTTCTATTCGCATCAAAGAGATTGCAAAAGTTAGTCTAGGCCCCGAAACTCGGCGTGGAATTTTAGATAAAGAAGGTGCCGAGGTAGTTGGCGGTGTAGTAGTCGCTCGCTATGGAGCCAACCCAATGGAAGTAATTACTAATGTTAAAGACAAAATAAACGAACTCAGCACTGGTCTTCCTTCAAAAACATTGTCCGATGGTCGCACCTCGCAACTTACAATTGTTCCTTTCTATGATCGAACCGAATTAATACAAGAAACCCTTGGCACCTTAAACGAAGCATTGACTTTGGAGATTCTGATAACCATTTTGGTCATCGTAATTATGGTTTTTAACCTTCGGGCATCCATCCTTATTTCTGGATTATTACCCGTTGCCGTATTGATGGTTTTTATCGCCATGAAAGTATTCAATGTAGATGCAAACATTGTTGCACTTTCGGGTATTGCCATTGCTATTGGTACCATGGTCGATGTTGGAGTGATTCTTTCAGAAAATATTATTAGGCACCTAGAAGAAAACAAAGACAAACTTCCTATAAACAATGTGGTGTATAATGCAACTGCTGAAGTTTCTGGTGCTATCCTTACAGCTGTTTTAACTACTATTATCAGTTTTATTCCGGTATTTACGATGATTGGCGCCGAAGGAAAACTCTTCCGCCCGCTTGCGTTCACAAAGACCATGGCACTTACGGCTTCTATTATTGTAGCCCTGTTCTTAATTCCACCGTTTGCTGCGTTTCTCTTTAGAAAGAAAAACATACGATCTGTTTTTAGTCATATTTTACATTCATTTTTGTTGCTCGCGGGAATCGTAGCAGTCGCTTATGGGTATTGGCTAGGACTCACCCTTATAGCTTTTGGAGCAACTGGTTTCCTAAAAAACCCAAAAGTTGCAGCTCGTTTTTCTGACAAATTAGTACTGCGAGAACAGCGAATCAATACGATTAACATTATTATTTCAGCTATAGCGATCGTCTTTCTATTAGCTGAATATTGGCGCCCATTAGGTTTTGACCGAAGTTTGATTATGAATTTATTGTTTGTAAGCTTTATCTGTTTTGGGCTGCTGGCTGTATTCTGGATTTTTATGCGTTACTACACCCGAATTTTAAATTGGTGCCTACAAAACAAAGCATTGTTCTTATCCGTCCCTGCCGTTATCGTTATTCTAGGGTTTTTAATTATGAAAAACACCGGAAAAGAGTTTATGCCATCGCTAAATGAAGGTTCCTTCCTATTGATGCCCACTTCCCTACCCCATGCGGGTGTAGAAGAAAACAAACGGGTGTTACAACAATTAGATATGGCCGTTGCCAGTATTCCTGAAGTTGAAACCGTAGTCGGCAAAGCTGGCCGCACCGAGTCAGCGCTCGACCCTGCGCCACTTTCCATGTATGAAAATATCATTCAATACAAATCGGAATATATGCTGAATGAAAGCGGAAGTCCACAACGCTTTAAAGTGAATGACGACGGGTTGTTTATGCTGAAAGATGGTAGTTTGGTTGAAAATAGTAATATGAAATCAGCCGAAGGGTCTTCTCGATACAATTCTAATTTGCAATCAGAATCACTCGAAAACCAGAAAGACGCAATGTCAGGTCGAGTACTGCGAGGTACGAGCAGTGTATCGAGACCTCAATTAATTCCAGATGAAGATGGCGAATACTTCCGAAATTGGCGTCCTGAAATTCAAGCACCAGACGATATTTGGAATGAAATTGTAAAAGTCACCAAATTACCGGGTGTTACCTCAGCCCCAAAATTACAGCCTATAGAAACCCGTTTGGTCATGTTACAAACTGGGATGCGAGCACCTATGGGTATTAAGGTTAAAGGCCAAGATTTAAAACAAATTGAAGCCTTTGGCATGCAGCTGGAAACTATTTTAAAGCAAGTGGAAGGTGTAAAAGAACAAGCTGTTTTTGCCGACCGCATTGTGGGAAAACCTTATTTGCTATTAGATATTGACAGAAATAAGTTAGCTAGGTACGGAATTTCCATTGAAACGGTACAACAAACCTTACAAGTAGCCATTGGTGGTATGCCGCTAACGCAAACTGTAGAAGGTAGAGAGCGCTATTCGGTTCGTGTTCGATATCCTCGGGAGTTACGAGAAAACCCAGCCGATTTAAAAGACATCTATGTTCCGGTTGAAGGGGGTAGTCCTGTTCCTTTAGGAGAATTAGTTGATATCCGCTACGAAAAAGGGCCACAGGTGATAAAAAGTGAAGACACCTTTTTAGTGGGCTATGTGCTTTTCGATAAGCTTGATGGTTTTGCTGAAGTAAATGTGGTAGAAACTGCACAACAAGCGATACAAGATAAAATAGATGCTGGCGAATTGACCGTCCCAAAAGGGATTAATTATCAATTTACTGGTACCTATGAAAATCAAGTGCGGGCTGAAAAAACACTTTCTGTGGTTGTTCCGTTAGCGATATTAATTATCTTTTTAATCCTGTATTTCCAATTTAAATCGGTAGCTACTTCTTTTATGGTGTTTAGCGGAATAGCTGTTGCGTTCGCCGGTGGGTTTATTATGATCTGGTTGTATGGGCAAGACTGGTTTTTAAATTTTGGTTTTTTCGGAGAAAACTTACGAGACCTCTTCCAAATGCATTCCATTAATTTAAGTGTCGCCGTATGGGTTGGGTTTATTGCCTTATTTGGTATTGCGACAGATGATGGCGTGGTGATGGCTACGTACCTTAAACAAACCTTAAAAAGAAACCTGCCTGCCACAAAAGATGAAGTTCGAAGTTCTGTTATTGAAGCTGGAAAAAAACGGATTCGTCCTTGCTTGATGACAACGGCTACAACAATTCTTGCTTTACTACCCATTTTAACCTCAACCGGTCGCGGAAGCGATATTATGATCCCGATGGCGATTCCTAGTTTTGGTGGGATGCTTATTGCATTAATCACCCTGTTTGTAGTTCCGGTATTATATAGTTGGCGAGCGGAAACAGTTCTTTCTAAGAAGCAAAGGATTGAGAATAATGAATCAAGACCTAAAAACAAATTAAAATGAAAACTATAAAAATTGATATAATAAACAGGTTTGTCCTGATTCTTGCCGCTTGTTTTCTAAGTCAAGTAAGCAGTGGGCAAGACTTGGAAAGCTATATTCAAGAAGCGCAGCAAAACAACCCTGATATTCAGGCCGTGGAATTGCGTTATAATATTGCTGAAGAAAAAGTAAACGAAAGTAATACACTTCCGAATACTGAAGTGAGTGCCGGATATTTTATTAGTGAGCCTGAAACCCGTACTGGAGCACAAAAGGCACGGTTTTCGGTTAAGCAGATGATACCGTGGTTTGGTACATTTTCAGCACGAGAGGAATATGCTACTTCAATGGCTGAAGCTGATTATGTGAAGCTTGCTATTTCAAAACGTAAATTGGCTTTATCTATTTCTGAAAAATATTATCAGTTATATGCTCTCCAAGCGAAACAGACCATTTTAGATGAAAACATTGAACTTTTAAAAACGTATGAAGAATTGGCGTTAACTTCGGTTGAAGTTGCCAATGCCTCGGCGGTAGATGTATTAAAATTACAAATAAGACAAAACGAATTGCTTCAGAAGAAAGAAGTGTTGCAACAAGCTTTTATAGCAAAACAAAGTGACTTTAATACACTTTTAAACAAAAATAAAGAAGCTTCGGTTACTGTGGTAGATTCGTTGTTTCTTCCTTCAAAAAAAATGACTTCGGAAGTGGGAAACCTCAATCTTCATCCTGAATTGTTACAATATGATAAATTATATGAGTCTGTCGCTTCTTCAGAAGAACTGAATCAAAAAGAGTTACAGCCTAATCTAGGAGTAGGTTTAGATTATATTCCGGTTGCCGAACGACCCGATATGAATTTTACCGATAACGGAAAAGACATTGTCATGCCTATGGTTTCGGTATCTATCCCCATCTTTAATTCAAAGTACAAGTCCATTTCAAAACAAAACAAGCTGAAACAACAGGAAATCAAAGCTCAAAAAGAAGAGCAACAAAACAAACTTGAAAATGCGTTAAAAGCCACGCAAAGCAAATTGGAAACAGCACGAATAACTTATAACACACAACAAAAAAACCTACAGCAAGCAAAAGATGCAGAAGAAATCTTAATTAAAAATTATGAAACTGGCACCATTGATTTTAATGATGTTTTGGACATTCAAGAGTTGCAATTAAAATTCCAACTCGAACAAATTGAAGCTATTAAGGAATATTACGTACAATCTGCAAACATTAACTATTTAACCAACTAAGATGGAAAAGGATTTTTATATAAAAAATATGGTTTGCGATCGGTGTATTAAGGTCGTTCGTGAAGAGTTAGAAGCCGCTCAATTTAATGTAACCCAAATAGAGTTGGGAAAAGTTACCCTACAAATAAAGAAAGAAGAAGCCATAAACGACAAGCTCACTAGAATTTTAACTAGAAACGGATTTTCATTACTAACCAAAATAAATCAACAAGTAGTTGAAAAAGTAAAAGTAACAATCCTATCGCTTTTTAAAGAACTACCCCTTCAGCTAAAAGAAAAATTATCTGAATATTTATCAAAAAAATTACATCTAGAATACTCGAAAATAAGTAAGCTTTTTTCGTACACCGAAAAAATAACAATTGAAAAGTATTTTATTAAAGTTAAAATAGAAAAGGTAAAAGAGTTGATTCAAGTTGGAGATTTAAATTTCACGCAAATAAGTCAATTATTGGATTACAGTAACGTAAACCACCTAAGTTCACAGTTTAAAAATGAAACAGGAATGAGTCTAACGCAATACAAAGCTGTGGATCAAAATTTTCGAAACCCTTTAGACCAAATTGTATAGATAATAACCATAATTATGAAACAAACCACTGACAATCAAAATTATCTTTGCAAGATCCATAAATAAATGAGAATCAACTAATTTATAATTTTATTAATTTCATAGTGATACAATACTTTCTGAAAAAGACAAAAAGGAAATACTAACGTATATAACGCAACTTAAAAATAGATAAGTATACATGGAAAGCTTTCTAAAACAATGGGGCGAGGCAGCCTACACGACCACCGGATTTTTCTGGATGGCGCTTTGGGCATTTATCTTAGGGTATATTATTAGCAGTATGATACAGGTTTTCGTGACCGAAAAACGCATGCAAAAAGCTATGGGTAAAAAAGAAGGTAAAGGTTTATTACTAGGTACCTTCTTTGGCTTTATTAGCAGCTCATGCAGTTTTGCAGCCTTGGCTTCAACAAAAAGTATTTTTAAAAAGGGAGCTAGCTTCGTTTCATCTATCGCTTTTTTATTGGCTTCTACAAATTTGGTTGTCGAGCTAGGGATTATTATTTCCATCTTCTTGGGCTGGCAGTTTGTCGTAGGCGAATATGTAGGCGGAATACTTTTAATTTTAATTTGCTGGATCCTTATACGAATAATCAATCCTAAAAATTTAATTAAAAAAGCAAGAAAGAATCTTGAAAAAGAAGATGACGAGACAATCGACGATTCTAAAGATTGGAAAAAACAAATTCAAAAAGAAAGCAGTTGGGCCAAAGTCGCCAAAAAGTATAAAATGGAATGGCAGATGGTATGGAAGGATGTCACAGTAGGCTTTACTATTGCTGGTATTGTCGCAGCTTTTGTTCCCGATTCATTTTTCCAGACACTTTTTATAAATAGTGGCCAAGGCAATACAGACTTTACCTTTCTAGAAATCCTAGAACATATTATTGTAGGGCCTGTTGCAGCCTTTTTAACTTTCATTGGATCCATGGGCAATATTCCGTTAGCTGCATTGCTGTTTGGTAAGGGTGTAAGCTTTGCAGGAGTAATGGCTTTTATTTTCAGTGATTTAGTAGTGTTTCCAGTTCTGCGTATTAATGCAAAATACTATGGCTGGAAAATGTCACTTTTTATAGTATTTCTCCTTTTTACTGCTTTGATAGGCACTTCGCTTGCCTTGCATTATAGCTTTGATTTGTTTAATATCTTGCCAGATCCTTCCCAAGTGAAAATTCAAGATAGTGCGTTTTTCAAAATAGATTATACTTTCTTTTTAAACATCGTCTTTCTACTTATTTCAGGATACCTTGTTTATCTAGGCTTTTTTAAAAAGAAAGGTGTGGATCACAGTATGAGCGAAATGGCCCCCAAAAGCCAACTGCTCGAGAGCATTTTAAAATATGCAGCTTTCATTTGCTACCTTTGGTTAGCGGGTGGACTGCTTGTTAAATTCTTTATTCAATAATATGAAACATACCTATCACATACACGGAATGACATGTAACGGATGTCGGTCACACGTTGAACAAACCTTGTCTAAGGTCTCTGGAGTGACCAATGTACAGGTAGATTTAGAAAAGGCAGAGGCTACTATCGAAATGGAAAAACACATTTCTATTAAGACGTTTCAAAAAACGTTGGAAGCCGATGGAGGGCCATACAGTATTCATCCGGAAGGGGAAAAACCAAAGAAAACTGAAACTGAAAGCAAAGTTAATAAGAAAGAGGTTTCCGTTTCAACAGGAACTAAGTTTTACTGTCCCATGCATTGTGAAGGTGACAAAACGTATGACAAGCCAGGAGACTGTCCTGTTTGCGGAATGGATTTGGTACCCGAAGCAAACACAACATCTTCTTCGGAAGAGTGGACGTGCCCCATGCACCCCGAGGTAGTAAAAGATGAACCTGGCTCCTGCCCTATCTGTGGAATGGATCTCGTGCCAAAAGAGCCCGATGTCTCTGCAGAAGAAAAAACATATAAAAAACTGATCGGAAAATTTTGGATTGCCTTAGGATTTACGCTTCCCATATTTTTGATTGCCATGTCCGAAATGATTCCGAAGAATCCATTATATGATATTCTAGATCAAAAATATTGGAACTGGATACAATTTGGCCTTTCCACTCCCGTGGTTTTTTATGCTACTTGGATGTTCTTTGAACGCGCCTACCGAAGTATTAAAACATGGAACTTAAATATGTTTACCTTAATCGGTATTGGTGCTGGAGTGGCTTGGCTTTTTAGTATCTTTGGCATGTTGATGCCCGACTTTTTTCCTGCCCAGTTTAAAACGGAGTCTGGCACCGTACACGTGTATTTTGAGGCAGCAACTGTTATACAAACTTTAGTGTTAATGGGGCAAGTACTAGAAGCTCGCGCCCACAGTAAAACCAACAGCGCAGTAAAAGAATTATTAAAACTCGCTCCTAACAAAGCCATTCGTATTGTAGAGGGTCAAGAGGAAGAAATAACCATAGAACAAATACAGACTGGTGATACTCTAAGAGTAAAACCGGGCGACAAAATCCCAGTAGACGGAAGTATTTCAGATGGAAACACCTCGGTTGATGAATCCATGATTACTGGAGAACCTATACCGGTTGATAAACAAAGTGGCGATAAAGTAAGCAGTGGGACTATTAATGGGACACAATCCTTTTTAATGAAAGCTGAAAAGGTGGGGGCTGATACGCTCCTATCTCAAATTATTAAGATGGTAAATGATGCTAGTCGTAGCCGAGCGCCCATCCAAAAGCTGGCTGATACCATTTCTGGTTACTTTGTACCCATTGTGGTATTGGTATCCATACTCACTTTTATTATCTGGGCCGTTTGGGGTCCTGATCCTGCCTATGTGTATGCCTTGGTAAATGCCATCGCCGTATTGATCATTGCTTGCCCTTGTGCATTGGGATTGGCAACACCCATGTCGGTTATGGTAGGGGTTGGAAAAGGCGCACAAAATGGCGTGCTCATCAAGAATGCCGAAGCCCTAGAAAAAATGGATAAAATCGACACCCTAATTATTGATAAAACGGGTACCATAACAGAAGGAAAACCTACGGTTTCAGACATAGGAAAAGCAGAATCGGGTTCTTTTTCAGAAGAAGAAGTTTTGCAATACATTGTTTCTTTAAACAACTTAAGTGAACATCCCTTAGCCGAAGCAACTGTTACCTACGGAAAAGAAAAAGGCGTTGATTTTCTAAAAGCTGAAAACTTTAATTCTGTTACGGGAAAAGGCGTGGAAGGCACCGTAAACGGGAAAAAGACCGCTTTAGGAAATGAAAAGATGATGGAAGCGGCCAATGCTACCCTTTCCGAGACCTTGAAACAAACAGCACAATCGTTTCAGAAAAAAGGGAAAACTGTTTCCTATCTGGCAATTGACGGGGAAGCAGTTGGCTATGTGGTTATTGGTGATAAAATAAAAGAAACCAGTAAAAAAGCGATCCAAGCCCTTCAGAAAAAAGGAATAGACGTAATTATGCTTACCGGCGATAACCACGACACTGCAAAAGCCGTAGCAGACGAATTGGAGTTGGCCGATTTTAAAGCGGGCATGCTCCCAAAAGATAAACTGGATGAAGTAGAACGTTTGCAAAACGAAGGTAAAAAAGTAGCGATGGCCGGCGATGGAATAAACGATGCTCCTGCCCTAGCTAAAAGTGATGTCGGCATTGCCATGGGAACCGGTACCGATGTCGCTATAGAAAGTGCCGAAATCACCTTGGTAAAAGGCGATCTGCACGGCATTGTAAAAGCACGAAACCTAAGTGATGCCGTTATGAAGAACATTAAACAGAACCTGTTTTTTGCTTTAATATACAACACCTTGGGGATTCCCATTGCGGCAGGCATTTTGTTTCCAGTATTCGGAATCTTACTATCGCCTATGATTGCGGCGCTGGCGATGAGTTTCAGTTCGGTTTCGGTAATTGCTAATTCATTGCGGTTGCGATCTGCTTTTATCGATTAACTAACTTTAAAAACCATTACCTATGAAAAATTCAAATGATCATTCAAAAAAGAACAAGTACACGACTTTCATCTTGATGCTCGTATTCTCTTTTATCGCTATGTACATCACTATGTACCTAAATACGTATGAAATCGATCACGTGTATTTTAGCCTAACCCGTTTTTATATGACGTGTTTGGGTATTTCTGCTATGGCAGTCATTATGTGGTTTTTTATGCGAAACATGTATAATAACAAGAAGAAAAATATAGCGATTCTCGCTGGCAGCTTTATTCTTTTTGTAAGCGCATTGGGCTTGGTTAGGGCGCAAAAACCTATTGAAGATGTAGCCTGGATGAAAGCGATGATTCCGCATCACTCCATAGCAATTCTTACTAGTAATAGAGCTGAAATAAGTGATCCAGAAGTAAAGAAATTAGCCGAAGATATTATCAAGGCACAAGAAAAAGAAATCAAAGAAATGAAAGCGATGATAAAGCGCTTAGAGGCTAATAAATAGCCTTTTAATTTTATAAGTTATGAAAAAAAATATAATATACATCCTTATAGCAGTAGTGGGCGGCTTGGCCCTTGGCTATGTTTTGTTTGGCAGCTCAAGCAAAACTTCTGAAAATGCTGTTTCAGCAGAAGGTCAAAATCATGATCATTCCGGAGAAACAGCTGCTGATATGTGGACCTGCTCCATGCACCCACAAATTATGCAACCGGAACCCGGAGATTGTCCCATTTGCGGGATGGATCTAATCCCTGCCGAAAGCACATCTGATGGATTGGCAGCCAATCAATTTACCATGACCGAAAATGCCATGGCGTTGGCAAATGTTCAAACCACTACTGTTGGCAATGCCATGAACATGGAAGCGGGCACCGTTGGCCTTTCCGGAAAAATAATGGAAAATGAAGAGGCCAACGCCATTCAAGCTAGTTATTTTGATGGCCGTATAGAACGTTTATACGTTAACTATAAAGGGCAGGAGGTTACTAAAGGGCAATTATTAGCTACAATTTACGCCCCTAAATTGGTAGCTGCTCAACAAGAATTGATTACAGCTTCTTCACTTAAAGAATCGCAACCCGCCTTGTATAAAGCTGTTCGCAATAAACTAAAATTGTGGAAGCTTTCAGAAAAACAAATCAATGCCATTGAAACCTCGGGTACTGTACGAGAGAATTTTCCTTTATATGCCACAGTTTCGGGTACTGTTTCAGAACTTTTAAGTGCAGAAGGAGATTATGTAAAGCAAGGGCAACCTATTCTTAGAGTGAGTAACCTCAACACCGTTTGGGCAACTTTTGATGTTTATGAAAATCAGATTTCAGAAATCAATAAAGGTCAAAAGGTTACCATTACCACTAACGCCTACCCTACTAAAAAGTTTACAGCAACCATATCGTTTATCGATCCTGTTTTAAACACCCAGACCCGGACTGTTATGGTGCGTGCTACATTAAATAACAAAGATAATTTATTGAAGCCCGGTATGTTTGTTACTGGTAGCATAAAGGGCCTTGATAATCTTTCCGGAGCTTCACAGATTTCTGTGCCATCCAGTGCTGTATTATGGACGGGCGAACGATCGCTGGTGTATGTTAAAACAGATTCAGAAAAGTCTATTTTTGAAATGCGCGAAGTCACTTTAGGAGCTAAGTCTGGAGACAATTACACCATTACCGATGGATTAGTGTCTGGAGATGAAATCGTTACCAACGGTACCTTTACCGTTGACGCAGCCGCCCAACTGCAAGGTAAAAAATCAATGATGAACCAAGGAAAGGCTGAAATGAAAGATGAAGTTGAAACTGAAATGAATATGAAGCTTTCAGAATCGGTTCAACAGCAATTAAAAGAGGTTTTACCTAATTATTTTACTATGAAAGATGCCTTTGTGAACAGCAATGCTAAAAAGGTTTCACAATTTGCTTCCGAACTGAAAGCCAAAATCGACACTATCGATTTAACCAAATTGGGAACAATGGAACAAAGTCACATAACAAAAAGTAAAAAATTATTAAAAACCATTTCAGAAAACGAGGATTTAGAAACCCAACGCAGCCACTTTGTGATGCTTAATCGAACCATAATTCCGTTATTTAAAAATATAGAAGGGTTATCCAAAACTGCTTTTATTCAAAAATGTCCTATGGCAAACAGTAACAAAGGAGCTTCTTGGTTAAGCACCGAAGAAGAAATACGAAATCCTTATTATGGAGAAGCCATGATGACGTGTGGTAGTGTTATTGATTCTATTCAATAGTAATAAAAGTCTCAAAATAATTCTCAAAAAATCATTTTTCGAGGTTAGTTATAAACTTTTAGTGCAAGATTGGTAGATTTAAAAAATTTGTATCGATTTTTACACTTTTCAATTTTTATAAAAAACAAACCATGGCTTCAGGATTTTTTGCATTGCTCGATGATATTGCTGCTCTTATGGACGACGTTTCTGTAATGAGTAAAGTGGCTGCCAAAAAAACGGCAGGTATTTTAGGAGATGATTTGGCAGTAAATGCCGAAAAAGCCTCTGGGTTTATGTCTTCTCGGGAATTACCTGTACTCTGGTCCATTACAAAAGGGTCCTTTCTAAATAAGTTAATAATTCTTCCCATTGCCTTTCTACTGAGTGCCTTTTTACCCGTAGCCGTTACAGTTATCCTTTTAATCGGAGGACTTTACTTGGCTTATGAAGGTGCTGAGAAAATATATGAGTTTTTGGTGCCGCATGCCCACGGCGACGAAGAAGAGGCCTTGCAAAACCTTTCAAAAGAAGAGTTGATGAGTCTAGAAAAAGAAAGGGTTAAATCGGCTATCTTAACCGATTTTATTCTTTCTATTGAAATTGTGATTATCGCTTTGGGTACAGTCGCCCAAGAGACACTTACTATGCAAATTATTGTGGTTTCTATTATTGCATTAATTGCCACAGTTGGAGTCTATGGCATTGTCGCCCTTTTGGTACGCATGGATGAGTTTGGACTTAAACTAATCGACTTAAATGAGAAAGAAGATAGTTTCTCAGATAAAGTTGGAAAGTTTTTAATTGCAGCATTACCAAAAGTGATTAAAAGTTTAAGCGTAATTGGTACGATAGCACTGCTCTTAGTGTCAGGTGGACTTTTTGTACACAATATTGATTTTGTGCATCATTTGGTCGAAGGCTTCCCTTCTGTACTTGGCGAATTTGTTGTGGGTTTAGTTGTTGGGTTTGTAGTACTATTTATTATAATCGGAATAAAAAAAGCCTGGAAATCGATTAAACAAAGTTAATCTCTTTATAGGTTTGATAGTTCTAAATTATAGTTTAAGCCTAAAGCGATTCAGTATATTTTTTAAAATTATCTAAAATTGCTTGCCAACCATCGCGTTGCATGTCAATCGAGTTTTCATTTTCTGCTTCAAAGGTTTCGGTTATAGCAATTGTATCATCTTGTTTCTTAAAGTCGATCGTTACTTTTCTGTCATCATCTAAGGTATAAGCAATATGATTGTGGGGAATCACTTGGGTATAAACACCGCTAAAATCGAACCCCATACTACCATCTTTAGCTTCCATTCTCGAAGTAAACCTACCACCTTCCCTAAGATCATTTTCAGCTTTTGGGGTATGCCAATCGTCTGATGGAGTATTCCATTTTTCAATGTGTTTTGGCTCGGTCCAAGTATTCCAAACCGCTTCTATATTCGAATGTACTGTGGTTTGTACGGTAATTTGTTCTTCTTTTTCCATCGGTTTTTATTTATCTATTTGAATAACTGAAAGTATATTCCCCGCAGGATCCTTAAACCAAGCGATTAATGGGCCTTCGTTATGTGAAATTCCTTTTTCATCTGTGTTGAGATCTTTGTATTGTTCAAATACAACACCCTTTTCTGTGAGTGCTACAACGGTTTTTTCAATATCTGATACCGGAAAGTTAAGAATGGTAAAAGTGGCTGGCGTATGGTTTGGTTTTGGGTATACCAAAATGGCATTGCCACCTTTAATATGCAACTCGAGTAGCCCCATGGGATTGTCCTTAACAGTCAACCCCAAAGTGTCTTGATAAAATATTTTTGCCCTTTTGATATCGTCTACGGAAAAACCGCTAAAAGCTTTTGATTTTTGTAACATGTTGATTTGTTTTTAAAAGTCTTTATTGTAATTCACCATCCAGCATACTCCGAATTTATCGATACAACTTCCGAAGTAATCGCCCCAAAACTGATCTTCCATAGGCATTTCTATTTCTCCAGCTTTAGATAGTCCATTAAATAACCGGTCGGCTTCTTCCTTGCTGTCGGGATGCAGTGAGATGTATGCATTATTCCCTTGTTTAAAAGGCGCTCCCATGCCTTCAATGGTGTCGGATGCCATTAAGATGGTATCGTTTCCTATTGGTAGCGAAATATGCATAGTTCTGTTTTGTATTTCTTTAGGTAGTTTATCACTCTCGGGGGCTTCACTCATTTTCATATTGGATATAAACTCCCCGCCAAAAACAGATTTGTAAAACGTGAATGCTTCTTCGGCCTGGCCGTCAAAGTTTAAATACGGATGTACTTTCATAATAGTATGATTTTATTGGTTACTAATTTTTAAATTTTAGGCTATTCAGAAAGTTCTTTTACAATCTGTAAAGCCTTCGGAAATGCTTTTTCAAAACTGTTGAGATAGGCTTCAGCAATATCTACCTCAACAGTAAGTTTTGTTTTTCCATCTTTTTCCTCTAACGTATAGTTTTCCATGGCTCCCGCCCAATCTTTTACTTCTTCGCTGCTGGTATCTTTTTTTCCGTCAACAATAATCCCTAAGTGTTCAATTGACATATATGTAGGTTCATTCCTGGTTTTTATGCCACTAATCATCCCATTTCCGTTA
The DNA here is from genome assembly GCF_003413745.1 of Marixanthomonas ophiurae. Taxonomy (NCBI): domain Bacteria; kingdom Pseudomonadati; phylum Bacteroidota; class Flavobacteriia; order Flavobacteriales; family Flavobacteriaceae; genus Marixanthomonas; species Marixanthomonas ophiurae. Next base: position 1,696,957 of record NZ_QVID01000001.1, on the reverse strand, counting down.
GGACCTAAAAACAGCACCTTGCTGCCTTCTTTCCAATCGGTTTCAGCATAAGAGCCTTCTGCAAATGGGGCAGTCCACTTACGATAAGTTTCGTCACTCCATAGTACCTCCCACACTTTTTCTTGCGAAGCTGATATGGTAACTGTATATTCTTTACGTTTCATAGCTTGATTGTTTTAAGTTAATATCTTCTTTGTGGGTTCTGTCTTACAATATTTTATCTAGGTATTCGAATTAAAAAGAAGGTTGAATTTGTGTCCGTCTGGGTCGGCAAATACACAAACGTAGTATCCATTTTCATCATATATTTTCTTCCTATTTATATTAGAGTCGAAGAAAATTTTTCCTCCCGCATTTTTTATTTCTGTTACCCAACTATCATACTCCTTTTTACTTGCTATGGATAAGCTAAACATCATTTCATTTCCTGCTGTTGTATCTGTAAGTTCCCCTTCTATGCTTTCTTGCAACCTTTTTTTTTCAAAAAAATGAATTACAAAACCCGTTTCGCTGAATATAAAACTTACTAATTCTTTTGTAGGATTCCCATTTAGCTTAAACCCTAATGCTAGATAAAATTCTTGCGTCCTTTCGATGTCTTCTACTCCTACGTTTGCCCAAATCATTTTTGGTTTCATACTTCAATATACTTATATAATATGCTGTCTTGAAAACTGTTATCCAAATATAAAAAGGTTTTTTCAAATGTTAAGAGTACATTTCCGTCAATCTAACGGGTTGATTGCGACAATCGATTTCAGTATATTTGATAGGAAATACTATAGTGATTATGAAACATATAGCCATTCTTGTTCCCAAAGGACATAGTAGTGTTGTAAATATTGGCGGTACGCATCAACTATTTTCATGGGTTAACGAATTTTATAAGCAAACTGGAAGAGAACCTCTTTTCACCATTCAATTAGTGGGCCTTGAGAAAGAAACTACCCAAAGTCATGGTCTTTTTACAGTGAACCCGGAAGTATTAATTGAAGAAGTAACAAAAACCGACCTTATTATCATCCCCGCTATTCACGGTGATTTTCAGGTAAATTTGAAAGAGAATTCTGATTTTATTCCTTGGATTGTTAAGCACTATAAACAAGGTGCAGAAGTAGTAAGTCTGTGTGTTGCTTCTTTCTTTTTGGCTTCTACCGGATTACTCAACGGAAAAAGCTGTTCTACCCATTGGCAATTTGCAAACGAATTCAGGAAACAATTCCCCCAAGCAAATTTGATGGACGATAAAATTTTAACTGAAGCTGATGGCATTTATACCAGTGGCGGCGCCTATTCGTTTACCAACCTCATCTTATATTTAATTGAAAAATATGCTGGACGTGATACAGCGGTCATGGCAGCAAAAGGATTTATGATCGATATTGACCGAAGTAGTCAATCTCCTTTTATGATTTTCTCGGGACAAAAAAGACATGATGATGCTGTCATATTAAAAGCACAAGAACAGATAGAACAAAACTATCAAGATAAAATGACTGTTGACGAACTATGCAACCAACTGGCTATTAGCCGTCGTACCTTTGAGCGACGCTTTAAAAAAGCAACCGCCAACACCGTAGTAGAATATATGCAACGCGTAAAAGTAGAAGCAGCTAAAAAAGAATTAGAAATAGGGCGAAAAACCGTAACCGAAGTTATGTATGAGGTGGGCTACTCAGACTCAAAAGCGTTCCGCGATGTCTTTAGAAAAATCACCGACATGACTCCAGTTGATTACTTGCACAAATACCGAAAACAAATAGCTTAAAACTCTCTTAGTCTGTAAATAGGGTTTTCTTTCTCTTTTACTAGTACCAAATAATAAAAGCCCCCCAAATGGGCAGGCTTTTACGTGACTAAGTCAAATAAGTTAGCTAGTATAACTCTTGTAAGGCAATTATATCGTTATTATTAAACTCCCCATCTTCGCTGGAACTAAAGCAAGCCAACATTATCGATGTAGGATCATAACCAGTAGGTGTACCATCAATATGGTTGGCACCTACACCCCCATCACCTTCATTTGAGTTTTGCCCACAACTTTGACGACTAAACCAATCGGTGTGGCGGAAACCAACAGAGTGCCCTATCTCATGTGTAATTACGTGTTCGTTCACATTGGTACTATATCCTGAAAGCCCGTATATTTGCACAAACTTATAAGGGTATCCATTACTTGGAAAACCAGCACTTCCTCCAGCACCACTAGGATTGTTAACGGTATTGTTATACACCACCATATCCTTATCTTGGTAATTGGTTCCAAAGGATAAATCAAAACTTATGGAAACGCCACTTAGGTTATTATAATTATTAACGGCATACTGTAAAGCCGTTTGCTCCTTACTAGAAAGCGCCTGACTACCACCGGTAAACCCAATAATAGAAATAGTACGACCTTGGCTCACTAAATTATCAGTGCTATACTGTCTGCCATCACCTTCTTCTGCGGCATCGGCCATAGCAAAAAGCTGGTCTTCAGTAAGAACTAAGTCTTTTTCAATGTATAGACGTTCTTCGGTAGTTCCATCGGGGAAATGAAACGTATCATACTTAATATAATCACTGTTTAAATTCAGTTTAATAACTGCATCTTTCACTTTTTTGGGGATTTTCTTTTGTGAAACGTCAGCTGTTAAATCTGCATTGTCTGTTGTTGGGGCTTCGTTTTCATCCTTTGAACAGGATACGAATACCAGACTTAGAGCAAACATGCCCATAAGTCCAATTTTAAATTTTCTCATAGTTAATGGTTTGTATTAATGAATAATTTGTTAGGTTAACCTGAGGTGAAATTATGTAATAATTAACAAAACAACAAGTCAAAGTCGTTAAAATTATCATTTTAACAACTAAACCTGTTTTTTATCGTCATAATATCAATAAAATTACAAAAAAACCGAATAGTAAAAAAAGCAAGATAACTCATTGAAAGAGAAAAAAGTAGAAAATATTTTTTATCTGTATTTTCCTACAAAATTAGTAGGATAATTAATTTTCATAAAAATATATTAAAAAAAATGGGAGATGTTTGGAAACATATTAATCTTTCAATACTACCTTCATAAGTTTTGTAATTACGACTTTTAAAGCCTAAAATAGCAGAGGGTTTGTTAATAGAAAAGATTTCTAATTTCGGAGGGTAATAAAAAAGAAAATATGCTACTGAATCTCAGCGCTCAATCCAGCTTCTAAAAGTTTGGTGCAACGGGGTTCCAAATCAGGGTAGGCTCCAGATTTTACCGTACATTCCCCTTTATAGTGCACAATAATAGCACATTGCTCCGCCTGTTCCGGAGTGTGATCACAGGCGTAAATAAGCATATTGATAACGTGATCAAAGGTGTTCACCTCATCATTAAACAAAACAATCTGGTTTTCTTTGTCTTCTTGTTCGGCAACTAACAGGTCTTCCTGTAATTTCTCTTTGGTACTCATAACAGCAACTAATTTACAAATTTTGCGGCAATCCAGTTAGTTCGTTCCTTATTTTCAACGAAAGTGAGCCCTAACTTATTGCAACTTTTCTGTATAAGTGTCAGGTCTTCTTTATAAAATCCGCTTAGGTAGAGTTCGCCATTTGGTTTAAGGCAGCAGTGGTAAGCAGCCATATCGGCCAGTAAAATATTTCTATTAATGTTAGCAATAATAGTGTCATAAGTAGGTTCACTAGGCAGTACAGTGGCATCACCTAAAGTAACTGTGATATGTGAACAATCATTCCGGTCTACATTCTCTTGGGAGTTTTCTACACACCACGTATCAATATCAATGGCATCCAATTGAGTAGCGCCTCGCTTTTCAGCTAAAATGGCCAATACAGCTGTGCCACAACCCATATCAAGTACGGTTTTATTTTTCCAGTCGTTTTCCAAAATATGCTGAAGCATCATAAAAGTAGTTTCATGGTGTCCAGTACCGAATGACATTTTTGGCTCTATAATAATCTCATACGGCACGCCGCGTTTCTCATGAAAGGGCGCTCGCACCACACAAGTATCATTTACCTCAATGGGTTTGAAATTTTGTTCCCACTCTGCATTCCAGTTGGTTTGCGCTATATCCTTTTTATTATATTCAATCGTGAACGCTTCCGATGAAAGAATCTGCACCTCATCTAATATGTTTTCGTGACACTCTTCTTTTTGTATATAAGCAAGCACTCCTGTTTCAGTTTCCACAAAACTCTCAAAGCCAACATATCCAAGTTCAGCAATTAAAATATCCGTCCCCGGTTGCACCGGCGTTACTGTAAAATTGTATTCTATATATATTTCAGCCATAATATGGTTTTAGGTTTCTTACCTACTCGGTAGCTTCGATATATTTTTCGTTCAACAACCCTTTTGAGTTTGTTTAGTTTAAGTGAAAACGAAAAACACTCAGCCACCTTCTGAATTTTCTATATTAAAATTGTAAAAAACTATCCACTACAAACTACCAACTATTCAAAAGCATTTGCAATCTTCATAAAGCTTTCCACATTCAACGAAGCGCCACCTATCAATCCACCATCCACATCATCTTGACTAAATATTTCCGAAGCATTGTCAGGTTTTACACTTCCGCCATATAAAATAGAAACGTTCTTAGCGATTGTATTAGAATAAGCATCTGCAATCGTCTTTCTTATGAAGGCGTGCATTTCTTGAGCTTGTTCTGGACTTGCGGTTTCTCCTGTTCCAATAGCCCAAACTGGTTCGTAAGCAATGATTATATTCTTCCAATTAGTTTCGGAAAGGTGAAACAATCCTTCTTCCAATTGTTCGCTAATAACTTTAAAGTGATTGTCTGTTTCCCGGTGACTCAACTCTTCTCCAACACAAAAAATTACGGTCATCTCATTTTTCAAAGCTGTATTCACTTTTTCGGCCAACAAGTCATTATCTTCATTAAAAATAGAACGGCGTTCGCTATGTCCTAAAATAACGGTCTTGATCCCCACGCTTTTAAGCATCGCTGCGGAAACTTCTCCTGTGAAAGCCCCCTTCTCACTCTGGTGCATATTTTGAGCTACCACCGTCACCGGATGATCCTTTACAGATTGATATGTATGGTTTAAGTTTGTAAATGCAGGCGCGATCATTAGCGAAACTCCCTCGGGAATTACTTGCTTTTTTAATTGAACCAAAAACATCTCAGTCTCGGCCATATCATTATTCATCTTCCAGTTTCCTGCTACTATTTTTTGTCTCATGAGGTTGGTTTTTTCGTTAGTTGTTAGTTGTTAGTTGTTAGTTGTTAGTTGTTAGTTGTTAGTTGTTAGTTGTTAGTTGTTAGTTGTTAGTTGTTAGTTGTTAGTTGTTAGTCCTTCGACTCCGCTCAGGAACCGTTGGTCATTAGCTAAAAAATACTATTCTCAAATTACATTTCCAATTAATATGTAAAACACCTATACATATTATGAAAATTACTACTGCAAAATGCCACCGTTTATTACATATTAATTTTCGGATCCAGCCATCCATACACAATGTCTACTAAAATATTAATCACGATAAAAACAATCGCAATGATTAATACGGCTCCCATAATGATAGGGAGGTCTAAGGTGTTTAAGGCATCTACAATTTCTTTTCCTAAGCCATTCCAGCCAAAAATATATTCTACAAACACCGCTCCTGCCAACATAGATGCAAACCACCCAGAGATAGCTGTAACCACCGGGTTTAAAGAATTCTTCAAAGCGTGTTTTCTAATAATCGTTGCAAAAGATAATCCTTTTGCCTTAGCGGTGCGAATGTAATCTTGATTGAGCACTTCTAGTAATGAATTACGCATTAGTTGCGACACCACAGCCAATGGTCGGATGCCTAATACAATCGCTGGGAGTATCAAGTTTTTCCATTGTATGTGTTTGCCTTCGCCAAAATCGTCGACATAATATAGACTCCCAGTCATATTCAGATTGGTATATTCATGAAATACAAACCCAAACAACCAAGCAAACAAAATAGCACTAAAAAACGACGGTACGCTCATACCTAACGTACTTACTAATTGTATTAATTTATCAATCCATCCATCTTTAAAGAGTACGGATATAATGCCTAAGAATACACCTAAAACCATAGCAATAATAATAGCTGATACGGCCAGCACGACGGTATTGGGTAATGTTTCTGCTATTACCTTACTTACTTTTTTACCATTCTTCTGAAACGATTCTCGTAAGTATGGGGTTTTTAAAACAACAGTTGTGTTTCCTATTGTAAACAAAGAAGCTGCATTATATTTCCCTTCTGAAAAAAATGTATAATCATCACTATTTGTGCTATGAAAAGACAATGGAGATAAATCGTTTAAGTAGTACAAATATTGAAGCCCCACCGGTTTATCGAAACCATACTTTTTTTTCACCACGGCAATTTGCTCGGCACTTTCGTTTTGACCTAACATCATCCGTGCGGGATCGCCGGGTAAAATAGTAAACAAAAAGAAGATAACCGTTACCACCCCGAAGAGTGTTAATAAAGCATATCCTAATTTTTGTAATACGTACCCTGTCACCAGCTTATTGTTTTATGTTCTCCATTGTTACTACTTTGTACTCAAAGTCGTCACCAAACAATAACTTTGCATATTCTTCGATGGTTTGGTCAAACCCAGCTTCTGTACGACGTTGGTTTACAGTTTCGGGGTTTTCAATAGGCCAGATAAAGCTACCGCGTTCATCATCATAGCTTCTTCCTTGTGTACCGTACACCTGTGGTTTCTCTTGGTTCATTAAGTAACGATCCTCCATCATCGCCACCAAACGGAAAGGTATTTCCCCCTTCTTCCCTGCTTCTTTTATTAGCGGTAAATATTCGGGTATTTTATCAGGGTTATGCTGCAACACATACCAGGCGGCCGTATTGGTAGGTTCGCCTACATGTGTTTTACCTGGGTACCCCATGTTTTTGAATACTTTTTCAATAAAAAGCATATTGCTACTGTCAATAACAGTTTGCATAGACCAAAGGTCACCGTTATATTCTTCAGGGGTTAAGCCCATTTCTTCACCCATTTCTGCTCGTTCTTCGGGTGTTTTAGCTTGCATTAGTTTACGATAGCGTTGGTCTAATACAGCAATACTATCTAAACGTTGTTTTAGGTTGAAGTCTAAGTCCGGTTTTGCCGTTTCCAATTCTTGAAGCTGTAATTGATCCAGATCGTTCCAATGTACCTTTTGTTTTATAGTCCCTTTTTGAAGGTGCAACACTCCAGGATTGCTTCGAACAATGGTTTTTAACGTAGTTTCATCACAGAAATAAAAGTCAAAGTTCAATTTATAGCGTTCTGTTAAGGTATTTGTACGCTCAGTAGAAGATGCCGACATTCCAATTACCTTATACCCTTTTTTTAGTGCTTCGTTCGTAATATCACGAACTGGAAAGAATCCATCTTTTTCAGATTTATTTAAGTTATAAGCTACTACAATTATCAGATTTTCTTCTTGTAAAAATTCATCTAAATAATTTTTGCCTTCCCGTTCGATAGTAAAATCGTGAATAGGCGCTTCATAACCTGCTTGGATCTCTGTTGTCTCTACTCCTAAAAACGCTCCTTCTTGTTCTGGATAGTCGCCTTTAGTGGTTACTATCTTTTCTTCTCCATCAACATTAAATTTCCAATCATAATCGTAAATAGGTTTTGGCGCTCCTTCTGGAATGGTCATCCCCTCTTCAATATTTGCACCTATTTTATAAGGACGGAAATCCAGTATAGGTAAATGCATTAATACGTGATACGTAACACCTAAACAACCAATAAAGCAAACAAATATCACGAGACTACGGATGTTTCGAGTAAAGAAAGGTTTAATATATTTACTTCCGAAGAATAAAATCAAGATAAGAACCAGCAGAATAATATCTTTCGTAAAAGATTCCCAAGGGGTTAATGGAATGGCATCCCCAAAGCAACCACAATCGGTCACTTTGTTATAGTAAGCAGAGTAAAAGGTTAAGAACGTAAAGAAAATAATCATTAACAAAAGGCTCCATACGGTAAACTTTCGCAAATAGCCTATAAGCAGCGTCACCCCTAACAATACTTCAAAAATAACTACGAAAATAGCAATAAGTAAGGCATACGGAACAAGGAACTCTAGGTTTAATACCCCTGGGGCAAAATAATCTTGCAGTTTAAATGAAAACCCTATGGGATCGTTCAATTTAATAAGACCGCTGAAGATAAAAAGGAGTCCCACCAATATCCTTGAAATGCCTACTAGTACTTTCATAATGTCTTTTTCTTTTAGTTTTTATTCTTTTGTTCCAAATGAATCATGGCAAAGATTGAATAGTTAATCATATCCTGATAGTTGGCGTCAATCCCTTCGGAAACCAATGTTTTCCCTTTATTATTTTCAATCTGTTTTACCCGTAACAACTTCTGAAGTATTAAATCGGTCAATGATGAAACTCTCATATCGCGCCACGCTTCGCCATAATCATGGTTTTTGTTAATCATTAGTTGTCGTGTAATAGCCACCTGCTCATCATAAAGTTGTATGGCTTCTTCCAAAGAAAGGTCTGGTTGTTCTACAATCCCTTTTTGCAATTGTATTAATGCCATAATGGAATAATTGATGATTCCGATAAACTCACTAACCTCATCTTCATCCACTTTTTGTTCGGCGTTTTGCTGTAAGCCTCTAATGCGCTGTGCTTTTATAAATATCTGGTCGGTTAAGGATGGTAACCGTAAAATACGCCAAGCACTACCATAATCTTTCATTTTGTTGGTAAACAACTCTTTACAAGTAGTAATTACCGCATCGTATTGTTTTAGGGTTTCAGCCATTGGGTTTTTAAGATTTTCCGTAAATTTCGCTTAAATAATTCAAAATAGAAAATTGAACACAATCAATTGTAACGGCACGCTCATCAACTTATCCAAACCAAAGGTCATGGGCATTATAAACGTAACGCCAGACTCGTTTTACGACGGTGGAAAAACAACACATAAAGATTCCATTTTACAGCAAACAGAAAAAATGCTTACCGAAGGTGCTACCTTTTTAGATGTGGGCGGATATAGTTCTAGGCCGAATGCCATAGATATTTCAGAAGAAGAAGAAATAAGCCGTGTTGTGCCTGCCATTAAAAGCATTTTAGATGAATTTCCTGAGACGCTAATTTCAATCGACACTTTTAGAAGCCAAGTTGCCAAAAAAGCAGTAGAGACTGGTGCTTGTATGGTAAATGACATTAGCGGAGGAACTTTAGATGAAGCCATGTTTACCACCGTTGCAAAAATGCATGTACCCTATATATTAATGCATATGCGCGGTACTCCGCAAACTATGACACAGCAAACGGGTTATAATGATGTTACCATAGAAGTTATCCGTTTTTTTTCTGAACAAATAGCTAAAGCAAGAAAGGCAGGGATTAACGATATTGTCATCGATCCAGGATTTGGATTTGCAAAAACAAAAGAACAATGCTTTGAGTTATTACAGAAATTAACTTTATTGAAACAATTAGATGTTCCTATTCTAGCCGGATTATCCCGAAAGTCAATGATTTATAAAACTTTAAATATTTCGGCAAAAGAAGCTTTGAATGGGACTACGGTTTTAAATACACTGGCTTTACAAAAAGAGACATCAATTTTGCGGGTACACGACGTAAAAGAAGCTATGGAATGTATTAAGTTAACCGAAATGCTTACTCCCTACTTATAAATTTTATACTTTTAACCAATAGACATAAAAAGCACACCCTTTGGAATTTTTAGACCTGCGCATTATAGACATTATTGATATTTTACTGGTAGCATTTTTGCTGTATTACCTGTATAGGCTAATAAAAGGGACGGTTGCTATCAATATTTTTATAGGAATTGTAATCATCATCGCTATTTCTGAAGTCACCAAACTCCTACAAATGGAGCTCTTAAGTAAAATATTGGGTGGTTTTTTAGGCGTTGGAATGTTTGCACTTATTGTTGTGTTTCAACAGGAAATCAGGAAATTTCTTTTAATGCTCGGTTCTACCAACCTTAATGCTCGGAAACGATTTTTTAGACAGTTCCGGTTGCTTTCTAAAGAAGCTGGAATTACTACTGATATTCCAGCCATTATGAATGCCTGCCAATCGATGAGTCGTAAAAGCATGGGAGCACTAATTGTTATTCAACGAAACAACAGTCTCGATTTTGTAAAAAATACGGGAGATGAGATGAATATTGAAGTAAACAAACCCATTATAGAAAGTATTTTTTTTAAGAATAGCCCACTTCACGATGGAGCCATGATCATTGAGAATAACACTATTACAGCCACAAGGGTTATTTTACCGGTATCAAACGACCGAAATATTCCACTCCGATTTGGGTTACGACACCGTGCCGCAGTAGGTATTTCTGAAAAAACGGATGCAGTATGTATTGTTGTTTCAGAAGAAAACGGACAAATATCCTACCTAAAAGATGGTGAGTTTGTACTCTATAACGAAATAGATGATCTTGCTAAACAACTAGAAAATGACTTAACGTAATTTGAAATGAACTGTAAAAACTGTAGTGAATTACTGACCTCAAAAACTAATTATTGTCCTGAATGTGGTGCTAAAGTGATTACACACCGATTGACCCTTCGCTCTCTTTTATCTGAAATATATTACGCTTTTTTTAGTATTGACTCCAATAAACCCGTACGGACTTTTGTTGATCTCTTTAAAAAACCAGAAGAAGTAATTGGTGGTTATATTGATGGTGTTCGTAAAAAATATATTCATGCTTTTGGCTACTTTACCATTGCAGTTACTTTATCCAGTTTATTCTACTTCATTTTACTAAAGTTTTTCCCTGAAACATTAGACGGAATGTTACTGTTTCAAAACAACGATGCAGCCCAAATGGAAATGGGACGTACTATTTACCGAAGTGTTTTTGAATATCAAACTTTAATGTTCTTCACATTCGTTCCAGTATTAGCCTTGTTATCTTGGATCGTATTTTTTAATAAAAGAAAATATAATTATGCTGAGCATTTAATAATAAACCTCTATTGTTATTCGCAAGCCTCTATTATAAGTATTGGTTTGTTTTTCTTGACATTTTGGAGCCAGACTCTCTTCGGAATTATCTCTATGTTATCCTTTATAATTCAGATTGTCTATTTTGCCTATGTTTTGAAGCGACTTTTTAAGCTTTCAGGGTTGCAGCTTTTAATAAAGTTCATCTATTTCTTTGCCCTTTTAATTCCTCTTTATATCATCTTTACAATAATTATAATGGGTATTATGTTAGCTAATGGTAGTTTAGATGAATTGATAGAAGCTGAAAGGGCAAAGAAAGAAATAAGCTATACTGCTTCTTCTGCCATAAACTGGACTTCGTATAAATTACGATAGTACCCATCTTCTTTCTTGAGCAATTCTTTATGGGTTCCGGTCTCAACAATTTTACCGGCGTCCATTACTAAAATTTTATCAGCTTTTTTAATGGTAGCCAAACGGTGAGCAATTACAATAGAAGTACGTCCCTTAGTAATTTTTTCAGTGGCATTTTGTATTAATTCTTCAGAATACGTATCTACAGAAGAAGTTGCTTCATCTAAAATTAAAACTCCTGGTTTACTAACATACGCACGTAGAAAAGCAATTAATTGCCGTTGACCCGACGAAAGCATCGAACCACGTTCTTTTACATTGTAATGATAGTCATTAGGTAGCGTTTTTATAAATTTATCTACTCCAATCTCTTTGGCAGCAGCGATCACCTCTTCTTCAGTAATAGAAGGATCGTTTAAAGTAATGTTATTTAATATGGTGTCAGCAAACAGAAATACATCTTGTAATACTACAGCAATTTGTTTCCGAAGGGATTCCAAAGTATACTCCTTGGTATTTACGCCATCGATTATTATTTCCCCTTCTTGGATTTCATAAAAACGATTCAATAAATTTATAATAGTCGATTTTCCGGCACCTGTTGCCCCAACAATCGCAACCGTTTCTCCAGGATTCACCATAAAAGAAATACCTTTAATCACTTCTTCATCTTCAACATACCCAAAATGAACGTTTTTAAATTCTATTTGGCCTTTACTTTGTGGCATTTCTACTGTTCCAGAATCATCAATATGCGATTTGGTATCCAAAATACCAAACACTCGGTTGGCGGCTACCATACCCATTTGCAACGTGTTAAATTTATCAGCAATCTGCCGAAGCGGACGGAACAACATTTGCGCCAATTGAATAAATGCTGTTATAATACCTAAGGTAATTGCCCCACCTCCAGCTGCATTAAGACCTCCATACCAAACTATCAGACCAATAGCAATGGAAGAAGCCATTTCGGCAATTGGAAAAAAGATAGAGTTGTACCAAACGGTCTTTATCCACGCTTTTTTATGTTTTTCGTTTATTTGCTTAAAGCGCCTGTACTCGGTATCCTCACGTGTAAAAATCTGAACTATTTTCATTCCCGTGATGCGTTCCTGTACAAAAGAGTTTAAATCGGCCACTTGATTTCGTACATCTTCAAAAGCAACTTTCATTGCTCGTTGAAACACTCGAGTGGCATATAAAATCAATGGTAAAATAGCGAAGACAATCAAGGCAAGCTTCCAACTTTTATAAAGCATAAACCCTCCTATTACAAACATTTTAAGCAAATCACTTAAAATCATAAACAATCCCTGACTGAAAATACTAGAAATGGTTTCAATATCATTTACAGCCCTTGTGGTCAATCTCCCCACGGCACTCTTATCGAAATATTTCATACGGAAACTCATCATTAAATTGAAAAGCTTCACCCGCATATCGCGCACCACACTTTGTCCCAGCCAATTGGCATAAAATATAAAAGCGAATTGAAACAACACCTCTAACACCAAGGCAGCAAGCATTAATAAAATATAAAATCGTAGACCACTGCCATCTTTTGGTACAATCGAGTTATCAATCGCCTGTTGTATCAATTCTGGGCGGACAATTGCTAGTACCGACATTATTACTGCTGTTAAGGCAACAGAATAAAATATTAAACGGTAGGTATTGGTAAATTTCAATAACCGTTTAAAGAGTTTAAAATCAAATGCTTTTCCTGAATTTGCCATACTATTCCCTGCGTTTCGACTCCACTTAGCCGACATTTTGGTTTACTTTTTTATTTTATTATTGTTTCAGGGTAGGTCACTTTTGTTAAATACAGTCCGTGTGCTGGAGCCGAAGCACCAGCTTTCCCTCTGTCCTTATCTTCTACTATTTTCTGAAATGACTCTAAAGACGTTTTATGATATCCAACATCCAAAAGCGTGCCCACAATGGCACGAACCATATTTCGTAAAAAACGATCTGCTGAAATAGTAAAAATCAATTGTTCGTTTTCTTCTTCCCAAAACGCTTTTTTAATATTACAATAATACGTTTTTACATCGGTTTTACTTCGTGAGAAGCATTGAAAATCGTTATGGTCCAATAGTGTTTTTGCAGCTTTGTTCATCAACTCAACATCGGGCTTGTTATGTATTTGATAGGCAAAACCATCCACAAAAGGATCTTTTTTTAGGGAAACCATATATTCATATTCCCGTTCTACAGCATCAAAACGTGCATGAGCATCTTTTTTAACTTCAAAAATTTCTGAAATTGATATATCCTTCGGAAGAAAAGAATTCAACCTGAATAATAATTCTGAAATATTTGTAATTTCATTACAATCGAAATGAGCAAACAATTGTTTAGCGTGGACACCTGCATCGGTACGCCCAGCACCAGTGACTTTAATTTCGGTCTTTAACAAGATAGAAAGCTTACCTTCCAACACCTCTTGAACTGTAATGGCATTAGGCTGTATTTGCCATCCAAAATAGTTAGCACCGTTATAGGCTATTTCGATAAAATATCGCAAAGAATCATTTATTTTTGAAAACACAAAAATACGAAAACCAAGTTCGAAATACGAGGTACAATTAACGAAATAAAAAGTACTAGTTACGAAATATTATTTTTGAAGTACGAACCGAATAACACCATACAGATTGAAAAAAATACTGCTTCTTAGTGACACGCACAGCCATATAGACAACGACATATTAAAATATGCAAAGCAAGCTGATGAAGTTTGGCATGCAGGTGATATAGGTAACTTAATAGTTACTGACACCTTACAACAAATTAAAACACTACGCGCCGTTTACGGAAACATTGACGGTGACAAGGCTAGAAAAGAATTTCCGTTGAACAATCGATTTACCTGTGAAGGGGTTGATGTATGGATTACGCATATTGGTGGCTATCCTGGTCGTTATGATAAACGCGTGAGAGAAGAGCTATATCAAAATCCCCCAAAATTATTTATTTGTGGGCATTCACATATACTAAAAGTGATGCCTGATAAAAAAAATGGATTGTTACATATGAATCCTGGTGCCATTGGCAAGCATGGGTTTCACACCGTACGTACGATGCTACGGTTTGAAGTAGACAAGGGGAACATTCAAAATTTAGAGGTGATCGAGTTTAAGCGCTAAAGTTGGTGGTTTCGATACGATTTTCTGTAGAACGATGTTCTACAAAAAATCACTCAACCACCAAAACAGAAATAAAAAACCCCCAAAGGTGGCATCCTTTGGGGGTTCGCACTAAAATATACTAAGATGTAACGGTTTACCGTAAACGATCCACTGATTTTACAAGGTCTTCATCCCTTTTAATGGCCTTATTGGCCAACACTAAAAAAACGATAGAAATGATGGGAAGCAAGACCCCAATACCCTTCTCTGAAACTAATGTTTCTCCGGATATGGTTAGCGACCTGTAAACGAAAACTCCCAGTAATACAAAGTTTAATATGATGTTTAAACGGTTAAGGACAAACTGTCGTTGCCGTTTTTTAAAACTCAAAATTGAAATAATTGTTAAAGCGATAGAACCGAAAATTAAACCAAACACTAAGGGTTCGCTTCGCTCAATTACTATAACACCAGCTTCATCCTGTACCACAGGAAACCACATATACAAAGCTCCCATTATAAGGGCCGAAATAATCAAATATACGGTCTGCATGCGTTGTAACATATAATTAATTTGCTGTTATTGGCAAAAATAGGGTTTCTTTTTAAAAAAATTACAAGCAAAATTTAAAATATTGTTGTATCATTGCAGTATCTATTCGTAACCACCTCAATAACGGTTACTTAATCTTCAAAAAAAATATTCAATAATAGTACCTTCTCAAAGGACTCAATTATTATAATTAAACACACACAATTTTTAAATGTTTGAAATTTCAGAATTAAAAGCAAAAAAGCTACCTGAGCTTCAGGAATTAGCAAAAAAACTGAACGTCCCAAAATACCGTAGTTTTAAGAAACTTGACTTGGTATACCAAATTCTCGATTACCAAGCTGCGAATCCTAGTGCAGTTAAGGAAATTGCAAAAAGCGATACGCCCCATACAACTTCTAAAAAAGAAGAACCTAAAGACAAAAGTCGATCTTCATCGCAAAACAAACCGCAACAGCAGCGAAGCAAAAGCAATGACAACCGCAACGCTAAAAAAAGTCAGGACACAAAAAATGATCCAAAAAAATCGAACGATACTGATAAACGCAGTAAAAGCTCGAATGACTCTGATAAGCGGAATAAAAGTTCTAATGACAATGAAAAGCGGAACAAGAACTTAAATGACAACGATAACAAGAAGAACAGTAACAACTCTTCAGATAATAAGAAAAAGCATCCGAAGTCTAAAAGAGACAATACCAATAATAAAAGTCACCAAAAAGACAACCGCAATAACGGTAATAAAGACAGCAGAAATCGCTATAAAGAACCAGATTATGAGTTTGACGGTATTATAGAGAGTGAAGGTGTTCTTGATATTATGCAAGACGGTTATGGCTTTTTACGCTCTAGTGATTACAACTACCTATCATCTCCTGATGATATTTACGTATCGCAATCGCAAATCCGTTTGTTCGGGTTAAAAACAGGCGATACTGTTTTTGGTGAAGTACGCCCTCCAAAAGAAGGTGAAAAATATTTCCCATTGATTAAAATTTCAAAAATTAATGGCTTAAATCCTCATGTAGTAAGAGACCGTGTAGCTTTTGAACATTTAACACCCTTATTCCCGCAGGAAAAATTTAATATTGCCGAGAGACAAAGTACTATTTCAACGAGAATAATAGATATGTTTTCCCCTATTGGTAAAGGCCAACGTGGGATGATTGTATCACAGCCTAAGACTGGTAAAACAATGTTATTAAAAGACATTGCTAACGGTATTGCGGCAAATCACCCAGAAGTATATCAAATTATTTTACTAATTGATGAGCGTCCAGAAGAGGTTACCGATATGCAGCGTAACGTACAAGGTGAAGTAGTTGCATCAACCTTTGATAAAGAAGCTACCGAACACGTTCGGGTTGCCAACATCGTTATTGATAAAGCCAAGCGATTGGTAGAATGTGGTCACGATGTCGTTATCTTACTTGATTCTATTACACGTTTAGCTCGTGCTTATAATACTGTACAACCTGCTAGTGGTAAAATATTAAGTGGTGGTGTAGATGCCAATGCATTACATAAACCAAAGCGTTTCTTTGGTGCTGCCCGTAATATTGAAAATGGCGGTTCGTTGAGTATTATTGCTACAGCGCTTACCGAAACTGGATCTAAAATGGACGAGGTTATTTTTGAAGAATTTAAAGGAACTGGTAATATGGAACTTCAATTGGATAGAAAAATATCTAACCGAAGAATCTTCCCTGCCATCGACCTTACATCTTCAAGCACCCGTAGAGATGATCTATTGCTCGATGATAACGTGATACAACGTATGTGGGTATTGCGCAAATACTTAGCAGATATGAATCCAGTTGAAGCTATGGAGTTTATTAACGACAAAGTAAAACACACCAAGAACAACGAAGAGTTTTTGGTCTCTATGAATGGTTAAGTAGTAGTCAATATAGATTAAATAAGAAACCGGATATACAAGCAAATGTATATCCGGTTTTTTTATTGATTAATAGTAAGGGTTTATTCAAAAACTATCTTATAAAAGTTTTAAAAGACAACTGTATTGGTTTAGACAGATAGTTAAAGACTCTCCCACCCCATTCAATTCAAATACTCTAGTGATAAAGTAAGCCTCGTTATTCTGCTATATGAAGTTTTATCTGACTTAATACCAAATACACCATAAAACCTTGCTTGTAATCATGGCATAAAACGCTTCGTAAATATTGCCTTACTATAGCTGATTTTTATAACAAGAAAAAAACTGTGTGAATTAAAATAACTACACATGCGTAAAACAAAAAAGAGCCTCGCTTTCGCGAGGCTCTATAATAATAAAGTAAAGAACGTTTACTTAGTTCTTAACGATTTTTTCAGTCAACTCACCTGCAGAGGTTTCAGCTTTTAGGATGTAAACACCAGCAGAAAGATCTGCTATGCTAACTTGGCTAGCAGATGCGCGCTTTACTTCTTTTCCTAATACATCAAATATTGATACATTCTGTAATTCTACAGAAGAAGGAACATTTAAGTTAATAACATCTGTTGCAGGATTTGGATAAACAGAAACTTGAGAAAGTAACTCTTCATTAACTCCTAACACTTCCATACCAACTAAATCTAAAATAATATTGTTATTTGGAAAACCAGGACCAACATCTGCAGCTGGTGTAGGTATTGCAATACCACAAGCATCAGATGTAAGATAACTTGGAGCATCTTGACCAGCACCATTAATACCTATTCTAATATCATAATTGTCTGGAACAGGTAATGCTTCAGGAAAATCAACACCAATAACTATTTCGGCATCAGCAGAAACAGATACTGGGGTATCAAGAGTAACTTCAAAAAGGGTGCCATGATCTGCTACGGTAGCTGATAAATCTTGAGAAGCAATTTCAATTAAAGTTCCATTTGGAAAAACACCATCAGAAACATAAAATCTCACTGTAAAAAAAGAAGTTGGATCGGTTCCTCCAACATCTTGAAATGATATAAAGAAGTTAGCTCCTTGAACCTCAAAATCTCCTGAGATACCAAAATTTGCAGGCACATAAGATCTATAGAAAATATTATCACTTGACCCTTCATCTCCGGTTTGTGGCACCTGATCTGGATCGCTAGCACATGCAACAGAACCAGTTTCAAAAAGGGTATTATCTGTTGAATGTGACAGCACTGTTTGTGCTGTTGTAAATGCTGTTACCGCTAAAGCAGCAACCAATAAAGTAATTTTTTTCATAATAAAAAGTTTAAAGTTTAATATTCTTCTAACAAATATAGTAAAGTGATTTAAATTAAAAAGCTTTTAATCACAATTAATATGTTAAAAAACTAAAAGAAAAAAATGCTAGGACATGCTATATTTGTTGAAAAGAATACTCAAAAATGAAAAAGTATATATCTATTTGTTTTCTATTTATTGCATTGAATTCATGCAATACAAATAACACTAAAAAAGACAAAGAGTCAACTACCGTTTTTGAAACATCTAACGGCACAGAAACAAGTACCTATACCCAAGTAATGGAATTTTACCAAACTCTGGCAGATAACTATACTTCCATCGCCATGTATACCATGCAGCAAACTGACTCTGGTGAGCCTTTAACATTAGTAACCTTTAATCCTAACCGCAGCTTTGAGTCTGAATTTAAAAATCAAAAAGATAAAGTTGTTATTCTTATCAATAATGGTATTCATCCGGGTGAACCCGATGGCATTGACGCCACAATGTTGATGCTCCGTGATTTGGCAGAAGGAAAAATAGAGGCTCCAAAAAACGTTATTATTTCAGCAATACCCGTATATAATATTGGAGGCGCTTTAAACCGAAATAGCGACAGCCGTACTAACCAAAATGGTCCTAAGGAATATGGCTTTCGTGGAAATGCCCGTAATTACGACCTTAATCGCGACTTTATAAAGGCAGACACCAAAAATGCGAAAGCTTTTATCAATCTATTTCGTACTGTAAAACCAGATGTTTTTATAGACAATCACGTGAGTAATGGCGCCGACTACCAATACACCCTTACTCATTTGTTTACTCAACATAATAAATTAGGCGGTGAATTAGGCACCTACACACAAAATGCATTAATGCCTCAACTAGAGGATTCTCTTCAACAGAAAAAGTGGGACATCACGCCTTATGTAAATGTTTTTAACCGGACACCAGAAAGTGGCTTTTCACAATTTAAAGACTCACCTCGTTATTCCACTGGATATGCAACTCTTTTCAACACACTAGGTATGATGGTAGAGACCCATATGCTAAAACCCTATAAAGATAGGGTTGAAGGCACTTACGAACTTATGAAAAGTATGATTAACATCGTAGACAAAGATGCTGAATTAATACACCAACTCCGTAATTCTAACCAATTGACCTATAAAGCTGGTGTTACGTATCCGGTACAATGGAAAATTGATAGCAGTAAAACATCCACACGACAGTTTAAAGGGTATGAAGACCAAATGATTGACAGTAAAATTACCGGCTCTAAACGTTTAAAATATGACCAAAATAAACCCTATACAAAAGAAATAACCTATTACGATTATTTTAAACCAAAGGCATCTGTTACTATTCCAAAATCTTATATTATCCCTCAAGGCTATTGGAACGTAATCGATTTATTGAAACAAAATAAAATTGAACTTGAAAAAGTAAAAAAGGATACAGTTATTACAGCAGAAGTATATAAAATTGAATCTTATGAAACTGTAAAAAAACCTTATGAAGGCCATTATTTACATTATAACACTGAAGTCTCAACTAAAACGGAAGCTATTAAAGTTAAGAAAGGAGATTATATAGCAAAAACCAATCAAGAAGGCGTACGCTACTTAGTTGAAACCTTAGAACCTACCGCTACTGATTCGTTTTTTAACTGGAATTTTTTCGATGCCATTCTACAACAAAAAGAAGGTTTTTCACCCTATGTATGGGAGGATAAAGCCGAAGTTTTTCTAAATGAAAACCCAGCGGTAAAAAAAGAGTTTGAAGCTAAAAAAGAAAACGACCCTAATTTTGCAAACAACTGGTATGCACAGTTAGATTGGATACATAAACAATCGCCTAATTATGAAACATCACACCTTCGTTACCCGATCGTTCGGGTGGGTGGTTAAATATTCCTTCGGAAATAGTAATTTAATGTTTTCGTAGCTTTTAGTTAAAGCTTTTTGGGATTTTTCGAAGTTTTTCCACTTCGCTTTTTTAATCCCCTCTTTTTCTTCTGGTCTAAGTTCGCCTTCATAATTACTATACATATTATACCAATATGTAACTTTTAACTTAAACTTTCCATTCCGTTTAAAAACATGGTAGGTTTTCATTAAAAATTCTCGTATTTCAAGATCTTGCACTCCAGTTTCTTCCATTACTTCCCGCATAGCAGCTTCTTCGTGAGTTTCTTTCTTTTCAATTTTACCTTTTGGCAAATCCCACTTTTTATTACGGTAGATAAAAAGAATTTCTTGCTTATCATTAAAAACCATACCTCCAGCCGCTTCAACTACAGGTAGTTT
This sequence comes from Marixanthomonas ophiurae, assembly GCF_003413745.1. NCBI lineage: Bacteria > Pseudomonadati > Bacteroidota > Flavobacteriia > Flavobacteriales > Flavobacteriaceae > Marixanthomonas > Marixanthomonas ophiurae. The sequence goes on along the minus strand of NZ_QVID01000001.1, from coordinate 1,676,444 downwards.
TTTCCGAAGAAATCGCTCTAGCTTCTCTTCGTTTTTATGGTAGAGATTCACATAAAGCAATTCACCTTTGCTTATTTTTTTAACCAGTTTCTTAAACCTGACTAGATTAAGTGGTATGGAAGTGTATTGTTCGCCAATATTTTCTTCAGTTGAAAGAATTATGGGGATATCTTTAACAAAAACTTTATACATTTGCAGTATGATTTTAAACAAAGAAACCGCGCAAAAAACGGCTGAATTACTATTGCAAATTAATGCAATAAAATTACAACCACAAAACCCGTTTACGTGGGCATCAGGATGGAAATCTCCAATTTATTGTGATAACCGTATTACATTGTCCTATCCCATCATAAGGAATTACCTTAAAGAAAACCTAGCAAAACAAGTAGAGATACTCTACGGAAAGCCCGATATCATTGCCGGGGTAGCTACAGGAGCCATAGGCATTGGAGCTTTGGTGGCCGACATTTTAGGACTTCCTTTTTGTTATATTAGACCCGAAACAAAAAAACACGGTAGGCAAAATAAAATTGAAGGGTTTGTAGAGGCAAATCAAAACGTGGTGATTATTGAAGACCTTATTAGCACCGGAAACAGTAGTTTATTAGCAGCAAACGCTTTGAAAGAGGCAAACTTGAACGTAAAAGGAATGCTCGCTATATTTACATATGGTTTTGACGTTTCTGAAGAGAATTTCAAAAAAAATAATATTGAACTCCATACGTTGAGTGATTATAATCACTTATTGCAACAAGCCGAAAAATCCAATTATATTTCTTCCATGGAAAAAACATTGCTTTCTACATGGCGCATGGATCCTGCTAATTGGAATCCACAATTAAAATAAAAACAAACCAAGCATATACTACCAAATGAACTTAACTAGTAAAAAAGTAACCGTAAATAAATCAGGCGAAGAACTTTGTCTATTTTTAAGTGATGTAAAAAACTTTGAGCAATTAATGCCAGAAAACATCAGTAAATTTGAAGTAATCAGGGATAATGCTTTTGTTTTTGCTCTTAAAGGTATGCCCGAAATTGCTCTGGAAGTAAAAGAAACGAACCCGCCCAACGAAGTAGTTTTAGGTGCTATTAGCGACAAATTGCCTTTTACGTTAACCGCCAATGTGGAACCTATTGATGAAACTACATCAAAAACCGAGCTTTTATTTGAAGGTGACTTTAACAGTATGATGGCTATGATGATAAAAAGCCCTATTTCAAAATTTCTGGAAACGCTTACCACCAATATGGAAAAGCTTTAATAGACCTATATTTATTAAAGTTTACTTTTCCTTCCCTTGCTAAGGGAAGGCGGCCCGAAGGGTCGGAAAGGTTTAAAGCCGAAATTCTATTCAATAGACTTACATTCAGTACAAATCCTCCAAGCCTTTAATACAACAATCTAATTTCCTTCATTTGAAAGGACTCCAACTCTCCACTTTCATGTTCCACTAATAGGGCACCAGAATCCATAATGCCAGTTATAACGCCATTAAAGCGTAAACCTGAAGGACGTTCAAAAGTTGAGACTTTATTTTTTCTGAAAAGAGAAGCTTCGTATTCTTGTTTTATCTTCTGAAAATTAGCCACAGGAATACTTCTTAATCTTTTGAGCACACTTTTAACAACCGCAAGAAACACTTCATCTATATCAACTTTTTTTTCAGTCGCCATTCTTATGGAAGTGGCTGCTGGCAGATTTTCAAAACTTGTTTCATTTACATTTAACCCAATCCCTGAAATGCAGGAGGTTATAGCTGTATTTTGCAGCGTATTTTCAGTTAAAACACCACAAAGCTTTTTAGAACGTGACAAGATGTCGTTTGGCCATTTTATAGTTACATTTGGAACTTTTATTTCATTTAACACATCTTTTACCGCCAAAGCTGTTAGCATAACTAATAAAAATTGATTTTCAGCAGGCAGGTTGGCAATACGCTTAAACACACTAAATGTAAGGCTTTCACCCGGATTAGATTGCCAAGTAGACGCTCGTTGTCCCCTCCCTGCAAGCTGATTTTTTGCGTGCACTATTACTTCATCTTCCAGTGTAACTTCCTTGTTTAAACTTTTAAGGTAGGTGTTAGTTGAGTCAATGGCATTAAGTTTGATTATCTTCACTTGTAATAAATTATTGCTATATCCTTTTTTTTAGGGTATCAAGAAACAAAAAAGTAATAACTTTGCGAAAATTAAATTAGGTTAATGTCGAAGAAAGAACAAGAAACAGATCAACTTATTACTCAGATATTAAAAGGAATTGAAGATGTAAAAGGGAAAGATATTGAAATTCTGGACCTTAGGGATTTAGAAAACACTGTTTGCGATTATTTTATCATCTGCAATGGTGCCTCAAATACACAAGTTAACGCCATTGTTAACTCCATTCAAAAAACTGTTAGTAAAGCATTAAAGGAAAAACCTTGGCATGTTGAAGGAAGCAACAATGCCGAATGGATACTAATGGACTTTGTGCACGTAGTAGTGCATGTATTCCAAAAACATATTCGGGAATTTTACGATATAGAAGGATTATGGGGAGACGCCAAATCTGTTAAAATTGAAACAACTTACTAAAGAAACAAAGCCTTATGGCATTAGAAAATAAAAAAAAGGGCGATAAACCCCAAGGTAATAAGCCTGAAAAGAAAAAACCAAAATTCAGTAATTATTGGATTTACGGAGCCATATTCCTATTGTTTATGGGAATTCAATTTTTTGGCGGCGGCAGCTGGGCGCAACCTGAAAAGACTACCAAATCACAATTTGAACAGTTTTTGAGAGATGGTGATGTTGCAAAGGTCAAAATAGTAAATCATAAAGTTGCCAAGGTTTTTTTAACACAAGAAGCCAAGAACAAAGATGTCCATACAAAATCCACAGGTTCTGGAATGTTAGATCCTGGTCCTAACGAACCAAATTATCAATTTGAGTTTGGTGATGAGCAGAATTTTGAAAATGACATTAATGAAATAAAAAAAGAAAACAATCTTGACACCCAGCTGGTTTGGGACACCGAAGAAAACATGTGGGGTGACCTTTTAATAACCTTACTGCCATTTGTTGTAATTATAGCAATTTGGATTTTTATCATGAGAAGAATGTCATCTGGCGGCGGTGGCGGTGCTGGCGGACAAATATTTAACATTGGTAAATCAAAAGCAAAACTCTTTGACGAAAAAACCGATGTTAAAACCAGCTTTAAAGATGTTGCAGGACTTGAAGGTGCCAAAGAGGAAGTACAAGAAGTCGTTGATTTCTTGAAAAATCCTGAAAAATACACCGCATTGGGTGGTAAAATACCAAAGGGAGCCTTATTGGTAGGCCCTCCAGGTACTGGTAAAACACTATTGGCTAAAGCCGTTGCAGGTGAAGCTAAAGTTCCTTTTTTCTCGCTTTCTGGTTCAGATTTTGTTGAAATGTTCGTAGGTGTTGGTGCATCGAGAGTTCGTGACCTTTTTAAACAAGCAAAAGAAAAATCTCCTTCTATTATATTTATAGATGAGATAGACGCTATTGGTCGTGCTAGAGGGAAAAGTAATTTTGGAGGATCAAACGACGAACGTGAAAACACGCTTAACCAATTACTGACCGAAATGGATGGTTTTGGAACTAATACAAACGTTATTGTCGTTGCGGCAACAAACCGTGCTGATGTATTAGATAAGGCATTAATGCGGGCTGGACGTTTTGATAGACAAATTTATGTAGATTTACCTGATGTACGCGAACGTAAAGAGATATTTGAAGTACACCTTCGTCCTCTAAAAATTGACGATACATTAAATACAGACTTTCTAGCTAAACAGACACCAGGGTTTTCTGGAGCCGATATTGCTAATGTTTGTAACGAAGCTGCATTAATAGCTGCTCGAAAGGAAAGCAAAGCAGTTGGTAAACAAGATTTCTTAGATGCTGTAGATCGTATTGTAGGTGGCCTAGAAAAGAAAAATAAGATTATAACTCCAGATGAGAAAAAAGCAATAGCTTTTCACGAAGCTGGTCACGCAACGATAAGCTGGATGCTGGAACATGCTGCACCACTTGTTAAAGTAACTATTGTACCTCGTGGACAATCATTAGGGGCTGCTTGGTATTTACCAGAAGAGCGTCTAATTGTTCGACCTGAACAAATGCTGGACGAAATGTGTGCTGCCCTTGGTGGTAGAGCCGCAGAGAAAGTAATATTCAATCAAATTAGTACGGGTGCACTTAGTGATTTAGAAAAAATTACTAAACAAGCTCGGGCTATGGTTACTATTTATGGCCTTAATGAAAAGGTAGGGAACCTTACTTATTATGATTCTAGTGGACAAAATGAATATAACTTCAGTAAACCATATAGTGAGAAGACCGCTGAATTGATAGATAAAGAAATTTCTAATCTTATTGAAGCCCAGTACCAAAGAGCACTCGAACTCTTAGAAAAAAATAAAGATAAGCTAACTGAACTTGCTGAAGAGTTACTTGAAAAAGAAGTAATCTTTAAAGAAAGTTTAGAGCGTATTTTTGGCGAACGTCCCTTTAAAAAAGATATAGAGAATAAAAAGATCGAAAAGGAAGAGAACGATAAAGGAAATCAAGAAAGTGAAGAAGAGAAGGTGGCTAGCAACTAGGCCACCTATCTTTTTTTTATCACAAACTTTGGTTTTAAGTATCTATTCTTCCCGTTAGATTTCATATATTTGAAGTTAAACGTATTACGAACTCCTCAACAAACAATGAATGGGTCTGTTTAAAAGACTTTTAAATCCTAACAAAAACAAGTCAGATGAAAAAGCTAAAAAATCTGATACAAGCAAATATTACCCAGAAGAAAAGCTTCCTATAGATGAAAAATTCACCTATAATTTCAACAAAAATGGTGGTAAATTTTTATACTGCGAATCTATAAATGAAGTTTTAGAAGCATTTGACAATATTTTAATTGAAAATGACTGGTATGAGCGTGATGTTTTTTGCGTCGATAAAAACCTATCTTCACGTTTTGACGGATTTAATTTAAATTTCACAACAAAAGGAGGCAGCACTTTCTTTTTAACCACATGCGAATCTTTAGTTGGCAAAAACGGATCTATATTATTGTCTTCTAATCAAATCAAAGAAAAAAAACTAAACGAACTACCATTTAATTTTGTTGTTTTTGCCACTACTAGCCAATTGGTCGACACCATCAGCGAGGGGCTACGCATCATTAAAAATCGCAATACCAAACAAATTCCTACCAATATCACTACTATTCAGGACTTTGAAACTGACAAAGAAAAGGACTTTATGAGTTACGGAAGTAGCACAAAAAACCTATATTTGTTGCTATTGGAAGACCTATAATATGAAGGAACTCATTGTGCGAACCCTATCGGGTGTGCTATACATTTCGATAGTTATTATTTCTATGTTTACCTCGCACGAATGGTTTATGGGCCTATTTTTCATTCTTTCCATAATTACTCTAAGCGAATTTTTAAAGCTAGTACATCTAAAAAGTTATCTCGCCTACGCTTTACTGGCAGGGCTTTTATACTTTTTTAGCTATTCAATATTCGATATAAATGCAGTAAACTTATTACTTATTCTTTGCTGTTTTGTAAATCTTTTTCTTTTAAAAGATGTTCTCTGGGTAAGTAAAATACCTATGTTTCAAAAGAAAAAATACGTTGCCATTATATTATATTTAATAAGTGGATTTGTTTTTTTAACCCTTATACCCGTTTATAACGAAAGCTTTATTCCTGAGATAATAGGAGGCGTATTTATTTTAATTTGGTTTAATGACTCATTTGCCTATATAGTGGGTAAAAACTTTGGCAAAAGAAAACTTTTAGAACGAATTTCACCTAATAAAACTGTTGAAGGCTTTATTGGCGGTTTAGTTGGGGCTATTCTAGCAGGTTTTCTTATATTTAAGTGTTTAGAAATTTACAAACCAGAACTAACTGTAGAGTTCACACTAATTATCTGGGTAATAATGGCAGTTATAGCCTCCGTTTTTGGCACTATTGGTGATTTAATACAATCTAAATTTAAAAGACAAGCTGGTGTAAAAGACAGTGGAATATTAATGCCTGGACACGGTGGATTGTACGATAGGCTTGATAGTATCATTTTTGCTAGCCCATTTATTTACGCTTTTTTACAAATAGCTTATTATGTTTCATAAAGAAGGTCATAAAATCATTTTAATAGCACTTGCAATTTGCATTGTACTAAGCCTTGTAGCCGATTATTTTGTCGGAAATTCCTTTATAAAAGGAGGAATTGTTATCTCATTGATTGTGCTATTGGTGTTGATTCTCCAATTTTTCAGAAATCCAAAACGCAATTTTATAACAAATGATGGCCAAGTGCTATCCCCTGTTGATGGGAAAGTAGTTGTAATCGAAGAAGTTTTTGAAAAGGAGTATTACAACGAGAAACGCATACAGGTTTCTGTATTTATGTCTCCTGTAAACGTTCATGTAACTCGATATCCTGTTGGTGGTAAAGTAGTCTATAGCAAATATCACCCTGGTAAATTTTTAGTAGCATGGCACCCAAAATCTTCTGAAGAAAATGAACGCACCACTGTTGTTGTTAAATCTAATGAATTTGGAGATGTATTGCATCGACAAATAGCAGGTGCTATGGCAAAACGTATTGTAAATTATGCTGAAGAAGGACAAACTGTTAATCAAACTGATGACAGCGGTTTTATAAAATTTGGCTCGCGGGTAGATGTTTTTTTACCTTTGGATGCAAAAATTGATGTTTCCTTAAATCAAAAGGTTACAGGAGGAATTACCATATTGGCTTCAAGATGAATGATAAAGAATTAGATACTGCCTTTCAAAAAGCCGTCGATAGTATCAATGAGCACACTGAGCCGTTTCCTGCAGATGTTTTGTTACGACTCTATGCTTATTACAAAAGAGCCACTAGCGATACCGATTCTGCACGAAGCAGCAAACCCCTTATTTCTGCTTTTAAAACCAATGCCCTATTTCAAACACAGGGTATGACAACACGCGAAGCAAAACTAAAATACATTGAAGCAGTAAACACGTATTTTCTCTATCGTAAATAAAAAAGCTTCAATTATTTAAAGTTGAAGCTTTTAAACTGTAATTAAATTTTTATCTTATTGTTGCTGTGCTTTGTTGAATTTTATTTCATATTCATCAATGGCTTCCGCAATTTTATCAACATTAGCCGATGCCTTTTCGTGCGCAGCTTCCATCGCTTTTTCTAACTCTTTGTCAGGATTCTGAAAAAGATCGGTTATTACGTGGTTAATTTTGTCAATAATGCTCTCTTGGCTGTTTTTAATGTCTTCCAACTTATTCAACATGCCTTGCATTTGGTCATATTTAGCTTGATCCATAATTTATATTTTTACTCAAATTACAGCCAAACAATTGGTTTTAAAAGAAAATTAACGCCTTATTTATAGGAAATTAAGAGAATTTAACGCCTTTCAGCTATTTTAAAGAAGCTAAACTGGCTTTTAGTGTTTCTATTTTAGCCAATGCATCTGCTTCCTTATTTTTTTCCATCGCTACTACTTTTTCAGGGGCGTTGTTTACAAATCGCTCATTTTTAAGTTTACCTTGAACACTTTTTAAAAAGCCTTCCGTATATTTAAGTTCTTCACTCAATTTAGCTATTTCATCTTCTACATCAATCGCTCCCTCAATAGGCACAAAGTATTCATTGCTTTTAACCCTAAAGGTTAATGCTCCTTCTATTTTTTCTGAAACATATTCTAACTCGGAAAGATTTCCCAGTTTCTTTATTACCGAATCAAAAGTAGCTTCTGCTTTTTCGTTATTGATCACAGAAACCGAGATAGTATCTTTAAATGAAATATTCTTTTGTTTTCTAATAGTACGAATCCCTGAAATTACTTCCGAAGCAAATTCGAAATCTTTTATCAGTTTTTCATCAAAATCCATATCGGTTGGCCATTCAGCAACTATCAAAGCTTCTTCTTTAGAACGAGGGGTAATACTTTGCCAGATTTCTTCAGAAATAAAAGGAACAAACGGATGTAATATTTTAAGGTTATCCTCTAAAACAGCAATTACTTTTTTAAACGTTGTGGCCGAAATTGGCTTTCCAAACCCTGGTTTCACCATTTCTAACAACCAAGAACAGAAATCATCCCAAACTAGCTTATAAGTAGCCATTAGTGCATCACTAATTCTGTACTTGCTGTAATGGTCTTCAATTTCAGCGATGGTTTTTGCAAACTTATTTTTATACCAATTGATGGCAATGGCATCGGTTTCGGTTTCTGCTTTTTCTTCGGAAATTTCCCAACCGTCAATTAATCGATAGGCATTCCATATTTTATTTACAAAACCACTCCCCTGCTTACAAAGGTCCTCTTCAAACATTAAATCGTTCCCAGCAGGCGAACTTAATAACATCCCAACACGCACACCATCGGCTCCGTATTTATTCATCAACTCGATAGGATCTGGTGAATTTCCTAAAGACTTACTCATCTTGCGGCGTTGTTTGTCGCGTACAATTCCAGTTAAATAAACACTGCTAAACGGTTTTTCATCACGGTACTCATACCCTGCGATAATCATTCGCGCTACCCAGAAAAATAAGATTTCGGGGGCGGTCACTAAGTCTTTTGTAGGATAATAATAGTTTATCTCATCATTATCGGGCTCCAGAATTCCGTTGAAAACACTAATGGGCCATAACCAAGACGAGAACCAAGTATCTAACGCATCGGCATCTTGAATTAAATCGGTTGCTTTTAAAGCTGCATTACCCGATTTTTCTTTAGCTAAATGCAACGCCTCTTCTACACTTTCTGCCACAACGAAATCTTCTTTCCCGCTTCCGTAATAATACGCAGGGATCTGGTGTCCCCACCATAACTGACGCGAAATATTCCAGTCGCGGACGTTTTCCATCCAATGGCGATATGTATTGATGAACTTTTCAGGAACTAATTTAATGTCTTTTTCAAGTACAGAATCTAAAGCAGGTTGTGCTAATTCTTTCATCTTTAAGAACCATTGATCGCTCAGTTTCGGCTCGATAACAGCTCCAGTACGCTCGCTCGTCCCAATTTTATTGGTGTGTTGTTCTACTTTGTCTAAAACACCTAATTCTTTTAATTCGGCAACAATTTCTTTTCTAACCACAAAACGGCCTTTTCCTTGAAAATGTAGACCATGTTCGTTTAGGGTAGCATCGTCGTTTAAAATATCGATTACATCCAAATTGTGCTTATCACCTAACATTTTATCATTCTCATCATGCGCAGGGGTAACTTTTAAGCAACCGGTACCAAACTCAAGATCTACATATTCATCTTCAATAATAGGTATTACTCGGTTACAGATAGGCACAATTGCTTTCTTTCCCTTTAAGTGCGTAAAACGTTCATCATTTGGGTTAATACAAATAGCAGTATCGCCTAATATAGTTTCAGGACGTGTGGTAGCAATGGTTAGCGACTCATCACTTCCTTCAATTTTATAATTTAAGTAATATAAATTTCCTTGTTTTTCAATATGAATTACTTCTTCATCAGATAAAGTAGTTTTAGCCTGCGGATCCCAGTTTACCATTCGGTATCCACGATATACGTGTCCTTTTTTATATAAATCGACAAAAACCTTGATTACAGACGCTGACATATCGTCATCCATCGTAAACTTAGTACGCTCCCAATCACAAGAAGCTCCCAATTTTTTTAGTTGGTCTAAAATGATCCCTCCGTGTTTGTGCGTCCATTCCCATGCGTGTTCTAAAAAATCTTCGCGTGTCAGGCTATTTTTATCAATCCCTTCGCTCTTTAATTTAGCCACAACTTTGGCTTCGGTGGCGATAGATGCGTGATCCGTACCCGGAACCCAACAAGCGTTATAGCCTTTTAAGCGAGCACGCCGTATCAACACATCTTGAATGGTATTGTTAAGCATATGCCCCATATGCAACACTCCTGTTACGTTAGGAGGTGGTATTACAATGGCATATGGTTCTTTTTCGTTTACTTCGGAATGAAAATATCCATTCTCCATCCAATGGCTATACCATTTGTTTTCAATATCTTGAGCATTATATTTTGCCGCTACTGCCATAATTTGGTCTAATTTTTGAACTATAGCCTACAAAAGTAGCTATATCTGCAAGATTATAAAAGTGAATAAGTTATTTTGCAGATTGTAGGAAAGATATGTACCTTAGCATACTCTAAATTTTAGAAATCATGAAAAAATTAGCATTAATTGCATTTGTAGCGTTTTTTGGATTTGCCGCCAATGCACAAGCAAAATTTGAATTTAAATCTGAAACCATAGACTACGGCGAAATCGCAAAAGGAAGCGATGGCGTTCGTGTTTTTGAATTTACCAACACTGGTGATGAGCCATTAGTGGTAACCGATGTTAAGTCTAGTTGCGGTTGCACCGTACCTAAAAAACCAGATGGCGCTGTTGCTCCAGGTGAGTCTAGCAGTATTCAAGTAAAATACGATACAAACCGCGTAGGTCCTATTAGAAAAACGGTAACAGTTTATTCTAATGCCGATGAGCCTGTTAAAGCCCTTAAAATAAAGGGGACTGTCTTATCAGATAGTAAAAGTGTTTTAGAAAAAACAAAGTAATTAACACTACATAAGTACTTAAAAGCCCTACTATATAGTAGGGCTTTTTTTTTATGCTTTTTAATTAACATAACAACAAAGGATTGTAGTATTAAAAATAACAATAGCCAATTTTTTATAGCATGTACCGAATGCCTATCTTTGCAACCAATATTTAGTTTTACACCTTGAAATAAAAATGGATTTAGAAAAACAGCTAAAAGATATTGAAGCTATGGGCGATGATCACGTGGCGAGTTCTACAGACACTCCTTTACGTCCCGATGCTTTCGAACTTAGTGATATCGAAAAAATTGAGCGAATCAAGAAAGATGTTCATAATATTATGAATACACTCGGGCTTGATTTAACAGACGACAGCCTAAAAGGAACACCCAATAGAGTTGCCAAGATGTTTGTTCAAGAAATTTTTGGAGGGTTACATCCAGACAGAAAACCTAAGGCCTCTACCTTTGACAATAAGTATAAGTATGGAGAAATGTTGGTTGAAAAAAACATTACCCTCTACTCTACTTGCGAACATCATTTGCTTCCAATAGTTGGAAAAGCTCATATCGCATATATTTCAAACGGGACCGTTGTGGGTCTTTCAAAAATGAATCGTATTGTAGATTATTACGCAAAACGTCCTCAAGTACAAGAGCGACTTACTATGCAAGTTGTAAAAGAATTGCAAAAAGTATTAAATACAGATGATGTTGCCTGTGTTATCGATGCCAAGCATTTATGTGTTAACTCCAGAGGAATACGCGATATAGATAGCAGTACTGTTACTAGTGAATTTGGCGGAAAATTTAAAAACGCTGAAACGCGACGCGATTTTTTAGATTATATTAATCTAGATACTGAATTTTAACCGTCGGTACACTTAGGCATTAAGATAATAATAATGATCCATCATTTAACTTCCAACAGAAAACTATGAAACGTTACGAAGAACAAGAACTTGCAATCTACAATTCCATCTCTAAGCAGAAAGAGAAATTTACACCTATTAACGAAGGCACTATCGGTATGTACGTTTGTGGCCCTACTGTTTATAGCAATGTGCATTTAGGGAATTGTCGTACGTTTTTATCATTCGACCTTGTTTTTCGTTATCTAAAACACCTTGGATATAAAGTTCGCTACGTTCGAAATATAACCGATGCTGGACACCTAGAAAACGATGGGGAAAGCGGGGACGATCCTATTTTGAAAAAAGCACGTATCGAGCAAATAGAACCGATGGAAGTGGTTCAGAAATATACAGTCGATTTCCATACTATTATGGAAACCTTCAATGCCCATCCTCCAAGTATTGAACCTACTGCAACGGGACATATTATCGAGCAAATTCAAATAGTAGAAAACATTATAGAACAAGGCTATGCCTATGAAAAAAACGGATCTGTTTATTTTGATGTGATGAAATATAATGAAAATCATAATTACGGAATTTTAAGTGGTCGAAACTTAGAAGATATGATTGCCAATACACGTGAATTGGCAGCACAAAGTGATAAGAAAAATCCACAAGATTTTGCACTTTGGAAAAAAGCCGAACCACAGCACATTATGCGTTGGCCTTCTCCTTGGAGCGATGGTTTCCCAGGGTGGCACTTAGAGTGTACCGTAATGAGCACAAAATATTTAGGTAATCAATTTGATATTCACGGTGGCGGAATGGACTTAAAATTCCCCCATCACGAATGTGAAATTGCACAAGCCGAAGCTTCTAATGGTCAAAATCCTGTGAATTACTGGATGCACGCCAATATGCTTACGCTTAACGGTAAAAAAATGTCAAAATCTACTGGAAACTTTATTCTTCCACGGGATATGTTTACGGGTAACAATGATATTTTCAACAAGCCGTTTGCACCCACTGTGGTTAAGTTCTTTATGTATCAAGCCCAATATCGAAGCATTTTAGACTTTTCAAAAGAAGCATTAGAGGCTTCTCAAAAAGGCTTCAATCGTTTAATGGATGCTTATCGCTCCATTGGCGGTGTAAAAACTTCAGAAAGCAGCAGTATAGATGTAACACGATGGCGTCAATCTTGTTATGATGCCATGAATGACGACTTTAACAGTCCTATTCTTATTGCACAGTTGTTTGAGGCAGCTAAGTTTATCAATGCGTTATTAGATGACACCGAAACCATTACCGAAAAAGACTTGCAACTATTACAAGAGACTATGCAAGATTTTATTTTCGATGTATTAGGATTGGTTGATATCGCAGAAAGCAATGAACAAGATGGTAATAAATTAAATGAAACCATACAATTGCTTATTGAACTTAGAGATCAAGCACGTGCCAATAAAGATTTTGCAACAAGTGATCGAATTCGGGATGAATTGCAAAAAGCAGGAATACAACTTAAAGACGGAAAAGAAGGCACTACCTTTTCACTTAATTAAACATAATTTTTTACTGATTTTGTAGTAGGCATGTTTCTTTATCTAGAAACATAGGCTTGCTATTCTAAGAAACATCCTTTTAAATAACTTTAGGAGTATTTTATACAAGTCTAAAGCTGTTTTAAAAGAGCATTCTATATTTTTGATGCTCTTAATGAGTTTTAGAGTCATTATCAGTTACGTTATACTTAAAATAGAATGAAACAAGTACTTAACAGACTTATAAATCACGAACAATTAACCAAGGAAGAAGCTCGTAATGTTCTGGTTTCTATTAGTGAAGGAAAATTTAATCAAAGCCAAATAGCCGCTTTTTTAACGGTATTTATGATGCGAAGTGTCACGCTCGAAGAGCTAGAAGGTTTCCGTGATGCGTTATTGGATTTATGCCTTGCAGTAGATTTAAAAGGTTACAATACCATTGATCTTTGCGGAACCGGAGGCGATAGCAAAGACACCTTTAATATTTCCACACTTTCCTCATTTGTTACGGCAGGAGCCGGCGTTTTGGTTACTAAACACGGTAACTATGGCGTTTCGTCCATTAGCGGAAGTAGCAATGTAATGGAGCAATTGGGAATAAAATTTAGTAGCGATACTGACTTTTTAAAACGAAGTTTAGACGAAGCAGGCATCTGTGTTTTACACGCGCCACTTTTTCACCCAGCTATGAAAAATGTAGCACCCATACGAAGAGATTTAGCCGTAAAGACCTTTTTCAATATGTTGGGACCGATGGTAAATCCTGCTTTTCCAAAAAACCAATTAGTGGGCGTTTTTAATTTGGAATTAGCTCGTTTGTACGGTTATTTATATCAAAAAAGCGATAAAAAATATGCTATTTTACACGCGATGGATGGCTATGATGAAATTTCATTGACCGGAGCTGTAAAAGTAATTTCTAATACTTCGGAAAAAATTATGCAGCCTGAAGATTTTGGTTTTAAGACCATTAAACAATCTGATATTCATGGTGGTGACACAGTAGAATCTTCAGCAAATATCTTTAAAACTATTATCTCCGGAAACGGAACCCAGCAACAAAACAATGTAATTTGCGCCAATGCTGGAATGGCTATTTCGGTAGCCAATCAATGTAGTATTGAAACTGGGATTGAAAAAGCAAAAGATTCCTTACAATCTGGGAAAGCTTTACAGGTATTGCAAAAACTTCAAAAAATCAGCGCTTAACTCATGACTATTTTAGATAAAATAATTCAGAATAAAATAAAGGAAGTCAACGCTAAGAAAGCGCTTTTTCCCATATCACTTTTAGAAAAATCGGAAGCGTTTTCCCGCACTCCTATTTCGTTGGCTGCTGCTTTGCGAAATTCAAATACTGGGATTATCGCTGAACACAAAAGGCGTTCGCCCAGTAAATCGGTTATCAACGACCAAGTAAATTTACCCGAAGTTGTTACTGGCTACAGCAAAGCGGGCGTTTGCGGCATTTCAGTTTTAACTGACACCAAATATTTTGGTGGATCGTTAGACGATTTAGCATTGGCTAGAAACTGTGTAGACATTCCGTTGTTACGAAAAGAATTCATCATTGATTCGTATCAAATTTATGAAGCGAAAGCGTATGGTGCTGATGCTATTCTTTTAATCGCTGCTTCATTGAGTGACAATCAGCTGAAGGAATTTTCAAAAACCGCCAAGCAATTAGATTTAGATGTTTTATTGGAAGTTCATAACGAAGAAGAGCTTCAACGGTCCTTGTTGACTACTGTTGACATGTTAGGTGTAAACAATCGAAATTTAAAAACATTTGATGTTTCCATCGATATTAGCAAAGCACTTTCAGAAAAAATACCGAAAGACTTTGTAAAAATTTCAGAAAGTGGCATTAGCAACCCTGAAACTATAAAAACGTTACGAAAATATGGTTACAAGGGCTTTTTAATAGGTGAAACCTTTATGAAAACTGACAACCCCGGAGAAAGTGCCAACCAATTTATAGACCAGCTACGATGAAAAACATTCAACTAAAAGTCTGTGGCATGAAGCATAACCCAATGGAGGTGGCTGCTCTAAAACCGGATTATGTGGGTTTTATTTTTTATGAGGGCTCGCCACGAAATTTTGAAGGCGAAATGCCTTCCCTTCCTTCTGAAGTAAAAAAAGTTGGTGTTTTTGTTAATGCTACTATTTCTGAAATTTTAAATAAAGCAACCCAATTTCAGTTAGATGTTATTCAATTACACGGAGATGAAACAGCTTCATTTTGTGAAAAATTAGCTGCTTCAGAAGAAATAAATAGCAAAATTTGGAAAGTATTTGGTATAAAAGACACTTTCGATTTCTCCGTATTAAAAGAATATGAGCCCTATGTTTCTGCCTTTCTTTTTGACACAAAGGGAAAAGAAAAAGGCGGTAATGGCTACGCTTTTAACTGGAATATTTTAAAAGAGTATCCTTCAGAAATACCTTTTGTACTCAGTGGCGGAATTGGTTTAGATGAAATAAAGCAACTTTCAGAAATATTAAAAACCAAACTACCCATATTTGCTATTGATGTAAACAGCAAATTTGAAGAAAAACCTGGATTAAAGAATACACAAGAATTACAACAGTTTATAGATAAACTGAACACAATACAATCACACTTATGAGTTATCACGTAAATGAAAAAGGCTATTACGGTGAGTTTGGCGGAGCTTACATCCCCGAAATGCTGTATCCAAATGTAGAAGAATTACGTCAACAATACCTTGATGTGATGCAGGAAGACAGTTTTCAAAAAGAATTTAAACAACTGCTTAAAGAATATGTTGGGCGTCCTACCCCGTTGTATTATGCCAAACGTTTTTCTGAAAAGTATAACACCAATGTTTACCTAAAACGGGAAGACCTTTGCCATACGGGAGCGCATAAAGTAAACAATACCATTGGGCAGATATTAATGGCTAAGCGTTTAGGAAAAAACCGCATTATTGCCGAAACTGGAGCTGGACAACACGGCGTAGCAACGGCAACAGTCTGTGCGCTTATGGGCATTGAATGTATTGTCTATATGGGTGCTATTGATATGGAGCGACAAGCGCCGAATGTAGCACGAATGAAAATGCTTGGCGCTACGGTAATTCCCGCAACGAGCGGAAGTAAAACACTAAAAGATGCAACCAACGAAGCGATTCGGGATTGGATTAACAATCCTACCGATACGCATTATATAATTGGTAGTGTGGTAGGCCCACATCCGTATCCTGATATGGTGGCACGGTTTCAAAGTGTGATTTCAGAAGAAATTAAAACACAATTACAAGAAAAAGAAGGCAGAGAAAACCCAGACTATGTTGTTGCCTGTGTAGGTGGCGGAAGCAATGCTGCCGGTGCTTATTATCACTATCTCGATAACCCAGATGTGGGTATTATTGCCGTTGAAGCTGCCGGTAAAGGCATTCAAAGTGGAGAAAGCGCAGCTACTTCAGCTTTAGGAAAAGCAGGTATTATCCACGGAAGCAAGACTTTGTTAATGCAAACAGACGACGGACAAATTACCGAACCCTACTCTATTTCAGCAGGATTAGATTATCCGGGGGTAGGCCCGATGCACGCACACTTATGCGCTAGCGGACGCGGAGAGTTTATTTCCATTACCGATGCCGAAGCCATGGAAGCAGGTTTAGAACTAAGTAAACTCGAAGGCATTATTCCTGCTATTGAAACCAGTCACGCATTGGCCATTTTTAAAAATAGACAATTTAAAAAAGACGATATTATCGTTATTAACCTCAGCGGTCGTGGTGACAAAGATTTAAATACATACATCGATTATTTCAATTTATAATGAAACGAATACAAACAGCATTACAGCAAGATAAAAAGCTATTATCCATTTATTTTACAGCCGGATATCCCAATTTAGAGGATACCATTCCAGTTTTAAAATCGCTGGAAGAAAATGGAGTGGATATGGTTGAAATAGGTTTACCGTTTAGCGATCCCTTAGCCGATGGACCAACCATACAAGCAAGCTCTACGGAAGCCCTAAAAAATGGAATGACCACTGACATTTTATTTAAACAATTAGAAGGCATTCGTCATCATATTTCTATTCCGTTAATTATTATGGGCTACTTTAATCCTGTTTTACAATATGGTGTAGAAGCGTTTTGCAAGAAATGTGCTGAAATAGGTATTGATGGTCTCATTTTACCAGACTTACCTTTGGCTGAATATAATCTACACTACCGAGAACTCTTCGAAAAGTATAATCTTGCCAATATATTTTTAATCACTCCACAAACTTCCGAAGAACGAATTAGAGAAATTGATGCGGCTTCAAATGGTTTTATTTATATGGTAAGCAGTGCTAGTACTACGGGTGCTACATCTGGATTTGCTGAAGAGCAAATCTCATATTTTAATAGAATTGATGGATTACAACTGAAGAATCCACAAATAGTTGGTTTTGGTATTAATAACGCTGAAACCTTTTCACAAGCTACACAGAAAGCCAAGGGAGCTATTATAGGCAGTGCTTTTATTAAAGCACTAACCAAGGATGGCTTGACAGGTATTTCACCCTTTATTAAGCGGTTACGATAATTTTAACCATACTTTAGTAGGATATTAATACTAATTGTGATTCATAATTTTTAGCTTTCTAATGAATTTAAAATTATAACATTATGGCTAAGAAGTTTGAACGTAAAGAAGAACAAAAGAACCCTACCAATCCTACCGGGAATACGAATCAAAAAACTAACAAGGTAGATATTGATGAGAAAACCATTAAAGATCAACAAAACAAAAAATAATGGGTAAAGGAGACAAGAAAACAAAAAGAGGCAAAATTAATATTGGAAGTTATGGAAAACTTCGCCCTAAACGAGGGAAGTTTAAAATAAAACCAAAAACTGTAAAAGGAACTAAAAATAAATAGTTTAGAAAATATCCTCTTTTAAAATATTGTATAAATGAAAACCCCCTCACAAATTTGTGAAGGGGTTTTGCTTTGGTTGGTTATTATAATAGGATTACTTTATAATCAATCGTTTTGAAACGCTTGATGTTTCACCAGTAATCTGTACTACATAAACTCCGGTAGCCAATGCCGAAACATCAATTACCTGGTTTCCTTGCATATTGCTAAGGTCGTATTGGTTAATCAACTTACCATTGATATCGTAAATCACAGCATTTTGTAATGCTACATCAGATTTATTTGAAATAGTAACTTGACTGTCCGCTGGATTAGGATACATAGATATTGAATTGCTCAATGAGTTATCATCTACACCTAAAATACTTTCAACAGTTAACTCGAAAGTACACGTACCAACATTTCCATACTCATCTTCAGCAGTTAAAGTAACAGTATAAACACCATCGGATAACAACTCTCCTGGAGCTGGATCTTGAGATGTAATTGTTACAGGGTCTGTACAGTTATCTAAAGCAGAACCTTCTCCGCTAGCAAAATAATCCGGTACTTCATAGAATAAGTTTCCTTCTCCTGGATCAACACTTTGATCTTCTGGGCAAGTAACTTCTGGTGCCAAAGTATCAACTACGTTAATTTCAGCAGTACAAGAGGCTATGTTTCCACTTGCATCACTTGCAAAAATTGTAATTGTCATAGGCGTACCAATATCGGCACAACTCACTTCAGTGATATCAGAAGCTACAGTGGCAATTCCACAAGCTTCATCCACACCTTGAATCAAGCTGTTAGGATCGATTGTTGCTGTCCCGTCAGGTCCAAGTGGTATGTCGATAGCCGTTATGTCAGTTACTTCATAATCTATCTGAACGTTATCGATTCCGGCACCCCAGCCCCAAGCACCTGCATCATCGTAAGAAAAGCGAACTTGGAAATCATTATTTAAATAAGGCAACATATCGATTGCTCCAGTATTTGTTAGGTCTGTATCTACATCTACAAGCAAGATTTCTTGCCAAGCTGATCCATCCCAAACCTCTACTGAAAGTGTCTCTCCACTAGCTACTTCTTGAAAAGCATAATCGAAAGAAAGAGAAGCGGTACTAGCTCCACTAGTATTATAAATAGGAGATAATAATCTAACTAAGTTGGTTTCTCCATTTCCAGCTTCATCGTCATCAAAAATAGCTGCGTTACTTGGGAAATCATCACCAATTGGCATATCGCCCGAACCAAATGTCCAGTCTGCAACACCTGCTTCAATAACAGTACTCCATCCAGAAGGAACAGAAGCATCTTCAAATTCCTCTAGAACTGATATAGGTCCTGGGTTTCCTGCACAAGTAATAATTGGTGCAGTTTCATCTATAATATTAACTGTTGCTGTACAAGAAGAGAAGTTTCCACTATCGTCAGTAACAAATACTTCAACTTCATTTTCTCCTAACATAGAGCAGTCAAAACTAACATCACTATCTATTTGTGGTCCTACATCATAAATAATATTTCCGTTGAAAACACGAGCGTCAAATGTAGAAACACCAAAAGGGTACGATTTACCTGAACCTTCTAAAAACTCAATATTATCGTCAGAAGCAAATACGGTACCGTTTGCTGTTCCGTTTGTGTAGTTCATTCCTCCTGAAGTTGTAGTTACATAAAATGCACCAGTATCACCGGCAGCAATTGTTTGTCCTAAACTTAGGTTTAATGGTGTTGGAAGACCATCACCAGCTGATGTAACATTAGCAGTACCAATCAATGTCCACGCAGCAGCATCTTCTTCAAAACCTACCCATGTCCCTGATTTGTAATATACCTCTACATCATCGGTAATTCCAGTATCAAGGTTTACGTCAAACGAATTAACAGTAACTTCATTAATGGCTACAATATCAAACATATTTCCATCAAGACCATTTCCACCTACAAAAGTAGTTTCAAGTGTTTCAGTAGTTGACCCACCACCGGTAGCTGGTCCACCTACGGTTACAACATAACCACAAGCCTCGTCAACTGTTTGTATAAGATCGGATGCAGGAATCGTTGCATTTCCGCTTGCATCTAAAACAACATCTAATGGTGGAGAAGTAGCCAACTCATAATTTAGAGCAAAGTTATCCACTCCAGCTCCCCAAGCCCAAGCACCTTCGTCATCATACGTAAAACGTACTTGGAAGTCTGGGTTGGCAAATGGCATCATATCAATAGCCCCTGAATTAGTTGGGTTAACATCTTGTTCATCTATAAATAAAACTTCTTGCCAAGCAGATCCGTCCCATGCTTCTACAAGGAAAGTACCGCTTCCAACAAAGTCTTGGATAGCATAATCAAAAGAAACGTCAGCTGAAACAGCTGCTGAAATATCATAAGCAGGAGAAACTAATCTTGCTAAGTTCACTTCACCATTACCTGCTGCATCGTCATCAAAAATAGCTGCATTGGTTGGAAAAGGATCTCCAAGAGGCATAACGCCAGAACCAAAGGTCCAGTCTTGAACACCTGCTTCAATAACAGTTGTCCAGCCAGCTGGTATAGAGGCTCCTTCAAATTCTTCCAATATATTAAAAATCCCAGGTTCACCTATACAAGTGATTTCTGGTGCTGTATTATCTTCAATAGTTACAGTAGCAGTACATGTTGAAGAATTACCTTCTTCATCTGTAACTGTTAAGGTAACGGTGTTCTCACCTATATCTGCACAAGTAAAAGTATCTTGATCTAATGAATAATCAACAATTCCACAGTTATCTGAAGAACCATTATCTATATCTGATGGTGCAATAGAAACAGAACTACCACCCATTAATTCTAATGTCAGGTTTTGACATAAAGCTTCTGGAGCTTCCATATCGGTTACCGTTACAGTAAACTGACAAGTAACAACATTACCGTCACTATCTTCTGCAGTAAATTCTACAATAGTATCACCTGTAGGAAATTGTTCTCCTGTAAGTGGCCCTAGGGTTTGAGTTGTACCAATTATACCATCTTCGGTATCAGTAGCAATTGCATCTGCAAAATTAACAATAGCACCACATTCTCCTGGGTCTGTATCGGCCATAATATCAGATGGACATGCAATAACCGGTGGATCGCCAATAGTTATTTGAGAAAAAGTGATTGAATAGGAGTTTAAAGTTCCGCTATCCAATCCTCCGAAGTTATCAAAAACTTCTAATGTCCAGTTTCCATTAATAGGTTCTCCATCAAAAGTAGCTGCAAATGTTCCTCCTTCTGGCTCATAAACACCAGTAAAAGGAGCAGAAGCTGCAGTAATATCGGCACCACCATCTTCAAATACAGTATTGGTATAATTTTCACCAGAACCACCATTTGCGATAGATAAGTCTAAACTAGTTCCTGCTGGAGATACTAGTCTCAATTCTACATCTCCATCATAGCTATGTGTTATATCTAACATAACATTGTCAACAGTGTAATCTAAAGGATTGACACCTATATTTCCAGTCAATGAAACATTAGCTACAGAGCTAACATTAACAGGAGGGTCAATTGGCTGAGGGTTCCCATCCCCGTTGTACGTTTGGGCATTGGTTTGCCACGTAAAGCACGTGACCATAAACGCCATTAGTAAAGTAATTTTTTTCATAAGTTGTATAAAATTTAATTTAACAGTTAATATGGCGTTAATATACTTAAAAATTATGTTAATAAAAAGAATAAAGAAACCACATCAACACAGGACATTGGCACAAAAGATGTAAAATTCTGACTTATAAGCAAGTAACTTTATTTAAATCGAAATAGAATTTTAAAATTTTTGAAAAAAAATTAAAATTCTTATAAAAGTATCGTTACTTTTTAAAATGTGGAGCATATTGCCAAATCCTAAAATCAATTGTAGTTATTGATGGATTTTCAGCTTTCATTTTTTTATATTCTTGGAGACTGCCAACCGCACGGTTTGCTGCTCCTGAAGGAGCAGTAAGTGAAACCGTTTTTATTATTCTTGACGCTTTGGGAAGAAGAAATTCATGTATTCGAGGAACGGTATTTTTAACAATTTTTAATTTCAAATTGTATTCTTTCAACTTTTTTCTGAAAAAATATTCTGGACCGTTTTTACTGTTTCCGCCAGTGAATAATAAGGTATGTACTGTTGGGTTTTCTTGAAGGATTTTTATTAAATCTCGTAATACTACTTTTTGCATGCCTATGTCTGAAGCATCCACTTTGTCACGATAGGCCATGGAAACCATATCGCAAATACCTATCTTTTCTTTTCGAAGAAAATCCTTACGTTCTTTTATCGCTTCGTCGGTAGTTTCAAAAGAAAGATTTAAGTTGAACAGTTGATTTAAAATAGGCCACAATTGACCATCCCTACTTCCGTAACAAAAATTAACATCACCAGGTTTATACTCCTTAGTAGTAAAGCGAGGAGGCGGTAACGTTCCCACTATTAATTTAGTCGCATTTTCGGGTATAAAAGGAGGATATGGATGTGTATGCTTAAACATTAGCGAATAAATACGGGTTCGTTTTCGTTTTCAGTATATTCTTCACTATATGAATATCCATCATAATCGAACCCTTTAATTCCTTTTAATGTTTTTATATTCTTATCAATAATATATCGCACCATACTTCCTCTTGCCTTTTTAGCATAGAAAGCAATTATTTTTAATTTTCCATTTTTAAAATCTTTAAAAATTGGTGAGATTACAGGGGCTTTTAATTCTTTTGTATTAATAACCTTAAAATATTCGTTACTGGCTAGGTTTATAAATAACTCACCATCTTTCATTTCTTTATTTAAAGATTCGGTTAATGTGTTTCCCCAAAATTCATATAAATTTTTATGGTTTTGTATTTTTAGGTTTGTTCCCATTTCAAGTCTATAAGGCTGCATTAAATCTAATGGTTTTAAAATTCCATACATACCTGATAGGATACGCAAGGTATTCTGTAGGCTATCTAGCTTTTTCTCAGGAATGGTGTAAGCATCTAAACCATTATAAACATCACCTGCAAAGGCATATACTGCTGGGCGAGCATTCTTTTTTGTAAAAGGAATGGAAAACTCTTTGTACCGTTGGTAATTTAAATCAGCTAACTTATCGCTTATACTCATAAGTTTCGCCACTTCTTTTTTAGTTTTACGCGCTAGCTTATTATTCAATATTTCAGCTTCTTCAATAAACTCTGGCTGTGTAGTTTTTTTTGTGGGCAAGTCACTTTTATAATCTAATGTTTTAGCTGGCGATACTACAATTTTCATAACTATTTGTTTTAACTCAAAAATAAATTAAATAAGTCTTTAATCATATTTCAACAGTTTTATATTTTTAATAAGCCTATTATTATTACCTATAAAGAAATATTTTTAACACATTAATATATAATTAAGAAATTATTAACTTTTGGAAGAGATTCTTATAAATACTTTTAGGAAATAACTTTAAACATAAAATAATGAAAAAACATGTACTCCTCAGTTGTTTAGCCACTTTTATCGGTGTAACCGCTATTACAGCACAAACTGAAATAGGAAAAAAAGCTAAATTAACTGAAAATGGAACAATTGAAGTTGAAGACGTACAACTTCCAAAAAATTATAATGCAACACAAAACAAACAACAAGCCGATGTCTTGTTTAAGTTTGGTAGAGAAGCCAATCCTACCATAAAAAATTCGCGAGGGACAACGTTAGCAGATATTGACAATGATGGGGTTGATGAAATCCTGTACGGGATTGACACCACGCTATATGCCTTAGAAGGTGATGGAACCATTCTTTGGGAGAAAACAGTTTTAGGCCCTATTTTATTACCACCGACTGTTGTAGACCTTGATGATGATGGAAATCATGAAATAATTGTTAACACGGGTTATCCTACCACCGTAGGTCGTGTTTATTTAAAAGATAATAATGGAGAAGACTTACCAGGTTGGCCATTAAATTTTGATGATCACTGGATGATAAACGCTCCAGCCGTAGCAGATTTAGATGGTAACGGAACGTTAGACATTATAACCGGTGAACGTGCTGGAAGTGCTGAAGGCTATGTTCATGCCATAAATATGGATGGGACACCAATTAATAGCAATTGGCCAGTACAAGTAGATGCTACTCCTGCTTTTACTCCTTCCATTGGCGATGTGGATAACGACGGAAATAACGATGTTGTTATTGCCACCTCTTCAACTGGGATGCGTATTTATGACAATCAAGGACAGCTTTTCCCGAATTTTCCATTAGCAGACCCAAATATTTCATACTCCTACCAATCTCCTATTCTAGCAGATTTAGACGGTGATGATGACTTAGAAATTATAGGCAGTAACCACGGTAATGCAGCTGGATTTTATGTTTTAAACCACGACGCAACTTATTACCCAGGATGGCCTATTGCACTAGGAGGATGGACATACTCTCCAGCAACAGTTCTTGATATAGATGGAGATGAAACGTTTGAAATTTTTATGTCTGACAGAAACACTAGTAACGACGGTACTCCTCTTGATGTAGTTTATGGACTTACACCAGATGGTGAAAATATCGATAACTTTCCTATTTCAAAATACGGAGGTACTGAAGGAGTTTTGAGTATTGCCGATATCAACAATGATGGTGTTTTAGAAGTTATTTTTCCAAGCACCCTTACCGATGCTGAAGGTGATGGTTATATTCACGCATATTCTATAGATGGTAGTGGTGAAATTGATGGATTCCCTTTACGACCACGTGGTTTTACCTTTTTAAATGGAGCTGTTATTGGCGATGTAGACGATGATGGCATGATGGATCTTACTGCAAATTCGTATACACAGACTTTTGGTCAAGGAATTGATTCATCATATGTAACCACTTATAATTTAAATGTACCGTATGATGAAAATAAAATTAGACGCAATGGATATAAAGGCAGCAACTCCAGAGATGGATTGGTAGTTCCTGAAATTATCGCAGGAGTTGAAGAGTTTTCTAGTACCTCTATCAACCTTACCCCAAACCCTTCAAATGGTATTTTAAATTTAAACTTATCGATAGCGCTTGAAAATGCTACCATCTCACTTTATACTATTGATGGAAAGCAGGTTTTTTCTGAAGAAAGAAGCATTTCAAAAAACGAAGCTATTCAGTATAATTTTAAAGACTTAAGTAGCGGGTTATATTTAGTGAATATTTCTAACGGAAATAAAACGTTCACAGCTAAATGGGTGAAAAAGTAATAAACAATCTTTTACAACCAATAAAAAATCCGAAGCAAGTTGCTTCGGATTTTTTATTATTCTATTTAACCAATTAAATAGCGTGCTTCGAATAGTTTCGCCATTTCTCTAAACACGCTTCCATATCATCTGGTATTTGAGATTCAAAACGTTTCATTTCTCCTGTGGTGGGATGCACAAAACCTAATGTTCTGGCATGCAACGCTTGTCTTGGCAATGCTTTAAAACAATTATCTACAAACTGTTTGTATTTTGTAAAAGTAGTTCCTTTTAAAATTTTATCGCCTCCATAGCGTTCGTCATTAAATAATGTATGACCAATATGCTTTAAATGTACACGAATTTGGTGTGTTCTACCGGTTTCTAACCTACAAGAGAGTAAGGTTACATACCCTAAGCGTTCTAAAACTTTAAAATGAGTAACCGCAGGTTTTCCTCTTTCTTCATCGTCATCATCTTCAAAAACGGTGTTTTGCAATCTGTTTTTTGGGTGACGTCCAATATTCCCTTCAACAGTTCCCGACTCTTCCTCTACATTCCCCCAAACTAAAGCCACGTATTCACGCTCGGTTGTTTTATTGAAGAACTGTTTGGATAAATGCGTCATGGCCTCTTCCGTCTTAGCAACTACAAGAAGCCCGCTCGTATCTTTGTCAATTCGGTGTACTAAACCTGGGCGATTACTACTGTTATTTGGAAGGTTATCAAAATGAAAGGTAAGCGCATTGATTAACGTCCCACTGTAATTACCATGACCTGGATGGACAACCATTCCTGGCTCTTTATTAACCACTAAAACATCATCATCTTCATATACAATATCAATCGGGATATCTTCCGGAACCAATAAGTTTTCATACGGTGGATGTTCAAAAAGAACCGTAACCACATCGTCTGGCTTTACCTTATAGTTTTGTTTTACTGCAGCATCATTTACGTGAATGTTTCCGTCTTTCGCAGCTTTCTGAATTTTATTACGAGTAGCATTTTCAATCCTGTTCATCAGGTATTTGTCAACCCTAAGCGGTTGTTGACCCTTATCGGCTACATAGCGATAATGCTCATACAAATCGTCATTTCCGGAATCTTCTGTATTCGCTTCAGTATTATTGGTCATTGTTTTCTGTTTCGGTAGGTTGTGTTTCTTCTTCAACAGCATCATTTGCTTCCTGCACTCGGTTTAATGACTCATCACCAACAATTAGATCGATGACTGCTGTTTTTTGTATTTCGGTACCCGGCTCTAATCTTTCACCCTTATAACGAAGCTCTTTTACTTGGTCGCTTATATCGGGACGGTAACTTATTTTACCAATTTCAAAACCCATTGCCAATAAAGTAGGTTCTGCTTGACGGCGTGTTCTTCCTATAACATTTGGAACCTGAATCTTTCGATAGCCCGAAGGATTTAAATACAAATAAATTTTTCGATCTTCTTTTACAAATTTTCCAGCCTTCGGAATTTGTTCAATTACCGAGTATTTAGGAAAATCTGGATTATAATTGGCAGAATCTAGTATTTCGTAACGCAAATCCATTTCATTCAATTTGTCTTCAACAAGGTCTAAAGAGAGCTTGCTCAAGCTAGGAACTTCAATTTTTTGACCGTGGTTAGTAGTCCCCTTAAGCCACCACATTACAAGGAAACTTAAGACTACTAAAGCCAAAACGGCCAATAACAATTGTTTTAAAAAAGCTTTGGTGAAGAGGAATCTGAAAAATGTCATACATTATATATTGATGGGCAAAAATAACAAACCCAAAGTTAGTATCTTTCTATGGATTAGTCATATTTTTGTTAAACGTTATTTTTAAACTTTTGGTATGGCAAAAAAACATATCGCCGTCGCAATGGGCGGTTATTCAAGCGAATTTGAAATTTCACTACAAAGTGGAGCGATGGTTTGCGATTTTTTAGATAAAGACAAATATCACGCATATCCTATTCATATTCTAAAAGAAGGTTGGTTTTATGTTTCAGAAGATGGAACAAAGCATCCAGTACATAAGGAAGATTTCAGTTTTGATAAAGACGGAACAACTATAAAACCCGACGCTGTTTTTAATTGTATTCACGGTACACCTGGAGAAGACGGGCAACTTCAAGCATATTTACGACTAGTAGGCGTTCCTCAAACCAGTGCTGGATATTACCAAGCTGCATTGAGCTTTAATAAACGAGATTGTTTATCCGTATTAAAAGGCTTCGGAATTAATTGCGCCAATTCCTATTACGTAAATAAAGGTAGCAACATAGATAAAGAGGAAATTATAAAAAAAGTAGGCCTTCCTTGCTTTGTAAAACCAAATAGAGCTGGCTCTAGCTTTGGGGTTAGTAAAGTAAAAGAAATGGACGAACTGCTTCCTGCTATTGAAAAAGCCTACGAAGAAGATAACGAGGTGTTAATTGAAACCGCTTTAATAGGCACCGAAGTACAAGTAGGTGTGTATAAAAATAACGGAAAGATTGTTGCTTTGCCAACTACTGAAATTGTTTCGCAAAATGAGTTTTTTGATTATGAAGCTAAATATTTAGGTGCTTCGGAAGAAATAACGCCGGCACGTATTTCTGAAGAAGAAACACAGAAAATACAAGCTGAAGCTAAGAAAATATACGAAGTTTTAAATATGACCGGCATTAGCCGAAGTGACTTTATTATACAAAAAGGCACCCCATACTTTATTGAAACCAACACCAATCCCGGTTTATCACCAGAAAGTATTGTACCGCAACAAGTACGCGAATCTGGAATGACACTTACAGAATTTTTTAGTATTTTGGTAGATGATGTTTTAGACTAAGATGTGAGACCGCTTCGCTATTAGAAAATATATTTTAGAAGAAAAATAATTAACATAAAACAGCTTTATAATGAAAAGACGTGCGCTTTTTCCTGGTTCTTTTGATCCTATTACAATAGGTCATGTTGATATTATAAAACGTGCGTTGCCTTTGTTTGACGAAATAATCATCGCTATTGGTGTTAATGCTGAAAAAAAATATATGTTCCCCCTTGAGGATCGAAAGCAGTTTATTGAAGATGCTTTTAAAAAGTATGATGCCGTAACTGTAAAAACGTATAAAGGACTCACAGCAGATTTTTGTAAAGCTGAAAACGCACAGTATATTCTTCGGGGTGTTCGCAACACCGCCGACTTTACCTACGAGCAGACCATCGCCCAAGCCAATGCCGAAGTGATGGATGTTGAAAGTGTGTTTTTAGTAGCTTCTCCAGCCGTATCGCACGTTTCCTCTTCTATTGTACGTGATATCGCTCGAAATGGCGGGGATTATAGTAGTTTGATGCCTTTTGAGGTTTAAAAGTAAGGAGCGTAAGAATTGTTTCGAGGTTACGTACTAGATTTTTGCATTATGAATTTCAGAGTTTTAATTTTTGGCATTTCTATAATTTCAGATTTTCCGTCTATAGAATAAAATTCCAATTCAGTGGGCATTTGGTTATTTCCAAAAACAGATACTCCTATTAATTCATCATTTTTACCTTTTCCAACGCTATCTATTATTAAATTCCCTTTTTGCATTTTCGAATCCAATCTTTTTTCAAACAATATACTGGGACAATTTCCGCATCCACATCTCGCAATTACCTTCAGATTTCTGATTGTATTATTCCATTCGGGTTTTGCTTTTTTAAAAAGATAAGTTAGAAATTCAATTTCAGGTTTGATTAGTTCTCTTTTATCTGGAATGCTGTATTTCATATTACTATATGCAATTATAAAAGTGAGTTTTAATTACTACCACCGTAAATATAAACAAAACAAAAAAGCCCTTTCAGTTTCCTGAAAGGGCTTT
Organism: Marixanthomonas ophiurae; assembly: GCF_003413745.1. Classification (NCBI taxonomy): domain Bacteria; kingdom Pseudomonadati; phylum Bacteroidota; class Flavobacteriia; order Flavobacteriales; family Flavobacteriaceae; genus Marixanthomonas; species Marixanthomonas ophiurae. The sequence continues at coordinate 1,647,512 of NZ_QVID01000001.1, read as the reverse complement.
TACAATTTTTCTTAGAAAGCGTAGCTTATAGCGCTGCGATATGTCTTGAAATCTGAGACTTTAAATTAGCTGCTTTGTTATCGTGAATAACGTTGTTTTTCGCTAATTTATCTATCATAGACGTTACTTCAGGAAAAAGCTTTTCAGCCTCTTTCTTATTAGTAGCATCTTTCAGCTTCTTAATTGCGTTACGCGTAGTTTTAAACTGGTAACGGTTGCGTAAACGCTTTGTTTCGCTGTTTCTAATTCTCTTTAAAGCTGACTTGTGATTCGCCATAATTCTCTTTCTTTAATTTGTAGCCCGTAGGGGAATCGAACCCCTGTTACCAGGATGAAAACCTGGCGTCCTAACCCCTAGACGAACGGGCCAATTGTTTTTCAATTGCGGATGCAAAAATACAACACATTTTCAATTCTGCAAACAGATTTCAATTTTTTTTGAAAAAAATTAATACGCCTTTGCAAACAGCACACGCTGGCTTGATGGTTTTCCAGTAACCATGCAGCTTCCCGCTTCTTTTTCTCCAGCCAAGGGAATGCATCTAATTGTTGCTTTTGTATCGTTTTTTATTCGATCTTCCGTTTCTGTAGTCCCATCCCAATGTGCAGATATAAATCCGCCTTTCGATTTCAGTACTTTTTTAAATTCTTCATAACTATCTACCTCGGTTGTATGCTCTGTTCTGTAATCCACAGCTTTAGTATATAGATTCTCTTGTATTTCAGTCATTAAGCCAGATACTGTATCAACCACCTCATCTTGGTTTACAAACTCCTTTGTTAACGTATCACGCCTAGCTAACTCTACTGTGCCTTTTTCAATATCTTTAGGTCCAATAGCGATACGTACCGGAACTCCTTTTAATTCATATTCATTAAATTTCCAACCGGGTTTATGAGTGTCTCTATCATCAAATTTCACACGAATGCCTGCAGCTCGTAATTTAGTCTGCAAATCTTTTGCTACTTCACTAACCGCATCAAACTGTTCCTCGTTTCTGTAAATAGGAACAATAACCACTTGATTTGGTGCTAATTTAGGAGGCAATACCAACCCGTTATCATCACTATGCGTCATAATCAATGCACCTACTAATCGGGTAGACACGCCCCAAGAGGTCGCCCAAACATATTCTTGCTTTCCTTCTTTTGAAGCAAACTTAACATCAAATGCTTTGGCAAAATTCTGCCCTAAAAAGTGTGAGGTACCAGCTTGTAACGCCTTTCCGTCTTGCATTAAAGCTTCAATACAATACGTTTCTAAAGCACCCGCAAATCGTTCGCTTTCGGTTTTTAGTCCTTTAACCACAGGAACAGCCATATAATTTTCAGCAAAGTCTGCATAGATGTTCATCATTTGTTCTGCTTCGGCAATGGCCTCTTTTTCGGTTGCATGTGCCGTGTGCCCTTCTTGCCATAGAAATTCAGATGTACGCAAAAATAATCGTGTACGCATTTCCCAACGCACCACATTAGCCCATTGATTTATCAATAAAGGCAAATCACGATACGATTGCACCCATTTTCTATAGGTATCCCAAATAATGGTTTCAGAAGTAGGACGAACTATCAATTCTTCTTCCAATTTAGCTTCGGGGTCGACCACAATACCATTCCCCTCTTCATCATTTTTTAATCTGTAATGAGTAACCACAGCACATTCTTTAGCAAATCCATCTACATGGCTCGCTTCTTTGCTAAAATAAGATTTCGGAATAAAAAGTGGAAAATAAGCGTTTTCATGACCTGTTTCTTTAAACATTCGATCCAGTTCTGCTTGCATTTTTTCCCAGATACCAAAACCATATGGCTTTATCACCATACAACCTCTAACACCTGAGTTTTCAGCAAGGTCAGCCTTGATAACCAACTCATTGTACCATTTTGAGTAATCCTCGCTTCTTGTAGTTAAGTTCTTTGCCATATCCCGTAGTTTGGCACAAAACTTGTGCCTATAGTGTTAAATGATTAGTAGTTCTCGTTTATCTCGACAAAACTAGTTATTTTTAAGAAGTCCAACAATTAAAATAAAAGCAGTTATGCAATCACGATACAACATACAAAAACAATTTATCCCCTATTTATTTTTGGGGTTAGCGACCCTTCTGCTCACCTCCTGTGGAACCTATAACTCTGGGTATTCTGATGCTGATGGCATTTATAATTCTGGAGAAGAAGATGTTGTTTACGAGGAAGGTAGTTCAGACAAAGCTAATTATTACCAACAATACTTCAACACCAAAGCCAACGAACTTGGGGAAATTCCTGAAGATGAAGATATGGTGTTTACAGATATTGAAGCCTACACTACTACAGAATATATGGATGATGAAGGCTATATAATAATTGAAGAAAGAAATTATAATGATGGTTATGGACCTTGGGGCAGTAATGCCGAGAATGTTTCTGTAAATATTTACAATAGTGGTTTTGGATATGGTTATTATGGAAGTCCTTATTGGGGATATAATAGCTATTGGGGCAATCCATATTACAGCTATTACCGACCTTTTTGGGGTATAGGTTTTGGTGGCTGGGGTAATCCATATTATGGAGGCTACTATGGTTTTGGTGGTTTTGGTTGGGGTAACCCTTATTATGGCAGCTATGGTTTTTACAACAATTACTATGGCCACGGAGGCTACTACGGAAACGGATATTACAATGGCGTTTCGTACAATCGAGGACGTAGAAATACCGACTACAGCCGAAGTAATACTGAAACACGAGGTAGATCGTCTAATACTAATACTAACAGACGTTCTTATTCTAGATCTGAAAGCAATAGAAGAGTTCAAGCTCGAAGTAGCAATTCAAGATCTGTAAGAAACAGTACTATTAACCGTAGATCAAGCAATTCGGTTAGACAAAATAGAAGTAGTGTGAATAGAAGCTCTAATAACGTTAGAAGAAGCTCTAACACCCGTTCGGTGAGAAGCAATAATACTTCAAGAAGAACAAGGTCTTATTCACCTCCTTCACGCAGTTCAAGTAACTCCGGTAGCATTAGAAGTTCTGGCAGATCTTCTGGTTCTTCAGGAAGAAGCAGCGGTGGAGGCAGCAGTAGACGAGGCGGCGGACGCGGATAATTTTCCCAAACAAAAGAAGAAAAATAAGTAATATGAAAAGAAGTATTCTCTTACTCATAACTGTCATTGCTATGACTACAGCTAATGGACAAAGCATTATTGACGGCCTGCGATACAGTCAAGAAAACACAACTGGTACAGCTAGATTTAATGCATTAAGCGGTGCGTTTGGTGCATTAGGTGGTGATTTATCAGCTATTGCAATTAATCCCGCTGGCGGAGCCGTTTTTCTACGAAACGAAGCGAGCATCTCAGCAGGCGTTACAGACACAGACAACGAAACACTCTATTTTGGAACGTTGGCGAAAAGCCTTAGTAGCGATGTAAACCTTAATCAAGTAGGTGGAGTTTTTGTTTTTGACAATGTAGACGAAAATTCAAATTGGAAAAAATTCACTTTGGGAATTAATTACAATAACACTCAAAATTTCGACAATGAATTATATATAGCTGGAACGGGAAACAACTCCATTTCAAACTATTTTTTAGAACAAGCACAAGGCCTTCCTTTAAATTTATTAGAACTTCAAGGGTCTGAAAGTATCTCAGATTTATATAGCTTCCTAGGTGAAAACCAAGGTACCCGTGCTCAAAATGCTTTTTTAGGATATCAAGGCTTTATTTTTGACCCAGCAGATCCTAATAATTCAAATAACACGCAATATATATCAAATGTAGCTCCTGGGAGTTTCAACCAAGAATACGCATTGGTTAGTGAAGGCTATAGCGGGAAATACACCTTAAACCTAGCCACACAATATACAGACGATTTTTTCTTCGGAATAAATCTAAATTCACACATCATAGACTATAAGCAAAGCACTTTTCTTTTTGAAGGCAATAACAACCAAGGTAGCTCCGTAAATGAGATTGGTTTTGAAAACAACCTTTCTGTATTAGGCTCTGGCTTTTCTGCTCAAGTTGGTGCTATTGCTAAAGTTGCCAATAATCTTAGACTTGGCTTAACATACGACACTCCAACGTGGTTTACAATTTCTGAAGAAACCACCCAATATTTAGAAACTCAAAGAACAGTAGATGGTCAAACCAGCAATGCTGTGATAGATCCCAACGTATTAAATATTTATGAAGATTATAATTTAAAAACCCCCGGAAAGGTAGCAGCAAGTGCGGCTTATATTTTCGGAAAAAGTGGATTAATCAGCTTTGATTATTCATATAAAGACTATTCTGAAATTACATTTAAACCTACTTCAGATCCAGTTTTTGCTGCAGAAAACTCTTTTATTGGCAACACACTTCAGGGTGCTTCAACTTTTAGAGTTGGTGGCGAATACCGCTTAAGTGAATTAAGTTTACGAGCAGGGTATCGTTATGAAGAAAGCCCTTATAGCAATAAACAAATTATGGATGATTTAAACGGGTATTCATTAGGTTTCGGGTATTCGTTTGGGAATTATTATGTAGATGCTTCATTCGTTAGAACAGAGCAGGAAAGACAACAACAACTTTATAATGTTGGATTAACAGATCGTGCATTGGTTAATACCATAAACAATAACTTTGTATTTACTTTCGGACTTAAATTATAAAACTTTTTCGAGCCTAAAGCGCACCTTAAAAACCCGATCACCCCTTCTTACTTCCAAATCAATCTTTTTTCCTTCTTCGGAAGAAAACATAGCATTTAAATCATACAACTTATATTCATGGGCTGGTTTTCCGTTTATTTTTAAGATTTCATCTCCTTTAATTATTCCCGATTTTTCTGCTGCGGAATTTTCTCGTATTTCTACAACTATATATCTTGGCACTAAAAGTATTTCGGTTCTAGTAAAATAATTAAATGATGCATTATCTATTTTATTAGTAAACTCATCTCTGAAGTTTTTTACCTCCCTATTGTTACTTTTTTTTGTAAAAATTTCAACTCCGTCATGTTCCAGTGTTAACCCACTCATGTTGTAATTAAAAGGATCTTTGTAGTTACTGTTTCGCCTAAGCATAACCTTTTTGTTGGGATAATCCATGGTTACGGTAAAACGTTTTAAAAAATCACCCCCCAAACTGCCATCACGCTCTATATATAATTCTAAATTTTCTGTAGCCTCTTTATTTGGAAAAGCGACATTTACATCATCAAGTTCAAAGTCACCTGCAGTTACTTTTTTTAACCTCGATCTTTTGCCATAAATATGACCACTTAATCCTAGTCCTAGAAAGTCTTCAAAATAATTTTTAGGCGCTTCGGTTAAAAACCCCTTTGTGTTAAACAACCACATGGCATCACTAGACCCACTATCTAATAATAAAGTAACCGTATCTTGTTTTTTAGCATTATTTAATTGTACAACAAAATCTATGTAAGGTTTATCCTTATAAAAATGCAAATCGAAAATATCGCATCTGCGACATTTTCGGTAGGAATACGTTTCCGGTTTGTAAAACTTTATTTTTTTGGTCCTATAATTGGTTTTAACTATAAAATTTTTAAAGAAATCGAGACCGACAATACCATTTATGGAAACCCCCATCCTAGAAGACAAGTTCAAGGAACTTTCAAAAATCACAAAGATTGTATGGTCTTCACTTACTGCATCTCCAATTTTAAGGACATTATTCTCACTTTTCAACCCCTTAAGAACTCCTCCTTCACCTAGCCCCCGTAAATTGACAGGTTTTGTACTTTTTAATTCAACAGAATCTTGTTTATCTAAGCTAAAGATAATAGTAGACTTAACACCTGTATCTAACAAAAAAGAAAGTGTTGTGCCATTGACTTCTACAGGTATTATTACTAAGTTATTGACTAGGTTAAAAGAAATTTTATCCTTTTTATCCCCTTCTGGAAGACGAAACGAGCCCTGGGAAAAAACAAGTGTATTGGCATATAACAACAGGCCAAACAAAATGATAAGTTTTGGTATATATTTTAATGCTTTCAAGCTATATCAAGATAAAAAAAATAACCGAAAGTTTACTGCCCGAGGTATGTATTTATAAATTAATTTCAGACCTTTGCTAGCTAAAACATACGCTATGCCTAAAGTATCCGTAAAAGGGCAAAACATGCCCGAATCGCCAATAAGAAAACTGGTGCCATTTGCCGAAAAAGCTTATAAAGCAAATAAAAAAGTATATCACTTAAATATAGGCCAACCCGATATTAAAACACCGCAAGTTGCCATGGATGCTGTTTCACTGCATCATCTTGATATTTTAGCATATACGCGCTCTGAAGGTTCTGAAGGCTACCGTAAAAAAATTTCAGCCTATTATCACAAACAAAATATCCCTGTAGAATACAACGAAATTATTGTTACCACAGGTGGTAGTGAAGCATTACTTTTTGCTATGGGAAGTATTACCGATGTTGATGATGAAATTATAATACCAGAGCCATTTTACGCTAACTACAATGGTTTTGCAAATGCTTCGGGAATTAATATTGTTCCGGTTATTTCAAAAATAGAAAACAATTTTGCGCTTCCTCCTATTTCAGAATTTGAGAAATTGATCACTCCAAAAACAAAGGCAATATTAATTTGTAACCCGGGGAACCCAACAGGCTATCTATATTCTAAAGAAGAAATTAAAAAACTGGCCGAAATCGCTAAAAAACATGACTTATTTTTGGTCGCCGACGAGGTGTATCGCGAGTTTGTATATGGGGATGAAAAGCACTACTCTATTCTTCAAGAAGAAAGCATGGCCGAACACGGAATCATCATAGACTCCGTTTCAAAACGCTACAGTATGTGTGGGGCTCGAATTGGGTGCTTAGTCACTAAAAACAAACAAGTACTTAGTACCGCATTAAAATTTGCCCAAGCGAGATTAAGCCCTCCAACATTTGCACAAATTGCCAGCGAAGCTGCCTTACAAACACCACAAAGTTATTTTGATGACGTAACCAAGGAATACAAAGAACGGCGTGATCTGCTAATTGAAAAATTAAATGAAATTCCAGGTGTAAAAGTTGGCACTCCTAAAGGCGCCTTTTATTGTATTGCCGAACTACCCATAAAGGATAGTGACGTATTTGCGCAATGGTTACTAGAAGATTTTGACCTAAATGGCGAGACGGTAATGGTAGCACCAGCTGCAGGATTTTATTCCACCCCAGGTGTAGGTAAAAACCAAGTACGTATTGCCTATGTATTAAAAAAGGACAGCCTTATAAGAGCCGTAGAAATTCTTAAAACTGCACTTGAACAATACCCTAATAATTAATGCAAATTGAAGAACATAAATCGCTTAAGGATTTTAATACCTTTGGGATAGACTGTTCCGCCAGATATTTTGTTGCGGTCACTTCGGTTGAAGAGTTAAAACAAATTCTTTCAGAAGAAAAATTTGACAACCGCTTTATATTGGGTGGTGGCAGTAATATGCTACTTACCAAAGATATTAATGCATTGGTGATCCACCTTAACCTAAAAGGAAAAAAAGTTCTTTCTGAAACAGACAACAAAGCAACTATTCAAGCCATGGCTGGCGAAAACTGGCACGAATTTGTACAATATTGTATTAAAAATAATTTCGGTGGACTGGAGAACCTATCTTTAATCCCTGGAAATGTAGGAACGGCCCCTATCCAAAACATTGGGGCCTATGGCGTTGAATTAAAGGACACTTTTGTAAGCTGCGATGCTATCGAGATAGCTACCGGTAAAGAACGCAGCTTCACTAAAGAAGATTGTAATTTCGGATACCGAAATTCTATTTTTAAAAACGAAGCTAAAGGCGAATACATTATTACTTCCGTTACGTTTCAGCTCACCAAAAAAAACCATACATTAAATACTGGTTATGGTGCTATACAACAACAATTAGCTGAAAAAAGTATTGAAAATCCATCTATCAAAGATATTTCCGATGCAGTTATTGAGATACGACAATCTAAATTACCAGATCCTAAAAAACTAGGGAATAGCGGGAGTTTCTTTAAAAACCCAGTGGTCAATTCAAAGAAATTTCAGGAATTCAAAATACAAAATCCGGAGGCCCCTTATTACGAAATATCTGATAATGAATATAAAATCCCGGCTGGCTGGCTCATAGAAAAAGCTGGCTTTAAAGGCAAACGATTTAACGATGCCGGTGTCCATAAAAAGCAAGCTTTAGTACTAGTTAATTATGGAAATGCAACTGGCAATGACATCTGGAAACTAGCACTTACCATTCAGCAAACTGTGAAAGACAAATTTGATATTTATATAGAGCCCGAAGTTAATATTATTTAATTCAACGAAAGTACTTTATCAATAACGTGCACCAAACCGTTGGAACCATTTATATCACTTTTACCTAAAACAGCTTTTGCTCCATTAGCATCAACAATTACAAGATCACTAGCTTGTTTTTTAATAGTCAATGTTGAACCCCCAAGTGTTTTAAATGTATTTGAATTTCCTTTACTTTTTTGAAGCAACGTAGAAGAATCCACTTCGCCTTCCACAATATGGTTTTTAAGCAAATTGCTTAGCGTTTCTTTATTTTTAGGATCTAAAATTTTTCTTCTCTTTTCATTAGTTATGCTATCAAAAGCGGTGTTAGAAGGAGCAAAAACAGTATAGGGGCCTTTGTTTTTTGACAGCATATCAGTTAGACCGCTGCTTACCAAAGCACTTGCAAAATTTTTCGTTTCATCGGTTACCATTAATTTAGACATAACGCTGTTTAGTTGTTCTTTTTCGGCAACAGTAAGCTCTTTCTTAACTTTTTTTACTTTTTCCGGAGCTGTTTTCACAACATCTTCTTCTATTTTTACAGGCTCCTTTGTATCATTTTTACAAGCAAGGGTTATAGAAGCTATGATACAAATAGATAGTAGGGGTTTTAATACATTCATATATCTTTTTTTAGATGGATTTAACGCTAAAATTAACTAAAATCACACCACATCCACAAGAAAGATTGTATTTTTGCACTATAAAAGTTAGTTATGGGAATTTTACTTATTACAGTTGTATTGTTATTGTTGGCTTTTGCAGGGATAGCCATTAAAATATGGGGCAAAAAAGACGGTGAATTTGCCGGTACCTGTGCCAGCCAAAGTCCTTTTTTAAACAAAGGAGGCGAACCTTGTGGATTTTGTGGAAAAAGTCCAGATGAATTTGAAAATTGCTCTGAACCTACCCATAAATAAGCCTTTAAAGTAAGTTTTGCTGAAAGCGTTGCTTAAACCATTAAATAAATAGTCTATGGTGCTACTCTACGCACTCGCTGCAGTGGTACTTATTAACTGTGGCTTTTATATTCTTTTTTCAAAATTTTCGTTTCTTTCTTCTTCAATACCACAAAGCGAAAAACAATATCCAGTCTCTTTAATTGTTTGCGCAAAAAATGAAGCTGAAAACCTTAAAAAACACATTCCACTTTGGCTGCAACAAGATCATCCTGATTTTGAATTGATTTTAATTGACGATGCTTCAAGCGACAATACGTTAGAAGTTATGGAGTCTTTTCAAGCTGAAAATCCTAAAATTCAGATTGTAAAAGTAAAGAACAACGAAGCCTTTTGGGGTAATAAAAAATACGCCCTTACCTTAGGGCTTAAACGCGCTAAAAATCAACGATTACTCTTTACCGATGCCGATTGTGAACCTGCTTCAAAAGATTGGCTTAGTACGATGACGGCTTGCTTTTCAGAAGAAAAACGACTTATTTTAGGTTATGGAGCCTATCAAAAAAGCAGTGGTTTATTAAACCGATTAATTCGGTTTGAAACTTTGATGACCGCCCTACAATACTTTTCGTATGCAAAAGCCAATATGCCTTATATGGGCGTAGGTCGTAATTTAGCTTACACCGCGAAATTATATTATGACAACAAAGGCTTTATGTCGCATATTAAATTGCCTTCAGGGGATGACGATTTATTTGTAAACGAAGCCGCCACTCCTAAAAATACTGCTATTTGTGTCTCAGAAAATGCATTCACCTATTCCATTCCCAAGAAATCGTGGAAAGCATGGTGGCTTCAGAAAAAAAGACACATTACGACCGCCAAACATTATAAACCCCTTCATAAATTTTTATTAGGATTGTTTTACACTTCAAACTTGTTGTTTTGGATTTTAACTATTATTTCTTTTATAGTTGCTAACTGGAAAATAGCACTCGCCCTAGTTTTATTTCGTTTTATTTGTCAGTACATAATCATTGGAAAAGCTGCCAAAAAACTGAAGGAAAGCGATCTTACCCCATTTATTCCATTCTTCGAACTGTTTTTAGTATGCCACCAAATGAGTATCTTTATTTCGAATAGCAGAACAAAACAAAGCCGGTGGAAGTAACGAAAGAAGATATTATTAATAAAGTAGAACACGCTAAAAATGGCAAACAAAGTGCTTTTAAATTCTTATTAGATACTTTTTGGAATACAGTGTACGGCTTTCAATTAAAGCGTGTAAAAAGTGAATACGAAGCTGAGGATATTTCAATAGAGACCTTCGCTAAAGCGTTTGATAAAATTGAAACCTTTGATCCAAACTATGAATTTGGCACCTGGCTGGTGGCTATTTCAAAAAACATACAGATAGACAAAAGCCGAAGAAAAAATGCTTCATTATATAAAAATACCACCAACACTTCTGAGGAGCATATCCAAAAAATAGCTGACCACGCCCCTACTCCTGAAGATAAGTTAATAAAAGAGCAAAACTTGACCGAATTGCTTCGATATATAAAACAATTAAAAACACCCTATCAAGAGGTTATCAACCTTCGTTATTTCCAGGAAATGAGTTATAATGAAATCGCTACGCAAGTAAACGAGCCATTAAGCAACGTAAAAGTCCGTTTGTTAAGAGCACGGAAGTTATTAGCTGAAATCATTACTGAAAATTCTTAAACTAAAAATCAAATGAGTTTTTAGTGATAAAAAATCACTTTTGATTTTAACTTACAACACCTAAAAACAGGTATAATTATTTATATCTTTGTTCCGTATGAGCACACAAACATTGCAACGGACAAAACCAACCCCAAAACCAAAATGGTTACGTGTAAAATTACCAACTGGTAAAAAATATACTGAATTACGCGGATTGGTTGATAAGTATGATCTTCACACTATTTGCACCTCCGGAAGCTGCCCCAACATGGGCGAATGCTGGACCGAAGGAACTGCAACCTTTATGATCTTGGGAAACACCTGTACCCGATCATGTGGTTTTTGTGGTGTAAAAACCGGAAGGCCAGACACCATAGATTGGGACGAGCCTGAAAAAGTAGGCCGCTCTATTAAATTAATGGACATTAAACATGCTGTGATTACCTCAGTAGATCGTGACGATTTAAAAGATATGGGCTCTATAATCTGGGCTGAAACGGTTAAAGCAATCCGCCGTATGAATCCCAATACCACTCTAGAAACCCTTATACCAGATTTTCAAGGCGAAACCCGAAACATAGATCGTATCATTGCGGTAAAGCCAGAAGTGGTTTCGCACAATATGGAAACGGTAAAACGATTAACCCGAGAGGTTCGTATACAAGCAAAATATGAGCGTAGCCTGGAGGTTTTAAACTATTTAAAGCAACAAGGGATTGAACGTACCAAAAGTGGGATTATGTTGGGTCTTGGCGAACAAGAAGACGAAGTAATTGAAACGCTAGAAGATTTACGCTCCGTTGGGTTGAATATTGTAACCATTGGTCAATATTTACAACCTTCTAAAAAGCATTTGCCTGTAAAAGAGTTTATCACCCCAGAACAATTTAAAAAATATGAAACCATAGGCCTTGAAATGGGCTTTCGTCACGTAGAAAGTGGTGCTTTGGTACGATCTTCATATAAAGCCCAAAAACACTTAACATAAATGGTTTGTTATGTCAAAATCTATTAAAGTTGGTATAAACGGCTTTGGGCGCATAGGCCGAAATCTTTTTAGGCTATTACTCGATCATCCAAAAATTAATGTCGTTGCCATTAATGATTTGGCCGATGCCAGAACGCTATCGCATTTGCTTAAGTATGACAGTATTCACGGCGTGTTACATAGAGAGGTTTCGTATACTGAAAAAAGCATATTAGTTAACGATACGTCGTTCCGTTTTTCTTCTGAAAAAAATATTGACGACATTAATTGGGACGGTATTGATATTGTGGTGGAAAGCACTGGCAAGTTCAAACTTCGTGAACAGTTGGAGAAACATATAAAGGCTGATGTAAAAAAGGTCATTCTTTCGGTTCCTCCGCTTGAAGATGATATAAAAACCGTCGTGATCGGTATTAACGATGATATCTTGGATGAAAGTGACACTATAATTTCAAATGCATCGTGCACCACTAACAATGCGGCACCTATGCTTAAAATAATCCACGATCTTTGCGAAATTAAACAAGCTTACATTACAACTGTACACTCCTACACAACAGACCAAAGCTTGCACGATCAACCCCATAGGGATTTACGTCGAGCACGCGGAGCGGCACAATCCATTGTTCCTACCACCACTGGAGCTGCAAAAGCACTGACCAAAATTTTTCCCGATTTGGCTTCAGTGATTGGCGGATGTGGTATTCGGGTTCCTGTGCCTAACGGTTCTTTATGCGATATTACCATTAATGTAAAAAATAAAACATCAATTGAAGCAATTAATAAAGCGTTCAAAATAGCTTCAGAAACCAGTTTAAAAAACATTCTTCAATACACCGAAGACCCTATTGTTTCTATTGACATTGTGGGCAATACACACTCTTGTATATTTGATGCTGGAATGACTTCGGTAATTGGCGAGAAAATGGTAAAAATAATTGGCTGGTACGACAATGAAAGAGGATATTCATCGAGAATAGTAGATTTAATCTTACAGGTTTCGATTAAATAACTATATTTAGCGTTAAAGTACAAATTATAAAATGCACAAAGCATTATTTAAACATACGTGGTTACCATTGTTCTTCACCTTATTTTTAACGGCAGCAGCCGTTATGGCACAAAAGCAAGAAACAGATACGGTTGCTTTAATAAAAAAAACCCGAGAAAAAGCCATTCAAGCTATCCACAAACAAGATTTTGATGTAGCCATTTTAAAACTTAATGAAGCTAATAAATTAGCACTAAATTCTAAAGACGATCTTTTAAAGTCGGACATTCGGTACCACATTGCAGAACTGCATTATCATCTTCAGAATTTTCAAAAGGCTTCCGAAGAAATAAATAAATCTATTACCCTTATAGAAACCCTTTACAGTAATGAAAAGGAAATTGCTAAAGCATACACCTTAAAAGGATTAATACTACTTAATACTGGAAATTATACTGAGTCTGAACTTTATTTAAAAGATGCCTACAAAATATTCATAAAATCAAATGATGAAGCTGGTCAAGGACAAGTTATTTCAGGCTTGGGCCAATTAGATTTACAAAAAAAGAATTATAAGTCTGCCATAAATTATTTTGATGCTGCTATTCCTTTATTAAAAAATAATAATTTTAGTTATAAAGAAGCTGAAGTACATTTAAAAAAGGCTGAAGCATTTATAAACTTAAATAGCAGTCCTCAATCAATCAACCTTAATAAAGCAAAAGCTTCCTTAGATAAAGCTCTTACCATAATAGACACTAATTCATTTACAAAATTAAAAACAGATAGTTATAAAACCATTTCGTATATAGCTCTTAAAGAGAATGATTATAAAAAATCTGAAGAAAATCTTTCCCTCTACGAAAAAAAGAGTGAAGAGCTCTACAAAACATATATGGATGCTGTTTCAAAAGGAGTAGATGTAGAGTCTAATGTTGGAGACCTTAATGAAATTATCGCCACTCAAAAAGATGACCTAGATAAAAAGCAAAAGTCCATCAAGTTTACTCAAATGACCACTGGTTTGAGTATCGCACTAATTGTAATACTTTCCCTACTAACATTATCACTCTATAAAAACAATAACTTACGAGCAAAGGCAAACAACTTATTAAAAGATAAAAACACTGAATTACAGTTAGCGAAAGAGAAAGCCGAAAAAGCATCTTTGGCCAAAGCACAATTTTTATCTACAATAACACACGAATTAAGAACGCCCTTATATGCCGTAACCGGTCTCACACACTTATTGCTTGAAGAAGACCCTAAAGACCACCAAAAGGAGCACTTAAACTCTTTAAAGTTTTCAGGAGAATACTTACTATCTTTAATTAATAACATATTAGACCTCAATAAACTAGAAGCTAACAAAGTAGAACTTGAACGAACTTCTTTTAATCTAAAAAAACGGATTAACGATGTGCTGGTTGCACTCAAAAAATCTGCTGACGACAAAAAGAACAAGCTCCATTTAGAGTTTGACGAAAGTATTCCTAATAAGTTAGTTGGCGACCCTTTAAAGCTATCCCAAATTTTAATAAACTTAATTGGGAATTCATTGAAGTTTACACAAAATGGAGATGTTACCGTTCGTGTTCAGAGCTTGGAGCAAAAGAAAAATAAAATACAATTGCACTTTGAAATTGAAGACAATGGCGTAGGAATTTCACGCAAAAAACAGAAAAGTATTTTTGAAACATTCTCTCAAGGATCCCTTCAAATTAACCGGAAGTTTGGTGGTACTGGTCTTGGGCTTTCCATTGTTAAAAACTTACTCGAATTAATGAACAGTAAAATAAATTTAGACAGCCAATTGGGTAAAGGCTCTAAGTTTTGGTTTAACTTAACACTGTCCGTTTCTGAAGAAGCCCAAGAAGATAAAAACCCAAACAATATTATTTACGACGTAGACTACGTAGCACTGGAAAACAAATCTATTTTAGTGGTTGAGGATAACAAAATCAACCAAATGATTACTAAGAAAATACTAGAAAAAAATCATATGAAGTGTATGGTTGCAGATAACGGAATGGATGCCATTAAAATAGTGAAAGAAAATAAATTTGATGTTATCCTTATGGACATCCATATGCCGGGTATTAGCGGTATTGAAGCAACACAAAAGATAAGAGACTTCGATAAGCAAATTCCAATTATTGCTTTAACTGCAGTTACTGTTGATGAAAACTTAGATGATTTTTACCGTGCTGGTTTTAATGATATAATTCCAAAACCCTTTAAAACTGAAGAGTTCTTCGAGAAAATTTACCGTACTATTAAAAACAAAAAATTACCGGTTGATAGTTAATTTTTAAATTTTGCTTCAACTCGCTTTAAGATGGACTCTTTAAAATATTGCTCTTGCCCGTTCTTTATTTTCGTGGTAATAGGTAAGTAATACAATGCAAATTTATCGATTTTGTGCTGTAAACGCATAAAGTCTTTTTCAGTAGTTAAAATAAGTTCTTCTTTTTTTAATCTTTCAATTTCTTCTGAAGAAAAATGATGATGATCTGCATATTTCATATGAGTAAACTGAAAGTTTTTGTTTTTCATAAAATCGACTAATGGTTTAGGATTGGCAATACCCGTAACCAAAGTAAATTTTTTATCTATTAGGTAATCTAATGGGAGGCTTTCTGCTTTCCCATAAATTGTATCATCATATCCAATGGTAGAAAAATAGATTTTTTGATGATTTTGCAAAGGTATTACAAATTCAATTTCCTGCAGTTTTGAATACGGTACTTTGGTGGGGCATTTAGTAATTACAATAATATCGGCTCGTTTAGCACCACTTCTTGGCTCACGCAAATCACCTGTTGGCAACATATAATCGTTTATATACAAATCGTGAAAAGGCGTTAACAAGATATTGGTATCGGCTTTTACTTTTCGGTGTTGAAACGCATCATCTAGCAAAATCACTTCTGTTTTTTTCTGAAGCTGTTTAATCCCAGTTCTTCTATCGGCACAAACGGCAACGGTTACATTTGGAAATTTCTTTTTAAACTGAAGTGGTTCGTCTCCGGTTTCTTCAGCAGTGTGTGAGGGTAACACTTCTAAGTAGCCTGATGTTTTCCGTTTATAACCGCGGCTTAACACTGCTATTTTATAGTCGTTCTGTAAGGTTTCAATCAAAAACTCAATCATAGGGGATTTTCCCGTCCCACCTGTCGAAAGATTCCCCACGCAAATTATAGGTAAATTAAATTCTGTGCTTTTTAGAATATTTTTATTGTACAGATAATTTCTAAAACCGGTTACCCAACCATACAAAACAGCAAAAGGGAATAATAAGGTGCGCAGTGTTTTCATACAACGAAAGTACTAATTACCATGAATATGAACCATATTGATTTAAAATTAAAATGAAATCATAAACAAATTCTTTCAAATATGGTAAAACAGTTGAAACTACTATCTTTACGGTAAAATGAACTATAGCTTATGAAAGTAAAAGAAGTAATTCAAATTTTAGATGATTTTGCACCCCTTTCCTATTCCGAAGGGTTTGATAATACTGGTTTGTTAGTGGGTGATACCAATGCTTCGGTATCAGGAATTCTCGTTACTTTAGACACCTTAGAAGAAGTCGTTGACGAAGCCATTGCCAACAACTGTAATCTTATTGTGAGCTTTCATCCCATTATTTTTTCAGGATTAAAAAAAATTACTGGAAAAACGTATGTAGAACGCGTTGTGCAAAAAGCCATAAAGAACGATATCAATATTTTCGCTATTCATACTGCTCTAGACAACGCTTGGAACGGTGTAAACGCCATGATCTGCGAAAAGCTTAAACTCACTAACAGGAAGGTTTTAATACCTAAAGAAAATGCTATTAAAAAACTCGTGACATTTGTTCCGGTTAAAGATGCTTCAACAGTACGAGAATCACTATTTCAAGCTGGAGGCGGTGAAATAGGCAATTACAGCAATTGTAGCTTTAATATTAAGGGAGAAGGTAGTTTCAACGGAAATGAAGAAAGCAACCCAACAATTGGTAATAAAGGGGAAACACATTTTGAAGAAGAAATTCAAATTGGCATTACCTTTCATAAGCACAAAGAAGGTAAAATTATGAAAGCACTTTTAGACTCTCACCCTTATGAAGAGGTAGCTTATGAAATCACCACCCTAGAAAATAGAAACCAACACTTAGGTATGGGGATGATAGGTGAACTTTCAAATGAAGTTTCTGAAGACAACTTTTTAAAATTTATTAAAGAAACGATGCAAACGGGATGCGTGCGGCATTCAAAACTTCAGAATAAAAAAATAAAAAAAGTTGCGGTTTTAGGCGGTAGCGGAAGTTTCGCCATTAAAGCTGCAAAAGCAGCAGGAGCAGATGCTTACGTAACAGCAGACTTAAAATACCACGACTTTTTTACGGCTGAAAACAATATACTATTGTGCGATATTGGTCATTATGAAAGTGAACAGTACACAAAAGACCTTTTAGTTTCTTTCCTTACAAAAAAAATTAGTAATTTTGCAATCGTTTTATCACAAATAAACACCAATCCTATTAGCTATTTTTAATTTATGGCAAAGAAAAAAGAAACCACTGTAGAAGAAAAGTTAAGAGCACTGTACGATCTACAATTGATAGATTCTAGAATCGATGAAATCCGCAATGTACGCGGCGAATTACCTTTAGAGGTTGAAGATCTGGAAGATGAAGTAGCCGGTATGAACACTCGTCTTGACAAACTCAATACAGACCTTGAGGTTATTGAAGGCAATATCAAAGAGAAGAAAAATGGTATTGAAGAGTCTAAAGCACTTATCAAAAAATATTCTGCACAGCAGGACAATGTCCGCAACAATCGTGAATATAACTCTTTGAGCAAAGAGGTAGAATTTCAAGAACTGGAAATTCAATTATCTGATAAGCACATAAAAGAGTTTAAAGCACAGATTGAGCAGAAAAAAGAAGTAATCGAGAAGACAAAAGAGCAACTTGATGAACGCAAAGATCACCTAAAGCACAAACAAAGTGAGTTGGATGATATCCTTTCAGAAACTGAAAAAGAGGAAAAAGCTCTTATCAAGGAGTCTGAAAAGTATGAAAAGAAAATTGAAGAACGTTTGGTAAAAGCATACAAACGTATTCGAACTAGCGTGAAAAATGGCTTAGCTGTAGTTGCGGTAGAACGTGGTGCTTCTGGCGGGTCTTTCTTTACAATTCCACCTCAAGTGCAAATGGAAATTGCTTCCAGAAAAAAAATCATTGCAGATGAGCACAGTGGTCGTATTTTAGTAGATCCTGCTCTTGCAGAGGAAGAAAAAGAAAAAATGGATAAACTTTTCACTAAAGTTTCATAAACAACTCCAACTAAAAATTTAAAAGCCTTCATACAATGTGAGGGCTTTTTTTATTGCTTTTCTTGAAAGGATTTTTTAACAAAACCGACTTACCCAAAAAAAGAAACCATTATGAATAAGATTTTTTTAGCAGTTATTACTGCCATGTTGTTATCCTTTCAGGTATCCTGTCAGTCCAACAAAAAGAATAAAGAAACAGAAGCTATGGCTCAAAAAAGCCAACAACCAGTTGAAGTTGCAACCCAAGATGGCTTGGAGCGCGCTTATTTTGCCAGCGGATGTTTTTGGTGCGTAGAGGCTATTTATGAAAGCATAGAAGGCGTAAAAGAATCTATTTCGGGCTACAGCGGCGGGCATACTAAAAACCCAACCTACGAATCAAGTAACACAGGAACTACTGGTCATGCTGAAGCTGTCGAGATAATTTACAACCCAGATGTAGTTTCATTTAAAACATTGGTAGATGTTTATTTTGGTTCTCAAAACATAAAACAAGTAAACGGTCAAGGTCCAGACAGAGGTTCACAGTACCGAAGCATTATTTTTTATCAAAATGATGAGCAAAAACAAATTATAGAAAATAAAGTGACCGAATTGGAAAAAGAAGTAGGTGAAGGGAAGGTTGCTGCACAAATATTACCATTTCAAAAATTTTGGGATGCTGAAGGATATCACCAAAATTATGAGAAAAACAATCCGCAGAATCCCTATATCCAAAATGTTTCTATACCTCGTTTAAAAAAGTTTCAGAAAAAATTCCCGGAACTTTTAAAAGAGGACGCTAGTCATTAAGAAAATTGAAAAAGAAGAACTAAAAAGGAGCTAATCAAGCTCCTTTTTTTGTGACTTTTACTTCAAAGATTAGCGGATATAATTTTGAAGGAAGTTCGTAAAGTTGATTTTCTGCTTTTATTAAACCAGGGAATATGTTATATGGGGAAGCATCGTGCTCTCGTAAAAACTCTATTTCTAAACCGGCTTGAGCAAGTGAAGTGACAACTTCGCCCAAACTGTGATTCCAGCCATATTCTTTGCTTATTATTTCGGAATTTTCATCGGCATACGTTCCTTTATATTCTTCATAAATCACTCCTTTCTGGTGATAGCCATACTTTAACTCTGGTGGTTCTTGCAAGTAATCGAACATCCACGCTATTGGATGAAACTCAACGATGTAAAATACCCCATCGGGTTTTAGTCGTTCACTTATCATTTGTGCCCATGGTTTTAAATCTGGCAACCAACCTATTACACCATAGCTTGTATAAATAATGTCAAATTTTTTAGAAATATGTTTCGAAACATCTAGCACATTGCAGCAAACAAATTGAGCACTTTGATTAATTTCATTATTCAAATTTCGGGCAAGTTTTATAGCTTCTTCTGATATATCTACTCCAGTACATTTTGCTCCTATCCTACTCCAACTTAATGTATCTTGCCCAAAATGACATTGCAAATGCAATAATGATTTTCCTGAAACATCTCCCAAAGCTACTAGTTCAAAGCTATTTAATGAAGTCTTTCCTTTTTTAAAAGATTCTATATCATAAAAGTCGCTCTTTGCGTGGATAGCCACCTTTTTATCCCACGTTTCTTTATTCGTATTAAACTCTTTTTGAAAATTCATTTACATACAATTTCAGCTAAGGTATAAAAAAATCATTTTTTTGACGATTCAATTATATTTTATGCCTATAAATAAACATTAACTATTATTTTATGAATTAGTTTTTTAAAATGTTAACATCACGCGTTAAACAGAGGTTAAATAGTTAAAACTACACGTTTTTTATTGTAGCTTTAATCCAACTTAACAAAAAAACAATCATTATGAGAGATTTAATTTGGCTTATCATAGTAATATTAATTATTGGATGGCTTATTGGGTATATCGGTTTTCCCGATGCAGTTGGTAGCCTAATTCATATTTTACTAGTATTGGCAGTAATTGGTATATTATATCGCCTTGCCACTGGCAGAAGACCTTAAATAGGTTTAAAATAAATAAAAACTAACCCTTAAAAATTTACATTATGAGAAAATTATTTTTATTATTCTTTGTCGCAGGATTACTTAGTACCGGCTTTGTTAGCTGCCGCGAAAACAAGTCAGTAGGAGATGAAATTGAAGATGTTGCGGATGACGTAGAAGATGCAGTAGATTAACCTTCAACCATCTAGACGTATAAAAATAGCCCTTTCAAAATTTTGAAAGGGCTATTGTTTGTTAACCTAATAGCTTATTCCACTTTGGTTTTTTGTCAATATAATATTTTACAAATGGGCAAACAGGTACCAACTTCAAATCTTTAGCCTCAATTTTTTGCAAAACTTGTTCTACCATAGAAGATCCTATCCCCTGCCCTTCCAACTCAGTTGGCACTTTCACACGAGTTAAATAAATTGTGTTCCCCTCTATTTTATAATCTACAATTACAGTTTGTTTTTGTACGGTTGCTTCAAACCGTTTTTTTCTTTGTTGTCTAAGATTGTAAAACCCATTATTCTTTATTAAGTACTTTTTATTAAAGATACGAAATTTATGTGGTGAAAGTAAGTTTCTGTATTTTTACGGAAAGTAAACCTTATATGAAAAATCTATTCTTTTTTATTTTCCTTTCAGCTAGTTTAATAAGTTGTAAAAACGATGCAAAATCAAACAATGTTGATGAAGAAGCCGAAATGACTTCAGAAGAAAAGATGCCTGAAAACCCAACAACAGCAGAAGCCATTGCGTATGCTAATGGTTTTGAGAACTGGGATGACGTTTCTGAAATATCGTTCACCTTCAATGTGGATCGCAGCGAACAACATTTTCAACGCTCTTGGACGTGGATGCCCAAAGAAGATAAAGTAAAAATGGTTTCAGAAAAAGATACTGTAAACTATGCCCGAACTAAAATGGATAGCACCATTCAAAAAGCAGACGCTGGTTTTATTAATGATAAGTATTGGCTCTTGGCTCCTTTCAATTTAATGTGGGATGAAGGCACGACCTTTTCTGAAAAGAAGAATGTTATTGCGCCAATTTCAAAAGACACGCTTAACCAATTAACCGTTGTATACAGTAACGATGGCGGTTATACTCCTGGTGACGCCTATGATTTATACTTCGGAAATGATTACAAAATTAAAGAATGGGTGTACCGCAAAGGAAACGACTCTGTCGCAACGATGGCAACCACTTGGGAGGATTATAAAAATTATAATGGTTTAGAAATCGCAACTATGCATAAAGACAGTACAGGAAGTTTTAAATTATACTTTACAGACGTTACAGTCAAAAAGTAATTTATTTTTTTAATAACCGTGTTGTAAAGATATTTTGTTCTTCGTTATTCTGAAGTGTAATAAAATACATTCCCTGTTGTAATGCTGAAACATTTAGCATTGCCTTGTTGTTTTCACTGAAATCTGACGGCTGAGAAAGCACTTGCCTACCTTGTAAGTCAAAAATAGAAATCTGTAATGGGATTTCACTTTCATAAAGTATTGTTACTATTTCCGAAGCAGGATTCGGAAAAACAACGCCTTTTTCAGCTACCCTTTTTGTGAAATATGCTTCAGCAAACTCAAAAGCATGTTTTCCTAGTTTCTCACCTATTTCACGCCCAGGAATATCGTCAATTGGCGGGTGTATGCCTCCCCAAATACGGGACAAACTACATTGGTCCGATGCATCTCTATACGTTGCCCACTGCAGTTGCATATCCATACTCGGGCCTTGTTCAAACACTAAAAACTCATTCTTTTTTACTTCAAATGTTCCCATTCCACCCGGAAAGTAAGGATCTCCTGTTAACGTTGTTAATATTTCAGCTGCAGCTCTTGAAAAAGTAGAATGCCCAGACACATATCCTGCAAATGGTGGTGTAACAAACGATGGGCGTTGGTATGGAAACCATTCTTCTGCTAAAATCCAACCCACACCCGCTTCATCTACATTAGGGTCGGCAATCTCGCCCGGTCCCCGCCAAGCATATAGTTTAATCTTATGTAAATTTTCATTAAAAGCTCCTGCAAGAGGATCACCCTCCTCAACCAATTCGATATAGCCTTCAATAAGCGGTAAACCGTGCGGGCTATAACGTGGTAATGCTGAGTCGCTCGACTGTCCTTGATCACTCATATACCGAATGGCACTCACTGGTCTTACATAATCATAATATCCCTTAATACCCCAAGCTGAAATGGCCACATCGTGCATAGCACCACCCAGAATAAAGTAAGATTTTACATCCCACTCTAAATCTGAAAGAACCTCACCAATACCTTTAAATTTTTTAGTTAATTCCGGCTGATCGTTAACGTAATTTAAAATGGTAAACCAATGCCCTGGTGGGGTTTCACTATCTGGCCCATCTGCCCAAAATTCGGCTAACACACGAGCGTAATCACCGCGAGGCACCAACTGCTTTTCATATGGCTCACCCGTAACAGGGTTTAGCTCGCGTCCATTACTAGGATCACCTCCATCTTTATAATCGTAAAAAGTTTTATACTCTTCAAAAGTGGCAGGAAAATCGGTGCTATCAAAGTCACCAATACTTGCTGGTGAGATATCAATCATTACTTCATCGGTAGAGTCCAAATGTGAACTCCATACAGCAACTAAGGCAAAACTCCATTTGTAAGGATCATCTATTCCTTTGTAATCTTGAATGTACCATGGATCACCGGGATCAAAATAGCAGTTATAGTCAAAACCTGATGTCGAGTATGTTTTTAATTCCTTTTCATTTAAGGAAAAAGGAACGACAGCTCCCCATTCTGGTCCTAAAAAGGGTGGTTGTCCTCCCGGAATGGTATTTCCGCTTTGGTCTACCCAATTTTCCACTTTTAATGGTTGCCAATGGTTTGGATGTTCTAATGTTGAATTCCCTACAAAATCGAGATTCAATGCTTCATTTAAAGGTTCGTAATACCGATTTTCATAATCATTGGCTTCATTAGAGCCATCCTGTAGTCCAAAAGCTATTAATTGCTCGGCGATGTAATTTCCCAAAGCAGCAGGGTTGCCATTTTTATAATTAGTTGAAGAGTAGTTTTTATCATAGCCTAATTCATCCATTAAACTATCTATTGACATAAAAATTTCTTCGCTTCCAGGTGAGTTTTGAAAACGTTGTTTCATTAATCGATACACCGCATAACTAATCGCTTTCTTTTGTGCTTCGGAAACTGTTTCTGAAGTTTCAAACCCCTCAAATTCACAATTAAAACCATCAATGGTATTTCCTAAAAAATACGGCGCAGCTTGTTTATCAAACACAGCCCAAACATCGTACATCGCAACCGAAGTATGAAATAGATTACGGGCGTGCACCACCGGCCGTGCAAAATCATTGCGAATGCCATGCAACACTTCCTCATTCCACTTTCTAGCGATGGATTGTGAAAATGCTGTTGTTGAAACAACTACTACTAAAAAAAGAAGTACAAATTTCTTCATATTGAATTCAAATGTACGAAACATCACACAATCAAGACGTTAAAATTTATGCGTTAAGGACACTACTTCAGTAATTATAAACCATATTAAATTGTTATTTTTGTTAGAAGCCGAAACGAATCGTATGAACTACCAAAACTCACTGGAATTTGCAAAGCAATTAGACACTGAAGACAGCTTATCGCATTTCAGAAAAAAATTCCACATTCCTCAAGATAAAGACAACAACGAACTGATTTACCTCTGCGGAAACAGTTTAGGGTTACAACCTAAAACCACCTCAACCTATATTCAAAAAGAATTGCAAGATTGGGCCAAATTAGGGGTTGAAGGCCATACCGAAGGCGAACACCCTTGGTTGCCGTATCACGAATTGCTTTCCGAAAGCATGGCCAAAATAGTAGGTGCTAAACCTAGCGAAGTGGTGATGATGAACACGCTGACCACCAACTTACATTTAATGATGGTTTCGTTTTATCAACCTACCGATAAAAAGTATAAAATCGTCATTGAAGCCGATGCTTTTCCCAGCGACAAATACGCGATGGAAAGTCAGTTAAAGTTTCACAGCCATGATGAAAAGGAAGGACTCATCCTATGGAAACCCAGAGAAGGTGAAGAGTTATGTCGTTTTGAAGATCTAGAAGCGATTATGAATGAACAAGGCGACGAAATCGCTTTATTAATGATTGGTAGCACAAACTACTATAGCGGGCAATCGTTCCCACTCAAAAAAATCACCGAATTAGGACACAAACACGATTGTAAAGTAGGTTTTGATTTAGCTCACGGAGCTGGGAACATTCAACCTAACTTACACGAATCGGGAGCAGATTTCGCGGTTTGGTGTAGTTATAAGTATTTAAACAGTGGTCCAGGAAGTTTGGGCGGTTGTTTTGTTCACGAACGCCACGCAAATAATAAAGAGTTAAAACGTTTCACAGGTTGGTGGGGGCACAATAAGCAAACCCGTTTCAATATGCGGAAAGATTTTGATGCCTTACCAGGTGCCGAAGGCTGGCAATTGAGCAATCCACCTATTTTATCGATGGCTGCCATTAGAGCATCGTTAGATGTTTTTGAGGAAGCTGGTTTTGACAATCTTCGAAAGAAATCGGTTAAACTCACTGGTTTTTTAGAATTTCTTTTAGATGACATGAACAATGAAAGCATATCAGTTATCACACCTAGAACACCAGAAGAACGGGGTTGTCAATTATCCATTCAAGTAAAAAACGCCGATAAAAGCTTACATACCAAATTAACCGAATCTTGTGTAATCAGTGATTGGCGCGAGCCTGATGTAATCCGTATTGCCCCTGCTCCACTCTACAATAGTTTTGCAGATGTGTTTGGCTTTGTCCAAAAACTGAAACAAGTGCTAAATAATTAATTCTACTATAGCAAACCTCATCACTTCACCATGAACACAAAAGATAACATATTAGTAATTGGCGCTGGACTCTGCGGTAGTTTACTCAGCTTACGATTAGCTCAACGTGGATATCAAGTTACCCTAGTTGAAAAAAGACCTGATCTACGAAAAACAACCCAAGACGCCGGGCGTTCTATCAACTTAGCATTAAGTGATCGAGGTTTAAAAGGATTGCGACTTGCCGGTGTTGAAGAAGACGCCAAAAAACTGTGTATTCCTATGAACGGTCGAATGATTCACGACCGTCAAAGCAATACATTTTTAAGTAAATACAGCGGACGTAAAAATGAATACATCAACTCGGTTTCAAGACCAGGCTTAAATAAATTGTTGTTAGATGCTGCGGAAGCGATGCCGAATGTGAAAATTATTTTCAATCATGGTTGCAAAACGGTTGATTTGCCCAACGCTTCAGCAACTTTTAAAAATTATGAAACCAATGAAGAAGTCACTTTAAGCGGAGATATTCTATTAGGAACTGACGGTGCCGGTTCAGCCGTTCGAAAAAATATGTTCTTGCACAAAAAGTTTTTATTTAGCTTTTCACAAGATTGGTTAACCCACGGTTATAAAGAACTGGAGATTCCAGCTAAAAAAGACGGAGGATATCGTACCTACACCAATGCATTACATATTTGGCCACGCGGAGAAGATATGCTTATTGCCTTACCCAATTTAGATGGAAGTTTCACCGTTACCCTATTTCTTCCATATAAAAACAGCGATTATTGTTTCGAAAATTTAAACACTCCAGAACGGGTTACTGAATATTTCGAGAAAGAATTTCCTGATGCATTAGAATTGATGCCTAATTTAGCTGAAGAATTTTTTAATAATCCAACAGGGCCACTGGGCACCATAAAATGTTCTCCTTGGAGCACCTACGGAAAAACTTTATTGTTGGGCGATGCGGCTCACGCAATCGTTCCATTTTATGGACAAGGAATGAATGCCTCATTTGAAGATGTAGTGGTTTTTGATGAAATTTTAGAGAAATATGAAAGCAATCTCACCGACGGAACGCTTCACTGGGAAACTATTTTTCAAGAATATGAAGTCAATCGCAAAAAAGACACCGACGCCATTGCCGATTTAGCGGTCGATAACTTTCACGAAATGAAAGAGCACACGGCAAGTCCATTATTCCAACGCAAACGAAAACTGGAAACTGCTTTTGAAGCGGAGTTTCCACAGGAATATTATAGTAAATATTCTTTAGTTACCTTTAACGAACACATCACTTACGATGAGGCTTTACGAAAAGGACGGGCACAAGACAAAGCCATCTTAAACTTGCTAGACGATGGAAAATTACCTGATTCGTTATCGCTTCAAGAAAAATTAAAATTGGTAAAACGCGAGACCAAAGAGATTATGCACGATGATGCGGTGGTAAAAAACTTAAAATAAAAAAACATGAGAAACAAAAGTAAATTAGTCGACGGAAAAGCAAAACCTCGAGGAGCCTATCCACACGTAAAACGCGTGGGAGACTTCATTTTTATAAGTGGAACCAGCTCTAGACTACCCGACAACACTATTGCCGGTGCCAACCAAGTAGACGAAATGGGCAGCATGCAATTCGATATTAAAGAACAAACCCGTGCCGTACTCGAAAACATTAAGGATTATCTAGCTACAGAAAACGCCACTATGGATGATGTAGTCGATGTAACCTCTTTTTTGGTTAACATGAATGACTTTGCAGGCTATAATGAAGTGTATGCGCAATATTTTAAAAAAGAAACAGGCCCAGCACGAACCACTGTTGCAGTGCATCAATTGCCGCATCCGCATTTAATGGTGGAAATTAAGGCAATGGCTTATAAGCCTGTAAGTGAGTAGTGAGTAGTGAGTAGTGAGTAGTGAGTAGTGAGTAGTGAGTAAAATTAATATCAATGAAAGCAATTAAAAAAATAGTCCTGTCCATTTTCTTTTTATCTGTTTCAATAAGCTATGCGCAAACAAAGCCTATTGAAGTTTCAAAAGAACCTTTCTCA
Source organism: Marixanthomonas ophiurae (assembly GCF_003413745.1). NCBI lineage: Bacteria > Pseudomonadati > Bacteroidota > Flavobacteriia > Flavobacteriales > Flavobacteriaceae > Marixanthomonas > Marixanthomonas ophiurae. The sequence goes on along the minus strand of NZ_QVID01000001.1, from coordinate 1,620,423 downwards.
ATTGGAGAAACACTTACGTTTTATTCTGAAACTTTAGAAGAAGAGCGAACGTTAAACGTTTATTTGCCACATAATTTTTCCGAAGAAAAAGAATACCCCGTTATTTATTTGTTGGATGGTTCGGCCGATGAAGATTTTATTCATATTGCAGGCTTGGTTCAGTTTGGATCCTTTTCGTGGATTAATATGATTCCGGAAACCATTGTAATCGGAATTGCCAATGTGAGCAGGAATCGTGACTTCACCTATCCTTCTACCGATAAAGAGTACGTTAAAAAATATCCAGAAACCGGTCATTCAGAAAAATTTATTGCATTTATAGAAAAAGAGCTGCAACCCCTAGTGGAAAAGCAATACCCAGTTACTTCAGAAAAAACCTTAATTGGACAATCGTTGGGTGGCTTATTGGCTTCTGAAATCTTATTTAAAAAGCCTAATCTTTTTAAAAACTACATTATCGTTAGTCCGAGTTTGTGGTACGATTATGAATCGTTGTTAAAAAAAGAACCACAACCTTATAGCACAGAAAAATCAATCTACGTCGCTGTTGGAGAAGAAGGAAATGTGATGAAGCGAGTGGCAAAGCAGCTTCATAAAAAACTGAACAAAAACAAAAAGAAAAACACGTCTTTATATTATCACTTTTTAAAAGAGCAAGATCACGGTGATGCATTGCATTTGGCCGTGTACGATGCTTTTAAAAAATTATTTACTTCGCAAGAGAAAAAATAACCTACTGCTATGGAAAAGATTTTAAACTATATTGATGGAACATATGCCAAGCCTCAATCTAATAAGTGGTTGGACAACTATAATCCATCGAATGGTGAGGTATATTCTCAAATAGCAAGTTCTGATGCAGATGATGTTGCAAAAGCGTATCAAGCAGCTGAAAAGGCATTCCCAACTTGGAGCAATACTACCATCGACGAACGCAGTCGTATCCTTTTAAAAATAGCCGATCTTATTGAAGAAAATTTAGTCAAATTAGCTGAAGCTGAAGCCAAAGACAATGGCAAACCCTTAAGTTTAGCATTAGCAATCGATATTCCTAGAGCATCTGCTAATTTCCGGTTTTTTGCAAATGCCATCACCCAATTTGCCAGTGAAGCACATGAAAGTGTCGGGATGGACAGTATGAATTTTACGTTACGACAACCGTTAGGTGTTGTAGGTTGCATTTCCCCTTGGAACCTTCCACTCTATTTATTTACTTGGAAAATTGCCCCAGCTATTGCAGCGGGAAATACAGTCGTGGCAAAACCAAGTGAGGTTACACCCATGACAGCTTATTTATTAGGTGAGATTCTTACTGAAGCCGGTTTACCAAAAGGCATATTGAATATTGTTCACGGCACGGGACCTTCTGCCGGGCAAGCTATTGTGGAACATCCAAACATCAAAGCTATTTCGTTCACCGGTGGCACTAAAACCGGCGAACATATTGCCCGTACCGCCGCACCGATGTTTAAAAAGCTATCGTTGGAATTAGGAGGAAAAAATCCCAATCTCATCTTTGCCGATTGCGATTATGAGAATATGTTGGAAACAACTGTAAAATCGTCGTTTGCCAATCAAGGGCAAATTTGCCTTTGCGGAAGCCGCATTTTTGTAGAAGAATCCATTTACGAGAAATTTAAAAAAGACTTTATTGAAAAAGTATCGCAATTAAGAGTGGGTGATCCGTTTGATGCTAAAACGAATATGGGGGCTTTAGTTTCAAAACCACATTTGGAAAAAGTTCAATCCTATATTAAAATCGCCGAAGAAGAAGGTGGAAAAATCCTCTTTGGTGGTAAAACTGTTACCGTTGAAAATTTAGAAAATGGCTATTATTTACAACCTACAATCATTGAAGTATTTGACGACCAATGCCGTGTAAACCAAGAAGAGATATTTGGCCCTGTAGTAACCCTTATGCCGTTTAAAACCGAGGCCGAAGCTTTAAAAATGGCGAATGGCGTGAAGTATGGCTTGTCAGCTACACTTTGGACGAACAATTTAGACCGAACCATGAGATTATCAAAACAATTACAATCTGGAATTGTTTGGGTAAATACATGGCTTAACCGGGATTTACGCACCCCTTTTGGCGGTATGAAAAATAGCGGTGTTGGCCGGGAAGGTGGTTTTGAAGCGCTTCGATTTTTTACCGAGCCTAAGAACGTTTGTATTAAGTACAATAGAGGGTAGTTGTTAGTTTTTAGTGGACAGAAAAAAGGTTATGAGTAGTGAATAATAATGAGTTTCACTCAGATTTATTTAATTCTGTTTTTTATGGCTCAAATTTATTCCAATAATAATTGCTTGAATAATTCCAACTATCCAATAAGTAGGAAATCGTAAAAATGTATAAACAACCTCAAAACTATCCATCCAAGGTCCTGATGTGATTTCCACTCTGGTAAGCTCAATTACAATTGAAAGAATTGGTAAAAAAACACTAAAAGACAATCCGCCGATTATGCAACCTACTTTCCAATTAATTTTTCTGTTCCAAAATCTAAAATTTAGAAAAATGAGAACAGCAAAAAATATATAATCAAAATATCCTAGTAACATTTCTTCTTATAGATACTAATTAAACAAACTAACCCTCCTCATCCGCGCCATATACTAAATTGATAAATTCATCTTTTGGTATGGCACCGAAATACGCTTCGATATCGATATTTTCTAGTATATTTTTTATGTCAGTTTTTTCATAACGGGTGCCAATGAATAATTCTTCCAATTTTTCAACCGGTTCCCTTCCGAAGAAATCACCAAATGCTTTAAAGTTTTTAATGTGTCCTTTTTCAACAAAAATGCGAAGGTCTAGTGTTCCAGCTGGGAATCTGCGTTCACGTTGTATATTGAATTTTGGGGAACTGCCATAATTCCATTCCCAAGTGTCGTATTTTTCTTCTTTTAGTTTGTGGACACCTTCCCATTCTTCATCTGTAAGACGATAGGTTTCAAAATCGTCTCGCGCTTCATATAACCCTTTTAAAATTAAAGATCGAAAGGTTTCAATATCGACCTTTTCATCCATAAATTCTGAAATGTTAGCCACCCGACTCCGTACCGATTTATGGCCTTTACTTTCAATCTTGCTCATTTTAACTTGTAATGCATTGGCAACCTCACTTAAATCAGTATCTAACAACAAGGTGCCGTGGCTTACCATCCGTTTTCCGGTAGAAAATTGTGCATTACCGGATATTTTTTTATCGTTTGCTACTACGTCATTTCTTCCTTTCATTTCGGCAGGAACGCCCATACTGTTCAGCACTTTTACAACAGGCGCTGTAACTTTTTTAAAGTTGTTTAAACTCTTAATATCGTGATCGGTTATAAAACTAAAGTTTAAATTTCCGAAGTCATGATATACCGCTCCTCCACCCGACACACGTCGAACGATTTTAATATTGTTTTCCTCTACGTATTCGTGATTGATTTCTTCTAAGGTATTCTGGTTTCTACCTATAATTATAGAAGGTTCGTTTATATAAAACAAAAGATAGTCATTGTCAAAACTGAAGTTCCGGACAATGTATTCTTCTAAGGCCAAGTTAAGGTGTGGATTTGTAACCCCTTCATTTTCAATAAAAATCATAGCGTTATTTTTAGCAAAATTGAAGCTTCAAGGTACTTAAAATTTCTGAAATGTTGGGGGCTTTCAGAAATAAGCTTTCTGTTCCATGCTTCCCATAAAATCATAGTATATTTACAGAACAAAGTATATAAATCGCTCAATTAATAGCTCATGAATTTAAATTTAAACTTTAAATCGGCACTTGTTTGTGGAAGCAGTGCCGGAATAGGAAAAGCATCTGCCATGGAGTTGGCTTCGTTAGGGACCAGCGTTACCTTAGTTGCCAGAAATGAAGAGAAATTGAAAGGTGTACTGTCGCAATTACCCACTGGTGACGGACAGCGACATGATTATATAGTAGCCGATTTTTCAAACCCTGAAGCCCTTAAAGAAAAAATTGAAGCGGCTACAAAAGACAAAGTATTTCATATTCTACTTAACAATACTGGGGGACCAAAAGGCGGACCTCTTTTTTCAGCAGATACGGAAGAGTTTACCAAAGCCTTTTCACAACACTTGGTTTGCAACCAAATATTAGTGCAAGCCGTTGTTCCAGGAATGAAAAAAGTGGGCTACGGACGTATTATTAATATTATTTCCACTTCGGTAAAACAACCTATTGAAGGCTTGGGCGTAAGCAATACCATTCGTGGTGCCGTTGCCAATTGGAGCAAGACTCTCGCTAGCGAATTGGGTGGTTTTGGCATTACGGTAAACAATGTGTTACCCGGTTTTACAGCTACTGACCGTTTAGACAACATTGTAGGCAATGCTGCTAAAAAACATGATAAAACAGAAGAAGAAGCTGCTGAATTTATGAAGAGTTTAGTGCCTGCAGCCCGTTTTGCACAACCCGAAGAAACTGCGTATGCGGTTGCCTTTTTAGCCAGTGAAGCAGCGAGTTACATTAACGGTATTAACTTGCCGGTTGATGGAGGAAGAACGAAAAGCTTATAAGCTAAATTGCTCTCAACACTTTTTATTGTAACTTTATCTGAATACAATATCATTCGAAAAACCTGAACAAGCCACCCTCTATGAAAAGAAAACTTCGCATTAACGGTCATTCGCATCTACTTCCATATCCAGAACAAATTCCTCAGTTTATGAAAGACAAGGAGATTTTTTGGGTAGATGAAGATAAAAAGTTTATGCTTCAAAAAGATTGGAGCCGTCCCGTTACTGATTCTAGTTTCTTTTTAAATGAGAAACTAGAGTGGATGGAGCGGTTTGATATTGATCACGCCGTTGTTTTAAACCTTTCACAATTATATGGAAATGGTCTTCGAGTAGAAGAAATGAAGCAAGCATTACGGTTTCAGAACGATTTTAACGCGAAAGTGCAGCACGATAATCCGTCAAAATTTACCTGCGGATTTGTAGTACACCCAGGATTTGTAAGAGGTGCCTTATGGGAAATTGAACGTTGTGTCGAAGAATTAGGGCTTCAACTTTTATGTTTACCAACCCACTATATGGATACCATTGGAACATGGCGCTGTATTTTTGATGAAGAAAACGAACCCATTTTTGAACTAGCCAGCAAGTATAATTTAGCGGTTGAAATTCATCCCTACGATGGTGAAAAATTTATAAAATTGGAAAACACATCTTGGCGCTTCCACCTTATCTGGATGTTAGCGCAATGTGCGGATGCATATCACTTCTTAACGTTGAATGGGTACGCAGATAAATACCCCAATATGCGTACGTGTTTTGCACACGGCGGACAATTAGCACAAATAAATTTAGGACGCCGTATTCAAGGTTTTGATGGTCGGCCAGATCTATTTGAAGGAAAAACACACCCTAGAAAAGCAGTTGGACATAAAAACATATTTTTTGACACTTTAGTACACGATACAGGTTCGTTAAAATTATTGGTAGAAAATCAAGACCCAAAGCAAGTTATAATGGGCCTAGATGATCCATATCCATTAGGAGAAATGGAGAGTGCTGTACAATCTTCGTATCCTGGTAAAATTTTAGATCTTGCTCAAGAACGAGATATCTTAACAGAGGAAGAATGTGATGCCATTTGGGAAGATAATGTAATACAATGGCTGTGCGGTGATGACGAAGCTGCTAAAAAGAAATTGGTTAATAGAATTCTTAGTTAACACTCATGACAGAAGTCGCTAGGTTTTATATTCTATCTCACATTTTTATAGCATTAATTGGTGGGGTGCTTTTGCTGGCGATTTGGTATCACATTAGAAAGCAGTTTAAATATATTTTAGAAGAAGATGAATCTGAAAAAAGGGTAGATAAAGCACTACTCTATTTAAGTTTTGCCATGTTCGTTTGGGTTGTTTCTGGGGTATGGAGTTATGCGGGAATGGTCTTTTCATTTATAGATACCCAAGGGTATCAATTAGGAGTAAATTTGCTTTCTATTGTAAACAATATGTTTCTACTGCTGGCGCTTTTTTATTTTTACTACGCCCCGCAGTTTATCTATCACAATAAGAGAAATATAAAAAAAATTATTGGTCTAATTGTCGCTACGGCCGCTATTACATTTATTCTACCGCAACTTTTAGGGAATTCAAATACGATTCAAAATATAAAAATAAGCAGCATTCCAGATTTATTATTATCTGCTTTTTTATGTTATTTATTAGGTGTTTCATTTTATAGAACCTTTGCGTATAGAGGGTTGAAATTAATAGGAATAATCGCTGTTTTGGTAATTGTACTAACATTCACTTCTCAAGTTTCAGAAGCCTTTTTAACCTTCGGAAATGATTTCAGTAACAACTTTATTAAAATTATTGCTAAAACGTCTTTAATTGCTGTTTTCTTGGTATTGGCTACTATTTGGGTAATTCGACTTGCCAGCATGCCGAAACCAAACGAAATGGCCATCTCTTTTTTAGATTGGAGTTTGGTTAAAATTAATATCCCTACCAAAGGAATTGTTGATCAGGTAATCGATTTTGGCTCTAAAACCACACAGTATAAAAACTTATTGAAGTTTGCCATTAGGCGGAAATATGCTGAAGGGGTTTCGCAAAGTATTTTGGTAAACCTAGGCGGTGAAATAACAAACCAAACTTACGTCACCCGAATTATCGAAAATATAAATGATATTCTACAATTAGAGGGAAATGAAAAATTGGATAGACGTGATCTTTTTATCTTTATAGGTGAAAGCAGGTACCGCTTACGTATCATTCCTGAAAATATAACAATTGACAAAGCTTTGTTAGAAGAATTCTCAGAAACACCTGAAAACAAAGAGTATAAAGCTATTTGTAATTAATTGTTGCTTCACTCACAATTACTCACAACCCACTATTTTTTGTTATAATTTAAAACAGTCATTTCAAACTCAATGACTCGCTTTTACATTGCTCAAAAGTTTAACATACAACTATGAGCAATACGACAATCGACAACGAACCTACTGAGATTTTTGGACATCCAAAGGGATTACTTTACTTATTTTTTGCTGAATTATGGGAACGGTTCTCTTTCTACGGAATGCGAGCCCTTTTGGTGCTTTACATGACTAAACACTTGTTGTTTGGTGACGATATGGCTTTTGGTGTGTATGCGGCGTATATGTCATTAGTGTATGTAACCCCTATGATTGGTGGAATTTTAGCAGATAAAATTTTAGGTTATAGAAAATCAATTATACTTGGTGGCGTTTTAATGGTGCTGGGACACTTTTTTCTTACTATTGAACTTCCTATTTTCTTCTATGGTTCCTTAGGGTTGATTATTGTGGGGAACGGTTTTTTTAAACCTAATATTTCATCTTTTGTAGGCGAACTATACCAACAAGGAGACAGCAGAAGAGATTCTGGATTTACTATTTTTTATCTCGGTATCAATCTAGGAGCTGCCATTGCCCCCTTAGCCTGTGCTTGGTTTGCCGCAAATTACGGTTGGCATTATGGTTTTGTTTTAGCAGGAATTGGAATGGTTGCCGGACTTCTTGTTTTTAATAGCGGCTTAAAAAGCAATGTATTTGGCAGTAAAGGATTGGTGCCAAATACTGAAAAATACAATTTAAAAACGCTCGGTTTAAACAAAGGAAAATGGATTGTAATTTGTTCTATAGTTTCAGTAGTGTTATTTGCTACGATTGTTCGTTTTCACGAATTTGAAAGCTATTTAGTGTGGATTGTCTCACTGTTCTTGATTGCATATATAACGTATATTATTTCAACCGTAAGTATGAAGGAAAAGAAGCGGTTATTGGTTGCTGTCTATTTTACTATATTGTACACTTTATTCGCTGCAATTTTTGAACAAGCCGGCAGTTCCTTAACCTTATTTGCCGATAGAAATGTAAACTTGGTGGGGATGGACGCCGCAGGAACCAACAGTATTAACGCGGGATTCATCATTCTTTTTGCCATACCTTTTTCCATGTTATGGACGTTTTTAAGCAAACGAAATAGAAATCCAAATTCCCCAGTTAAATTCGGATTGGGACTATTGTTTCTTGGTCTTGGGTTTCTCATATTTGCCATGTCTGCAAATAGTGTTGACGACTTTGCAAGAACCTCTATGACGTATTTAATACTAGGCTATATGGTACTGACAATCGGATAATTATTTTTATCACCCATCGGTTTATCTAAAATGACCGAATTATCCCCTTTAAAATACACCGCTTTCATCATGGGCGTTTGGTTTTCTGCTAATTTTTTCGGACACTTTTTTGCTGGGAAAATTGCTAAGCTTACATCTGTTTCAGGAGGAGAAGCATCTGTTTTTTCATCTGGTTTTTTTGGAACCATTACCGAGCAAATAAGCGGATTAACTTTACAAAGTGTTTTAACGGAAAGTGAAGGTTTACAACAACTATTTTCGTATGTTTCAGTGTATGCAAGTTTTGGTACCATTAGTATAATTGTGGGTATCTTTGCGATACTAATTTCACCATTCATTAAAAAAATGATGGGTGGCATACATTAAACAAATAACATGGACTTTCTTCCTGAAGAAATAAACAATTACGTAGAAAATCATTCGCAGCCGGAACCTGAACTGCTACAAAAGCTCAATAGAGAAACCTGGCAAAAAGTATTGGCACCTAGAATGTTAAGTGGTCATTTACAAGGGCGTGTATTGAGTATGCTTTCCAAATTAATAAACCCGAAATACATTTTGGAAATTGGCACCTATACAGGCTATTCAGCTTTGAGTTTAGCGGAAGGAATGCATAAAGAAGGTGAATTACACACCATTGATATCAATGAGGAACTGCACGATTTTCAACGAAAATACTTCAATGCTTCAGGCTTTGGAGAGCAGATAATACAACATACTGGAAATGCTTTAGAAATTATTCCAAAACTAACTCAAATTTTTGATTTGGTCTTTATAGATGCTGATAAAAGTAATTATCCAAAGTATCTCGACATTATTCTTCCAAAATTAAAAAGCGGATCGGTTATTTTAAGTGATAATGTGTTGTGGAGCGGAAAAGTCATCCAGCCTTTAAAGAAAGACGATAAGGACACGGAAGCATTACTGGAGTATAACAAACTGCTCAATGAACATCCTAAACTGGAAACCATTTTATTGCCTATTCGAGATGGGTTAACGGTTAGTAGAATGATATAGTTTATAAAAAAAGGTTCAGAAAAATTTCTGAACCTTTTTAGTTTGGTTAAAGTTAAAATTTTATTGAACCGCCTGCAACGCATCAATATTTCCATACCCCTTTGTACTATCTTTATTAGGGTAAAACTCGGAGCTTTGTCGCATTTTATTCAATACTTGGCTTCTACTCCAAGTTGGGTGGCGTTCCCAAACCAATGCTGCAATTCCTGCAGTTGTTGCTGTTGCCACAGAAGAACCTCCTACATAATCGGTATCTCCATTATAAAAGCCTAATACCGCACTTGTACGTCCGTTATCATTTGCACGTTGCATCACAATAGTAAATTCTATTTCGCTACCATCGTGGCACGTATCGCACTGTTCGTACGTTCCATCATCGGTTATTCCGGTTACGGCAACCGTTTCGCTCATACTGGCAGGAAAAATCACCGGATACCAATTAGTGAAGTCTAAGGAAGTTCCGCCAGCTGCAAATATAAGTTTCCCTCTGCTATGTGCATATCGTACAGCATCTTTTACATTGTTAATAGACCAAGGATACCCGATAGACATTGATATAATTTTTACGTCGCTTCTATCTGCCAATTGTCGTAAGGCATCTTTTACACCTTTACGTTCGTGGTAATCGTTTAATAATACATCCTCTGTAGCACGATACGCTATTAAGTTTGAATTGTAAGCCACCCCAACAGGTAGGTTATCATTATTTCTAGGGGAAGCAATGGTTGACCCCATACTAGTTCCATGACCACATTTATCATGTGGACCATCATAGTTGTTAGACCAGGGCCAAGCTGAATCGATAAACGTTCCATATTTTTGAATAGTCCTTCCTGTACTATACCCATCGTTAAAGTTACTTCCTAAAAGGGGTTGACTTTGTGACACTCCTGTATCTATTAGACCAACAGTTACACCAGATCCGGTACTATAGCTCCAAGCCTGTTCTATATTGTGCTCATCATATGTCCAACTTACTAACGATCCTGGGGCAACAGTTCGGTAATCATTGTTGTTTAAGGTTTGTCCATCCTTTCCACAACCGCTAGACGATCTGTTTTGAGGATATTGTTCACTGTAAAAGAAAGAATACGCGTTGGGTTCCATATACCGAATATCGTTTCGTTTTCTTAATTCGGTAATGGTTTTCAGGGATTTTACCTGAACATCAATTACATTTAGTACATCATCGTCTTCGAAAAGAGTTTCTTTTCGAGAACCCTTTTCCATTGAAATTACTTCAGAAATGATTGCATTTTTCGAATCGGTAAGTCTTGCATTCTTCTCAGTGCTGAAACTTTCTCCTTTTTCTCCATATCCAATGGTTAAAATACCACTTCCGTGCACCGTGGCACTCCATAATACTTGATCGGACGTTTTATCCCAACTAAAATCGCCTGTACGGCGTAGTTGTTCATCAATGATTTTGTTGATTTGGGGGATAGTTAATAATTCTTGTGAAGTTTCAGAAGTAAGATTAGTTTCTTGTGTTTCTTCTGTTAGGGGATTGTCTTTTGTACAGCCTATCACAATTATTGCGAATGCGGCCAGTACTACGAGTTGTAGTTTTTTCATAGGTTTGATGGTTTAATTAATAAAACATCAAGATACAAAAAATAGCAATTAACACGAGGAAGTTACTCTAAGTCCCTAACTTTTAGCTTGTCATGCTCTAATGCTTTTTTACACAATTTGTAAAAGATAATTGCGAAGATAGTACCTACTAAAGCTCCTACAAGTATATCACTTGGGTAATGAACACCTACATAAATTCTGCTGGTTACAAAGACAAGTGGCCAAAGGTAGGCGAGAAATATCCATTTGGTTTTCTGCCTTAAAATTAAAGCCATAAACGTGGTTACTGAAAAGCTAGAGGAAGCATGCCCCGAAAAAAAGCTATAGTTATTGGGTTTTTGAAGAATACGAATAACCTCAGACAATGCTTCAACATTATTTGGTCTTAGTCTGGCGAAATAATCTTTTACAAAACCTGTAAAGAAAATGGTAATTCCGAAGGTTAGTAATAAGAAGAAAAGGATAGCTCCTCCCCGTTTCCATTTAAAGTAGTAGAATATTAAAAAAAAGAAAACTAAAAAAAGTGGCGTCCAAGTTTCTATTTGTGTGGCGGTAATCCAAAAATTATCAAACTTTTCTATTCCTAAGGAGTTAAGAAGTACAAACAACTCTCTGTCCCACTCTTTTAGAATGTCAAACATTAAAATCTGCGTTTAATGGGACCGGTGATTTCGTCTACATCTTCTTTTACTTTATCAATCTCTTCACGTACATCTTTTGTAATATCAACATCAAGTCCTTGTTTTTCGGCACTTTTAGTGATTTCAGATTTAATATCGTTTGTAGCGTCTTTAAGTTGACGCATACCTTTACCTAAACCTTTAGCGATTTCGGGAACTTTATCAGCACCAAAAACCAGTAGTACAATAAAAAGTATAAATACAATTTCGGTACCGCTTATAAATAAAAAGATTGCCTCTGCATACATATTGCAAATATAAACAAGAATATTATGCTACACGAAAAAGCCCCGTTAAAACAACGAGGCTTTGTGTATATAAATTTCAGAAAAAATTATTCTTCTACTTTGTTTTTAAATTTGTCAAAATCACCTAGCTTTTTACGTTTAGGCCAACTATTGTTTTCTGTATCAATATCTGCTGTTTCCTCATCTGGATCAACCACTATTTTTACAATCTCTTTTTCTGAAGCAATTACCTTTCCTACTTCTTTGTCATTTTTTCTCCAGATTTGAGCTGGATATTTCACTCGCTCTGTACTTCCGTCGCTATAAGTATACTCTGCAATGATTGGCATTGGGATACCTCCTGGTTTTTCAAAAACTATTTCGTAGAAATAGTTTGGCTTTTTCAGGTTTGCTCTTTCTTCAGCAGAAAGATTATCCATAATATATTCTTGCAAGGTGGTTATATCGTCTAAAGAAGCATTTTTCATACTTTCTTCGTAATCTTCACTTCCTTCTTCAATCATATAGACTAATGGCGGGAGATCGCTCTCTTTCATTCCTCTGGCTTCCATCATATCGCGCACTTCTTGATTCATTTTTGAAGTTACATAAAAACGTTTTACATCCTTCACTCCAATATCTGTGTATTCAGTACTATAAAACCAAGCTCTCCAATACCAGTCTAAATCTACAGCTGAAGCATCTTCCATGGTTCTGAAAAAATCTTCTGGGGTTGGGTGTTTAAACATCCAACGATTAGCATAAATTTTAAAAGCATAATCAAACAATTCGCGCCCCATTACAGTCTCGCGTAAAATATTTAAAGCTGTAGCAGGTTTTCCATATGCGTTGCTACCAAAGTTATAAGTATTTAAACCTTTCGTCATTATCGGAGCGATATAATCTTGATCGCCTGCCATATAACTTACAATGTTCTTTGCAGGACCTCTACGAGAAGGATACTTTTTGTTTGGCGCAATAGCATCAGGATACCACTCACCAAAATCCTGTTCAGCTACATACTGCACAAACGTGTTAAGACCTTCGTCCATCCACGTCCATTGACGCTCATCACTATTTACAATCATAGGGAAATAATTGTGGCCAACTTCGTGAATAATTACTGAAATCATACCATACTTAGTACGCTCACTGTAATTTCCATCTTCATCTGGGCGTCCGTAATTCCAGCAAATCATTGGATATTCCATCCCTTGATTTTTAGCGTGTACTGAAATAGCTTTAGGGTATGGGTAATTAAATGTCATTCGAGAGTAGGATTTTAAAGTACTCGCTACAGCTTTCGTTGAAAACTCTTCCCATAATGGGTTGCCTTCTGGTGGATACATAGACACAGCCATTACATCTTTACCGTTGTTTTGCTTTACGGCCATCATATCCCAAATGTAACGTCTTGATGTTGCAAAAGCATAATCTCTAACATTCTCTGCTTTGAACTCCCACGTTTTTTTACTTTTTGTAAACCCTGTTGAAGCTTTTTCTGCCTCTTCTTGTGTTACAATAATTACAGGTTTATCGTAAGACTTCTTCGCTTTTTCAAAACGATTCATCATCTCTTTGGTAAAGACATCTTTCCTATTCTGAAGAGACCCTGTAGCGTCTAACACGTGATCTGCAGGAACAGTAATATTTACTTCAAAGTCACCAAAAGGCAATGCAAATTCATCTCTACCCCAAAACTGGCTGTTTTGCCATCCTTCTACATCATTATAAACTGCCATACGAGGATAGAATTGTGCTATTACATATCCGCGGTTACCATCTTTAAACTCTTCATAACCACTACGTGCTCTATCAATTGTATGGTTTGGAATATTATACCACCATTTAATTGAAAATGTAAAATCATCTCCTGGCTCAAGATCTTCTGGCATTTCAACACGCATCATAGTGCGATTAATTGTATGCGGAAGATTCCCTCCTTTTTCATCTTTAACTTCTTGAATATTAAAACCACCCTCAAAAGCAGCTCCCATATGTTTTTGCACAAAAGAACCAGCCATATCAGCTGGGGCAGCTCCACTTGGTTCGATCAATGAAGATTTTGAATCTTTGGCACGAACATTTTGATCTAACTGTACCCATAAATATTCCAACACATCTGGAGAGTTATTGGTATATGTAATGGTTTCGTTACCATATAGTTTTTTACTTACGTCATCAAGTTCGATGTCCATTTCGTAATCGGCTCTCTGCTGGTAATATTTAGGACCGGGAGCACCACTCGCACTTCTATATTGATTGGGAGTAGAAAACTCCTCATATAATTGTTTAAAACGGTTGTTGTTAATATGGCCCGGCTCACGCTCGTCACCATTGTTTTGATCCTGTGCGTAACTCATCCCTGCTGAAAGAAACAAGATTACTAAGGAAAGGCATTTAATTAGTTTCATAGATAATTTGTATTTCTGAAATTTTAAAAAGTTTTAAAAATAGTTTTTATGTTGCTGAATGAAAATCAGTTTAGTTGAAGTTTAACATATCTTTAATATTATGGCTGTCTAAAATGAAACTCCTTCGGTTTTCGGGGGTTTTTATATGGATAATGTTTTGTTGTTCATCAAAAAGATCCATTAATACTTCGTTTTTTACTTCTACAGAATGCAATTCTTTTACTCCTGAAATTTCAATATATACATTTACAATATCAATATCATATTCCCTACCAATATAATTGAGTTTTGCCGGTTTTCCATTCACTTTTACGTTCAGTTTTTGAAGAATATACTTTTTCAAGTACTCAATATCATTCTGAGTTTCTTTAGTGGTTATGGAAATGGAAGGATTGTACCGTTGTTGAAGTACTTTTTCTATATCGTCTATAAAAATTTTCGTTATAATCTGAATAGACTCCTTTTTTGGCACGTACTCCATATTAGTAGTACTTACATAAAATTTATGTGCTGGTGCAGAAGCAGTCATCAAAGGGAATACGATAGCAAGAATTGCTATTTTTAGATATTTCATATACTCAATGTGTTTTAATAGGACGCAATATATGCTGAAATGTTACAACAACTATTCCTTTTCTGTAGTTTTTGGTTCTTGCAACCTTTTGGTGTATTCAATTCCTTTTTCTTCAAATATTTTCAGCACCAAAACATAGTTTTCTTTTTTAAAATCTCTTTCAAGAAGGCTCGTTTCCATACAAAAGAGTAAAAAATCATATAATCGATCTTCAGGGATATTATAAGCTTCTTCAAAAAATACTGGTGTATAAAAGTTTATGACTTTAGCAACCGTGTTGTTTTGACCTTCCCATTTACGCTGGATCTTGAGTTTTTTATAGTATCCGCCTATATGCTTATATAACGCTTCTAAATCTACCTGTGTGGGAAAGGCAGCAACAAAAAGGGGGACGATTTTTTCTTCGGGTTCGCCTATAAAACCAGGGATACCCACATCGTAAAAATTAATTTGTTTTTCGGTTTTAATGGTTTTGAGGTCGCTTTCCAGATTCCCTGTCAGGTTAGGCCCCAACACTACTTCGTCTAATTCATTTACCAATTCGTCAAGCGTTACTATTAAAATACTTTTTTCAATTATTTCAACAGAAACGGCTATTTTTTTAGGCACATAATTTACGGACGAAAACAATAAAGTATCTTGCTCTTTTACTGCTATAGAAAAATTACCATGAACACCTGTAACGGTATTATAACGAGAGGTAAGATTCATTACATGAATTCCTTCCACATCAGTTTTATTACTAATGGTACCTTGTATTGGTTCTCGTTGCGCCAAACATTCAGCAACTATAGTGATGCAGAATACTAATAACAATAAATTACTCTTCTTCACTATTTTTTTTGTACAAATTACTTTGTTGGTACATGTAATCAAGCAATTCCATTTCGTTTTCACCCTTTAGCATTGTTTCGGTTAACCCGCCATCTTCGGCAAAATAGAGGAAATCATTTGCTTTTTCCTTGGGAATACCAAAAGTTTCTTCAATATATGCGTTACTGAAGCGTTGCCGTAGCGTTCTGGAAATTTGCACCCGGTCTTCGATATTTTTATTTTTCACAAGATTTATTTCCATATTTTCAGGAAACAAAAGTCCTATAATACCCAATATATTAGCCCCATTTTTTAAAGCGTTGTCATGCAAAGCTTCTTCTGCAGCGTTGCCTTCAACTTTGGTTAATGCATCTGGCTGAAATTCATATTTATAATTTAAGGCTTCATAGGATAAGTCCATTTTAGGTGCAAACGTGTAGGTTTTTACCCTGTTTACGTCGGCAACAATGTTTCCAGAAAGATCATAGGGTCTCACAATTACTTCTTCTAACTGATTTACAGCCGGGTTTAAATAAATTTTCATGATTTTGGTATCTACAATCCCTTTATCAACAATTATAGTAAAACTCTGAAATTGCAATGCGGTTACTAATACTCGATCGTTAACCCCCACTTTTAATTTAAATTCTCCTTTATCATTGGTGACTGTTCCTTTTTGGGTAGAGTTATTGTAAATATTTACACCCTCTACATCTTCACTCACTGGAGCGGTTATAAAACCCTCAATGACAACTCTTTCTATGTCCTGAGCTATTGATAGCAGTGGGAGTAAAACAAGTAGTATGGTTAGTTTAATACGCATGATTAGTTAAATTACAATATAAAGACGCCATTTTTTAAAGTACGTTTGTTAAATTTATCATATTATTTTTTAATCTGAACTATGAAAAACCTAATTGTTGCAAGTACCTCAACTATTTATAATGGAAATTATTTAGATTATTTAACCGATGCATTGACAGAGTTTTTTTCTGAAACCGATGAAATCCTGTTCATTCCCTATGCCCGTCCCGGAGGGATTTCTCACGATCAATATACCGAAAAAGCATCTAAAGCATTTGAAAAACTAAATAAGAAAGTGGTGGGGCTTCATTCCTTCCAAGATCCTGTTAAAGCGATTAAAGAAGCTAAAGGAATTTTTACCGGAGGCGGCAATACCTTTGTTTTAGTTTCCTCATTGTATAAAAACCAAGTAATGGAATCCTTACGCGAAGCCATATTTAATGGCACACCGTATCTTGGCACAAGTGCTGGTAGCAATATTTGCGGTGTAAGTATGAAAACCACAAACGATATGCCCATTGTATATCCGCCATCATTTAAAACATTAGGTGTAATTCCGTTTAATGTAAATCCACATTATTTAGACCCGAACCCTTCAAGTGAACATATGGGCGAAACCCGTGAAACTAGAATAAAAGAGTTTCACACTCAAAATAATATTCCAGTAGTAGGTTTACGTGAAGGAAGCTGGTTACGGGTTAATGGTAGCTCAATCGTTTTAGAAGGCGAACACAATGCTCGTATTTTTAAGCAAGGAAAAGATCCTGTAGAAGTTGCTACTTCTACTTCGCTCAGTCAGCTAACGCTTTAAAAAAATAACTTAAAGCTCTTTAACAAAATGATAGCCTTTGGCTACAAACCCTTGGTTATAATAAAATTTATGCGAAGCAAAATTATGTACATACGTATTTAGTTCCAACCAATTACATTCTTTTTTAACAGCATATTCAGTAACAAATTCCATTAATTTTTTACCCACTCCCTTACTTTGGTATTCATTATCAATATATACGTGATCCAGTTCCATGCTTTTACCAGCATAATGACGGGTTTGAAACCAGAGTCCACAAATACCTATCAATTTTTCTAAATCGTAGATTCCCAGACATTCGTAATTTTCTTTCGACATTGCCAAAACACGTTCTCTAGAAACTGATTCTGGAATCGTATTTTCTTCTAGTTTTTGAAGTAAAGGAATAATAATTAAAATTTCAGAAGGAGGAATTATACCAAAAGAGAGCTTCATAAGTTTTATAATTATAGTACTTTTAAATAAACCTCGAAGATACCAAATGAAGCGAAAACAATTTATAAAAACCTCGATACTTTCAGCAACTGCATTGGCTGTATTGCCCCACTTGTCTTTTACCGCTGTTCAGCAGCAATTTACACTTAATCAATTAATAGGAAAGGGCAATCCCGATATTGTGGGCGATAGTTATACTTCAAAAATGCATAAAGAAGCAAAAAAAGCATTTTTAAAAATGAAGAAAGCTGCTGCAGAAGAAAACATACAGATTGAAGTAGTATCTGCTTACCGAAGCTTTGAACGCCAAAAACAAATTTTTGAAGGAAAATACAATAGGTTTACAAATCAAGGTCTTTCGCCAACTGAAGCGATTGAAAAAATAATTGAATATTCCACTATTCCCGGGACATCTCGTCACCATTGGGGCACTGATATTGATATTATTGATGGGAATGCTCCACGACCTAAAAACGTATTACAACCCGAACATTTTCATGGAACCGGTCCTTTTTGCAAATTAAAAAGCTGGCTTACCGAAAACGCCAACTCATTTGGGTTTTATGAAGTCTATACCGACAACGCCAACCGAAAAGGTTTTAAGTACGAGCCTTGGCACTTTAGCTATGCTCCAGTTTCTATCCCTATGCTTCAGGAATATAAAAAGTTAGATGTAAAAGACATACTACAAAAAGAAAAAATTAAAGGAAGTGAACATTTTTCAGAAGCATTTATAGAAAAGTACCGTTCTGAAAATGTTCTTGATATTAATCCCGAATTACTTTCGTAACTTAGTATTCTAAAAACCAATATTATGGCTTCAAGACGCAGTTGGAAAATTAGGATATTTATTGGTCTGGCTATCGTTGCTTTCGCCTTTTTCAAGAAATGTGCAAATACAGAAGAAAATCCGTACACTGGGAAGGAGCAGACTATTTCTATGTCTACTGAAAAGGAAATCGCTATTGGGCTACAAAGTGCACCACAAATGATTGATCAATACGGCGGACTCTACCAAGATCAAAGCAGGCAAAACTATGTAGATATGGTGGGAGCAAAATTAGTCAATAACAGCATGGCTAAAGATACCCCGTATCAATATGAGTTTCATTTGTTATCAGATGCTGAAACGGTGAATGCTTTTGCGCTTCCAGGCGGACAAATATTTATTACACAAGCGTTGTTTTCTCAACTTAGCAATGAAGACCAATTAGCAGGTGTTTTGGGTCATGAAATTGGTCATGTACTGGGGCGCCATTCCGCAGAGCGAATTGCAGAAACCGAATTTTGGCAGACTGTTTCACAAGGAGCTTCCGTTGGAGCCGATGCTGGTGGTTTAGTTGCTGGGATCGGGCAAAATGTACTGCTTGGCAACGGCCGGGGAGACGAACTAGAAAGTGACGACCTAGGCATTAAGTTTATGATCGATGCAGGATACAATCCTCGTGAAATGATTGAAGTGATGAGAATTTTAAAAGCTGCCGCTGGCCCTAACCGCTTACCCGAATTTAAAAGTACGCACCCAGATCCGGAAAACCGAATTGAAAAAATTGAAGAAGCTATTGAAAAGTACGGAGGATAGTGCTTTTAATTTAAACAAATGGAAAATATACATATTCAAACAAATCCTAAAGTGGAAGCCGTTTTCAACAACTATCCCAATTTCATTCAGAAAAAACTATCCAACCTTAGGAAATTGATTGTTGAAACAGCAGAAAACACAGAGGAAATAACAAATTTAGAAGAAACTTTAAAATGGGGCGAGCCTAGTTATTTGGTTAAAAAAGGAAGCACCATACGGATTGATTGGAAAGAAAAAGCACCAAATCAATACGCCATATATTTTAAATGTACCAGCAAGTTAGTACCAACATTTAAAATGGTTTATAAAGATATTTTTGCTTTTGAAGGAAATCGAGCTATCATTTTTCAAATGGACGATACAATTCCAGAAATTGAACTGAAAAAGTGCATTAAAGCGGCTTTAACGTATCATAAAATAAAACACATTCCTAATCTAGGGTTATGATAGAAGTTTTACTAAAAGCTATTTTTGAAATGCCAAGTTTATTTACATCCTCATTTTATTCTTCATCAATTAGTATCTTTGTAGTTCAATTACTGCCATGAACAAAAAAGTCCTTTTACTCATTCTTGATGGATGGGGAATTACCCAAGATCCAGCTGTTTCTGCTATAGAAGAAGCTGAAACCCCTTTTATTGATTCTTTATATTCCAAATATCCGAATGCGCAATTACTTACCCACGGGATGAACGTTGGTTTACCTGAAGGTCAAATGGGAAACAGCGAAGTGGGCCATATGAATTTAGGTGCTGGTCGTATTGTATATCAGGATTTAGCAAAAATAAATTTAGCAGTTGAAAATGACACCTTAAAAGAAGAACCTGTTTTAAAAGAAGCTTTTAACTACGCTAAAAAGCATAACGAAAAAGTTCATTTTATTGGCTTGGTATCCAACGGGGGCGTGCATTCGCATATAAACCATTTAAAAGGGTTACTTACTGCGGCCGATAACGAAGGGATTGAAAATATGTTTGTTCATGCCTTTACCGATGGTCGCGATGTGGACCCTAAATCTGGAGCGGGACATATTCAAGACTTACAAGAACATCTTAAAACTACCAAAGGGAAATTAGCTTCCGTAATTGGCAGGTATTACGCCATGGATCGTGATAAACGTTGGGAACGTGTAAAAAATGCGTACGATTTGTTGGTCTTTGGAAAAGGCCAACATTCAACCAATGCCGTACAGAGCATTAAAGATAGTTATGCTGAAAACATAACTGATGAATTTATCGAACCCATCGTACTGACGGAAAATGAAACACCCGTTGCTACAATTGAAAAAGACGATGTCGTTATTTTCTTTAATTTTAGAACAGATAGAGGAAGACAACTTACCGAAGCATTGACGCAACAGAATTTCCCAGAATATAACATGGAAACGTTGCCTTTGAAGTTTATCACCCTGACTAATTATGACGAGTCGTTCAAAAATATATCGGTGGTTTATAATAAAGCGAACATTAAAGAAACGTTGGGCGAGGTTCTTGAGCAAAATAATAAAACCCAAATACGCATTGCGGAAACCGAAAAATATCCGCACGTAACGTTTTTCTTTTCTGGCGGGAGAGAAAAACCTTTTATTGGTGAACGTCGCATTCTTTGCCCATCGCCAAAAGTAGCTACGTATGATTTACAGCCCGAAATGAGCGCTTATGAAATTCGAGATAAAATTATTCCTGAAATCAATTCAAAATCGGCAGATTTTATTTGTTTAAACTTTGCTAATCCTGATATGGTGGGCCACACCGGTGTTTTTGAAGCCGCTATTAAAGCCTGCGAAACGGTTGATAGTTGTTCTAAAAGTATTATTGAAGCAGCTCTTAAAAATGATTATACTACAATAGTTTTAGCAGATCATGGAAATAGTGAAACCATGCGAAACCCAGACGGCTCACCCAACACCGCACACACGACAAACCCAGTTCCTATTATTATTGTAGATAACGATATTAAAACAGTAGAAAAAGGTATTTTAGGAGCTATTGCACCGACCGTTTTAAAACTAATGGGAGTTACTAAACCGGAATCCATGACACAAGATTCCTTAATTTAAAAAAAGATGAAAAAAATAATTTTTGCCCTTACAGCAATCACTTTTATAGCTTGTTCTTCTTCAAAAGATGCTACTAAAAAAGAAACCGCTATGAATACTGAAAAAACTGAAGTAACTACAAAAACTCCCCAAATGGTTTCAGAAAAAAGTTCTTCCGAAGAAATTAATAAAACAGTACCCTACAAAGAGTCTGTAATTTTACTTGGAAAAGCCAATCGCAGTGGCTTAAAGAAAGCCCCTTTCGGCAGTTGGTTTGATAAAAATTTTGAAACTTACAATATAGATGAAGAACTTGTTTCTAAAATAGCACCGCTTTTAAAGGATGTGAAAATAACAACTTTCATGGGGACTTGGTGTGGCGATAGCAAGCGAGAAACACCGCGTTTGTACAAAATTCTTGACGCGGCTAACTATAATTATGATAATTTCAAATTAATTACTGTTTCGCGAGAAAAAGATACACCTTCCGGTTATGAGGAGGGATTAAATATTACCAATGTCCCAACCATAATTTTCTATAAAGATGGTGAAGAAATGGGTCGCTTTGTGGAATATGCTATAGAAAGTCTTGAGGCTGATGTGTATGCTATTTTAAGCGGTGCAGATTACAAGCACGCTTACGAAGAGTAAGTGCTACAATATTTGTATTTTTGCCGTTTACAATAAGCTATGATTACTGAAACCTTGACCATTGCGATAGATTTTGACGGAACCATTGTTGAGGATCAATACCCAAACATTGGTAAACCCAAACTATTTGCTTTTGAAACGTTGAAGAAACTTCAAGAAAATGGACATCGGTTAATATTATGGACATACAGAAATGGTAAGACTTTAGATGATGCAGTAGCTTTTTGTAAAGAACAAGGAGTTGAGTTTTATTCCGTAAATAAAAGTTTTCCTGAAGAAAAATTCGACCCAAAATATAGCAGAAAAATAAATGCCGATATTTTTATTGATGACCGAAATATTGGCGGTTTATTAGAATGGGGACAAATATACCAACAGTTTATTGGCGAAGAAAAGCCGGTCATACAAACCAAGAAAAAGAGAAAAGGATGGTTTCCTTTTTAAAAAAGAAGAACATGATCATACCTAAAAACAACGAAGAAATCGAATTAATGCGAGAAGCGGCTTTAATTGTTTCCAAAACATTAGGAATGTTAGCCAAAGAAGTAAAACCCGGCGTAACCTCGCTTCACTTGGATAAATTGGCAGAAGAATTTATTAGAGATCACGGTGCTGTTCCTGGTTTTTTAGGAATGTACGACTTCCCTAACAGTTTATGCATGAGTCCGAACGCTCAGGTGGTACACGGTATTCCAAATGACGTTCCTTTTAAAGAAGGAGATATTATTTCTATTGATTGTGGCTCTGTAAAAAATGGTTTTTATGGTGATCACGCTTATACGTTTGAAGTGGGTGAAGTAACACCCGAAGTAAAAAAGCTATTACAAGTCACTAAAGAATCACTCTATGTGGGTATCCGTGAATTTAAAAAAGGGAATCGCGTAGGCGATGTTGGTTATGCCATTCAGAATTATTGCGAAGATCACGGGTATGGCGTAGTTCGCGAATTAGTGGGACACGGTTTAGGCCGGAAAATGCACGAAGATCCTGAAATGCCAAACTATGGCCGTAGAGGTCGTGGCAAAAAGTTTGTTGAAGGAATGACTGTTGCTATTGAACCGATGATTAATTTAGGCACGAGACGTATTGAGCAATTAAAAGATGGTTGGACCATATTAACTGCAGACCGTAAACCCAGCGCCCATTTTGAGCATGATGTAGCCTTGATAAATGGGAAACCAGAATTACTATCTACATTTGCTTATATCTATGATGCTTTGGGTATTGAAAGTGATGAGGAGAATGAATTCCGTCAAAAAGAATTGGTGCTGTAACCTGCTCAGCCATGCAAAAGCTATCTACTTTTTTTCTGAATATAATACCTCGTCCCCTATTAATTAGGTTAAGCTATTTGGTGAAACCATTTGTCGCCTTTTTTTTAAGAGGTGACAACTATACCGATCCTATTAATGGTCAATCCTATCGTAAATTTCTACCTTATGGCTACGAAAAAGTACGCGAAAATGTATTAGCGCCCGGTACGTTGTCATTGGAACGCCATCGATTGTGTTGGTTATATTTAAAAAATGAAACGTCTTTCTTTTCTTCAAAATTAAGAGTTCTTCATTTTGCTCCTGAACAAGCTTTTTATAAGCGTTTTAGGAAAATGAAGAATTTAAAGTATATAACTACAGACCTTAACTCCCCTATTGCAGATGTAAAAGCTGACATCTGTGACTTACCTTTTTCCAACGGTGAATTTGATTTTATAATCTGTAACCACGTATTAGAACATATACCAGACGATGCTACAGCCATGAAAGAGTTATATCGCATTTTAGCTCCAGGTGGAACAGCAATTCTGCAAATACCTTTAGAAAACGATAGAAAAACAACTTTTGAAGACGACTCTATAACCGACCCAAAAGAGCGCGCTAAAATATTTGGACAGTATGATCACGTGCGTATTTATGGAATGGATTACTTCGAGAAACTGACTTCAATTGGGTTTTCAGTTCAAGCGCTTGATTACACAAAGGCTTTTTCTGAAGAAGAAATCAATACCTACCGCTTGGCAAAAGGCGAATTGTTACCTGTTTGTAAAAAATAAATTATTATTTTAGGCCTACATCATTTTTAAAACTTCAATGAACCTAAAATTATTCTGCCTTCTTACTATACTATTATTTACTTCAGAGTTTTTCGCTCAGAACCCAAATGATTGCGTAAACGCTATTGTAATTTGTGGTGATTCTAATATCGGAATAGACCCAACAGGGGTAGGCTTTGATGAATTTTCCCTTCCAGGCAATACCCAACCACCTTGTTATAGTTTTGATTCACACACAATTTGGTTTAAATTTATAATTGAGCAAACCGGAACATTTACGTTCGATATTATTCCCGATGACGGTGCCGATTACGATTTCGCCATATATGGCCCACAAGTAACCTGCACTACATTAGGCAACTCCATACGATGTTCGAGCACTAATCCTGAAGCTGCCGAAGTATCTGCAAACACTGGTTTAAATATGGAAGAAACAGATACCGAGGAAGGCCCAGGTCAAGATGGAAACGGGTATCTTAAGTTTATTGAAGCAGAAGCGGGCGATGTGTACTATTTACTTGTTGACCGTGCAGTTGGTTCTGGCGGCTTTAGTTTGTTCTACAACGGAACAGCCACCTTACCAGAAAACGTAACAGCAAACCCGGTTGAAGACTTATCCAAATGTGATACAGATGGCACACAAGATGAACGCACCGAATTTAACCTTGATAGCTTAAAGCCTCAAATTATAGGCACCCAAACAGATGTTGACGTTACCTTTCACGAAAGCCTGAACGATGCCAATATAGGTATAAATCCTTTGGCCAGTCCTTATACAAATGCATCTAATCCACAAACAATCTACGCTCGTGCAGAACGCGTCAACGGTTGTAATGATATTACATCCTTTTCACTTTTAATAGGAAACCCCACGCTAACAGAACCAGAAGATGTAGTACTTTGTAGTTATGGTAGTACCGGAGAATACGTACTAGACACTATTATTCCTGAAGTTATTAGCGATCCAACAGGCTATAGTTTTACTTATCATAACTCTCAAAATGAAGCTGAAAACAATAGCAATCCAATTGGGCCAACTATTGAGTTTTCAAATACTCCCAAAGAAATATTTGTTCGTGTAACCGATGAAAATGATACAATCTGTTATAGTATCACTTCTTTTTCAGGATACGTCAACACCATTATACCTGCTACAAAACCAAGTGATATTATAGTTTGTGACAATGATTTTGATGGTACGATAACCGTCAATCTTTCAGAAAAAAATGCAGAGGTTTTAGGGAATCTTTCCGCAGAAGATTTTAATATTTATTATTATAGATCAGAAGAAGATAGAGTTTCAGACTCCAACAGGATTGGAGAAACATTTCAAAACACAAGCAATCCACAAACCATATATGTTACCTTTCATGAAAAAAGTACCGGTTGTTTTGATTATACTGAATTTGAAATCGTAGTAAGTCCAAAACCAGATCCCGTATTTGACCAGCCTTCTTATATTTATTGTTTAAATGATTCTGAACCGATTGCTATTTCGGTACAAAGTGGTTATAAGAATTATTTGTGGAGTACTGGGGAAGAAGGAACAGACTTAAACACTATTCAAGCAAATAGTCCTGGCACGTATAGCGTTACCGTTACTAATGAGTTTAATTGCACGACCACCGTAAGCGCAGAGGTGTTCCCTTCGGATATTGCCACAATTACCAATGTAATAATCAAAGACTTTAACAATCAAAATAATATGATTACCATTGAGGTTGAAGGTCCTGGTGACTATGAATTTGCTCTAGGCGATAAAATGGTATACCAAGATAACCCAACTTTTGAGGGTCTTTCAAATGGATATTATACCGTGTACGTTCGGGACAAAAATGGTTGTGGTGTGGTTTCAAAAGAAATACTTGTACTTGATTATCCACGGTTTTTCACTCCAAATGGAGATGGATATCACGATTTTTGGAAAATTATTGGAATTGATGAATTTCCCGTTACCAAAATTTATATTTACGATCGCTTCGGAAAATTATTGAAACAGATTCTACCCGAAGGACCGGGATGGAATGGAGTTTTTAATGGTAAAGCCCTTCCTGCAAGTGACTATTGGTTTACTATTGCTTTTACGGATGGACGAACTTTTAAAGGACACTTTACTCTAAAAAGATAAGCTACTTCTTCAAATCTTTAAAACCAGCAGTTTTAAAAACTTGAGCCCTTCCTGTTGAATCATTATAAGACAAGTATGCCTCAATATTTGGCAATTGCTGTAAAAGTTTTTCAGATTTTTCGAGTCCTAAAGCCATAAAAGACGTGGCGTAAGCATCGGCCAAGGCACAGGTTGGCGCTATAACGGTTGCACTGGTAATATCGCTTTGTTCGGCCTTTCCAGTGAGCGGATTTATAGTATGAACATATTTTTTTCCGGTTAGAGAATCAACCCTAAATTTTCTATAGTTTCCCGACGAAGCCATCGCTTGATTTTTCAGCGGAATGGTTTCAGCAAAACTTCGATTATCGATATCAGAATTTATTGCTTCAATCCCTACTGTCCAAGGTTTTTGCTTTGATAAATTAGTTCCTTTTGCTAAAACTTCCCCTCCCAGTTCAACTAAATAATTGCTTACACCCCTGCTTTCCAAGTAACTTCCTATTACATCAATTCCGTAGCCTTTTGCGATTGCATTGAAGTCAAAATAAATCTGTGAATATTTTTTCTGAATGGTATTTTCTGAAGTAAGTTTCACCTTATCAAAGCCTACAAATTGCATCAACGAATCTAAAGTAGTGCTGTCTATTTCCTGAAGTGGTTTTACATCGCCAAAGCCATACGCGTTGCGAAGCACACCAATGGTTGGGTCGAAATATCCATTGGATTTACTATGGATTTCTTCTGAAAGAATAAAAACATCCTTAAATATATTATCGACAACTATACTAGAGTCACCACGATTTATTTTTGAAATATCGCTATCAGGAATATACGTGCTTACCGATTCATTAACAAGCTCTACAATGGAGTCAATATCCTTTTGAGCATCAAACTCTTCTTGTGAGTAATATTTTATATGGTAGGTTGTGCCAAAGGCTTTACCTTCAATATGAGCTTCTTCTTGCGTGTTTTCCGTACACGAAATTAAAAGGAAAAAGGATACTATAATCAGTAAATACTTCATACTATTTCTTGTAAACCATTATACACCATAGTGTAATCTTCATCTTTTATTACGGGTTTTGCGTAATCGTCACCATGCCCCAAACCAACGCCGGCATAATAGGTTTTGGCTTCAAATTTATCGGCATGAGCTTTAATAGATTGCATAAAAACGGGATCGTACGTATTAGCATCTTCGGGATAAGTAGTTGCCCTAACAATGATAAAATGTAGGTCTTTGTTTTTCAAGGCTACAAACTGTGGATTTTTTTTCAGTTTTGAATTGACACCCAAAAACTCAAATCCATTTGCTTCTAAGTCTTTCCCTACTATGTTCATAGCCAGGTTATGCAATTCTTGTTCGGTTAGTGGTAAGCTCATATTGCAAAAATATAAAGTATTTAGGTATAAAAAGAAGCCGTTTCAGAAAAACTGAAACGGCTAACTTTATTTACTAAAAATAATGTTTACTTTTTTACTACTCGTTTGGTAATAGTTCCCTCAGTAGTTGATACCGTCATAAAATAAACTGCAGAATCTAATGATGAAACACCTACTTGTATCTCATTTTGATTACTAGCTTGTTCAATCATTACTTTTCTACCTCGTATATCGGTCATTATTATAGATTGTATTGTAGCTTTTGGTGAAATAACATTGATAATATCTTGTGCCGGATTAGGAAATACCGAAATAGTCTCTAATACATTATCTGAAGTATTCAATACCGTCCCTTTGTATAGTATCTTAAAACGGTTTTGGTACGTTCCTACATTACTACTGAAGGTATAATCCTCTTGGCTTAAATTGGTTAGATTTCCATTTTTAGTATCCAATAGATACACTGTAGCATCGCTTACATTAATCCCTTCAAGGTTATGGATACTGATTATGTAGGTCTGTACTTCTTCTATCTGTGTAGAAAAACTCAGCATCACTTCATCTTCAATATCAAAAGGCTTACGACCTTGAATAACCAATTGTTCTCCAGTTTCCAATTCAGAATATATCGATACAGGCGTTGCCAATCGTTTACTGTCAACTCCATCATCAAATCCATCAGTGGTTACCTCAGAATAACCTATCATTGTTGTGCTTCCCAGTTTATAAGCATCATTAAACACATTAACCCATACACGGTCTTTTTCTATTTCATTGTTTCGGTATGTATTATTGTTATCGGTTACTCGCATGGCGTTGTTGAAAACTACCGTTCCTCCACTGTTTGGCTTTACTCCAAATCCTTGTCCCGAAGCAATATACTCATTAGGTGTCGCCCCGCCATTTGCTGCTGGTACGCCTCCCATTGTTTCATTGTATATGGAAATATCGCCCATATCGTAATTACTGACATTGTAGCCTGGGTAATTTGATGGTGGGTTCAAGTGTTCCCAGAAATACACATCGTCTATCATTGTGTTATCGTCAAAAAACACATCTACATCTATGGCTGAAGCATACGGGTTACCCAATATGTTCGGACTTCCATTTTGTGTACCGTTATAGCCCAGTGTAAAGCTAATTACACCATTGTTAAGGGTTCCTTGGTCAAACTCAAAATCATAACTAGCAGGAGTTCCAATAGTCGGCGTGGTCTGGGGCATCATTAAATACCCTTCCCCAGGATTTATCATTCCTGCGTACTGTTGCCAGTTATCACCATTGTCATCAGCAAAGTTATTGGCATCTGGAAAATCATCTTCAACATCTTGATTGGGCACAAAATTACCCGTTATATGATTTCGGAATTGTATCGGGTTGCCAAAAGCAGCTTTTGTATCTTCAGTCATTGGGCTGGAGGCGATCATAAAACCTCTATTGCCAATGCTCGGGCTCGTTTTCTCAACGGTAATCGTTCCGTTGTTGGTAACTGTAGCGTTGTCGTCCACTTGCACCAGGCTTCCTTCGTGTTCGACAGTTAATACACCATCTATGATAATATTACCATTCACTTTTATGAATTTATCCGCTCCTACAATAACATTTTCTCCACTTGAAACAGTAAGTGTACAAGCTGTTAAGTCTCCATGTATTGAGGCACTGTATGTTCCGTTTATAATTACTGGGTTTGTATCATCAGGCGCTCCAGAAGGGCTCCAAGTTGAACCACTCCATGTTTTAACTACGCCAGTACAAGTATCAAATGTATTTGCTGAACCAAAATAATATGTTCCGGAAAGTGATGTAAAAGTTCCTGTTAACGTTACATTACTTCCAAAGGAACCAACGGTAAGTGAAGAAGTTTCTATTGCATTGTCTTCTCTTGCTGCCTCTAAATCATTTATGGTTAGACCTGTTGCACTTTCCCATCCATCAATTTCAGTTTCAGAAAAATAGAACGTTATTTCTACATCTCCAGAAGCAATAGCAGTTTCAGTATTTATAGTAAATGTTTTATCCATAGCCAAATCTGGTAATACACTTCCGTTATAGGATTGTGCGCCAGTACCTGCCCTAGAGACTGAAATTTCTGTACAGCCATAATCATCATTGTTATTGTTAACTACATCTGCCATAACATTTTCTGAAGTAGGATCTGAAGCGTATACCGTACCCGAACCTGGAATTGAAATTTCATCTGGAGCACCAGAATTTACAGCCGTTTGAACATTTGTATTTGAAGTTGCTGTAACAGAAATATTATCTACAGCCATTCCGTAAAGCCAATTTCCACCATCGTCATATTTAAACTGCACAATAACGTCTGCTTCTCCAATATAACTGGAAAGATCTATAGTATTGTTATTTACCCATGGAGTAGAAAAACTACCTCCTCCTTGATCTACAGATGAGTTGGAAAGTGTGCTAATAGTAGTAAAGCTACTACCTCCATTTACAGATATATTTACAGTACCGGTCTCACCAGGTATATTAGAAAAAGCATGATCAAAAGTTAGTGTGGCATTTGTATATTCTCCATCTAAGCTAAAGCTATTAGTGAACAATAAATCGTTAGACTTATCACAATTACAAATATCATCA
Organism: Marixanthomonas ophiurae; assembly: GCF_003413745.1. Lineage (NCBI taxonomy): Bacteria > Pseudomonadati > Bacteroidota > Flavobacteriia > Flavobacteriales > Flavobacteriaceae > Marixanthomonas > Marixanthomonas ophiurae. The sequence goes on along the minus strand of NZ_QVID01000001.1, from coordinate 1,590,512 downwards.
CTTGTAAAAGCAAATACTGTAGCATTGCCGGTGGTAGTCCAATAAGTACTGGTTAAGGCAGCATTGTTTCCTACACCCCAAAAGTCTGAATCCCCATCTCCTGAAGTACTAACTTCAAAGTCTCCATCATCAAAATCTTCAAAAAAGAGTATGTTGTTTTGAGAAGAAGTTGGAGCAAGATCATCATCATTTATTGTCAAAGTGAAGGTATTTGCATTCGTGTTTGCTATTGCATCTCCCCCATTGGGGTTAACTGTAAATTCAATATCGACTGTTTCGTCACTTTCAACAAAACCATCATGATATATTCTGAGTGTCATGTTTTGCAAATCAACTGTTCCTTCCGGAAATGTAATTGTAGGGGTCAATAAATCATAATCCAGACCTTCTGTTGCAGTTCCGCCAGACACGGTAAAAGTTACATCTGCATCTTCTGAAGCACCTTGAGCAATATTTAAAGGGACATCAATATCAGAAAAGCTACAATTAGTATTCTCTTCAGTGTTTCCTGTTGGACTAGCAAAGCTTATTTCTGGGGAAGTAGCAACCACAACTCCCGTTACAATTAGTGAGAAATCTTGAGCCCCTCCAGAAAGCGTCCCTTTATGTGTTACTGTTAAGGTGTAAACTCCAGAGGCACTATTTATATCAATACGCTCATAAGGATCTACCATATTGTCACCACTCCCATTTGTTGTAACTCCAGTTAAGCGCCAAGGTGAATAGTTTGTTCCATTATCTAAACGAACATCAAGATCGTTAATTAAAGCTGGGGTATTATCGTTGGTGTTGTTATTTAGAGTTCCTGCAGGATCCGTCCAAGAAATCGAAGCTTGTAAAGGATCTGAACCATTAGATTGCACTGTAATTTGATAGGTTTGACCTTGAGAAAGGGTTAGTTCGTTTACAATTGCTGAACCACTACTAGCTGTAGATGTAGTAAGGGTTTCAGCAGCTTTCTTGCCATTAAGCAATCCCCAACCTGTTTGGGCGTCTGGTCCTGTTGTGCTTACATCATCCGCAGTATGAAGCGCGATCCCTTTTAAGGTCGCAGCTTTCATATAATTACCGGATAAATTATGATAATGCTCTTGTAATAACAACAGTGTTCCCGTTACGTTAGGAGAGGCCATAGAAGTACCTGATATACTATTGTATGCATTGTCTGCATTATCATAAGTGGAATATAGACCTGTACCATTCCCCATTATGTCTGGTTTTATGCGGTAATCGTCCGTGGGACCTTCACTACTACCTGAGTTTCTAGAAGCTGAAACTACATTTCCATTACCATCAATAGTAGCATCTAGACCGTTTGCAACAGCAAGGTTGTTTTTTGAAGTAGATGTTCCCGATAATTTATCGTAATCAGCTTCACCGTCCAATGGAGCTCCATTTGAAGAATTGTCATTTCCATCATTTCCTGCGGCAACAACCATTAAGTAATAGGGAGTGTTGTACATCAATTCGTCCCAATCACGTGCATCTTCCCTATACGCACCAAACCATTGATCTGAAATATCAGATGCTCTATACCCATAAGAATGATTGGAAAGCAACATTCCATTGGCTGCTTCGGCAGTGGCCTCGGAAAGATCACTATTCCAGTCATGCGTTAATGCATCGGCTTGCCAAGCCATACCTTTCGCATCAGAGTCAAAACCTGAAGCTACAATGGTACCTGTAACATGTTGTGCATGGAAACTATTTCCGTTTAATGTTGTAACTCCATCATTAATAGCTACCCTATTATTTCCTCCAGAACCATCAAACTCCTGGTGTGTAGGCCGTGTAGGACCTCCATCCCAAACATGGGCTGTCATTCCATCACCATTTACATCTAGACCTAAGCCTCCTCCTGTATTCAAAAAATTTGCTCTTGTAGAGGTAGCTGCATCAACGTTAGTTAAGGTATAATATATCAAAGAACCATCATCAGCCAATTTTTGTAATTCTGAAAAAGAACCATCCTCATTGTATATCTTTAATGGGATATTATGAAGTAAAGCGTATTGTTCTGCTTCTCTTTTTAAATTCGCTTGTTTAGTAGCATTCTTATTATATAACCGAGATAACTTTTCGTGATCATAATTAGCTATTATAGCACTTGACTGCTGAGAGTTTTTATTAGTTGCTGTTTTATTATTGGAATGAGCATCTCTCTTCTTTATTTTAATAGATGGGTTTGTTTGTGCTATACCCTGAAAAGTAGCTAATAAAAAAAAGACTGGTAAAGAAATGAGTATTCTATACCTTTTAAAAGTAGTTAGTGTCATAAAGTTGATATTTGGTTTGTATATGAAAGGAAATGCAAAAAAAATTGTTAATTTTTTCAAAAATAGTATAATATTTAAAACAACAAATTTTTTATCTTAATTAATTTATAATAAAATATAATTAAGTACATATAAATGAAGATGGTACAAATAAAAGAGACCTGCAAGTTTTACTTGCAGGTCTCTTTTATTACATTTTTGAAAGATAATCTTACCCTCCAAAATCATCAAAGCGAATATTTTCATCTGGAATACCAAAATCTTCTCCCATTTTTTGAACGGCTTGGTTCATTAATGGAGGACCACAGAAATACAATTCTATTTCTTCTGGCTCTTCGTGGTGGTTCAAGTAATTATCGATTACGACTTGGTGAATAAAGCCAACAAAACCGTCGCCTTCTTCATCGTGTATGTCTTTCTTCACTTTCCAGTTATCTTCTTCAGCTGGCTCAGAAAGGGCTAAGTAAAACTTAAAATTATCAAACTCTCTTTCTAGCTCACGGAAATGTTCCAAATAGAATAATTCTCTTTTAGAACGTCCACCGTACCAGTACGTAACTTTACGACCGGTTTTCAATGTTTTGAATAAGTGATACAAGTGTGAACGCATTGGTGCCATTCCAGCTCCACCACCAACATAAAGCATTTCAGCTTCTGATTCATTTATAAAGAACTCTCCAAAAGGACCAGAAATAGTTACTTTATCTCCTTTTTTAGCGTTAAATATATATGAAGAGGCAATCCCTGGATTTACATTCATCCATCCATTCTTTTCTCTATCAAATGGTGGTGTTGCAACTCGTACGTTAAGCATAATCTCACGACCTTCAGCTGGGTAAGAAGCCATAGAGTAGGCTCTTTCAACCATTTCGTCATTTTTCATTACTAATGGTCGCAGACCAAACTTGTCCCATTCTGCTTCAAACATATCTGGCGTTTCGTGCTCTTCAGGGTGAGCAGTGATGTCCATATCTTCGAATTTCACTTCACAAGGTGGGATTTCAATTTGAATATAGCCACCTGCTTTGTAGTTCATATCCTCAGGAATCTCCACTACAAATTCTTTAATGAAAGAAGCTACGTTGTAGTTACGAACTACAGTTGCTTCCCATTTTTTAATTCCGAAGACTTCTTCAGGGATATGAATATTCATATCCTGTTTTACTTTTACTTGACACGAAAGACGTGCGCCTTCTTTAATTTCTTTTCGAGTAAAGTGTGGTGTTTCAGTAGGAAGCGCTTCGCCTCCACCTTCCAATACGTGACATTCACATTGAATACACGTTCCACCTCCACCACATGCAGAGGGAAGGAATATCTTTTTCCCACTAAGGGTGGAAAGTAACGTTCCGCCAGACTCTACTTCTAGTTCCTTTTCATCGTTAATGGTAATGGTTACAGGACCGGAAGGTGACAACTTTTGTTTGGTAAAAAGCAAAAGTGCAACCAATAACAAGGTAAGTACCAAAAAGGCCAAAACCGTTGCAATAATAACTCCTAATGTACTTGCTGCTAAAAACATATTAATTTTTTGTTAGTAGGGTTGAAACTTCAGGTGTTTCAGTTGATTCTTTATTTTCTTCTACTTGAACTCCTAGGTTATCAGGATTTTCATCTAAGGATGGCGTTTCTTCATCTCCACCGGTTAACATTCCACCGAAACTCATAAAACCAATTGCCATTAAACCTGTAATGATAAAGGTAATTCCTAGTCCACGTAACGGAGCAGGAACATTTGAATATCGAATTTTTTCCCGAATGGCAGCAATGGCAACAATAGCCAAAAACCAACCAATACCAGAACTAAAACCATAATTAAGGGCTAAATCAAAGCTTCCAATCTCTCTTGACTGCATAAATAATGAACCCCCTAAAATGGCACAATTTACTGCAATCAAAGGAAGGAAAATACCTAATGAGCTATATAATGAAGGAGAGAATTTTTCCACAACTATTTCTACTAATTGTACCATTGTTGCAATGGTAGCAATGAATAAAATAAAGGAAAGGAAACTTAAGTCGTAATCTGCATATTCTGCACCTAACCAAGTTAATGCTCCTTCTTGCAATATATATTGATCTAATAACCAGTTAAGAGGTACTGTTACTGTTAATACAAATATTACAGCGGCCCCTAAACCAACAGCTGTGCTCACTTTTTTAGATACAGCCAAGTATGAACACATACCTAAAAAGTATGCGAATACCATGTTATCTACAAAAATCGATTTAAAAAATAATTCTAAATGCTCCATTTATTTATAGTATTGAGTATTGACGTATTAGTTTTGAAATAGCTTCGCTGCTAATACTTCAGTACTTTTAGTTTTCTTCGATTAACTCTTTGTTCTTACTACGTTGTACCCAAATAATAATACCAACTACAATCAATGCCATAGGAGGTAATACCATAAAGCCATTATTTTCATAACCTATTGCGTAGAGTCCAGTTTTTTCAACAGGATTACCAAGTACTGGGAACCCAAATAAAGTTCCTGAACCTAATAACTCACGAAAGAAACCGACAATTATAAGAATAACTCCGTACCCAGCAGCGTTACCAATTCCGTCAAGGAAAGAACGCCAAGGTTTGTTCCCTAATGCAAAGGCTTCAAAACGCCCCATAATAATACAGTTAGTAATAATCAATCCAATAAATACTGATAATTCTTTACTAAGAGAATAAGCAAACGCTTTCAATACTTGGTCTACAATAATTACTAAGGTTGCTACAACGATAAGTTGTACAATAATTCGTATTTTAGAAGGAATTATATTTCGCATTAGCGAAATTACTACGTTTCCAACTCCCATTACAAACAACACAGATACTGCCATAACAATAGATGGCTTTAATTGTGCAGTAATTGCCAATGCTGAACAAATTCCCAATACCTGAATGGTGATCGGGTTATTGTCCGCCAATGGGTCCATTATTAATTTACTGTCTTTTTTTGAAAGTAATCCCATAGCTTATTGATTTAATTTTTTGAAATAAGGTACGTACAATCTAACATCCTTTCTTAACATAGCAGCAACACCGTCTCCGGTAATTGTTGCTCCTGCCAAGGCATCAACTTCATTATCGTCTGTATCTTTATTTGTAGGATCATTATTACTTTTTGAAACTTCTATACCTTCAAAGGCACCACCTTTTAAAAAGCTTTCGCCTGTAAAGTCGTCCATAAAATAGCGTTGTTTTATTTCAGCACCAAGACCAGGTGTTTCTCCTTTGTGATCGTAATAAACGCCTTGAATGGTCATCGATTTGTCAACTGCAACAAACCCCCAAATAGCATCCCATAATCCTTTTCCTCGAACTGGGATTACATATACCTCTTTCCCTTCTTTTTCACCTACAAAAAGTGGTAATCTTCTGGTATACTCAGGATCTTTAGCTTTAGTTTCTTCTTTCTTTATATCGATAAGGTAAGCTTCATCATTTTCAGTAATCTCGTCACCTTGAATCACCAATTGCTTCGTGATAAATTTATTAAACTCTGCTTCTACTTTATCAGTAGAAACAAATGTTGCGTCGTTAGGGCCTTCATTTTCATTAACACCCATTGCATACAAAATGTTTTGTTGCTTTTCAAAACGTTCATTTTCCTTAATCTTTGGTTTTAAACCACTGGCAAAACCTGCCAAGATGGAACCTACCACAACTACCATAACTATAGAAAAAATGATAGTATAACTATTTTTATCTGTATTAATCGCCATTACTTATGCGGTTTTAACTTTTAAACGTTTCATTCGTTTTTTAATATTCCCCTGTATTACATAGTGATCAATGGTTGGTGCAAATACATTCATTAATAGTATTGCCAACATCACACCTTCTGGATATGCTGGGTTAAATACACGAATTAGAATAGATATGAACCCTATTAAAAATCCATAAATCCATTTCCCTTTGTTGGTTTGAGATGCTGTAACAGGATCTGTTGCCATATATACGGCTCCAAAAGCAAATCCACCAATAATTAAATGATGCCAGAATTCCGTATTCATCAATCCGAAAAATTTACTCGAATTATCTATCCATCCAGCTGAAACAACTCCATTAAATATCAAGCCCATTGCCAATGCACCAAGTACTGTTGACAACATAATACGCCAGCTCCCTATTTTAGTAAATATCAAGAATAGTGCTCCTATTAATATTAGCAAAGCAGAGGTTTCTCCTACTGAACCTGGAATAAACCCAAGGAACATATCCATAACACTGTAACTAATTTCGTGTCCTTGTGCTAAACTACCTAAAATAGTCTCACCGGAAATTGCATCAGGTTTCCCAGCAGTTTCTACTGCACCGTGTACCCAAACTTTATCTCCACTCATCCACGTTGGGTATGCGAAGAATAAAAAGGCACGAATGGTTAATGCAGGGTTTAAAATATTCATCCCTGTACCTCCAAAAACTTCTTTCCCAATAACAACACCAAATACAACAGCCACTACTAACATCCATAATGGAATATCGATAGGTACAATTAAAGGCACTAACATACCTGTCACCAAGTATCCTTCTTCCACTTCATGACCTTTAATTACAGCAAATAAAAATTCTACTGCAAGTCCCACTCCGTAGGAAACAATCACCAACGGAAGTACTTTCCACAAGCCGATAACGAAATTAGACCAGTTCCAGAATTCACCACTAAAAAAGCCTAATGCTTTTGTGATTTCAGGGTCAGTTTGTAAGTTGGTTTGGTAACCTGCATTGAACATCCCAAAAATTAAGCAGGGAATTAATGCCATAATCACCGTATTCATCGTACGCTTTAAATCGTCTGCCGCTCTAACGTGAGAACCTGAATGTGTGGTTTCGTTGGGCAAGTACAAAAAGGTGTGCAATGCATTAAATGCAGGCGCCATCTTTGTACCCTTATATTTCTGTTTTAGCGTATGTAATTTTTGTTTCAATCCCATAGCGTTATCCTATTTCTTTAATCATTTGATCCAAACCATTGCGAATAATCTGCTGGTGTGGTTGTTTAGATACACAAATAAATTCAGTTAATGCAAAATCTTCTGGAGCTACTTCATACATCCCCAAAGCTTCCATTTCGTCCAAGTCTTTTACCATACAGGCTTTTAATATCTGTAATGGATAAATATCTAATGGGAATACATTTTCGTAATTTCCTGTAATTACAAAAGCTCTGTGCTCTCCATTCGTATTGGTGTCCAACTCGTATTTTTTCTTCGGAAACAACCACGAAAAAGTCATCGCTCTGGACGGTGAAATTTTATCGAAAACTGGTTTATTCCATCCAAAAAACTCATAATCATCTCCTTCAGGAATCACGGTAACCATATTATTGTAATAACCTAAATGTCCTTTTGGTGAAATTTTATTTCCAGTAAGCACATTTCCGCTAATAACTCGAACGTTATCTTCATCTAAACCAGAATCATAAATAAAAGTTGAAACCTCAGCTCCTATTTTTGTTCTATAATATTTAGGATTTTTAACCGAAGAACCTGCTAATGCGATAATACGCTCAGCATTAAATTTCCCAGTCAACAACAACTCCCCTATAATAACTAGGTCTTGAGCAGAAACAGTCCAAACTGTTTCTCCTTTGTTTACAGGGTTAATTTTACCTATCTGCGTACCCACGTTTCCAGAAGGATGTGGACCAGATACTTTATGTAGTGTAATGTCTTTTAAGTTATCAAAAGAAGAAGTACCACTGCTACCTATACTAACATGAACAGCACCGTCAGTTAATTTACTAAGTGCGGTAACTGCCGCTTGTAGTTCTGCTTCTTTTCCTTTTAAGGCAAAGTCGTAATCAGCAGCCAACGGTGCACTTGCATAACCTGAAATAAAAATTGCTTTTGGCGTGGTTTCAGCATCTGCAATAATATCATAAGGACGCTGTTTAATGAACGGCCAACAACCGGCTTCAAGCAAACGGCTTTTAATGATTGCTGCATCTGCCGTGTTTACATCAGTCTTTCCAAAATCTCTATAAGCATCTTGTTGATCAGCTTCAATTACAATACGCTCAATAACGCGTTTTGCCCCTCTTTCAATAGCCGTCAATGTACCGCTTACAGGTGAAACAAACTTTAAATCTTTGTTCTCTCTTGAATAAAAAACAGGATCTCCAGCTTGTAATTTCCCACCTTCTTTTAATACCATTTTCGGGGTAATAAGGTGAAAATCTGACGGTCTAACGACAAAGGTCCGTGAGCGCGGCGCATTAGAGAGTGTTTTGTCCGCTTCTCCTTTTAAACGAATATCAAGACCTTTTTTAATCTTAATGTCTTTGGACATAGGATAGTGTGTGTTACATTTATCTTTTTTCCCGAGCCACAAATAAGGCTAAAAATTCGGGTGTGCAAATTTATAAATTTATAACCGCTTTGCACAACAAATAATTATAATTTTATTTAGAAATAAAACCACGCTATCATACAGCATTAGTTAGGTACAAAATTTGATTATCTTTAACCAAAATTATTATTAATATGTTTCAGAAGATATTATTCGGCCTTTTACTACTTGGCACACCATCCTTACTTTTCTCACAATTAGCTGAAATTCCAGCTCCTAATTACATTAAAACCATTCAATTTAAAGGTACAAGTGCACAAAGTGAACTACCTATTATTCGTTTAGGCGAAAGACTTCAACTCTCTTTCGACGCTTTAAATGGTGAGGAAGAAGATTTTTATTACACGATAACTCATCATAACTTTGATTGGACTGAGAGCGACCTTTCAAAAAGTGAATATTTAGATGGTTTTGATGATGTACGTATTGAAACGTATGAAAATTCACTGAACACGTTACAGATTTTTTCACACTATACTCTATCAATCCCTAATCGTGAAACCCGCAGGATCACAAAAAGTGGTAATTACCTCCTCTCAATTTTTGATAGCGACAACAATCCAATTTTTTCAAGAAAATTTATGGTTATTGAAGAAATTGCAGGTGTAAGTGTAGAGATAAGGCGATCGCGTGACCTTAATTTTATAGACGAAAAACAGACGGTGCAATTTACCATCAACTCACCTTCCTTACTTCTTATCAACCCGAAACAAACGGTGCATACGTTGGTTATGAAAAATAGTAATTTAAAAACAGCAATTACAAACCTCAAGCCTCAATACACCATTGGTAATGAACTTATATATAAATACGACAAAGAATCTTCTTTTTGGGGTGGAAACGAGTTTTTATCTTTTGACAACAAAGATGTTCGAGCTGCTGGCAACAATATTAGTCGCATAAGTGTTAGTGATGTGTACGAAAACTACCTATTTACAGACATAGGAAGGTTTAATCGCCCCTATACATACAACCCAGATATAAACGGAAATTTTGTAGTACGGAACATTAGCGCTAACAATCAAGATATTGAAGCAGAATATGTTAGACTGCATTTTAATCTTCAATATTTTGAAGACATTGGCGACAAAGAAATCCACCTCTACGGAAATTTTAATAATTGGACAATAGATGGCTCCACGTACATGAAATATGATCCACAGAGCGACACCTACCGAAATTCACGACTTTTTAAGCAAGGGTTTTACAACTATAAATATGTAGTAGTAAACCGTGATGGCTCTATTGAACCTGGCGCTATAAGTGGAAATTTTTGGCAAACAGAAAATGACTATACCGTACTGGTTTATTTTAGAGATTTAGGCGCACGGTATGATCGTATCATTGGAATGGGACGTGGCAATTCAACCAACATCACCAATAACTAAATAACTTTTTATCTTTACGGGATGAGCAAACATAAACCGGTGCCTTCTAACAGTCGTAAAGCCCAAAAATATAGAGGAATAGAATGTCTTAATTGCGGACAACCTCTGGATTTAAGTGATATTTATTGCCCGTATTGCTCACAATTAAACAGCACCAAACAGCTTTCTTTTAAAGACTTTTTTGCTGAATTTATCAATAGCATTGTTAGTTACGATTCCCGCTTACGCTACACGGTAAAAGACCTTTTATTTAAACCTGGCACCATAACCCGGTATTATATAAATGGACAACGACTTAAGTATGCGAACCCCTTTCGGTTTTTCTTAAGTGTTTCTATTATCTACTTTATTCTACAAGGCTTTATAGCGTTTATAGTGCCTGAAGAAGATTCAATGTTTAACGACGATGTCGGAGAACAGATAGAAGGTGAAGATTTTTACGATAAATTCATATCTATAAATGAACAAATAAAAGAAGCTTCGGCCAAAGCCAAGGTGGCGGAAGACTCTATTTCTGAAAGAAAAGACAGCTTATTACCCACTAAAAACATATCACAAATCACTTATTTTTCTGAAGAAAGTTTAGACTCTTTAAGTTGGCTAAAAAGCAGCACCGAACGGTTTAAAATGTATCGAAACTTTTATGAAACCCATACCATTAAAAAGGCAAGTGTTGCTCTAGATAGCCTTAATCATAAAAACACATTATACAATAGGTGGCTTTACAATAAAAACGAATCTATAGAACGAATTAGCAACAACCCAAAAGGATTTTTAGACTATCTTTTTAGAAAGATTCCATTTTTTATTTTCTTCTTTACCCCAGTGTACGCTCTGTTTTTTTGGCTTATATACTCAAAGAAAAAGCATAATTATATAGATCACACCATTTTTATATTTCACGTATTTAGCTTTTTGTTTTTAGCATTAATAGTTTGCCTACTTCCAGATACTATTTTAGGGTCTGATTTTTTTCAAAACATCCTTCTTTTGCTAATAGGTCCTTTTTATTATTATAAAGCCCTTCGGAACTTTTATAAGCAAAGCCGTTTTATAACTATTGTAAAATTTGTATTTTTAAATTTCATTTTTTGGATAGGAGCAACTTTTGCCGCCATACTTTTCTTTGCTGCAACAGCTGCCATTTATTAAATATATGGTTGAACAAGTAACAAAAGGGATTAAAATTTCGGTTATTTCAAGGTTTGAAGGAACTTTGATTAACAAGCAAAGAGAATGCTATACTTTTTCATACACCATTACCATAGAAAACCAAAGTGAAAACACCGTTCAACTATTAACGCGTTATTGGAAAATAAAAGATGCGTTAAACCCCCCAGAAACAGTTAAAGGTGAAGGCGTAATTGGTGTAAAACCCGTGCTACCTCCTGGCAAAAAACACACCTATAGCAGTGGCTGCCTACTTACATCTCCTATCGGCTCTATGGAAGGATATTACACCTTAATAGATCTTGATGCTAAAACAAGGTTTAGAGTGCCCGTTCCTGTCTTTAAACTACACGCCGCTTTTGCCCTAAACTAGATTTAAAAAAATTCTGTTACAATTTTTTCTTCTTGAAGGTCTTCGTAACGCATTGCTATATTTTGATTTTTTACAACTTGAGTAATACTTTTTGTCTTTACAAATCCGCGATCCATTATTACATCTACATCAAGATTTCCCTCTCCAGCCGTTTTATGAAACTGGAGTAAATCTGTAGCGGTGGGTTTCAAATTTTCAAATAAGAACGCTGAAAACCATTTCTCGCGTTTTTCTTTCATTTCTTTAGTATATAATAAAGAAGAAGACCAAATTTGTGGAGCAAGCGGTTTTTCAGTAAAGTGAATTTGAGACTCATCCCAGACTAGCTCAAATATTCGTAAATGATTCGACCAATCTACCATAACAATTGTAAAAGGCTCGATTCCTTCAAAATTGTATGTATCTATTTCTGAAACAGCATCATCTGATGTTAGTAAATCTTTTACAATAATACCACGGCTCATTCTATAAGAATCTTTACGCTCGTGCGCTGCAAAACCCCCATTCAATAAACAAATAAGACGTTTTTTGTTACTTACCCCTATCCAAGTTCCACCAGCCAATTCATCTTTAGGAAATAATAATTGAGTATTCTTTTCTGAATACACTTTAGGAGCCAGTGTATTACGACCGGGAGCTTCGTCTCTATTAGAAGTTAAAACAAAGCCATTATTAGAATTTGGAATAAAAGTAAGGGTACACATATTTTATAATAGTCTATAATTCTTCTTGAAAATTACAAAAAACACAGCCCAATCTGTGATATCAACTAGGCAAAGTTTCTCTTTAAAAAACAAGCTCTGTCAGCTTCTATAAACGAATAACTTAACAACCCCATAACACAAATTCTCCAACCTAAATTTGTACCTTTGCAGCCTTATAATAAGTACGAACCGATAAAAAATTAATATACCTATGGGAAAAGGATTTTTTGAAGTACCGGTAGCCGAAAACGAGCCAATCTTGAGCTACGCTCCCGGAACTCCTGAACGAGAAGAAGTTTTAAAAGCCTATAAAGAAATGTACAACAGCACTATAGACGTGCCTCTTTACATTAATGGGAAACATATAGAAACTGGAGACACTGCTACTATGGCGCCTCCACACGATCACAAACACGCTTTAGGCGTGTATCATAAAGCTGAAAAAAAGCACATTGAAGATGCAATTGAAGGTGCTCTTGAAGCTAGAAAAAAATGGGCTACCATGCCATGGGAAAACCGTGCTGCCATTTTTCTTCGCGCTGCCGAATTAATTGCTGGGCCATACCGAGCAAAAATTAATGCCGCTACCATGTTGGGGCAGTCTAAAAATATTTTTCAAGCTGAAATTGATTCCGCTTGTGAATTGATTGACTTTTTACGTTTCAACGTTCAGTCAATGATTGAAATCTACAAAGAGCAACCAGAATCTACATCGGCTGCGTGGAATAGATTAGAATACCGGCCATTAGAAGGATTCGTTTACGCAATTACGCCATTTAATTTTACAGCTATTGCCGGAAACCTTCCGTCTAGTGCGGCATTAATGGGGAACGTTGCAATTTGGAAACCAAGTGACAGCCAAGTATATTCAGCAAAAGTAGTGTTAGATGTATTTAAAGAAGCTGGTGTACCAGACGGTGTTATCAATATGGTAATGGGTGATCCAGAAATGATTACTGACACAGTATTGGCAAGTCCAGACTTTAGCGGCTTGCACTTTACAGGATCTACTAATGTATTTAAAAATATTTGGCAACAAATAGGAAACAACATACATAATTACAAAACATACCCTCGTATTGTTGGAGAAACAGGTGGAAAAGACTTTATCATCGCACACAAAACTTCAAACCCGAAGCAAGTAGCAACCGCTATTTCAAGAGGTGCTTTTGAATTTCAAGGTCAAAAATGTAGTGCTGCTAGTCGTTGCTATATTCCTAAAAGTATTTGGAATGATGTGAAAAAATATGTTCAGGAAGATTTAAAATCCTTTAAAATGGGAACCCCTGAAAATATGGATAACTTCATTAATGCAGTAATCCATGAAGGTTCTTTTGATAAGTTAGCAAGTTATATAGACCAAGCTAAAAAAGATGATAATGCAGAGATTGTAGCTGGTGGTGAATATGACAAAAGCGAAGGATATTTCATTCAACCTACAGTTATTAAAACTGAAGACCCGAAATACACCACTATGTGTACTGAGCTTTTCGGACCTGTAGTAACCATTTATGTATACGAAGATGAAAAATGGGAAGAAACCCTTCATTTAGTTGATGAAACTAGTGAATACGCTTTAACTGGTGCTGTATTTAGTGAAGATCGTTACGCATTGCAACAAGGAGTTGATATTCTTGAAAATGCAGCTGGAAACTTCTACTTAAACGATAAACCTACAGGTGCTGTTGTAGGACAACAACCATTTGGTGGTGCTAGAGCGAGTGGAACAAATGACAAAGCTGGAAGTAAGTTAAACCTATACCGTTGGATTTCTCCTCGTATGGTGAAAGAAACCTTTGTTTCACCAACAGATTATAGATACCCATTTTTAGGTGAAGATTAATCATTTAAATTGATTCAATACAAAAAAGCCCCTGATTTAGGGGCTTTTTTATACTTTTTTAAATATTTTTAAACCTCTTTACTGTATCTTTTTACTATGAAATATTCCATTGCAAATGAACGCGTAGTTTTTAATGATCATTATAAAATGTTAAAAGCTGAAACCACCTATGATAGTTTTAAAAGTGACGTTATTAAAACAGAACGGCTAGCTTTTCACAGAGGTGACTCCGTTGCTATTGTGCTTTATGAAAGTGACACAGACAGTATTTTATTAACCAACCAATTTAGATATCCTACTACACAACACAATGAAGGCTGGATACTGGAAATACCTGCAGGCTCTTTGAAAAAAGGTAAAAACCCATCAAGCTACATGGAACGTGAAGTCCTCGAAGAGTTAGGCTATCAAATTACAAAACCTCAACTTGTATCTCAGTTTTACACATCTTCAGGAGGTTCTACAGAACAAGTTTCTTTAAAGGATAAAAATGAAAAAGGTGGTGGTGTTGAAACTGAAAATGAAGACATCCAATTAGTAAAAATAACTGTTGCCGAAATAGGCTTATCTATTTCAAAAGAAATTAAAGATGCAAACATTATTATTGGCTTGCGATGGTTTTTGTTTCACAAAATGAACGAAATAAAACAATAGTCTTTTTCAGAAAAAATTATCCCTTAAATTTTAAAGGCAAATGTACCACACTTTTTGTTTCAAAGAAATCTTCTTCAAAGTAATCGGTTAAATTATAAATGGTCGTTTTTGGATAGGTAGCGAGCTCCTCGGTAAGATCACCACCTTTTAAATACAAGATTCCATTTTTAAGTTCGTGTAAGCTTTTTTTGGCTATTCTACCTTTTACCCAACGTACAAAGGTTTCCATTTGAGCCACGGCACGACTAACTATAAAGTCGTATTGACCCGTAATATTTTCGGCTCGATCATTGGTTATTTCTATATTTTTCAAGCCTAATCCTTGCGAAACCTCTTCAACCACTTTAATTTTTTTTCCAATACTATCTACTAAATGAAAGTGCGTGTCTGGAAATAAAATCGCCAAAGGAATACCGGGAAAACCTCCACCAGTACCAACATCTAAAATCCTTGCATCTTTTTTAAAGGATTGAACTTTAGCAATCCCAAGTGAATGTAGCACGTGACGCAAGTACAACTCATCAATATCCTTTCGGGAAACCACGTTTATTTTTAGATTCCAATCCTGGTAAAGTGTTTCTAGTTTTTCAAATTGATCTTGCTGCTTATCAGATAGATGCGGAAAATATTTTAAAATCAAGTCCATTCCAATGGTTTAAGTTGTAAAAGTATGGTTTATGAATAAATTTTCCATAATTGCGGCAGGGTATTTGTTTAAAGATATGTATTTTTATCCATTAATTTTTCAGAAGAAATTCTGTACTAATTCAAACTAAGTGAACACTCCTCATATAAAATTTTCGCGCGTTGATTCTGCTAAATTTTTCAGAACGCTGAATAAACGCGTAAACTCCTATTTCAAGGAAAACGAGATACAACGCACCGGTAATTGGAAAATACACGTAAAGGCAATTGTGATGTTTTCGCTCTACCTTACTCCCTATTTTTTGCTGTTAACATTAGACTTCCCTACTTGGGCACAAATACTTTTCACCATTATCATGGGTGTGGGAATGGCTGGTGTAGGTATGAACGTTATGCACGATGCTAATCATGGCTCCTATTCTTCTAAAAAATGGATTAATAAGCTCATGGGTGGCAGTATGTATATTTTAGCGGGTAACGTTTATAATTGGCAGGTACAACATAATGTATTACACCATACTTACACCAACATACATGGACACGATGAAGATATGGAAGCGGGTCGTATCATTCGGTTTTCTAAACACGCTAAATGGCGTCGTTTTCATAAATTTCAACAATATTACAGTGTTTTCTTATACGGTTTGCTCACATTTAATTGGGCATTAACAACCGATTTTAAACAAACCAAACGCTATTTGTCTAAAAAGCTTTCTTACGGAAAACTACCAAAACCCATTACACAATGGAGTTTGTTAATAATTACAAAAATTATTTATATGGGAGTTTGGATTGCAATCCCAATATTATTTTTCAACATTGCCTGGTGGAAAATATTAATCGGCTTTTTCATTATGCACTATGTGGCAGGATTGATTCTAAGTATCGTTTTCCAATTGGCACATATTGTAGAAGACACCGATATGCCTTTGCCCGACAAAACAGGAAATATGAAAAACACCTGGGCCATTCATCAATTGTTTACCACCGTTAATTTTTCGACCAAGAATAAATTGGTAAATTGGTTTACAGGCGGACTGAATCACCAAGTAGAACATCATATTTTTCCAAATATCAGTCACGTGCATTATTCTAAAATTTCTGAAATTGTACGAGAAACAGCTTTGGAGTTCAACTTACCATACAATGAATACAAAACAACAAGAGGTGCCATTATAGCGCATTTTAAGTACTTAAAACAAATGGGTTTAAAGCCCGCAATACCAGCATAACCTCCTATAACTATGAACCAACAACTTTCTGATCGCGTTAATAAAATGGCCACATCGGCAACACTTGCCATGGCTGCCAAAGCAAGAGAACTTCGAGAGGAAGGAAAAGATATAATCGGCCTAAGCCTAGGCGAACCAGATTTTACTGTTCCTGAATTTGTTAAAGATGCAGCAATAAAAGCCATTCAAGAAGATTATCACGCGTACACACCCGTTGATGGCTATAGAGAATTAAAACAGGCCATCATTAAAAAGTTTAAACGGGACAACAATCTAGATTATAAGCTTTCACAAATTGTGGTTTCCACAGGAGCAAAACAATCATTAGCTAATTTAGCTCAAGTTTTACTGAATAAAGGCGATGAAGTTTTATTACCCGCACCATATTGGGTAAGCTACAGCGATATTGCAAAAGTGGCCGAAGGCGTACCGGTTGAAATAAAAACCAGTATTGAAAGCGACTTTAAAGTTACACCTAAAGCCCTAGAAGCGGCGATTACCCCAAAAACTAAAATGATTATGTACAGCTCCCCTTGCAACCCAAGCGGTTCGGTTTATAGCCAAGAGGAGCTTCGTGCCTTAGCTGATGTGCTGGTAAAACATCCTGATATTATTGTAATCAGTGACGAAATATATGAACATATCAATTTTACAGGACAACACGCTTCTATGGCACAATTTGACGATATGTATGATCGCACCGTTACTGTAAACGGAGTTTCAAAAGCGTATGCGATGACGGGTTGGAGAATTGGTTATATTGGCGCACCAGAATGGATTGCCAAAGCTTGTACAAAAATGCAAGGACAAGTTACCAGTGGCACCAACTGCATTGCGCAACGTGCTGTCATAACTGCTCTAGAAGAATCACCAAGTAAGATTCAATATATGGTAGAGGCTTTTAAAAGCCGGAGAAAACTAATATTAGATCTACTTTCTGAAATTCCAGGGATGAAAACCAATGAGCCTGAAGGTGCTTTTTATGTATTTCCAGATGTTTCAAGTTTCTTCGGAAAAACAATAAAAGGAGCTAAAATAAATAATGCAACCGATTTTTCATTGTTCTTGCTAGAAGAAGCCCTAGTTGCAACCGTTACAGGTGAAGCCTTTGGTGACCCTAATTGCATTCGTCTTTCCTATGCAGCTTCAGAAGCTGATATCGTGGAAGCAATGAAACGAATTAAAAAAGTTCTTTCAGAATAAATTAAACCCCTTTTCATGGCAACGATACTTCTACTTGGCAGCGGCGAATTAGGTAAAGAATTCACTATAGCTGCACAGCGAATAGGACAGACTATTATAGCCGTAGATAGCTATAAAAACGCTCCTGCAATGCAAGTTGCAGATGCTTTTGAGGTTATCAATATGCTCGATGGCGATGCGCTAGATGTTATCGTTGAAAAACATAAACCGGATTACATTGTCCCCGAAATTGAAGCCATTCGAACCGAACGTTTCTACGAATATGAAAAACAAGGTTATACCGTAATTCCTTCAGCTAAAGCTGCCAATTATACAATGAACCGAAAGGCTATTCGTGATCTGGCTGCAAAAGAATTAGGTATTAAAACAGCAGCTTATCGCTATGCGACTTCAGCAGAAAGTTTAGAAAAAGCTGTTTCTGAAGTTGGAATACCATGTGTAGTAAAACCCTTAATGTCCTCTAGCGGAAAAGGACAAAGTACAATTAAATCCAAAGACGATATTGTTAAAGCATGGCAATATTCGCAAGAAGGTTCTCGTGGTGATGTTGCCGAAGTAATTGTAGAAGCTTTTGTCAACTTTAACTACGAAATAACGTTACTCACCGTTACGCAGCGAAATGGCAAAACACTTTTCTGCCCTCCTATTGGCCATAGACAAGAACGTGGCGATTATATGGAAAGCTGGCAACCTGCTAGTATGGAAGCTACGCATTTAAAAATTGCCCAAGAAATGGCAGAAAAAGTCACCCAAGCACTTACTGGCTCTGGAATTTGGGGAGTCGAATTTTTTGTAGCTGACGATGGAGTCTACTTTTCTGAACTTTCTCCCCGACCACACGATACAGGAATGGTTACTTTAGCCAACACTCAAAATTTTAATGAATTTGAACTCCACTTAAGAGCTGTTTTAGGATTGCCTATCCCTGAAATAACCCAAGAACGGATTGGTGCCAGTGCAGTTATCTTAGCTCCCGGAGAATCGAAAAATCCAACTTTTGAAGGATTAGAAACTGTTTCAGGAGCTTCAAAATGTGATTTTAGACTATTTGGTAAAACTTCCTCACGCTTACATAGAAGAATGGGGGTTGTAGTTGCTTACGATTCCATAGGAAGTTCTGTTTCCGAAGTGACTAAAAAAGCTAGGAAACTAGCCGATAGCATTTCAATAAAACTTTAATTCAGTTTTCTCAAAGTTAGATTTGTTTAATCTTAGCGGTTTCGCCAAAAGAAAGGTGTTAATAAAATTAATACTGTAAAAAGCTCCAAACGACCAATCAACATTAAAAACGAAGCCCACCATTTGGCAGCATCGGGCAATATCCCGTAATTATCTACAGGCCCAAGATCGCCCAATGCGGGACCAACATTCCCCAAAGAAGAGGCAGCACCACCTAATGCTGTTTTAAAATCTAATCCCAACCAAGAGAAAACTAGTACCCCGACTATAAATGAGAGCATATATAGAATAAAGAATCCTAATATATTATACACAATAGGTTGCCCCACAGCCTTATTATTATACCGTACAGGTAAAATAGCATTGGGATGCAGCGCACGTTTAAATTCCAATACTCCATTTTTAATCATGATTAAATGACGTACAATCTTAATACCTCCAGCAGTAGAACCAGCGGAACCACCCAAAAACATCAGACCGAAAAAGAATATGGTAAGAAATGGTGTCCATAATGTATAATCTGCTGAAACAAACCCTGTGGTAGTAATAATAGCAAGTACTTGAAACAATCCGTGCCGGAAAGAACTTTCTAATCTTCCCCACACCATGCTATGCTCTATTGAAGATAGTGAAATATCTGCTTTAAAATAGATAAGTAAGGTAGCTATGACAGTAAAAGAACCTATAAATAAACAATAAAACTTAAACTCATCATCCCTAAAAACTTTAGAAAATTTAGTTTTAAATGCAAAATAGCTCAGTACAAAGTTAGTACCTGCCAAAAACATAAACAGAATAATAATATACTGTATAATAGGTTGGTCATTCCAATAAGCTACGCTTGCATTTTTAGTTGAAAAACCACCTGTACTCAATGTACTTAACGAATGATTTATAGCGTCGAAAAAACTCATTCCTGCTAATTTCAACAACAAGGTTTCAATTAACGTATAACCTACATAGATAATCCACAACCGTTTAGCGGTATCTGTAATACGTGGATGTAACTTATCACCGCCAGGACCCGGTGCTTCGGCAGAAAATAATTGCATACCACCAATCCCTAACAAAGGCAGAATAGCAATGGCTAATACGATAATCCCCATTCCTCCAATCCAATGTGTGATACTTCGCCAAAAAAGCACGCCTTTTGGGATACTTTCTATATCACTTAATATAGAAGCACCTGTAGTGGTATATCCACTCATAGTTTCAAAAAAAGCATTGGTAATACTGGGTATTGCCCCACTTAGCATATACGGTAACGTTCCTGCCAAGGACATTGTTAGCCATCCAAAAGCTACAATAAGATATCCTTCTCTTTTCTGAATTTCTTTACGGTGATTCCGAGTGACTAACATGGAAATTGCACCTATTGCCATTGTAATCAGGCCTGCATTGAAAATTTGTAAAACAACGCCATCCTTATAAATAAAGCTAACCAATGCAGATAAAAACATAAAACCAGCGTTTACTACTAATAGCAACCCCAAAAGGTGAATTATGATTTTTAGATTAAGCCTTGCAAAGGATCGCATTATACAAAGAGTTTTTCCACCTTATTAATAGATTGTGGTAAACAGCAAATTACAATATGATCGCCATTTTTAATTTTAAAATCACCTAAAGCGATCAAACCTTCACCATCTCTTACAACCCCTCCTATAACAGCAGATCTAGGCAAATCAATATCCTTTATTTTTTTGTCGCATACTTTTGAAGAAGTGGTAACTCTAAACTCCAAAAGCTCTGCATTCATGTTGTTAAGCTTTGTCATAGCCACAACCTCACCTTTTCTAACATACCGAAATATATTATTGGCAGCTAAAAGCTTCTTGTTAATTAAAGTATCAATACCTATGGATTGTGATAATTGAAAATAATCCATATTTTCGACCAAAGCGATGGTTTTTTTTACACCTTTAGATTTTGCAACCAAACAAGACATGATATTGGTCTCACTGTTTCCAGTAACTGCTATAAACGCATCCATCTCGTTAATAGATTCTTCTTGCAGTAAATCTACATTTCTACCATCTCCATTGATGACAAGACAACTAGGAATATCGTCAGCTATATCAAAAGCTTTGTCCTTACTACTTTCGATTAGTTTTACCTTAAAGCTATTTTTACAGAGATCTTGAGCTGTTTTATACCCTATTTTACTTCCTCCAAGAATCATTACGTTTTTAATATCTTCTCTCACTTTTCCAGTAAGATGAAACATTTCTTCAACGCCTTTCTCAGTAGTTGTAAAGTATACTTGATCCCCTTCTTTAAACTGCGTATCTCCCCTTGGTATTAAGGTATATTGTGTTCCGAAACGCTGTATAGCTAGTGGTACATATTTTAAGTCTGGATTTAAATCACCTACCTCTTTTACAGTTTTGCCTACAAAAGCTGCAGTACGGGATAAGTTTAGCCCAATCATGGTCAGGGCTCCACCCTCAAATTCGTAAGTGTCATTAAAAGCACTTTGGCCTAACAACAAAGCAATTTCATTAGCGGCAAGTGCTTCTGGGGAAATGAGTTCGTCTATCCCAAATTTAGTAAAACCTACCTCATCCTTTTTCTCAATAAACTCAGTATTTGAAATACGAGCTACTGTCCGTTTGGCCCCCAATTGCTTTGCCAAGACACAAACCGTTATGTTAGTAGTTTCACTAGAGGTCACAGCGATTACGAGATCTGTAGAAGCTATTTTCGAATCTTTCAAAACAGAAATTGAAGTAGCGTCACCCTTTACCACACGAATATCCAAATGGGTATCCGCATATGCCAAAGATTCTTTTTTGGTATCTATAAGGGTAATATCTTGAGACTCGTAAGACAGCAATTTAGCTAAATGAAATCCCACTTCACCGGCACCGGCAATAATAATCTTCATAAACGTCTTCTAATAAGTGTGGCAAAGTTATGTAATTTAAAATTAGTTATTAAGAAGTATTTATAAATCTATATTAACTTAAAAAATAATGTTAGAGTTTCTATCTCAAAATCTATATGTGATGGCATACAACTATCAAAAAAAACGTAGTTTTGCTTTTGCTATGAGTTCAGAAAAAAAAGTGACACCCTACAAAGGTTCTGCCGAAAATAAAAAGCAGCAGGTTGAAAAAATGTTCGACACCATTTCTGGTGAATATGACGGGTTAAACCGTGTTATCTCATTAGGAAGCGATATAAAGTGGCGAAAAAAAGTAATCAAGATGGTTCTAAACACCAAACCAGATGCTATTCTTGATATTGCAACGGGCACTGGTGACCTTGCTGTACAATTTGCAAAAACCAGCGAGGCATCAAAAATTATAGGATTAGACCTTTCTGAAGGAATGCTTTCCGTAGCCCGAAAAAAAGTAGAAGGAACCCCATTAGAAAATAAAGTTGGTTTTGTAAAAGGAGATTCCGAAGCATTACCATTTGATGATAACACCTTCGATGCAATAACCGTTTCGTTTGGGATTCGAAACTTTGAGAACCTTGAAAAAGGCCTTTCTGAAATTTTAAGGGTTCTAAAAAAAGGAGGAATTTTTGTTATTTTAGAAACATCAGTTCCTAAAAAGTTTCCATTTAAACAAGGCTATTCTATTTACACCAAAGGCATAATGCCGTTTATAGGACGTGTTTTTTCAAAAGACAAAGTAGCTTACAAATATTTAAGCGAAAGTGCTTCTGTTTTTCCA
This sequence comes from Marixanthomonas ophiurae, assembly GCF_003413745.1. Taxonomy (NCBI): domain Bacteria; kingdom Pseudomonadati; phylum Bacteroidota; class Flavobacteriia; order Flavobacteriales; family Flavobacteriaceae; genus Marixanthomonas; species Marixanthomonas ophiurae. The sequence goes on along the minus strand of NZ_QVID01000001.1, from coordinate 1,567,810 downwards.
CATGGAGAAATCTTAAACAATATTTTACGCAAAACTGGGTTTATAGAAGTGAAAAACAAACCACAAACTTTTGGCGTAGCCACCATTTATATAGCTACTAAATAAATATGAAGAAACTATTTTTTCTACTTGCCATACTATTTTTAACCCATAGTGCCCAAGCACAACTCTTTAACAAAGAACGATTGGCAAACCAAGAAACATTTGACAAACGTTTTTTAACATGGGGATATTTTTTAGGTTTTAATAGTTATGACTTTAAATTCGAATATGAAAATGAAAATCCTGATGATAGAACAGATATTCTTGTAGATGGAGATGTTGGCTTTAATGTAGGCCTTGTAGGTGATATGCGAGTTAACGATTATGTTAACATCCGGTTAGAACCCGGATTATACTACACACAAAGAAATTTACGATTCCCTGGTTTTGAAGAAGAGAAAGACATTCTACGCGAAGTTAAATCTACTTATATACACGTTCCGTTGCTTGTAAAACTTTCAACTAAGCGATTAAATAATTTCAGACCTTTTATAGTTGGGGGTATTTCTACCTCCTTAAACCTATCGAGTAACGAAGGTAATCCGCAAGACAACTCAGGTGGTGAGTTTAGAATGACCAAGACCACCAATTATTTTGAACTTGGTTTTGGAATCGATTTTTATCTTTTTTATTTTAAGTTTACGCCTTCCATTCGAGGGGTATTTGCTACTAGTGACGAGTTGGTGCCCGACGAAGACCCAAACAGTCCTTGGACCGGAAACATAAGCCAAATGTCTACCCGCGGTATTTTTATTAACTTTACATTTCAGTAAAACGCCTAACTTCGCTTAACAAAATTGCAGTTGCGGTTGCTACATTCAAGCTTTCTGTTCTTTGATTGCCAAATTGCGGAATCGCTATCTTTTCAGTAATCAATTTTTCAATAGATTCTGAAACACCATTTGCCTCATTCCCCATTACAATAATAGCATCTTGCTGAAGTTTTTGGCGATAAACATTTTCCCCATCCATAAAAGCACCATAAATTGGCAGTGAAGATGCCTTTAAATAGTTTTCTATATCTACATAATGAATGGCAACCCTTGCTAGCGAACCCATTGTAGCTTGCACAACTTTTGGGTTGTAGCAATCTGTAGTATCGGTTGAGCAAATTAACTGCTTTACTCCAAACCAATCACACAACCTAATTATGGTTCCTAAATTACCTGGGTCACGAACGGCATCAAGAACAATTGTTAATCCTTTATTATTAACTGGTTTAACTTCAGGCATTTTAAAAACAGCCACCGAGGTATTTGCTGTTTTTAGAAAGCTTATTTTTTGAAGTTCGGCTTGCGTAACATGAAAATGGTTTTCGTTTATGAATTCCTCTTCATTTACTGAAAAAAAAGAATGAATTTCTAAACCTTCTTGTTTTAATTCTGAAATAACTTTAGGACCTTCGCCCACGAAAAGTCCGTGTTTTTCTCGGTACTTTTTTTGCTTTAAACTCGTTATTGACTTTATTTTACTTTTACTTATCAAATTATAGTATTTTTGAAATTAAGTAAACCTGAACACTTGGCCCAAACCCTCACAAAAATAGCATTATTTTTAGGAGTAATTGCACTGTTTCTATCCTGTAACGCCGTAAAACGCGTACCGGATGATCAGTTTTTACTTTCAGAAAATAAAATTGTAGTTGATAGCTTAGAAATAAGTGACCTTAGAGTATACAGCCAATTAAAGCAGAAACCAAATCCTAAAATACCATTATTAGGCATCCCTTTTGGGCTTCATATTTATAATCTAGCAGACCCGCACCCAGATTCTACATATCAAAAATGGTTGCATAAAAGGCCAAAACGTGAAAAGCGATTGGTTAAATTTCTATCTAGAAAACAAGTACAAGAAATTGGCAATAGCTATGTAGGCCTAAACAATTGGTTACGAAAATCTGGAGACGCTCCCGTAATCATTGACAAAGAAAAAGCTGAAAGCTCAAAAGAACGCTTAGAGCGCTATTATGCCAGTTATGGATATTTTAATACCGAAGCAGATTATAAAATTACTCCGCTCGAAAAAAAGAAAAAAAGAGCTAGTATAACGTATAATGTAAATAGACATCAACCATACATTGTAGATTCTATTAATAAAGAAATTGCATCTCCTGTAGTCGATTCACTTTTTAAAGCCTCAATTGGTAACAGCTTTATTAAATCTGGAAAACAATATGATGCCAATGATTTTGTAGATGAACGGGATAGGTTGACCATCCAATTTAGAAATTCAGGATTATTTCATTTTGACCAAGACTACGTGGGTTTTGAAGCCGACACAGTAAACACAGGACATAAAGCCAATATAAAATACCAAATACCAAATCGGGAAGTAACCGAAGGCGACAGTACATATACAGAACCATTTAAAGTACATACGGTAAATGAAATTCGTATTGTGACGGATTTTAGCTATGAAAACCGAAACGAGACTCCTACAGACTCTGTTGAACATGAAGGGTACAAATTATATAGTTTTGATAAGTTAAAATACAACCCCAAAGCTATTACCGATGCTATTTCCATTACGCCTAATTCCATTTTTAAAGATATAGACCGGACGTTAACCTACAACCAAATAAATGACCTTAAAGTCTTTAAGTATCCCAACATTAGTTATCAAGAGGACCCAAGAGATACCACAGGAACTAAATTAATAACAACCATCTTGCTCAGTCCAAGGAAAAAATACAACCTAGGAGTAGATTTTGATGCATATACTTCTACCATTCAACAGTTCGGAATTGGTTTTAGTTCTACATTTCAAATAAGAAATGTCTTTAAAGGTGCTGAAATTTTAGAAATATCAGGTCGTGGGAGCGTCGGTTCTTCAGCAGATAAAGATGGTGGTTTCTTTAATACATCAGATGTAGGTGGCGATGTTAAGCTTTCGTTCCCCAGAATTTTATTTCCTCTTAATACCGATGGTTTCATAAAAAAATACATGTCCCCTTCTACCGAAATAAGCGTCGGTTTTAGTGCACAGAACAATATAGGCTTGGATAGGCAAAACTTAAACGCAATCTTTAATTACCGTTGGAAACCCAAAAAAATACGCACCAACCAATTTAACCTAGCAAACGTACAGTATGTGCGAAACCTTAGAACAGACAATTATTTCAATGTTTATAAAAGCACGTATAGTCGTCTAAATGAAATTGCTGAAGAAATAGGTTACGATTTTATGGATGTTACTTCCGAAGATCCAACATTGGGCATTCCTAACGAGGCAAACCAATTTATTGATGATATTCTGGACAACAGCGGCCCAAATACAGTATCTCCAGATATTTACGAAGAGGTTTTAGGAATTGCAGAACGTAAATTCAGGCTTACAGAAGACAACCTTATTTTTGCATCAAACTTCACTTGGACCCGAGATACCCGTGAAAATATTTATGATAATAATTTTTCACGTCTACGTTGGAAATTAGAAAGCGCTGGTAATTTTTTATCGTTAGCGTCGAAAGCGACCGGACAAGAGAAAAATGCGAACGGCAATTACGAAACCCTAGGTGTAGCTTATTCTCAATATATAAAAGGGGAAACTGAATATATAAAGCACTGGGCGTTGAACGACGATAATATTTTAGCCGTAAGAGCATTTGGCGGTATCGCCATTCCCTACGGAAACAGTAACACCATACCCTTTACTAGAAGTTATTTTGCGGGTGGTGCAAACGATAACAGAGGGTGGCGAGCGTATGATTTAGGCCCAGGAAGCAGTGGCGGCATCTTAGATTTTAATGAAGCTAACTTTAAACTAGCTTTCAATGCAGAATACCGGTATACCATTTTAGGAGCTTTTAAAGGAGCGTTTTTTGTTGATGCGGGAAACATTTGGAATGTTCTTGATAACGAGTCTAGAGAAGCCTTTAGATTTAATGGAATACAAGACCTCAAAGAACTGGGGGTTGCCTCTGGATTTGGCCTGCGCTACGACTTTGGTTTTTTTGTACTTCGGTTTGATATAGGCTTTAAAACACACGACCCAGGTAGACCTGTTGGTGAACGTTGGTTCAAGGATTATAATTTTAGTAATGCCGTTTATAATATAGGAATCAACTATCCCTTCTAACCCATTAAAAATTCTTATTTTTGCGGGTAAAACGATCAACAACTATGAATCATTCCATACAACCCGGCGTAGCAACCGGAAGAGAAGTCCAAAAAATACATCAGTACGCAAAGGATAAAGGCTTTGCTATGCCAGCCGTAAATGTAGTTGGCTCTAATAGTATTAATACCGTTATGGAAACGGCTGCTGCTTTAAATTCTCCCGTAATTATACAATTTTCTAACGGAGGAGCTTATTTTAATGCTGGAAAAGGCTTAAGCAACGAAAACCAAAAAGCTGCTATCCTTGGTGGTGTTACTGGAGCAAAACATATTCATGATTTAGCAAAAGCATACGGCGCGACGGTTATTTTACACACCGACCACGCTGCTAAAAAATTACTTCCATGGATTGATGGTCTTTTAGATGCCGGCGAACAATTTTACAAAGAACATGGAAAGCCGCTTTTCAGTTCGCATATGATTGATCTTTCAGAAGAACCTCTTGAAGAGAATATTGAAATTTCAAAAAAATACCTAGAACGCATGAGTAAAATGGGTATGACGCTTGAAATTGAATTAGGTATTACTGGTGGTGAAGAAGACGGAGTTGACAACACCGATGTAGATTCATCAAAATTATATACTCAACCTGAAGAAGTAGCATACGCGTATGAGGAATTATTAAAAGTGAGCGATCAATTTACCATCGCTGCTGCCTTCGGAAATGTACACGGTGTTTATAAACCTGGAAATGTAAAACTAACACCTGTCATTCTTAAAAACTCACAGGAATACGTTCAGAAAAAATTCAATACCGACCACAACCCTATTGATTTTGTTTTTCACGGCGGAAGCGGTTCTACAGTTGAAGAAATTAGAGAAGCAATTGGCTACGGAGTAATAAAAATGAACATAGACACCGACTTACAATACGCCTTTAATGAAGGAGTACGTGACTATGTTACCAAAAATATTGATTATCTAAAAACCCAAATTGGAAATCCAGAAGGCGAAGAGGTTCCTAATAAAAAATATTACGACCCGAGAAAGTGGTTACGCGAAGGCGAACTAACATTTAAAAAACGATTGGAAAAGGCTTTTGAAGACCTTAACAACGTAAACACATTATAACTTAAAACTCCTCAATTATGTCTTGGTTTAAAAGAACAAAAAAAGGAATTCAAACCCCTACAGAAGAGAAAAAAGACGTCCCAAAAGGATTGTGGTACAAATCTCCAACAGGGAAGATAGTTGACTCTGAAGAGCTTGAAAAGAACTTCTATGTGAGTCCTGAAGATGGCTATCATGTAAGAATTGGAAGCAACGAATACTTTGAATTGCTTTTTGATGACAATAAATACAAAGAACTCGATAAAAACTTGACTTCAAAAGATCCTTTGAAATTTGAAGACAAGAAAAAATATCCAGATCGTTTAAAAGATGCTCAAAAGAAAACCGGTCTTAAAGATGCGGCTCGTACGGCAGTAGGAAAATCCATGGGCGAAAACTTAGTTGTTGCCTGTATGGATTTCAGTTTTATTGGAGGCTCTATGGGAAGTGTTGTAGGCGAAAAAATTGCACGTGCTGCAGACTATTCGTTAAAAAAGAAAATCCCACTAATGATTATTTCAAAAAGTGGTGGCGCCCGTATGATGGAAGCCGTACTTTCGTTAATGCAATTAGCTAAAACGAGTGCCAAATTAGCACAGTTATCAGATGCTGGCATTCCATATGTTTCTTTATGTACCGACCCTACTACTGGAGGAACAACAGCTTCCTTTGCCATGTTGGGTGATATTAATATAAGTGAACCTGGAGCCTTAATTGGTTTTGCAGGACCTCGTGTAGTGCGTGACACTACAGGGCAAGAGCTTCCTGAAGGGTTTCAAACCGCAGAATTTTTAAAGGAACATGGCTTTTTAGACTTTATTACACACCGAAGAGACCTAAAAACACGCGTAAATCAATATTTAGATTTAGTACTAAATAGACCTATGCGTGAAAAAACAGCATAAAAAAAGCAGCCAAATTTGGCTGCTTTTTTTATCTCTTATCTTCAATTATTTTTGACCCTCTTTTTCTCCTTCTCCTTTATGATCGTCTTTTATAGCTTCATCTCTATATTTACAACAAGGGTGAACACTATTGTATGCTTCGTTAGTAGCCTTTAACTCCTCTACATCATGCCCTACTGCTAGAATGTTTTCTTTAATAGCATCTAAATTGGTTTTCTTTTCGTTGTAAATCAATTTAAGTTCATGAGTCTGAACATCCCAAATTGCGCTTTTTACGCCTTTGGTTTTTATACTTGCTTTTTCAATTCTTTCTTTACACATGCCGCAAACGCCATCAACTTCTAAAGAAGTTCTTGCATTTTTATTCTGTGCAAAAGTTACTGTTGTGATTAATAAAATTAATATGCTTATAGCTGTTTTCATATTTTATAAATTTTAAGGTTTATTACATGATTCTATATCTTAACCCTGCATAATAAAGGCTTCCAAAAATTGGACCATATACAAATGTACTGTCAAAATTTGAGCCAAAGGGGTTGTCTGCCCCTAAAATAGGGTTGTTTTGTCTAACGTTGGTTATATTCTCACCTCCTATATATATTTCAAATTTTGGTGAAAATACTTTAGTTACTTGCGCATTTACCGTATTTACATTAGGTGAATAGTTTGGTAACTGGAACTCTAAAGGATTATTTTGAGTGGAAGGAAACCGTTGTTTACCTAACCAATTATAGGTTACATCAAACTTCCATTTACTATTATTTTTAATAGGTGTTTCATACGATGCATTTGCAAAAAAACGATGTTGTGCTGTTAAAGGTTTAATTTTTTTACCTGTTTGATATTTTGTTTTTATATCGTAATATTTATAAGCCAAGCGCGTATTAAATCCTGTAAATGGATTATAATTAAATTCAGTTTGAAAACTATTAGCAAAACTTTCATCTTCTAAATTGTAAAAGCGAATTTCTTGTGAATTTTCCCAATCTACCACTACTTGATTTTGAAAATCAGTTCTATAAAAATCAAATGTTACATCTGCTTTTTCTCCAAATAAATTAAAACCTTGAAGATAAGACACACCATAATTCCAAGCGATCTCTGGGTCTAACCCATAGATATTTCCTTCGGCAGAAGGATTAATATTAATATTTCTGGAAGTAGCGAAGAGGTTTTGGTTTTCTGCAAAAATGTTTGCTGAGCGTTTTCCTCTTCCTATTGAGGCTCTAAACGCAGATTTATCCCAAGGCGTGTATTTTGCATGTATTCTTGGCGTTACAAATAGCCCCAACCTATTATGGTTATCCACACGCATACCTGCCGTAACATTAATGTCTTCTAAGTCATCAAAATTATATTCAAAAAAAGCGCCAATGGAGTTGTCTTTACGCTCAAAAGAAGTGGTTTCTACCAATTCATCATACTTATCGTAAGTAAACCTAACTCCGGTTTTAATTTTATGTCGCGAATCACTAATAATTGAATTATAAGTAAAATTCGAGTAGATACTATTGTGTTCAATATTATAGGTTCGTAAACCAAAGTAAGAGTTTTGTTGATGGTTACTTATTGCAAACTGCAAACCAGCACTTCGCCAAGGTAATTCTGGGTTTACATACCCAAATTTACCAGAAAAATCGTAGCGTTCGGTTTCAATTTCGCTTCCCCAAGCATTGGTGGTTAGTTTATCAATATCTGGGTTAAAGTCCAGCTCTCCAGTTTGCTTTTCATCATTAAGATACCTCACATTGAAGAACCCTACAAAGCCATTTTCGGTATCAGTATATTGCCAACGGTTCATTACATTTATTTGATTGTAAAGTGGCATATCTAAGAAGTTATCATGATTTACATCATGTTTTTCTTGATGGGTATTCCCGTGTAAATAAACACCTGTGCTCCACCTATCACTTACTCTGGTGTTAAAATGTGTGTTTAATTCAAATCGTTGACTACTGGCTCCATATAAATTAATAAAAAGCTTATCGTCTTTCGTAGGTTTTTGTAGTTCTGCATTAATTTGCCCAGCAATACTCTCATAACCATTTACAACACTTCCAGCTCCTTTGGTTATTTGAATACTTTCCACCCAAGTACCTGGTGTAAAGGTTAAGCCATAAGCTTGTGCGGCTCCTCGTACTGTAGGAATATTTTCCATCGCTATAAGAATATATGGACTTGTTAAGCCCAACATTTTTATCTGTCTGGTACCAGAAATAGCGTCGGCAAAATTTACGTCAATAGAAGGATTGGTTTCAAAGCTTTCAGCTAAATTACAACAAGCAGCTTTTAACAATTCGTCACTACTTACGTTAATTATATTTTGGGCTTCAATGTAAGATCTTGAAGTTGCTTTTTTTCTAGCGACTAGCTTTACTTCTTCTAAATTACTTTTAGGACTTAAAGTGGCTTTTATTTTTTTTGTGGGATTTCTTACATCTAAAGTATCCGAAGTGAATCCTACATAACTTACAATTAGTTTTTTGTAAGATTCTTTATACCGGATTGAAAACTTTCCGTCAAAGTCAGTTACTACTCCCACTTGCGTCCCAAGCCAATACACATTAGCTCCTAAAAGGGGTGTGTTTGTTCCTTCTTCGTAAACTACACCTTCTACTTGAGTTTGAGAAAATGTAAGTATAGGAAGAAAAGATATAACTATAGTTATTATTATATTTTTCATTATTTAATTTATAAATTTTATGGATAGGCTTCTAGAAGATATCTTCTCAAGTTTTCAAAGAAGAAAAGAGAACTATCTTGATTTCATAAAATCTAAAATCAAATTAAAAAATCTTGATGTAAAATTTGGATATCAGTCACCAAAATGGGCGGAATGTATTCTTTGTGTGGAGAAAATTGAGCTGGTATGTTTTCAAAGAGGTAAAAATATGATTCCGACAGAGTAAACAGAATCAGTTGTTTTTCGTAATCTAAATCGTCAATTTTTTTAGAGGTGACTACTTCTTGCCCCTCCACTAAATGCACCTCATCATCACAACAATCGGGTTGTGCCACAGAAGTTTCTGAAGTACTAAAACAGGACGTTTCATCACACTTTTCTACCTGAGTAAAAATTGTCGAATCGACAAGAAACCCACTACAAAAATGTTTTTTTATAGTAAAAGAGCTCGTTGACAATAAAATTAATATTGCCAATAGAAAGGAAGAAATACTCTGTAGAAATTTTATTTTCACGACGCAAATTTACTAAATTTTAATTATCCAAAAACAGCTAAAAAATTAGCTTTAGATAAAATATAAAAACAATAGCATTAAAAGCATATTTATTATTTTTTAGCTTATCTTTGCCGCTTGATTACCAAAGTGGTATTCAGTACATAAAAATCATTTTAATAATATTGGCATGTATTTAACTGCAGACGAGAAAAAAGAATTATTTAAAAAACACGGTAAGTCTGAAAATGACACCGGTTCTACAGAAGGGCAAATTGCATTGTTTACACAACGTATTGAGCACCTTTCACAACACCTTAAAAGCAACCAAAAAGACTTCAATACTGAACGATCTTTGGTAAAATTAGTAGGTAAACGTAGATCATTACTAGATTATCTTATGAAAAAAGACATTGTAAGATATCGTGAAATTGTTAAAGAATTAGGATTACGTAAGTAATTATTTTAAAGGGGCTTTTTAAGCCCCTTTATTGTTTAAAATTCAGAAATTCAACACCTCTGAAATTTTCTACGAAAGAGTAGAAACAAATAGAAAAAGCTACCACTAGGTTTTTCATTGGTCACCACAACAACACAACTTTTGTTCGACAACCGGACAACGACCAATTTTAACTGTGCATAACCTTATGCACAACAATGAAAAACAATATGATACCTAAAGTATTTAAAGAGGTTATAGACCTTGGCGATGGTAGAGAAATCTCTATCGAAACAGGAAAATTGGCAAAACAGGCCCACGGCTCTGTTGTTGTACAATCTGGAAAATGTATGTTGCTTTGTACCGTAGTTTCAAACTATGAACAAAAAGACCTTCCTTTTCTTCCCCTAACAGTAGATTACCGTGAAAAATTTGCGGCAGCAGGACGTTATCCTGGTGGTTTCTTTAAAAGAGAAGCTCGACCAAGTGATGGTGAAGTTTTAACGATGCGTTTAGTAGATCGCGTATTACGTCCATTATTTCCAAAGGATTACAGTGCCGAAACACAGGTAATGATCCAATTAATGTCTCACGACGAAGATGTGATGCCAGAAGCAATGGCTGGTTTAGCCGCTTCAGCAGCTATTCAATTATCAGATTTTCCTTTTGAATGCGCTATTTCCGAAGCCCGCGTAGGTCGTGTAGATGGTAAATTCATCATCAACCCAACAAGAGCGCAATTAGCAGAATCTGATCTCGAAATGATGATTGGTGCTTCAGCAGACAGTGTGATGATGGTGGAAGGTGAAATGGATGAGATTTCAGAAGAAGATATGGTAGAAGCAATAAAGTTTGCACACGAAGCCATTAAAGTACAAATTGAAGCGCAACATCGCTTAGCTGATGCAGTAGGAAGAAAAGAAGTACGTGAGTACGATGGTGAATCTACTAATGCAGACCTTGAGAAAAAGGTACACGATATGGCGTATGACAAAGTATATGCTGTAGCAAAAGCTGGTTCTTCAAAGCACGAGCGTACAGAAGCATTCGCTAACATTAAAGAAGAAGTAAAAGCTTCCTTTTCTGAAGAAGAATTAGAAGAGCAAGGCGATTTGATTTCAGATTATTACCGTAAAGCTGAAAAAGCTGCAGTACGTGACCTTATCTTAAATGAAGGATTACGTCTTGATGGTCGTAAAACTGACGAAGTTCGTGACATTTGGTGTGAAATAGATTATTTACCATCTGTACACGGTTCGGCTGTGTTTACAAGAGGTGAAACGCAAGCATTGGCAACCGTTACTTTAGGTACCTCTCGCGATGCAAACCAAATAGATATGCCGTCTCAAGAAGGTGAAGAACGTTTCTACTTACACTATAACTTCCCACCATTTTGTACTGGTGAAGCAAGACCTATTCGTGGAACATCTCGTAGAGAGATTGGGCACGGTAACTTAGCGCAACGTGCCTTAAAAGGTATGGTGCCAGAAGAGTGTCCTTACACCGTACGTGTAGTTAGTGAAGTATTAGAATCTAACGGTTCGTCTTCTATGGCAACTGTATGTGCTGGTACAATGGCATTGATGGATGCTGGTGTGCAAATGAAAAAGCCAGTTTCTGGTATTGCTATGGGGTTAATTTCTGATGGCGATTCTGGTAAGTATGCTGTATTGTCTGATATTTTAGGTGATGAAGATCACTTAGGTGATATGGACTTTAAAGTAACTGGTACTGCAGATGGTATCACCGCTTGCCAAATGGATATTAAAGTAAAAGGATTGTCTTACGAGATTTTAGTGAATGCACTAAAACAAGCGCGCGATGGTCGTTTACACATTCTAGGCAAACTAACTGATGCTATTGCAGAACCAAATGCAGATGTTAAGTCTTACGCTCCTAAAATGGTGTCTGTAAGAATCCCTAATGAGTTTATTGGTGCTATGATTGGACCTGGTGGAAAAGTAATTCAAGAACTTCAAAAAGAGACGGATACAACAATCGTTATTAACGAAGATCCGGAAACTGAAGAAGGTATTATTGAAATATTAGGTACTGGACAAGAAGGAATCGACGCGGTATTAGCTAAAATTGATTCTGTAACCTTTAAACCGCAAGTAGGAAGCGTTTACGAAGTAAAAGTAATTAAGATACTTGATTTTGGAGCTGTTGTAGAATACGTTGATGCTCCTGGAAATGAAGTATTATTACATATTTCGGAACTAGCTTGGGATCGTACTGATAATGTTACCGATGTTGTAAATATGGGTGATGTGATCGACGTGAAATACTTCGGTATTGATAAGCGAACTAGAAAAGAAAAAGTTTCTAAAAAAGCACTTGAACCAAAACCAGAAGGCTATCAAGAGCGTAAAAGTAGTGGTGGAAGCCGTGACAACAATAGAGGTCGCGACAACCGAAACCGCGATAATAAAAGTAGAGACTAATTAAGTTTTTTCTTTATAAATTGTAAAAATGCCTCCAATATTGGAGGCGTTTTTTTTATGTCTTAAACTTCTTAGCAAAAAGTTAAGGAACTACTATTTACTTTTCTTCCGCCTATTCCATTGCAATATCAAACCCGTTGAAAAAATTGGTTGCAATGTATTTATGGCTACTTGTAATTTCAGGCCAAGGGAAAATCGAGCGCCTGTCTTGATCCTGAATTTAGTCATTACCGGAAAACCTACCGTACTTTTATGTTCTGCTCCTCTATTATTTGTATCTATGTTATTGGAAAAAATTGAGATATGCCCAATTCCAACATGTCCCTCTACATAAATTACCCGGGACAAAGCGAGAGAACGGCCGTAGAGCACATTAATCTGACTAAAACCGCCAGTACTACCAAAAACACTAACATCAGATCCAGTCGACAATCCTAAGGTAAGAAGGTTTTTTTCTTTATAAGAAAAGCTTAGGTCACCCCCTAAAATTATTCCACCATCTCTAAAGCTCGAATAATTACTGCTGTATTTATCTGAAAGCCCTTTATAAAAACCTGTTAATGGCAATATTGAAAAAGAATGGTATTTAAATGTATTAGTAGCGGCTTCTTCTTGAGAAAACAACTGCCCGAAACATAAGAATGATAAAATCAATATTCCAATTTTCATAATACTAAATTTAAGATAAATTTTATGAAATATAATTTAAATACTGTAAATTTAGTGTTGTGCATTATTACCACTATATAAAAAAAAGGGTCAATCTAAAGCATTTTTTTCATCTGCCAATATAGCAGAACACCCATAATGGCAGACAAATACTGACATTCCTGCACTAAACAAATTTTGGTTAAAAAATTAACAATTAATTAAATAAAGTGCCTTAACTACTGTGTTTATTAGGTTTATCTGATGAATACATCAAATAATTACGAATCCTACAAATATTCATGTTTCTCGTACGGTACTTGCACTCTATATACCAAACAATTAAATAAAATTATGAAAGTATTAGTTATAGGCGCAGGGAATATGGGATTAACCTACGCTGAAGGTATGGCAAAATCGCCTTACCTCAATAGAAGAAATTTAATGATATTTGATGTTTCTCCTGAAAAAACAGAAGCATTAAGTGCTATTCCACATTTTGATGCATACGATACTCTTGAAGACTGTCTGCCGAAAGCAGATGTTGTTTTTATTGCAGTTAAACCATATCATAGTGAAGACCTTTTTAATACTATGAAAAAACAAGTTAACAAAGACCAAGTTTTTGTTTCTTTAATGGCAGGAATTACCATAGAAAGCATGCAAGAAGGATTAGGAGTTAAAAAAGTAATTCGTACAATGCCTAATCTTCCGGCGAAAGTAGGAAAAGGGATGACTTCATTTACTGAATCTGAAGATGTAAGCCGTATAGAACTTATTATGGTTCGCAATTTATTAGATACCACAGGAGAAGCTATTCACGTAGAAAATGAAAACTTTATAAATGCTTCTACTGGTATTTCAGGTAGTGGACCTGCATATGTTTTCTATTTTATGCAATCGATGCTAGAAGCAGCCTTAAAAATGGGTTTCTCAGAAAACGATTCAAAAGTATTGGTTTCTCAAACATTTGAAGGTGCTGTTGCACTCTTTAACGACTCAGACCTATCTCCTACTAGTTGGATGAACAAAGTAGCATCTAAAGGAGGAACTACGCGTGCCGCTTTAGATTCTATGGACGATAATAATATTAAAGAATTAATTAAAGAAGCTGCATATGCAGCGTTTAACCGAGCTACAGAACTTGGACAATAAACTAAACACAAAAACAAACAACATGAGCAAAAAACGAGTGGTTATAAAAGTAGGAACCAACGTTATGACGAATAAAGACAATCGCATTGTAGGACCGATTTTAAACGAATTGGTTCGTCAAATTGCCGAATTGTATGAGAATGATATTGAGCCCATTTTGGTCTCTTCAGGATCTGCGATTGCTGGTAAGGAAGTATTGGGAGATTGCTCTTCTGATGATCCTTCTACCCGTAGGCAAATATTTTCTGCGGTTGGACAACCACGTATGATGCGCCATTACTACAGCTTATTTCACGATCACGGAATGCGTTGTGCACAAGTATTGGCCACCAAACGTGACTTTGCACCGGGTAAACACCGTGAAAACATGATAAATTGTTATGAAGGTTTAATGAAAGAAGGTGTAGTTCCTATTGCAAACGAAGATGACGCCGTTTCTTTAAAAATGTCGATGTTTAGTGACAATGATGAGCTAGCAAGCCTTGTAGCCGAATTGGTGCAAGCAGATGCTTTAATTTTGCTTACAGACACAGACGGACTTTATACTGGTCACCCAGATGATGATGATTCAGAAAAACTGACACAAGTTCGCCACAATCAAAACGTGGAGAAATATGTTCAGAAAAATGAAAAAGGTGAAGGTGAAGGTCGTGGTGGCATGAAGTCTAAACTGAAAATAGCTAAAGAAACAGCACGTAAAGACATTCCAACCTTTATAGCCAACGGAAAGCGCAAAAACGTAATCGTTGAGCTATTAGAGGGTAAAGACGTAGGAACTCGTTTTTACGCATAACATAAACAAATTATAAACTTAGAAAGAAAGAAATATGCAATTGATAGACACAAAAACAAAAAACAACGTACTGGAAAGTATGATCTCTATTCTCGATAAGAGAAGAGCAGATATTTTAGAAGCCAATAAAAAAGATTTGGAAGCTTTTTCCAGAGATGATCAAGCGTTATATGATCGCCTTGTGGTAAACGATGCTAAAGTTGATGGCATGATAAAAGCCATTACTGAAGTTAAAAACCAAGAAGATCCAGTAAATAAAGAGATTTCGAGCCTTACTTTAGATAGTGGGCTTGAGATTAACAATCGCACAGCTCCATTTGGCACGATCATGATTATTTATGAATCGAGACCAGATGTAACCATTGAAGCCGCTGTATTAGCCTTTAAAGCCAATAACAAAATATTGCTAAAAGGTGGTAAAGAAGCTTACCACAGTAATGTAATTTTGGTTGATTGCTGGCACCAGGCCTTAAAAGAAAACGATCTTAAAAAAGATTGGATTAACATGCTGCAAATGAATCGCGAGCAAACCCAAGAATTTTTAAGAAACCCAGACGAGCAATTAGATTTAATCGTACCACGTGGTGGTGAACGATTGATTCAATTTGTGAAAGAGCATGCTAAATGTGCGGTCTTAATTAGTGGTAGAGGAAACAATTTCCTATATGTACATAAAGATGCTGACTGGAAAAAAACAATTGAAGTAATTATCAATGCTAAAACTGATAAAATTTCAGGGTGTAATGCACTAGATAAGGTATTGGTAGATAAAAACATACCAAATTACGAAGAGAAGCTTCAAGAGTTGAAAAAAGTGCTTACCGCTTCAGATGTTGAAGTGATTGTAGATGATGAAGTGAAAAAAGTATTGACAGATTCTGAAGTCATTTTAGACAAGAAAGTTTGGCATGAAGAGTTTTTAGCACTTAAAATAGCCATTGGTGCCGTTGAGAGTTTGGACGAAGCCATTGAAAAGATTAACCATTACAGTGGTGGTCACTCTAGTGCTATTTTAACCGAAGATAAAGAAGCTGCCAAAAAATTTATGGAACACATAGATAGTGCAGCTGTATATCATAACGCTTCTACCCGATTTACCGATGGTGGACAAATGGGCGTAGGTGCAGAATTAGCGATTAGTACAGATAAATTACACCACCGTGGGCCATTAGGCTTAAAACAACTAGTAACAAACAAATATTATGTGTTTGGTGATGGTCACGTTAGAGTGTAAAAATCAATAGATAGATAGTAAACAGCCTCCTTTTAGGGGGCTGTTTTTTTTATATTCAATATTTCTAAAAAATTCACGCAACTTTTTTATGAAAATTATACTATTAAGAAAGAACCCATAAACGACTAAAGATGAAAACCACATTTCAATTGCTCTTTCTTGCTTTAATTTTACTTACTTTTTCATGTGATAGTGACACTATTGAAGAAGCTCCTGTCAATACCGATGTTGTTGATGAAGAATTATACGATTTGATAAAAAGAGTTCCTACTGAAGATGAAGACATCTCTATAAATTGTATTGAATTTAACTACTGGTTTAACTTGTTTGTTTTTGATAAGAACATGAACTTGGTCAACACCATACCCATAATAAACAATGAGCAGTTTAGTGAAGTATTAGGAAATTTAAACGACGATAACCTAATAAGCTTAAGCTATCCTATAACAGGAACTTTAAGCACTGGAGAAACCATTGAAATAACTAATAATGAAGAGTTGAAAGAAAGTATTGATTCTTGTAATAAGGAAGAAATATTAGGGGATTGCAATGGCGCGTTAACAAAAGAAAATTGCCTTTGGAATGTTACGGATCCCGACAACTCTACAAGTAAATACTCTGATTCTTACTTTCAAATAGAAAATGGTGGCAACGCTACATTTCATTATAATAGTAAAGCTTATTTCGGAAGCTGGACCACCTATTTTATTGACAATCAACTTCATTTAAATATTTTTTTAAATGATAGTGGAACAGTTGGCGCTGATTGGAATTTTGATTGGGAGTTAGCATATACAAGCGACACTTCTATGATTATTAGTAATGATGACGGCTCGTACATAATAAGCAGCGATTGTAATTTACCTTGTGAAGAACCTACCTACACAACTTGTGAATTTGAGGATAACCCTGGTTTTGGCGAGTTCAATTTATACAACTATTTAGCCTGCTTGGAAATCTCCCCCTTTAGCAATGAAGCAAATACCTTGCAGTTTTCTTTTTATGAAACAGAAGAAGATGCTATAAATGAAACCAATGAAGTTTCTGGAGAAAATTATGTGAACACAACAAACCCACAACAACTATTTGTTCGTGCTGAAGACGATAAATCTGGAAGTTTAATCAATACATTTCAATTTACAATTGAAGCCATTTCGTGTCCATAATTAATAATAGATTATTTTCTTTTACTACTTTAAGCCATAGTAAAATAATGAGTATTTGAATACAGAAGAAAAATTAATAGAACGGTGCAAAAAAAGGGATCGAGCAGCTCAAAGCGAACTATTCGAAAAATACAAAAACACCCTTTATTTTTTATCCTTAAAATATTGTAGAAACGAAGCCGATGCCGAAGATAATACCCAAGACGCTTTTATCACCATTTTTGAAAAAATAAAAAGCTACAAAGGAAAAGGTTCTTTTGAAGGCTGGATGAAACGTATTACTATCTATAAAGCCATTGCCAAGTACAAAATAAAGAAAACTACAGCCGTTGATTATAAAAACGCCCTTTTAGAAGACACTACCATAGAGGAAAACAAAATGAACTTCCCTCTTGAAACTTTATTAAACATGGTTCAAAAATTGCCAGATCAATATCGCTTAGTTTTCAACTTGTATCAATTGGATGGGTTTTCACATAAAGAAGTAGCCAATTTATTAGCCATTTCTGAAAGCACATCAAAATCTAATTATCATCGGGCAAAACAACTTTTAAAAAATGACATTTTAAAACTAAAAAACAACCCTAAAATAACTAATAATGGAGCATAAAGAAGACATAGGAACTTTATTTGAAAGAAAGCTCCAAAACAAAAAAGTAAAGCCTAAAAGCAACCTTTGGAAAAAGATAGATGTATCCTTAACACAAAGAGCAAAAAAGCAAAAAAAGACTTATTGGTCATGGGGAGTTGTAACAGGTATTTTAATAATCGCCGGGATAGTTTTTAGCAGCATCATTTCAGAAAGCAATGATAAGCCGCCAAAGCAATCAAACTCTCTAGCTGCACCAATTCAAGACAATTTTAAAACCGATAAAAAGCCAACAATTTCAAAAGTAGATTCAGTTGAAAAAGAAGTAACAAAAAATGTAATTGATACTACCTCAAAAAATCTAAACAACTTAGATAAAACTACTATCAATACGGCAGACAGAAAATCTAGTGAATTCAAAGAAATACGTGCTGAAAAAGATTTTGATTCTTTCAGAAAAAAAACAGTGTATCGCTATTACAACAGTAAAGACAGTACAACTATAGAAACAACCAATAAAGCTTTAATAGACAGCATAGTAACCCTTGATACAATCAATGTTAAAATTGATTCAACAAATTGAAACGGAAGGAATTGATTTATTGCATTTTATAACTATTCAGAAAATTATTTTTATTATTTATGTAACCTTTTTACTCACGCTTACGTATAACTAAATAGAAGGGCAGACAACAATTGCCCGCAAACCTATTTAACCTTACATGAGACAGTTAAAAATCACAAAACAGGTTACCAACAGAGAGACCGCCTCGTTGGACAAATATCTTCAGGAAATTGGTAAAGTTGACCTGATTACTGCGGAACAAGAAGTTGAACTGGCACAGCGCATAAGAGCGGGCGACCATCTAGCATTAGAAAAACTTACAAAAGCAAATTTACGTTTTGTTGTTTCGGTTGCAAAACAATATCAAAATCAAGGATTAACACTACCAGACCTTATCAACGAAGGAAACTTGGGACTAATTAAAGCCGCCAAGCGTTTTGATGAAACTCGAGGTTTTAAATTTATTTCCTATGCTGTTTGGTGGATACGCCAATCAATTCTTCAAGCATTGGCAGAGCAATCTCGAATAGTTAGGTTACCTTTGAATAAAATTGGTAGTATTAATAAAATTAATAAGACCTTTGCCTTTTTAGAGCAAGCAAATGAACGTCCACCTTCTCCCGAAGAAATAGCAAAAGAGTTGGATTTGACCATAACCGAAGTAAAAGAGTCGTTAAAAAATAGTGGTCGCCACTTATCGATGGATGCACCACTTATTGATGGAGAAGATTCAAACTTATACGATGTATTGCGAAGTGGTGAATCACCAAATCCAGACCGTTCTTTGTTGCACGAATCTTTGAAAACTGAAATAGAACGTTCTTTAGAGACTATAACTCCTCGAGAAGCAGATGTGGTTCGATTGTATTTTGGTTTATGTGACCAACAACCTATGACTCTGGAAGAAATAGGCGAAACATTCGATTTAACTCGTGAGCGTGTTCGCCAAATTAAAGAAAAAGCCATTCGTAGGTTAAAACAAACCTCAAGGAGTAAAATATTGAAAACCTATTTAGGGTAACACCTAAATAACGGTAACGCACGGTATGAGATTTCCACTTACGTGGAAATTGAAACTGTTCGTTTTTTGATTGATGAATGACCTCCGGCTGATTACCGGAGGTTTTTTTATAGTATATTTATACCTCTAACTTCCAAAAAATGACATATACCATTTGTTATGTAAGCAGTGCTTCTAGAGAATTAGAAAACAATGAGCTAGAAAATCTCTTTTATGAAGTCCAAACCAATAATGATGATGCTGATATTACTGGAGTTTTATTGTATTACTACGGAAATTTTCTACAAGTGTTAGAAGGCGAAAAAGATATACTTCTCGACCTTTTTGAAAGTATAAAAAAGGATAAACGCCATAAAAACATCATCACCATCTTTAACAAACAAAACGAACATCGTATCTTTGAAGGGTACAAATCGGGTTTTAGCATTGTTAAAACAAAATCTGACTTAAAAAACTTAAAAGAATATTTAAACAAAACGAAAGACACAACACCATTTTCAACTAGTGTTTTAGGTCTTTTAGAACCTTTTTTAATTTAAATTATGAGCCAAACTATTTTAGCACCCTCAATTCTCGCGGCAGATTTTGCCAACCTAAAAAAAGATATTGAAATGGTAAATAATAGTGAAGCAGACTGGTTTCACTTAGACGTTATGGACGGTGTTTTTGTTCCTAATATTTCTTTTGGTATGCCGGTTATTGAAGCTATTTCAAGGCATGCAACAAAACCTTTAGATGTACATTTAATGATTGTTCAGCCAGAACGCTACATAAAAGACTTTGCTTTATTAGGCACTAATATATTAACCGTACACTATGAAGCCTCTACTCATTTACACAGAACATTACAAGCCATTAAAGCGGAAGGAATGCAAGCCGGTGTTGCCTTAAATCCGCACACTAATATTTCAGTTTTAAAAGACACCATTCAAGATATCGATTTGATATGCTTGATGAGTGTAAACCCTGGTTTTGGTGGACAATCGTTTATTGAAAATACGTATGAAAAGGTAAAAGAACTTAAACAACTTATTTCAGAAAAAGGAGCTTCTACAAAAATTGAAATTGACGGTGGCGTAACTAACAAAAACGCAAAACAATTGGTTGAAGCAGGAGCCGATGTTTTGGTTGCTGGTAGTTACGTTTTCGGATCGAAAAACCCAACAGACACCATTGCAGGCTTAGCAAAACTAACTCAGTAGCAAATAGAAATTTCATCAAAAAAGCTATTAATGGTTCTATATTAGGCTATCTGTTATTTTTCTTTTTTTTCGTAACTTTATGATATACAGAGCAAAAATATCCTTTTTACTACATAAAATCTGATTTATTAGGTAGGGTATTTACAAAGGTATCTGTTGTATTAAAAAGGAAAGCCATGAAAGCAAAACTACTAATCAACTTATTTTTAATAGGTTTTATTTTTCAGATTCAAGCACAAACAGATCCAAACTGGACATACATTCGGACAGACAACACAGGCATTGGCGGTCAATTGCACTATACAATCAAAGGAGATGCGTTTAACAACATCTGGACCGGAGGCTACACTTCTTCTGTAGACGAAGGTAGTTTAGTCCGCATTGCTACAAATGATACGGTATATACAAATTGGGGTACCTATGCCGAAAATTATTTGCCAAATGGGCTCATTTTCGATATTGAATTTGACCATACTGGTGTTATATGGGTAGCTACTGAAAAAGGGATTGCCACTTCGGGCGATGGATTGGATTGGCAACATTATGACACTGCAAATTCCTCCCTTTTAGCAGACCAAACAGAAGGCATGGCCATTGGCCTCAATGATGACCTTTGGGCCGTAACCACTAATGCTGACAACTCGATAAATGGAGTGGGGTTTTATAATGGAACTCTATGGGAATATTACACAAGCTCTAACTCAGGACTTCCCGCAGGGACAAGGCTTAATGACATTGCTATTGACGAAAGTGATATTAAATGGGTTGCTTCAGAAAATGGATTGATTAAATATGACGGTGTTGACTGGACGCAATACACTACAGCCAATAGCGGATTATCTTCAAATAACATCCTCGAAATTGTTATTGATAACCAAGACAAGGTTTGGGCCTTAGTTGGTAATGCAGTCGATATTTTTGACGGAACAGACTGGACCCATATAACCAGTGACGATTTGCCCGTTTCAAACCTAAATGCTTCTTCAATTGCCATTCGGGATGATAAGATAATTTTAACTGAAGGAAGCAATAGTAGAGCTTTAATATTTGACGGAACTGATTGGACGGTTGAAACCATAAATTATTCCATATTCGATTGTTACATCGATACTGACGGAAATTACTGGATATCCGGTTCGGGCGTGGTAGGAAAATTTGACGGTGTTGATTGGACAAGGTTTACCCGCAACAATACCGGTTTACCTGATAATTTTAACGACGATATTTTTATAGACAGTCAAGGACGCAGATGGTTTGCAAATGGACAAGGTGGTATTCAAGTGTTCGATTGTCCCAATTGGGAGGTCTACGGTCCCAACAATGAAGGACTATTCCCTAATCCACAACCCTTATTTCAAACAACAATTGGCACATCCATAACTGAAGACGGTGATGGCGATATTTGGTTTACCTACGATGGCACTTCTGGCTATGCCATACAAATACCCGATGGTAATTATAGTGACTACGCTTCTTGGGTGATTTGGGATAATACCAATTCGCATTCGTTTTTACAATCCCTACAAGAAATAGAAGCCACAGACAACGGACTTATTTTTACAAGAGCTTATAATGGTAATACATTTATGTATGATAAAGCAGCTAATACATGGACCCTTTGGGATTTTACCAATGGACTAACTGGAAACCCAAATTGCCTTACCGGTAGAACCGGTGGCAAAATGTACTTGGGCCAATATCAAGGTATCGATATATACGACAATGGTACCTGGAGCAGAATGGATCTATCGTCACAAGGTATAGAACACATTAGCGATATTCAATTTGACAACAACGACATTATGTGGGTGGCAACTACAGAGGGACTTTGGAAATATGATGGTACTGACTGGACCAACTGGAACTCTACTAATAGCAATATAGCCGCAGATAATGTACGGGCAATCGATATTGATGCTAATAACAACATATATATAAGTGCACATAATACACAAACGGCACCTTATTATGGAGGCATATCGTATTTTGATGGGACAGGTGATACCTTCACAACGTTTTTAGACGCAAGTTCTCCCCTAGCCCATAAACAAGTTGAAGATATTGAGGTGGATGAATTTGGCAATATTTGGGCCTTAACACAAAGTGAAGGGTTTAGTATTTATAATCCTAATGGTATAACTGGTTTTGAATGTATAGACAGATCGTTAAATAGAATTCTTAGCGTACCTACTGTAGGTTCTGAAAGCTTAGACAAAGGGATAAGTTATCCCAACCCATTTTCCGTCACTACTACAATTGTGTTTAACTCTAATAATGTAAAACCAGTTTCTATTGTAGTTTATGATTTGTTAGGAAGAAAAATAAAAAGTGTTTTAATAGAAGATGTTTCAGAAGGAAAAAATACATTTACTTTAAACTTATCTGACCAAAGCACGGGTATCTATTTCTGTAAAATAACATCTAACAAAAAGAGTAGCACAATAAAACTTCTAAAGAAATAAATAAAATTAGCGTTTAGATAATGTTTCTTAGAGTAAGCCTGTTTTTGGGTAACCAAGCAGGCTTTTGTTATCTTTGCTTTAAACTAAAACATTGACTACCGAAAAAGAAGTACTTATTATCGGTGCTGGTCCTATTGGGATTGCTTGCGCCCTTGAATGCAAAAAACGTAATATTGATTATATCGTGGTTGAAAAAGGGACACTAACAAACTCCCTCTACAACTACCCACTGAATATGACCTTTTTTTCCACTTCCGAAAAACTGGAAATTGACGGCATTCCCTTTATTAGCAATAACCCAAAACCCACCCGTAATGAAGCCTTAGAATATTATCGAAGGGTAGCGACTTCAAACAAGCTACATATTAATTTATATGAAGAAATTACTGAGGTTGAAAAACAAGTTGATGGAAGCTTTATTGTTGCTTCTGAAAAAAACACCTTTAAAGTCAATAATATAATAGTTAGCACCGGTTTTTACGACATTCCCAAACTACTGAATGTTCCCGGAGAAGATTTACCAAAAGTTTCGCATTATTATAAAGAGGCACATCCATATGTGATGCAAAAAAGCATTGTGGTTGGGGCGAGCAATTCATCGGTAGATGCTGCTTTAGAAATTTGGCGCAAAGGAGGTGATGTTACCATGGTAGTAAGAGGCTCCTCTATTGGCGAACGTGTGAAGTATTGGGTAAAGCCCGATATTGAAAATAGAATTGAAGAAGGAAGCATCAAAGCCTATTTTAATTCAGAAATTAAAAAGATTAAAAAAACTGCAATAATCATTGATACGCCAGAAGGTATAAAAACAATTAATAATGATTTTGTTATCGCATTGACTGGATACCGTCCAGACTTTGCATTTTTGGAAACTTTAGGAATTGAACTATCAAAAGAAGGTAAGTACTTTCCAAAATACAATCCAGATACCATGGAAACAAATGTCCCTAACCTATATCTAGCAGGTGTTATCTGTGGCGGTATGGAAACCCACAAATGGTTTATCGAAAACTCACGGGTTCACGCTAAGGTTATAGCAGCAGATATTTCAGATAAAATCAACATATCAAAAAGGTGTAGTTAATACATAACTGTTAGAAAAGCTCTAAATATTTTTTTGTTAATTATTTTATCTTAAAAATACTCTAAAGCTTGAGCCAGTAGCGTAGAGCTTAAGGAAGACAGATTAAACAAGCGATACACAGCTAAAAAACAAGCACTTCTACAATTACTGCTAAAATAACAAAAAGTATCATTCAAATATTTGATTGTGAACTGTATAAAAAAATGTTAAAATTCTAACAAAAAATTTAACGTTTAATACATGCAAATAGAAAGGAATTTGAATAGTTTTGTAACAAGCTTAACAAAAAATACACATATGAGACAAAAATTTAAAATTCTGTTAACGTTAATGTCTTTCGTAATGGTGCAAACTATGTTTGCTCAAGAGAAAGAAATTACGGGATCAGTACAAGATGCGTCTGGAGTTCCTTTACTGGGAGTAAACATTTTAGTAAAAGGAACCTCGACCGGAACACAGACCGATTTTGATGGGAACTACTCTATTCAAGCATCGGCTGGCGAAACTTTAACCTATAGTTATGTAGGATACACGCCAAAAGAAGTGGTTGTAGGCGAAAGCAATACAATTGATGTAGTTCTAGAGCAAGGAGAAGCTTTAGAAACAGTAGTAGTTACTGCACTTGGTATTTCTAGAGAGAAAAAATCTTTAGGGTATTCTACTCAGCAAGTTGACAGCGAAGAGCTTACTAAAACACGTAACTCTAACGCACTTAACTCACTTTCTGGTAAAGTAGCTGGTGCACAAATCTCTAACCCATCAGGTTCATTAGGTGGTTCTACTCGTATATTACTTAGGGGTCCTGGATCTATTACTCAGGAAAACAAACCTCTTATAGTAGTAGATGGTATTCCACTTGATAACTCTAATTACAACACAACTTCTACCCAAACAGGTGGCGGTGGTCGTGATTATGGTGATGCTGGTTTTGATGTTAACCCTGATGATGTTGAAAGCATTAACGTCCTTAAAGGTGGTGCTGCATCAGCTTTATACGGATCTCGTGCTGCTAACGGTGTTATCTTGATAACAACTAAATCTGGTAAAGAAGGTAAAGCAGAAATTGTAGTAAATTCTGGAGTTACTTTCGAAAGCGTAAACATTCTACCTAAAGTACAGAAGCTGTATGGTGGTGGTGGTGGAAATGCCAATACTATTGAGCAATCTACCTTCAACACAGCAGTTATTAATGGTACAACATATAACATCGCTGATTATGGAACTGATGAGTCTTGGGGACCACGTTATAATGGTCAACAGGTATTACAGTGGGATAATTTTGATCCAGAATTCCCTGGAGAATTTCTTCAGCCTAGAGAATGGAAGTATCCTGATGTAGATAAAGAAGACTTTTTTAACACAGGTATCTCATTCAACAATGGTATCTCATTCAGTCAAGGGAACGAAAATTCTAACATGCGTTTGTCTGTGAACAACACTAAAACAAAAGGTATTGTTCCAAACTCTGAATTAGACAAAACTTCAGTAAACTTTAATGGCTCATCACAACTAACCGAAAGGTTAAAAGTGGATGCTGGTATTAATATGACTATAACCGAAGGTTTTAATAGACCTGCAACTGGTTATACTGGAACTGGAGTAGTACAGCAATTATATCAATTTGGTCAAACTCAGTTAGACTATGAGAGACTTAAAAAGTATAAATTGCCAGATGGTACACAAAGAACTTGGAACCGTACAGCTTTTGATGATGCGACACCTCGTTATACAGATAACCCTTATTGGACGTTATACGAAAATACTGCACAAGATAAAAGAACAAGATGGTATGGTAATGTAGGTATGCAATATGACATTACTGATGACTTATATGCTACTGGAAAAATTTACGCAGATACTTATAACCTAAGAATTTCTGAAAGAACTGCATTTGGTTCTCAAGCCGTATCTGGTTACACAGAGAGCGATAGAAATTTCGAAGAAATTAACTATGAAGCTAGATTACATTATGACACAAACTTTTTTGATGATAAAGTTAGCTTAAACACTTTTGTTGGTACAAATAGAAGAGATGTTGAGTTCCATAGAATTGCTGGTAACACTAGAGGTGGCTTAGCTACTCCTGGAATTTACAACTTAAATAACTCTACAAATGACCCACTAGCAGATGATTTTGACTCTAGAAAAAGAGTAAATAGTGTTTTTGGTTCAGCATCTTTCGGATATGACAATTTTGCTTACTTAACTGTTACAGGTCGAAATGACTGGTCTTCTACTCTACCATCTGATAACAATTCATACTTTTACCCATCTGTAAATGGATCTATTGTTTTCTCTCAATTTATTGATGGCGACTGGTTATCTTTCGGTAAGATTCGTGGAGGTTATGCAGAAGTAGGTGGTGACACAGATCCTTACAACTTAATCAATGTATTTGGAGGTGGAACAGGTTTTACCTTAGATGATGGAGCTTCCTTTTTAGGAACACCACAATTTGCTAATAGTAACAGAAAATTGAATCCTGAATTGAGACCTGAAAACAAGGAAACTTGGGAGGTTGGTCTTGAAATGGCTTTCCTTAAAAACCGTGTGAGCTTTGATCTTACTTATTACAATGAGAAGACAAGCGACTTAATTACACCTGTATCTATAGATCCTGCTACTGGTTTTACTAGTACTTTCCAGAATGCTGGAGTTCTAGAAAACAAAGGTATTGAAGCATTGGTAAACATTACTCCAATTGAATCTGATGATTTCAGATGGGACTTAACTTGGAATTTCTCTAAGAACGACAATGAGTTACTTGAATTAATTGATGGAGTTGAAACACTTCAACTAGCAACGTTCCCATTTAACGGAGTTTCATTAAACGCTGTTGTAGGTGAACCTTACGGTATCATTAGAGGAACAGATTTTGTTTATGATGATCAAGGAAACAAAGTAGTTGGAGCTGGTGGAACGTATTTAGAGACACCAGATGTTCAAAACTTAGGATCAGTACTTCCAGACTTTAATATGGGCTTCAGAAATAGCTTTGAGTATAAAGGTATCAGCTTGAGTTTCCTAATTGACTGGCAAAAAGGTGGTGTTTATAGATCTTTAACAAATATCTGGGGTAACTACTCTGGTATCTTAGAGCAGACAGCCGCTAACAATAAACGTGAAGTAGGTGTAGTATTAGACGGTGTTACAGGAGATGTTACATATAATGACGATGGTACTTATACCGTTTCAAATACAGCTACAAACACTCAATTAATCTCAGCTCAACAAGAAGGTCAAGATTATTTCTTTGGTGCTGATGCAGCAAACGTATTTGACGCTGATTATGTTAAATTACGTGAAGTTTCATTAGGCTACACTCTTCCTTCTGAATGGGTAGGTGATTTAAGCTCGATTAGAGTATCTGCTTTTGGTAGAAACTTATTTGCTTGGGGCTTAGATAATGAAAACTTTGACCCAGAAGTTGCAACTTCTGGTAGTGGAAACATTCAAGGTTCTGAAGGTGGTTCTTTACCATCAACAAGATCAATTGGTGTAAATGTTGAATTAAAATTTTAAAATAAGATGAAAAAGATATTAATAGTTGCATTAATGTTCGCTTCTGCTACAGGATTTATTTCTTGTAGTGAGGATATCGACAATCTTAATGCCAATCCAAATGCACCGGAGTTTGTATTACCTAATACAATCTTCAACAGTGCAACGAAACAATATACCGACTTTTTACGGGACGATTTTAACTCAGGTAGACTTTCCTTACCATGGATGCAATACTGGGGTCAAAATGCTTATGCAGATGAAGATCGCTATTTATATAGAGAAACAACTGCGGAAAGCTTATACCGAAATACATATTTAGTCGCTACAGAGTTTAAATCTATTATAGATATAAACGTTGACCCAGAAACAGCAGTGCAAGCATCAGCTGTCGGTAATAACCAAAACCAAATAGCTGCATCTAGAATCATGTTATCATACATGTTTCATAGATTAACAGATTTCTTTGGTGATGTACCTTACTACTCTTACGGTAGTGATGATCCAGAATTTGAAGCTTTAAATATTGATGAAAGTTTTTCACCAAGATTTGCTTCACAGGAGAAAATCTATGCTGACATCTTAAAAGAATTGAGAGAGTCTGCTGATATGATAAACACTTCTGAAGATGTATTTTCTACTGGAGATAACATTTACGGTGGAGACGCTACTAAATGGAAAAAGTTTGCTAACTCTCTAATATTAAGAGTTGCTAATAGACTTAAAGAAGTTGATCCTTCTACAGCTAATAGTGCTATTAGTGCAGCTATTACCTCTGGAGTATTTACTTCTAATGCTGATAATGCTGTTCAAGCTTATGACGTTACAAATACAAATGCTTCTCCTTTTTGGCAAGCATTTCTAGATCGTACTGATTTTGCAGTTGCAAAGCCTTTTGTTGATTTATTAAAAGGAGAAACAGGATCTTTTGGTCCAGACCCAAGACTTTTTCAAATGGCAGCACCAAAATCTGTTGCTATTGCTGATATTAAAGCTGACAATTATGAAGTAAGCGAAGATTATGCTGACTATGTTGGTATACCTTATGCTTTTCCATTAGCAAACACATTACCTTTCACCACGTATTCTTTTCCAAGTAGTAATATACTTAGACCTGATTTTGGTGAAGTTTTAATGGAGTATGCTGAAGTTTCATTTATTCTTTCTGAAAACAATGGTTGGAATCAAGCACAGTACGAAGATGGTGTAAGAGCCTCTATGACTCGTTGGGGTGTTCCAGCTGCAGAAGTTGATGCTTTTGTTACTGCCCTACCAGCCGCAACAGAAGAAACTGTTTTAAACCAAAAGTATGTTGGTTTATACATGCAACCTCACGAAGCTTATTCAGAATATAGAAGAACAGGTTTTCCAAGTACTATAGTATTACCTGGAGAAACTATAACTTTACCAGCAGAACAAGCTGCTGCTGCAGAGGTTGACGACTATATTTTTGAACCAGGTCCAGATGTAACAGATTTACCATTTAGATTACGTTACCCACAAATACTACAAACTTTAAATGGAGCCAATAGAGCTGAAGCTGTTTCAGGTCTATCTAATGGTGACACCATCTTAAGTAAGTTATTTTGGGATGTTAACTAAATAAGTTTATATCTTAAATTTAAAAAAGAGCCACTTAAATTAAGTGGCTCTTTTATTTTTTATCATATTAAATGCTCAAAGTTACTTCTTAGAGCTTTCTCCTTTAAAACTTTGGCTAGTGTTCTTAAACAAGACATTAAAGGTAGTTAACGTACCATAGCAACGCGTTATATATTGTTGTAAATCTACCTTATCTTGGTCTTCCAGTAATTTATTAGAATTTATTTTTTGCTCCATAACCCTAAGGCGGTCCCGGAGCATAACGATTTTATGAAAGAAAGAATCAATCGGAATCTCTTTATTAGACAGGTTACTGTCATTTGGTTGTAGTATTAACGTTCCTCCTTTATATTTATCAGCAATTGGGATAATTTCTGAAACATCGCTCCACTTCTTTAATATACTTCGTAAAGTCTGTTCTACTTCATAGAAACTTACCGTATCTAATTCATCTTCGCAAGCTTCTATCACTTCAAAATCTGAATCAATATTAATTGTTTCTAACCCGCTATCAATAAAAGTAACCCAATACATTGTTGGTGAAACATTTGTTATTACACCTTTTCCATATTCTGGATGGTTTATTCGGGAACCTATACTTAAAATTTTTTCCATTATTTTCAATTTAATATTTAAAATGAAAAGTACGGATATTTTTAATATTCTTAAATAAGAAAGAATACGATTCAAAAAAAAAGCCTACAACATTTGTTGTAGGCTTTAAAGTGACCGCGGAGGGATTCAAACCCCCAACCCTCAGAGCCGAAATCTGATGCGCTATTCAGTTGCGCCACGCGGCCTAATATTTTGTTTTCTCCATTTTCTCCCAGCGGCCGACTTGAGATATTTTTCTCGTGATCGAGCCTCCATTCTAGTGGAAAAGGATTCTGTATGAACTACTTTCCAAGGTATAAAAGCCTTAGTCGATTTTGTTTTACCTGCATTATGTTCAAATAACCTTTCTTGTAACCTCATGCTCATTCCTATATAATATCTATCAAAACCTATACTATAAAGGACATAAACATAAAACATATACTTTACTTTATGCGCCCCGCCCGAACGAGACTAACGTCAGTTCGGATCGGGCGGGTATTCAGTTGCGCCACGCGGCCTTAACACTCATTATACTCCTTTATTAGACGAAGTATAACGCGTGAGTTTTACTTATTGTGATAACCTTTGTTTAACAATGTTTGAAATGGTTTTGCCGTCAGCTTGTCCTGCCAACTTTTTATTGGCCATCCCCATTACCTTGCCCATATCTTTCATAGATTCTGCTCCAGTCTCGGATATAATTTCATCAACTATTTTAGCAACCTCTTCTTCGCTTAATTGAGCAGGTAAGAAATTCTCAATAATAGCAGCCTGTTTCAGCTCAGGTTCTGCAAGATCATTCCTGTCTTGATCTTTATAAATAGCCGCACTATCCTTACGTTGCTTTACTTGTTTTTGAAGCAATTTAACTTCTTCCTCCTCAGTAAGTTCTTTTTTAGAACCGCTTTCAGTCTGTGCCATTAATAGGGCCGATTTTACAGAGCGTAACGCTTCTAAAGCATTAGCATCTTTTTCTTTCATGGCCGTTTTCATAGCCTCCATTACCTGCTTTTGTAAGCTCATTTTCGTTGTATTTTATAACAGTATGCGAAGATAGCTATTATGTTTATATTTTTAAAGAAAAACCTACAAGGAGACCTTGTAGGTTTAAAAATTTTATTTTGTTCACATTTAATCTACATTATCATGTAAGAAAGAATTATTACTACGTAAGTCAATATCATCATCATCACTGTTTACCGATGTCCGTGAAAGGGAACCGTCAGTATCATTTTTTTCATCTAAATCAATCCCCATACGCTTATATGCGGGTTGCTTTTCAATATCATCAATTTTAGAACCACTGTTTCTAAACTTATAATTAAAGTCTTTCATTTTTCGTTTACGCTCTTCGGTACGGTCTTTCAATAGTTTTGAAATAGGCGAATTTAATGGATCAACTTCTTCGCTAGAAGAATCATTTTCTGAAACCTCTTCTGTTGGCGCTACTGTTTTCTTTTCAAAGACCAACTCCTCTTCTACTGTTTCGTCTTTTTCTGTCTTTGGTTTAGCGTTTAAAAGCTCATCTTCTTTTTCCTGATAGTCGTCTAAACTATAACGCTTAACACCTTCATTTGAGAACTCAGTTACAGGAATAACCTCTACGTGATCTTTCACTTCAATATCATCAACCTCTGAAGTTATTGTATCTTGATCTTCCTCTTCTTTTTTATAATTCTTATTAGAATCTGAAACAGCGTTTACAGGAAGGTCAAACATCAACATTTGGTCTTCACTTTCTGCAGCTATTTCCTGATTTTGTTTAGCCGTTTCTCCTGCATTCTGACGAGACTCATTTGAAACCTGTTTTTGTTGAACTTGTTGTTCTTTCTTTTTCGGTTCAACGATTACAAAATCGTTTACATCCATTTCGTTGATTACCAATTGTTCAAATTCGGCAATGCGATGAATGTCTATTTCTTCATATGAAACATCTATATTTTTTAAAAGTTCTGAAGTTTCCACATAGCCTTCAAAAGGGATTGAACCTTTTTCTTTTTCTCTTGAACGAGTAGGTTCTGGCTTTTTAGTTTCAGAAATAGGAGGCATTTTTTCCTCAACTTCTTCTTCTTCAAACAAAGTATGCTTGATAACGGGCTTTTCCTCTTTTACAGGTTCTTTCTGTTTGGGTAATTCAATGGGAGTCGCTCCTGGCTTAACAGATAAGTCATGTTCTGCCTTTTGTTCCTCTTCTAGGGTATGAATTATTTTTTTGCTCTCAGTATTTACAATATCATCTTGCTGTTCTGCATTAAACCCAGTTGCAATAACAGTAATACCAATAGCACCTTCCAAGTCTTCATCTTCACCAACCCCCATAATAATATTGGCGCTATGACCAGCTTCATCTTGAATATGATCACTTATTTCTCCAATTTCGTCAATTGTAATTTCTTCAGTACCAGAAACGATGAGCAACAGTACGTTCTTAGCACCTTTAATTTTATTATCGTTCAACAGAGGAGAGTCTAACGCTTTACCAATAGCCTCACTCGCTCTTTTGGCACCGGTAGCACTTGCACTCCCCATAATGGCAGTGCCACTGTTAGCCAGTACCGTTTTGGCATCACGCAAGTCAATGTTTTGTGTGTAGTGATGTGTAATAACTTCAGCAATACCACGGGCAGCTGTGGCAAGTACTTCGTCTGCTTTTGAGAAACCAGCTTTAAAACCAAGATTTCCATAAACCTCTCGCAGTTTATTGTTGTTAATCACAATAAGAGAATCACAATTTTGGCGCAATTTCTCCACTCCAATTTGAGCTTGTTCGTTACGGGTTTTCCCTTCAAACTGAAAAGGGATAGTAACAATCCCCACTGTTAGAATATCTAGCTCTTTCGCCATTTTGGCAATAATTGGTGCTGCTCCAGTTCCCGTACCACCGCCCATTCCGGCTGTAATAAAAATCATTTTGGTATTGGTAGTAAGCATGCCTTTAATTTCTTCCATGCTTTCCATAGCAGACTGCTCCCCTATTTGAGGATTAGCACCTGCTCCTAACCCTTCGGTTAAAGAAACACCTAGTTGAATTCTAATAGGCACCGAGCTGTTCTCCAATGCTTGTGCGTCAGTATTACAAATCACAAAGTCAACTCCTTTTATTCCTTGGTTAAACATGTGATTGATCGCGTTGCTACCTCCACCACCAACGCCAATTACCTTTATGACATTTGATTGGTTTTTGGGCAGATCGAACGAAATGTTATCAAAATCTGTGTTGCTGCTCATAGTATTTGTTTTTTGTGAGGTTTCTTTTTCTTCTTTTTTTATTTTTATTCTGCGTTATCTAGAAACTCCTTGAACTTTTCAGCCCATTTGTCTAGAAAACGTTTGCGCTCTTTTGGTGGTTGCTCCTTTTCTTCTTCAGCCTTGGTTGGTTCTTCAATAGTCTCGGTATCGCTTTCTTCAGTATCTTCAACCTGTTTTTCTTGCTTTTTTTGCTGTTCCTTTTCTTGATTATTTAAGCTACTAAGCACCAACCCTACTGCCGTAGCATAAGTGGGGCTTGTAGTTTCATCATCACTGCCACCAGCCAGATGCTCGTTTGGATATCCTATGCGGGTATCCATCCCAGTTATATACTCAACCAATTGTTTTAAGTGCTGCAATTGGGCACCGCCACCAGTCAATACAATTCCACCTATTAGTTTTTTCTTTTGTTCTTCGTGACCGTAATTTTTTATTTCTAAATATGCTTGTTCAATAATTTCGACCGTACGGGCGTGAATTATTTTTGAAAGGTTTTTCAGCGTAATTTCTTTAGGTTCGCGTCCTCGCAAACCTGGAATGGAAACAATTTCGTTTTCTTTGTTTTCCCCCGGCCAAGCAGAACCAAATTTAATTTTCAGCAATTCAGCTTGTTTTTCGATAATAGAACACCCTTCTTTTATATCTTCTGTTATTACGCCGCCGCCGAAAGGTATTACAGCTGTATGACGAATAATTCCATCTTTGAAAATGGCTAAATCTGTTGTCCCACCACCAATATCAATCAATGCTACTCCTGCTTCTTTTTCCTCTCTGCTTAATACAGCGTTTGCCGAAGCCAATGGTTCTAATGTAATTGCAGAAAGGTTTAAGCCAGCACTTTTAATACATCTGCCGACATTACGTATAGAAGAAACCTGCCCTACTACTACATGGAAATTAGCCTCTAAGCGGCCGCCGTACATACCGATGGGTTCTTTTACTTCAGCTTGACCATCTACTTTAAAATCCTGCGGAAGCACGTGGATAATTTCTTCTCCAGGCAACATCACTAGTTTATGAACTTGATTACATAAGCGTTCTATATCAGCTTCGTCAATTACTTCATCACTGTCGCTGCGGGTTATATAATCACTATGTTGCAAACTTCGTATATGCTGGCCAGCAATACCTACCATTACATTGTCAATCTTCATTCCTGAAGACGTTTCAGCATCTTGCACCGCTTGCTGTATAGATTGTATAGTTTGTGTAATATTATTAACCACCCCTCTATGTACACCGAGACTTTTAGACCTTCCAATACCTAATATCTCTACTTTCCCATACTCATTCTTACGACCAATCATGGCTACAATCTTGGTGGTTCCAATATCTAATCCTACAGCTATGTTCTCGTTTTCCATCGCTTTATAATTTTGTTGCTACTACTTGGTTACCAAATTGTAAATTGACCAATTTGTAGCTTGAAAGCTTATTATCTTGTTTTGTTTTCTTATAAAACGCCTTAAAGTTTTGAAACTTATTGGCTATCGCTTTTGGTTTCCCAAAAAGCACTTTAAAATTATGTTTTCGTAATCTTAATTCAATATTTCCATTTTGCCGAAGCTCTAAGCCTATTACGCTACTTTTCATAAATGGATCTTCATTTATTGCTTTTAATAAAGGAGTTACAGTGCTAAAATTCGATTTTGAAACTCCGGTTATTAATGGCACCCTTTCTGTATAAACTGATGACAATGGCATTTCCTTTCCTTCTTCATCAATATAATAATCCAGCGAGGCAGCAACTCTACCTAGTGGTTTTCTTTGTTTTATCTTAGCTCCAAGCGTCCCAGATAAGGTAATAAACACCTGAGCATCAAATATCATGTCGTTTTCTAATAAACGAGACTCCACCTCTTTCAAAACTAACCTATCTTTACGGATGCTCGTAACACTATCGTAATTTTGTATCAACAATTTATTAACTGTATTGCGTGTGATGAAAGGGCTACTCTCATCTAAGAATTCAATAGTAGTTTTTTCTAAGTTTCTACTACTATTTCGTTGTTTGGTAAAGCTGAATAAAAACACAACTAAGCCAAATAGCAACACAAATTTTATGTATTCCCAACTACGCTTCATGTTCTAAATACTTTTTTACTTTATTTACTTCAACCCCAATGTCACCGGCACCTGCCATTACTTTCACTTTACAGTTTGATTGCTCTATAACGATAGGTAAATCTTCTTTTGAAACCAAACTTTTTTTATCGGAATCAATCTTTTCTAGCAACCATTTTGAAGTAATTCCTTCCATAGGTTCTTCTCGTGCTGGATAGATATCTAACAGGATTATCTCATCAAATTTTGACAAACTTTCAGCAAACCCTTCTGCAAAATCTTTTGTTCGGCTAAAAAGATGTGGCTGAAAAACAATCAATTTGCTTTCATTTGGATACATTTCTGCGACAGCTTGATGCAATGCATTCAATTCGGTTGGGTGATGTGCATAATCATCAATCAACACCAAGTTATCCGTTTTAATTTTATACGAAAATCGTCTTTGCACGCCTTTAAAACTTTGTAACGCTTCGGGTAGACGACGGGTTGGGGAACCTGCTAAAATCGCCATACCCAGAGCTGTTACAGCATTATGTAGGTTATGTTTTCCGGGTAAATAAAAACGTAAATCTTCAAGAGTTCGGGTTGGTGTTTTTAGGTTAAACACATACCCGCCATCTTCAATACGGACGTTTTGAGCTTCATAATCGGCTGTTTCTTCAATTGCAACCGTTTTTCCGCTTAAAGACAAGCCTTTTTTATGCAATAAATGATCTTTCTCAGGAACTAACCTTGCAAAATCTTTAAAGGTTTTTTCAAATTCTGAAACATCTCCATAAATATCCAAATGATCAGGATCCATAGATGTGATACACGCTATATCTGGACGTAATTGCATAAAGGAACGGTCAAATTCATCTGCTTCAACCACCGTAATTAGTGTTCCATTTGAAATAAAATTTGAGTTGTAATTCTCTGCAATCCCACCCAAGAAAGCGGTAACCGCCATTCCTGTTTCAGCCAATAAGTGTCCTAAAATAGCTGAAGTTGTGGTTTTACCGTGGGTTCCTGCAACAGCCAAGCAAAAAGTGTTTTTAGTAACTTCGCCTAGCAAAGCTGCTCGTTTTACGATGTTGTATTCATTTTCCTGAAACCAAGACAAGATGTTGTTGTGTTTAACAGCCGGTGTACTGACAACCAATGTTTTTCCCTTATCAAAACTGTTCTTTGAAATTTCTTCCACCGAATCTATAAAAGAAACTGAAATATCTTCTTTTTCTAACGTTTCAGTAATGTCACTCTCCGTTCTATCATACCCCAACACATTGTAACCTTTTAGCTTACAATAACGAGCCAACGCACTCATCCCGATACCTCCGATACCGATAAAATAAAGCGTTTGTATGTTGTCTAAATGCTTCATTAGTTAGCTCCCTTTTTGTTCAGAAATTAATTTTTCAATTTCTACAACGATATCTTTTGTGGCATTGGGTTTTGCCATTTTTTTTATGTTCTCAGAAAGTTCCTTTTGTTTTTCTTCGGAAGAAAGCAAAGCTGAAAATTTACTTTCAAATTGTTCTTCCAATTGGTTTTCTTTTAACAAAATAGCGGCATTATTTTCTGAAACCGCTTGTGCGTTTTTAGTTTGATGGTCTTCTGCCACATTAGGCGACGGAATGAAAATAACCGGCTTCCCTACCAAACACAATTCGGAAACCGATAAAGCTCCTGCTCTTGAAATAATAATATCTGCTGCTGCATACGCCAAATCCATCCTATTTAAATAAGCATGAACTTGAGTCGTTCCTGTCGATTTGTTTTTATAAGTTTCTTCATAAAACTTCCCGCACTGCCAAATGACCTGAACATTTTTTTCTTCAAAAAACGAAAGCGAGTTATCAATAAGTTCGTTGATCTTTTTCGCGCCTAAACTTCCGCCTAACACCAACAGCGTTTTTTTATTCGCATCGAGGTTAAAAAACTGTTGCGCTTTGTTTCTTTTCTTAGAAATATCCAGTAAATCTTGTCGTACTGGGTTTCCTGTAAATACTATTTTTTCAGAAGGGAAAAATTTCTCCATCCCGTTATATGCTACACAAATAGCATTTGCTTTGCTACTTAACCATTTATTAGTGATTCCCGCGTGGCTATTCTGTTCTTGAATTAAACAAGGAATTCCTTTTTGGGATGCGCTTCGTAATAAAGGTGCACTCGCATAGCCTCCTGTACCAATAGCTACAGTAGGTTTAAATTTTGTTAATATTTTTCTAGATTTCAATAAACTTGAAATCAATTTAAGAGGAAACATCACGTTTTTTAAACTTAGTTTTCGCTGTATTCCTGAAATCCACAACCCTTCAATCTTATAACCTGCATTAGGGACTTTTTCCATTTCCATACGATCTTTAGCTCCCACAAACAGGAATTCTGCTTCAGGATATCGTTGCTGAAGTTCGTCTGCAATAGCAATCGCCGGATAGATATGTCCTCCGGTTCCGCCGCCTGATATGATGAATTTATATGGTTTCACTTAAAATATCTAATGGGTTTTCTTCCCGTTCTTCTTTCTCTTTCTTTATTTGCCGGTTAGCACTAACACTCAATACCATTCCTATTGCTAAACACGTCATCCAAATGGAACTTCCACCACTACTAACCAATGGCAATGTTTGTCCCGTTACCGGAAACAATTCGACCGCTACAGCCATATTTATCAAGGCTTGAAACACAATGGGCAAGCCTACTCCAATTACTAATAGTTTTCCAAAAATCGAAGTTGATTTATGTGCTACGATTACCAATCTAAATAATAAAAACAAGTATAGCGACATTAAAAACAAGGCTCCAACTAAGCCAAATTCTTCAACTATAATCGCATAGATAAAATCGGAAGATGATTGCGGTAAAAAGTTTTTCTGAATACTTTTACCAGGCCCTAGTCCCGTAATTCCTCCCGAAGCAATGGCAATTTTCGCTTTTTCAATCTGGTAATCTGCTTCGGTATCTTCTCCGTCGGCAAAGTTTTCTACTCGACTTATCCACGTGTCTACCCTATTTGGGAATACCCCCGGAAATGCTTTTGCTGTGAGTACAAACAAGGTTAAACACAATAAACCTGCGCCTAGAATGATTCCTAAATATTTTATTGGATATCCTCCTACAAACACCAATACCACAACCATTGCAAATATGATGGCCGTGGTTGAAAAGTTAGCAGGCAGAATTAATGCTAATACAATAAATACAGGTAGCCAAAGCGGAAGTAACGTCTCTTTAAAAGTTACTGTTTCTCCTTTTATTTTAGATAAATACCGGGCTACATAGGTTAATAAAACAACCGCCGCCAATGTAGAAGTCTGAAACGTAACACCCACAAAAGGCACACGAATCCAGCGACTGGCATTTGCTCCGTCAATAGTAGTCCCTTGCCCAAGCGTTAATAATAACAATACCACAACCAATGGTAACGCAATAATGGACAGACCCCTAAAATAATGAAATGGTATTTTGTGCACACCATACAAAATGGCAAAACCTAACAATAGGTGTGCAAAATGTTTTAGCAAAAACGGCAACGTATTTCCATCTCCGTATAAGTATGCCAAGTTACTACTGGCACTATATACAGGTAAAAAGGAAAATACAGCCAATAGTGCCACAGTGGCCCAAATCACCCGATCTCCTTTAATATGTTGAAAAATTTCCCGCATTGATGTTCTTCTTACTCTTTATAAATGTCTTACCGATTCTTTAAACTGTCTTCCTCTATCTTCGTAGTTTGTAAACAAATCGAAACTTGCGCAGGCTGGTGACAACAATACATTATCGCCTCGTTCTGCCAGTCTATAAGCTATTTGCACTGCCTCTTGCATCGATTGTGTTTCCACCATCATATCAACAATATTTCCAAACTGCTTTGTTAGTTTTTCATTGTCTACCCCTAAACAAACAATAGCTTTTACTTTTTCGTTTACTAATGGAAGTAAATCAGTATAATCGTTTCCTTTATCTACACCACCAACGATCCATACTGTTGGGCTTTCCATACTATCCAACGCATAAAAGGTTGCGTTTACATTGGTAGCCTTAGAATCATTAATGTACATCACATTATTAATTTTTAGGACTTTTTCAAGGCGGTGCTCCACCCCCTGAAAGCTTTCCATCGATTCACGGATGGTTGCTTTTCTAATTTTTAAAAGCTTGGCAACAGTCGAGGCTGCCATAGCATTCTTTGTATTGTGTTCTCCTTTTAATCCTAAGGTTGAGATTGGCATAGTAAATTGGTTATTATCTATTGTTATTATTATTTCGTTGTTTTTTATATAAGCACCTTGTTTCAGTTCTTTTTTTGCTGAAAAAGGCAGTAATCGAGATTGTATTGGATGTTCTGAAAGCCATTCTGTAATCACGTCATCATCTGCATCATAAATAAAGTAATCATTAGCTGTTTGATTCATTGCTATTCTAAATTTTGCAGCAATGTATTTACTGAAATCGTGATCATACCTATCTAAATGATCCGGCGTAATGTTGGTTAAAACAGCTATATGCGGTTTAAATGTTTCAATTCCGTCCAATTGAAAGCTACTTAACTCCAACACATAGCTTGTAAACTTTTCTTCGGAAACTTGCTGTGCAAAACTCTTCCCTACGTTTCCACCTAAAGCGACATTCATGTCTCCCTTTTTTAATACTTCATAGGTTAGCGTGGCAGTTGTTGTTTTTCCATTGCTTCCCGTAATTCCTACGATGGTTGCATCAGTAAATGTTGAAGCAAATTCAATTTCAGAAATCACTTTAACGCCTTTTTCTTTCAGTTTTGTAACAATTTTAGCCGTATCGGGAATTCCCGGACTTTTCATTACAATATCTGCCGAAAGCACTTTTTCTTCACTATGGCCTTCTTCTTCCCACTCAATCTCATTATGTATAAGAACTTGTTTATACGTTTCTTTTATTTTTCCGAAGTCTGAAACAAAGACTTCAAATCCTTTTTTCTTTCCTAATAGGGCTGTTCCTACTCCACTTTCTCCGGCTCCTAAAATTACTAGACGCTCTGTCATTGTTATCTAATTTTAAGCGTGACAATCGTCAGAATCGCCAGAAAAATTCCTATAATCCAAAAACGGGTAACAATTTTACTTTCGTGAAATCCTTTTACCTGATAATGGTGATGTAAAGGTGACATTCTGAAAATGCGTCTCCCTTCACCAAATTTTTTCTTTGTGTATTTAAACCACCCCACTTGCAACACCACGGAAAGATTTTCCATTAAAAAGATGCCGCAGAGAATAGGGATTAACCATTCTTTTCGAATGGCAATTGCCATAACGGCTATAATCCCTCCAATAGTAAGACTCCCTGTATCTCCCATAAATACTTGAGCTGGATACGCATTGTACCACAAAAACCCAATAAGCGACCCTACAAATGCTGTAATGAAAATGGTCAGTTCTCCCGTATTTGGGATGTACATGATGTTTAAGTAATCGGAAAAAATCACGTTACCAGATACCCATGCAAAAATGGCGAGGGTTATCCCTATTATGGCAGAAGAGCCTGCTGCTAGACCATCAATTCCATCCGTGAGATTGGCTCCATTTGAGACGGCGGTGATAATAAAAATTACGATTGGAATAAAGATAATCCATACATATTTCGTGTACTCTTCCCCTGCCCAACTAACTAATTTTTCATAGTTAAACTCATTCTCCTTTATAAAAGGAATGGTTGTAAGTAGCGTTTTTTCTTCCGGATTAAATTCTTCTTGAGATGTATTTGCAGCAACTATTTCAGTATTATCAGTAGGCTTAATTATTTTACGCTTTACCGTAACATCAGGGTGCATATACATGGTTACCCCAACAAAAATACCTAAGCCAATTTGACCTATAATTTTGAATTTCCCGGGCAACCCAGCTTTATCATTTTTGAATTTTTTAAGATAATCATCAATAAAACCAATGATTCCCATCCAAATTGTAGTTACAATCAACATAATCACGTAGATGTTTTCCAACTTGGCGAATAAAAGAACCGGAACCAAGGTTGCCAAAATGATAATCAAACCACCCATGGTTGGGGTTCCTGCTTTTTCATTTTGTCCTTCTAAACCCAAATCGCGAATGTTCTCGCCCATTTGTTTCCTTTGCAGATACTTGATTATTTTTTTTCCGTAAACCGTTGCAATAAACAGCGATAAAATAACCGACAAAGCTGCTCTAAAGGTGATAAACCCAAAAAGGCTCGCTCCTGGAAGCTGGTATTCTTTTTCTAAATATTCAAACAAGTAATACAGCATGATTATTTATTTAGGGCGTTTAAAAACTGGTTTACTATTTTAAAATCGTCAAAATCGATTCGCTCACCATTAATTTCTTGATACGTTTCATGTCCTTTCCCAGCAATTAATATAATGTCGTTTTCCTGCGCCATTTGGCAAGCGTTTTTAATGGCTTGTTTTCTATTGGTAATCGAAACCGTTTTATTAAAATGCTCAGCAGGCACGCCTGCTTCTACTTCTTCTACAAT
Organism: Marixanthomonas ophiurae; assembly: GCF_003413745.1. NCBI lineage: Bacteria > Pseudomonadati > Bacteroidota > Flavobacteriia > Flavobacteriales > Flavobacteriaceae > Marixanthomonas > Marixanthomonas ophiurae. Next base: position 1,526,229 of record NZ_QVID01000001.1, on the reverse strand, counting down.
TTTATCGGGATTTTCCGTTCTTGGATTATCACTCGTAAAAACAACTTTAGTACTTAAGGTGGCAGCAATTTTACCCATTATAGGGCGCTTGGTCGCATCACGGTCTCCTCCACAACCTACGACGGTTATCAATTCTTCATTACCTGTTCGAATACTGTTAATGGTCTCCAACACATTTTTTAAGGCATCTGGTGAATGAGCATAGTCAACAATTGCGGTTATCTTTTTTTCTGAAATTAGATACTGAAACCGTCCATCTACACTCTCCAAAGTGCTCATAAGTTGAAGCAACTCCAATGTTTCCATTCCTAAAATATCTGCAGCTCCAAAGATGGCCAACATATTGTAGGCATTAAATGCTCCAATTAGTTTTACCCAGATTTCATTGTTGTTAATTTTCAGTAATAACCCTGTGAAATTATTTTCTAGTATTTGTGCTTTATAATCTGCGTAGCTTTTTAAGGCGTAGGTATATTTTTTAGCAGCTGTATTCTGAAGCATAACAGCTCCATTTTTATCATCTGCATTCGTCAAGGCAAAAGCTGATTTTGGCAATTGATCGAAAAATTTCTTTTTAACGTCTCGGTATTCTTTAAAGTCCTTGTGATAATCTAAATGCTCGTGCGTCAAATTGGTGAAAATTCCACCTGCAAAATGCAAGCTTTCTGTACGTTTTTGATGAATTCCGTGCGAACTCACTTCCATAAAGCAATATTCAACACCAGCCTCAACCATTTCTTGTAAATAACGGTTTATGGTAAGCGAATCTGGTGTGGTTCGTTTTGCTTCGTAACGGGTATCATTCACTATTACCTTTACTGTAGAAATAAGTCCTGTTTTATACCCTGCAGCTGTAAACAAATCGTACAATAAGGTTGAAATGGTTGTTTTTCCATTCGTTCCAGTAATGCCAACCAGTTTTATCTTTTCTGAAGGATTTTCATAATAATTAGCGGCCAAAATTGCCAATGCTTTATGCGAATCGGCCACTTGCACGTAAGTGATTCCATTGATAACTGTTTCGGGAAGGGTTTCGCAAATAATAACCAGCGCTCCTTGTTCCGAAGCTTTTAAAATATAGTCGTGTCCATCTGAAACTGTTCCTTTTATCGCAACAAAAACATCGTTAAGCCCAACGTTCCGTGAATCAAATTCTATATTCCGAACAGCCACCGTGGTACTTCCTATCGTTTTTTCGATTGGGATTTTATAGAGTATGTCTTTTAATATTATCACGATAATTTCAAGGTTATTTGTTGACCGCGTTTTAAAGCTTCACCCGATTCTATGGATTGATTGGCTACGGTTCCGTTTCCTACTATTTGCACTTTTAAGCCTAAATTCTCCAGTAATGACACGGCGTCCATTCCCGCCATTCCTTTTACATTAGGAACCTTCGTGTAATGTGCTTGTGCTTTTGGATAATAGGTTTCATAATCTTTTTCTAAAATTGGGTCTTCTTCATCTACATTAGCTATTTCAGCAACTAATGGAGACTCGGTAAAGATTTTCTGGGCGATACGTTTAAATACGGGGCCAGTAACATCGGCTCCATAATACCCTTTTTTAGTACTAGGCTTGTGAATTACTACAATGCAGGAATATTTTGGACTTTCTGCTGGAAAATAACCTGAGAAAGATGAAATATACCGACGATCTTTATCCCAATCATCCATCCAGTATTCTGTACGAGCTGTTCCAGTTTTTCCAGCCATTGAAAAATATTTAGAGTACAATGGCTTCCCTGTGCCTCGTCTTACGATGTTTTTAAGAATATCCCGAATTTCATGTAAAGTTTCTTCTGAACAAATTTGATCGTTCACAACTTCCGTATCAAACGTTTCAACTTCATGGTTCCAAGCTCTTATTTCTTTAATAAACCTTGGCTTTACCATAACACCATCGTTGGCGATTGCATTGTAGAAAGCCAAGGTTTGAAGAGGAGTTAATCTTAAATTATAACCATACGCCATCGAGGGAAGTGCGTTTTTACTCCATAATTCATGTCCTGGTCCTGGGATTACTGGCTTACCTTCTCCCTTTATTTTTATACCTATTTTTTTGTCTAAACGCCACTCTTTTAAATGATCAATAAACTGTTCTGGGTTTTCAGAATATGCTTCATCTATAATAGTTGCTAGACCAATATTGGAAGACACTTCTAACGCTTTAGCGGCAGATATTTCACCATAACCACCATGTTTCGAATCGTGGATATAGCGACCGTAAAAGCGCTTTCTACCCTCTTTGGTATCAACCACTGTTGTTGTGTCAATCTTTTTATCTTCTAAAGCAGCCATCATAGCCATTACTTTAAAAGTAGAACCCGGTTCATGGCTTTCACCTACGGCATAATTAAGTTTTTCGTAATAATTTCCATTAGAAGTTCTACCGAGATTAGCAACTGCTTTTATTTCACCAGTTTTAACCTCCATAACAATTACAGAGCCGTGCTCTGCTTCATAATGCTCCATTTGCTTTAACAATGCATGATGCGCAATATCTTGAATATTGGCATTAATCGTTGAAATAACATCGTACCCATCTTGAGGCTCTACTTCGTTTTCATCAAATACTGGTTTCCATTGACCGCGCGCAATTTTTTGTTTGAGGCGTTTTCCTTCTTTTCCACGTAAATACTCATCAAAAGCGCCTTCAAACCCAACTTCATACACGCCAGGGCTGTTATTTTTTTGATTTCCCACCAAACGCTCCGCAACTTTTCCCAGTGGGTGTTCACGAACGGTACGCTGTTCTACAATAATTCCGCCTTTGTACGGACCTAATTTGAAAAGTGGAAAATTTTTCATTTTTATGTAGTCAGAATAGCCTAAATTCCGAGCAATTAATAAGTATCTATTTTTATTTGCTCGCGCTTTTCTGAACACATTTTGATAATACGAAGCCGGACGGTTAAACATTTTGCTCATTTCTTTAGAAAGTGGCACCATGTTGTTTTTAAAGTTTTCAGAAGAAACGGTTACGGCATCAAACCGAATATCGTATTTAGGAACCGAAGTTGCCAATAAACTACCATCTTCGGCATAAACATTTCCTCTATTGGCAGGAATTGTAAAATTACGAGTAGTGTTTTTAAGAGCCAATTCGCGATATTGCTCACCTTCGACAAATTGAATGTTCACCAATTTAATAGCAACAGCAATCGCGAAGATGAACATACATCCTGCGATAATATAAAGGCGGTTCAATATGTTCTTTTCTTCTATGGCCACCGTACTATTCTTTTTTTATAATTTTAATTTTTTGAGGGGGCGTAACCGAGGGTTTCAATCCCCTTTTTGCCATCGCCACTTCAATTTTACTTTCCATTCGGGTTTGCATAAGCCGCTTTCGAATGTCCAGATATTCACTTTTTAATTCTTTCACCTCATTGTTAAGCTTCGCTATTTTGTATACTTTTTTATCTGCGCTATGCGAACTCGCAATCATAACTAACGCTAATAATGACAAAAAAAAGATGAAACGCCAATTTTTAAGCGCATCGTCATTCACCAAAAACTTTCCTTTTATTATGTTGTAAAAGTTTTTCTTCATTATAATTTTTCTGCTACTCGAAGTTTTGCACTACGAGCACGATTATTTTCTTTTATTTCTTCTTCGGAAGGAATTATAAATTTTCCCACTCGCTTAAAAGGAACCTCTACTCTTCCAAACACATCTTTCTCAGGTTGCCCCTCAAACTGTCCATCCCTCATATATCTTTTTACCAAACGATCTTCTAACGAATGATAGCTTATCAAACTCAATCTCCCGCCAGGTTTTAAAACTTCTTGCGTTTGCAATAAAAATTCTTTTAAAACCTCTAGCTCTTGATTTACCTCTATACGAATAGCTTGATAAATTTGAGCCAATATTTTGTTCTCCCTATGCTTTGGAAGAAAACGTCCTAATGCCTTCTTAAGCTGTTCGCTAGTTTTTATTTCGCCATCAAGTCTTGCCTCAACGATTACACGAGCCATTCCGGCTGCTGCTCTTAACTCACCGTATTGAGACAACACGCTTCGCAATTGCTTCTCATCATAATTATTAACCACGTTAAATGCCGAAAACTCACTTTTTTGATTCATCCGCATATCCAGATCAGCTTCAAAACGAGTTGAAAAACCACGTTCTGCTACATCAAACTGATGCGATGAAACTCCAAAATCACCTAAAATTCCATCAACTTCTTTATAGCCGTAAAAGCGTAAGAAGCGCTTGAGAAACCTAAAATTTTCATTAATTAACAAAAACCTCGGGTCGTCGATAGCATTCTCAAGCGCATCCTTGTCTTGGTCAAAGGCTATTAATTTTGCGTTTTCACCAAGATGCTTTAATATTTCTCGCGAATGCCCTCCTCCACCAAAGGTCACATCTACATAGACCCCGTTAGGATCTATGTTTAACCCATCAACCGTTTCGGTTAATAATACCGGATTATGATATTCCATGATCATCATCATTGACATCGCCCATTACCTCCTCAGCCAGATCTGCAAAATCACTGGCAGCATCGTTAATAGCTTGTTCGTATTTCTCTTTATCCCAAATTTCTACAATATTTATTGCTGAAGAGAGCACTAACTCTTTACTCAAACCAGCAAAAGACATCAAGTCTTTCGGTATTAACAGCCTACCCGTAGCATCTAGCTCAACCGTTTTAACTCCTGCAGTAAAGCGACGGATAAAATCGTTGTTTTTACGGTTAAATCTGTTTAGTTTACCCATCTTCGCCATCAACCCATTCCACTCATCCATCGGGTACAGTTCAAGGCATGGCTGAAAAACAGCACGCTTAACCACAAATCCACTTGGAGCCACTGGAGCTAATTGTTTTTTTAGCGCAGACGGCATCATGACTCGACCTTTCGAGTCTGCTTTGCATTCATATGTACCTATTAAATTGAGCACTAAGGGGTTACTTTTTGGCTATTATTAGTTTCAAATATAAAGAAGTTTTACCACTTTTTACCACTTTTTACCACTTTGTTGATAAGTTTTACCACTTACTAATTTTTCAATACTCAGAGCTGTTTAATTGTTAATAACCTTTTTAATCAAAGCATATTAGCAATTTCTACTTCAGAGAAAAAAGCTAAGTTGTTTATTAAAATTTCTATAAAGAATAAGAGTTCTTTATAGAAATTAATATTGCACTGTATCTTAGGAAGAAAGCTATTGTTCTATAATTTTGATTACTTTTGCTTCTAATAATTTCAGTATTGAATGGCGAACCAAATACACGAAGAAGGAAAATTTAAATATATAGAACTGGGTGAAGGCACGCCAGTTGTTGTTTTACACGGACTCATGGGTGGGCTGAGCAACTTTGATGGAGTTACAGACTTTTTCCCTGAAAAAGGCTACAAAATTCTCATTCCCGAATTACCAATCTACAGCATGTCTTTACTGAAAACGAACGTGAAAAATTTCGCAAAATACGTTTCAGAATTTATTGACCATAAAGGTTTTGAGGAAGTTATTTTGTTAGGGAATTCATTAGGCGGCCACATAGGTTTGCTTTGCACAAAATTATATCCTGAAAAAGTTAAGGCACTTGTAATTACTGGAAGTTCTGGCCTATATGAAAGCGCTATGGGCGAAAGCTACCCAAAACGAGGCGATTACGAATATATCCAGAAGAAAGCTGAAAATGTTTTCTACGATCCCGCTGTTGCTACTAAAGAAATTGTGGACGAAGTTTATGCTTCGGTAAACGATCGAAATAAGTTAATACGAACTTTGGCTATTGCAAAAAGCGCCATTAGACATAATATGGCGAAGGATCTTCCTAAAATGGAAACACCAACTTGTATTATTTGGGGGAAAAATGACAATGTAACCCCTCCTGAGGTCGCCACAGAATTTAATGAATTACTACCAGACTCCGATTTATATTGGATCGACAAATGTGGCCACGCTGCCATGATGGAACATCCAGATGAGTTTAACAAACTTCTGTATGCCTGGTTACAAAAGCGAAATCTTTAAGCCATATGAAGATTAAAGCGGCAGAATTTGTAATGAGCAACAGCGATGTTGCCAAATGTCCTAAATCTCGTTTACCCGAATATGCTTTTATTGGCCGGTCTAACGTTGGTAAGTCGTCCCTTATCAATATGTTAATGCAACGAAAAAACCTTGCAAAAACATCCGGGCGTCCTGGTAAAACACAGCTTATTAATCATTTTTTGATTAATAAAAGTTGGCATTTAGTCGATTTGCCAGGTTATGGTTACGCGAAGGTTTCCAAAAAGAGTAAAAAGACATTTCAAAAATTTATTACTGAGTATTTTAAAAATAGAGAGCAACTAATCATGGGCTTTGTATTGATAGATTGTCGTCATGAACCACAACCTGTCGATCTTGAGTTTATGGAATGGTTGGGTGAAAACCAACAACCATTTGCTATTATTTTTACCAAAGCTGATAAATTAAAACCCAAAGCTTTAGAGCGAAACTTAAAAGCCTATCAAGAGAAAATGCTTGAAACTTGGATGGAAATGCCACAATTTTTCGTAACCTCATCGACCAATTCAACTGGGCGTGACGAAGTTTTACAGTATATTGGTCAAGTTAACGGGACGCTAGACCTTTCCTAATTTTTTCAACAAGACCTTCGACTGTTTCTAATTCATTTAATTTTTCCGAAGAAAGAAAAACCTCTAATCTATCATCTTTTTCTGAAAGGATTATTGGAAACGTATATTTAGGCAACCATTTTGATTTGAATTTTTTCACAAATTCATTTTTATGATAAAAATCCATTTCTATATTTTCTTGTTTCCGAAATAGCTTCCACTCTTTTTTTTCTGAAAAAAAGCCATAGGTCAATTCGCAAAGACTACAAGTATAAGTTGACGGACTCATAATTTTATGCAAACTATCTAAATAGGCATTGCGTTTACCTGAATTTGCATTGTATACAAAAATGAGTCGCACTACTCTTTTTTAAGTTCTAACTTTTCAGCAAAATAATCACAAAAATCACGCATAGTGGCGCTCATTTTTTCATCGTTTGTAGCACGCTCAAAAGTATCTGCCATTGCACTTAAGGTTTGGTGAAAGAATACTTTCATATCATCTAAAGGCATATCTTTGGTCCAAAGATCGATACGTAAAGATTCTCTTTTTTCACTGTCCCAAACATTTAAAAAAATCGCCTTTGCTTCTTCATTTTCCACACCTCCATCTGGAGCGGACCATTGTAATTTTTCAGGAACTTTATTTTCGTCAAGGTCGATGTTTATGTTAATTTTTGAAGTGTTTTTTGCCATTACTTTTTTGGTTTATATTTTGAATTATTAAATATCGTTTCTGGTTGTTCTTGTAACATTTTTTTAAGGTCAACCGAGTTGTTTTTCATGTAAGCACGTACAATTTGCCAACCTAGATAACACCCTATCATTCCAGGCGATTCATTATCAATTTCCAAATAGAATTTTGAAAAAGGCGCTTTGTTTATAAAACGGGCTGGTAATTTAGGATTGGTACTGTACAGCAGTTCTTTTTCAACAAAATAACGCCACATATACTCCTCATTTTCCTGTGCCCACTGTAATTCGGGTTCCGTGTAACCAATTTTTTCTGCATCATGGGTATTTGGAAGCCAAAGATCTTTTAAATAAAGCTCTTTTCCGAAGAAAATCATCTGAGCTAAAAAATCTCGTTTTTGCGGTTTTGAAATAAGCTGCCGAGCATAAACCGAAGCTACATCTGGTGCAAGTTGAGCCGGATTTAAGTCTTTAGAAATATATTGCTGAATGCCTTCGTAAAAATGATGATCGCTCCCCAAATATGTATCGAGTGCAACAACCAACATCGTATCAGTTGTTATTACTTTATTGCTATAATCCACATCTGAAGTTACTGTAAAAACCGTTGGCGCTGTAAATTCAGGAAAATAGTATTGTATATGTTGAAACAAAGGAATGAGTTGATCTTCAATCTTAGTATTATCAGGAAACTGTTTAGCAACTTCTTTATCTAACTGTTGTTGTAACGTATCTTGAATTCTAGACACCCAAACGCTATCTGCAAATTGCTTCGGAAAAAATTGTGGGTATTCTTTTTTAAGTTTCGGAATATCTTGAACAGATGCAGCCGCAAATTCCTTATCAAAACGAACTACTTGTACATCCATAGGAATGGCTTCAATTTCCTTTTCTTTTTTACTTTTTGAATCACAAGCCGTAAAAAGGGCTATTCCTAATAACAATGCGTAAAATTTCATATACAACTACAATTTGACAACTGTTTAACGTTATCTCCTTTTTTAAATTTTAACTTTAGTTTATTTTTGTTTGCAAAGGTAGGCTTTATAGTTCAAAATATTGGGGTGATACGCATTCTCACTTTAAAGTTTACCAACAAATAAAGAAGCACTATGCAAACTGAAAAAGTAGTAAATCACATTGTAAATTGGTTGAAAGAATATGCTACAAATGCCAATATGGATGGTTTTGTTGTGGGTATAAGCGGGGGTATTGATTCTGCCGTGACATCTGCATTGTGTGCCAAAACAGGCCTTAGAACATTATGTTTGGAAATGCCAATACACCAAGCTCAAAGCCAAGTTACTCGTGGACAAGAACACATTGCCGGTTTAAAAACACATTATGCCAATGTAAGTGATGTAAAAATAGACCTTACTTCCGTTTTTGAACAATTTAAAAGGGAAGTACCGCAAACCAGTGATGATACTTTCTTAGATTTAGCATTGGCCAACACAAGAGCCCGTTTACGTATGAGTACATTGTACTATTTTGCAGGACTACATCGGTATTTGGTTGCTGGTACTGGTAATAAAGTAGAAGATTTTGGCGTTGGGTTTTATACAAAATATGGAGATGGCGGAGTAGATTTAAGCCCAATAGCTGATTTACTTAAAAGTGAAGTCTATGAAATAGGCAGATATTTGGAAGTTCCAGTATCTATTTTAGAGGCCGCACCAACAGATGGTCTTTTTGGCGATAGCCGTACCGACGAAGATCAAATTGGAGCGAGTTATGATGAATTGGAATGGGCCATGAAAATGCAAGGAAATGGTAAAAACCCAACTGACTTTGAAGGAAGAAAACAAGCCGTTTTTAACACTTACTTACGCCTAAACAAGGCTAACCAACACAAAATGAACCCGATTCCTGTATGCAATATTCCTAATTCCTACAAGGTTTTATAGTATTCAACGAGTTTTCTGTACGTTGAACGAATAATCTCTCATACTGGCAATCTTTTTTTTAGTTTTGATTTGTAGTATAAGTATTACAAGCCTCACACTTTTTGCTCCCTTAAAAATTATTAAGGTATAATACAAAGAGACTAATGAAAAAAATTATCATTGCAGATCACCATCCAGTTACCCGTAAAGGGATTTCTTGTATGCTGAAAAAGAAAAAAGATGAATTCTCAATACTTGCAAAAGTTAACAATGGGGAAGAGCTCTACAAAAGTTTACAGGAACATAGTCCTGATATTCTCATTATGGAAATAGATATGCCGCAAATTAACGGTATTAATGCACTTAGAAGCATCAAGGAATCATTTCCACAAACCAGGGTTTTGATATTCTCAACACATCCTGAAGAAATTTATGCTTTGCGTTCCATTAAATCTGGAGCAGCAGGATATGTACCAAAAACAGCTTCAACACAAGTGTTTTTAGATGCGCTTGGTAAAATTGCAAAAGGTGGAATTTTCTTAAATGAAGAACTCACCTCTACCTTCACTAGTCGTAATGTAGGTGAAAGTAGTGCTATAAGCCGTTATAAAAAGCTTTCATCCCGCGAAATTGAAGTTTTAAATTTGCTTTCTAGAGGAAAAAGAAACAAGGACATCGCTAATGCACTTAACATTAACGAGAAAACAGTAAGCACTTATAAAACAAGATTACTTAAAAAATTAAAAGTGGATAATCTGGCCGATTTGATACACCAGTCTCGTATGTTTCAATTTGGATAATTATAAAACCCTACGTAATTTTTCTGAAATTACTTTTTTAAGTGTAATGTAATCCACAACATCTTGCAGGTCTACTTGTGAGCCCTCTGGGCTTTGTTCTTTTATAGCACCTGAAAGTTCTTTAATCTTTTGGTTTACTAATTCACGCCGTAAATTTAAAATTGTCTCACTCACCACCTGTGAAACAGAATGAGACTTTTCTTTTACATATATCTCATTGCGCTCCCAATCGTGCAAGCTATATTTTTCTTCTTCCATCAAAATATCAGTAACAGCCGATGCATTTTCAGGCTGTAAACTATTTACGAAGGCATCTACTTTTAAATCTTCTTCGCGTGTTAACCGATCTATAATATCATAATATAAATCTTTAAATGCTTCGTTGGTAAATTCAATTTCATCTTCTTGAAGGTCTAAAAAAATTTTTTGAAATACCGTTGTCGTTTGCATTTCAGGTTTAAAAGTAACATCACCCTTTTCATCGGTATCAAGAATTAACTCTTCAAAATCCTCTTCTTTAGTTCCGTACAACAATAACAATTCGATTATTTTTCGTTCCAGCTCGTACTGAACATCAATCTTTTCTGCTTTTTCTTTTTCTGCAGAAACCACTTCCATCGGTTTCTTATCACTCCTCTTTTTCCGAGATGCATCCCGTTTATCCTTATTAACTAATTGAGCAAGGGTATTAAAAAGAACTTCTTCCGAAATATCCATAATTCGGGAACATTCCTTAATATAAATCTCTTGCTTTATTACATCCGGTATTTTTGAAATGCTCACCACCATATCACGAATGGTATCGGCTTTTTTAATTGGATCGTTTTTCGCTTCTTTAGCTAATAAAGACGCTTTAAACGAAATAAAATCACGGGAGTTTTCTTCAAGGAAAGTGGTCAATTTTTCCAATGAATTTTTCCGTGAAAAACTATCGGGATCTTCTCCTTCTGGGAACGTACAAATTTTCACGTTCATTCCCTGTTCCAAAATTAAATCAACACCTCGAAGTGAAGCGCGTAACCCAGCTGCATCTCCATCAAACAATACGGTAATGTTTTGCGTCAATCGGTTTACCAACCTGATTTGTTCAGGAGTTAAAGCAGTACCAGATGATGATACTACATTTTCAATCCCCGTTTGGTGAAATTGGATTACATCGGTATAACCTTCAACCAAGTAACAGTTGTCTTCTTTGGCAATGCTCTGTTTTGCGTGGAAAATACCGTAAAGCACCTTACTTTTATGATAAATATCACTCTCAGGTGAGTTTAGGTATTTCGCCGTTTTTTTATCGTTGGTAAGAATCCGACCGCCAAAACCCAACGTACGACCGCTCATACTCCGAATAGGGAACATGACCCGACCTTTAAAACGGTCGAATTGTTTCTCGCCCTTTACTATCGTTAAGCCTGTTTTATCAAGATAATCGAGTTTGTATCCTTTTTTTATAGCGTGGTTGGTAAATGCATCCCAACTATCGGGGGAAAACCCTAAATCGAATTTTTTAATGGTCTCTTCAGTAAAGCCCCGCTCCTTAAAATAACTGAGACCAATGGCTTTACCTTCCTCAGTTTTAAACAAAACGTGCTTAAAATAATCTTTTGCAAACTCGCTGACCAGATATAAACTCTCGCGTTCGTCAGCTTGTTGCTTTTGCTCGTCGCTCTGTTCGGTTTCTTCAATTTCAATTCCGTATTTTTTGGCCAAATATTTTATAGCCTCAGGATAGGTGAAATGTTCGTGCTCCATTAAAAAAGCAACTACGTTTCCCCCTTTTCCGCTACTGAAATCTTTCCAAATTTGTTTTACTGGCGAAACCATAAAACTGGGCGTGCGCTCATCACTAAACGGACTGAGCCCCTTGAAGTTACTACCTGACTTCTTTAATTGCACGAAATCACCTATCACCTCCTCTACGCGAGCGGTTTCAAACACATTGTCTATGGTGGTTTTTGCTATCAAATGTCAGGAAGTTTTAAAAGACAAATATAATAAATTGGTAATCGCTTTTGGGATTTAGTTTCAGAAAACAAAAAAGCCTCTTTTCAAAAAAAGAAGCTTTTAAAAAAAATGGCTATTCAAGGTATTAATCTACATCAAAACGAAGTCCTAAAGAAACATTTCTTTGATCAATTGGGTTATCTTTAAAAATGGTATTTAGATCATATTTTAAATATATCGCTGTTCCCTTCCAGCCAATATAACCGCTAAGGCCGTAAATAAAATTGTTCGTGTTATAACTTGCTTTTAATTTTTCTTTTACATCTTCACCGTCTTCTGAATATTTTAATTTTTGACGAGATCCAAGGTTAAAACCCGCATACCCACCAAGCCCTACTTTAATTTTATTATACGTAGAATACCTGAAATATTCCTCCTTTTCAATCTTTTTTGAAGGTCCAAATTCGAAGTGCACAGGAAAGACGAGGTTATCCATTCTAAATTTTGATTTATCCAAATCTAAACGAAATTCTTGTAGTTCTGTTTGATCGCCAGTATCCACATAATATCTGTTATCGGTAGGTTTTAATCCATTAAACTGAAAGGAAAAACCATATTTTACGCGTAGCCAATTTGTGTTTTTAAATACGCGCGTTTTCCAAGCCCACCCGATTTCAGCAAAACGGCTCCCACCAATTTTAAAATCTGAATCGTCTAGTGATTGCCCTTCTGTAATTACATTGTTTAAACCAAATGCTAACACAAAAGCACTCGTTGTTCTACGATCATACTTTTTGGCTTTGTTCTTCTTTCCTAAGAAAATATAGGAGTCTTCATCGTCGCCCGATCCAATACTAAAAACAACTCTTTCAGAGTCATCGGCTAAATTTTCACTGCCGCCATTTCGTTCCAGCAACGCAATTTTATTATCGATAATCGCCAAGCGGTTTTCAATGTTTAGCGCTCGTTTTTCAGCAGCTTGCTCTTTTAACTGTTCTGCCTCGGTTAGGGATATTTCGTCTTTTTCTAACCGTTGATTAATGTCTTCCACTTCGTTTTTAAGCGCATTTTTTTCTTCGGTTACAATTTGTTCTTGTGTAGCTTTTAAAATAGCGATATCGTCTGCAAGATTGTTTTCTTGTGCTTGTGCTGAGACCATAGTCAGCACCCATACCGTGATAGCGGTACAATACGTAAATATTTTCATGATTTGTGTGATTTAGTGCCTTTTGGCTTCCCTCCCGATTATGGAAGGGATTGCCTCTGGGCGTGATTGATGAATGAATTATTTTTTGTTAGAGATTTCACAGGTTTCCACCTTCGCGAGAACTAGTTATTACGTTCCACAACGGCGGTTCGCACTTTATTAAATCCGTCACCCAAAGCATCGAATACTTTTTCTCGAAAGCTTCGTTCCAGCTCAAGTTCTACATCTAAAAGCAGGGCTGCAGCATCTACTTTTTGAGTTTCAGGATTGAGTATTTGTCTGGTTTTAATATCCCGCTGCGCATTGGCCAACAGTGCATTGATCTCTTCAGGCGTTACTTCGTGGTTTTTACTTTGAATTTCTTTTACTTGCGCTACTACTTCGTTAACCTTATTTTCAAAAAAGCGCCCATTAGTTTTATCTACTACTTTGCCCTTCGGAATAGATTGCTCTTCTAAATTGGTTTCGGTTTTAGCTATTGCTTCTTCTTTTTCAGAAGAAACTTCCACAGCTTGTTTTAGTTGTGTTTTTTGATTTGCAAGTTGTTTGTTTGGAACTTGTTGTTTCTTTTTTTGCTCTATTTTGATATTTTCTTCAGCCGCGATTTCTTCTGAATTAATTTCCTGCGGAATAAATTCCGGTTGCTTTTCAACATCTATTTTTTCTTTATTTGTCGGTGTTTTTACTAAATTTTGAGAAGCTGAAGTCACGTCATCTTTAATGAAAAATGCTCCAATCACTAAAATACTTACCAAGCTAGCTGCTACGGCGTACCAAAGAACATAACTTTTCTTTTTTTCGGGTTTCCCTAAACGGGCATTCAACTTTTCCCAAGCGTCATTGGAAGGTTGTATTTCCCGTTCTTGCAATTTTTCGCGAATGTTTTCTTCAAATTTATTGGACTCCATAATTCACGTCATTTTGTTTATTAATATTGTTTTGAAGCATCTTGCGAGCTTTTGATAGTTGCGATTTTGATGTGCCTTCGCTAATCTGCAACAATTCGGCTATTTCACTGTGCTTGTACCCTTCTACAGCATATAAAACAAATACCGCTTTGTACCCTTCAGGCAAACTGTCTATCACTTTTTGAATTTCTTCCACCGCAAATTCAGTATCGATAGAAGTTGCATACTCTAGTGAATTTTCGATGACCGATTCGTCTTTGAAATAGAGTTTCTTCTGTCTTCTCAATTCACTGATTGATTCGTTTACCATGATTCTACGAATCCAACCTTCAAAACTACCTTGGTCGCTATAAGCCTCCAATTTTGTAAACACTTTGTAAAATCCGTTGAGCATGACCTCTTCAGCTACATCATTACTTTTTAAATACTGTCTACACACACTTAACATTTTTGGAGCAAAAAGTTGATATAACTCGTGCTGTGAGCGACGATTTCCCTTCTTTGCTTTTTTTATAAGCGCTGTATAGTTTTTATGTAAGGATATGAGTTTCACAATATGTTTCGCAATGCTTTCTATTTATATAGACGCAATATTAGCTAAAAGGGTTGCCTGAGGGTGAAAAAAGTTTTCGGTTTCAGGTTTTTAAACCATCAATGTAACCTATTTCAGAAAAAGAAACAATACACGTATATTGACTCTCAAATAAAATTAAATTATGAGAACAGTATTACAACGTGTAAAACAAGCTTCCGTAACAGTAGAAGAAAAAATTGTTTCAAAAATAGACCATGGTTTTTTGATTTTATTAGGCATTGGAGATGAAGACACCCAAGAAGATATTGATTGGTTGTGCCGAAAAATAACAAGGCTACGGGTTTTCTCTGATAACAATGATGCAATGAACCTTTCCATAAAAGATGTTGATGGAGCTATATTAGTTGTGAGTCAATTCACTTTGCACGCCAGTACCAAAAAAGGAAACCGCCCTTCATTTATAAAAGCTGCTAAGCCGGATGTAGCTGTTCCTTTATATGAAAAATTCATTAAAAAAATAGAGAAAGAGCTTGGTAAAGAAGTGCAAACTGGTGTTTTTGGAGCGATGATGGATGTTTCTTTAATTAACGATGGGCCCGTAACTATTACCATGGATTCAAAAAATAAAGAATAATTTCACATTTTTTTAACAATTGTGTATATTGCGCCCATGCGAAACTTTATTGCCCTAGGCGTAGTTATTCTATCTACCATTTCCGTTTTTGCGCAGAAAACCCAATATTCTATTACTGCGTTATCATCAAGTCTTACCAAAAACGCCAATAGCGTATTATTGGATGAAAAAATAGAAATAGATATTACCAAAAACGACGAGATGGTCTATAAAAACCATAGAGCCGTTATGGTGCTCAATAAAAAGGGCAACAGCAATGTACGTGCCTATACCCATTATAATGATGACGCTAAAGTAAAGAACATCGAAGCTTGGGTGTACGATGCCATGGGCAATGAACTAGAGCACTTTAAAAAGCGTGACTTTCGAGACATTAGTGCTTCAGATGGTTTTTCTATTTACAGCGACGATAGGTTGCTTCGCTTAGATCACACCCCAACTACATATCCTTATACGTTGGTTTTTGAGTCGGTTACCCAAAGCAACAGCACTGCGCACATTCCAAATTGGTTTCCGCTGGAAGGGTATTACACTGCTACAAAGAACAGTGAATTTATAGTAAAATACAACCCTTCTAATAAACCCAACGTTTTAAAAAAGAACCTTGAAGGATATGACATCTCAATTTCTGAAACTCCGGACTCCTTTATCTGTAAAGCAGAAAATTTAGAAGCAATTAAAAATGAAGCGTATAGTCCTTCTTACCGAACTATTTTGCCACACATAAAGTTTGCGCTCAATAATTTTTACTTAAAAGGTGTCGCTGGATATGGAAAAGATTGGAATGAATTTGGTGCTTGGATGGACAAAACACTTTTAACGGGAGTAAGTGAGCTATCGCCAGCTACCATTGCAAGGACAAAACAATTAGTAGCTGGCGAAACAACTAATTTAGGAAAGGCGAAGAAAATTTATGAATACCTTCAAAAGAAAGTACGTTATATAAGCATTCAAATTGGGATTGGTGGCTGGAAACCCATGTTAGCCGAAGATGTTGACAAATTGAGTTATGGCGACTGTAAAGCATTAACAAATTACACAAAAGCCTTATTGGATGTTGTGGGTGTCCCCTCCTATTATACGGTTTTATATTCGGGGGACGAAGAAGTTGACTTAGAACCAGGTTTTGCCGGATTACAAGGAGATCACGTTATATTAGGAGTTCCAGACGGCGATGAAATTGTTTGGCTGGAATGTACCAGCCAAGACACTCCGTTTGGATACGGCGGAAATTTTAGCGATGACAGAGATGTATTAATTGTTACACCAGAAGGAGGTAAAATTGTTCATACAAAAGCCTATACATTTAAGGAAAATGTTAAAAAACATAAAGCAACCATTACAGTGGCTCCTTCAGGCGCAGTACAAGCAAATTTTATAGGAACATACACCGGTTTAGCGTATGACGATATGTACCTGCTTGATAATTTAGATGCAGACGACTTAGAAAAGCGTTATAAAAATAGATGGGCATATATCAATGGATTTAATATTGAAAACACTACACTCAATAACAATAAAGATGACATTTTGTTTACCGAACAACTTTCCATCAACATGCCCAGTTATTGTTCTTCCGTAGGTAATGATTTACTTTTAGGCCTCAACGTGTTTTCACAATCGGTATCTGTCCCGCCGAGATTCCCAAACAGGAAACAAAAACTTAGAATAGCTGAAGGGTTTACCGAAACCGATACATTAACAATAAACATTCCTGAAACCCTTAATATTGATAGCCTGCCTGAAGCCGTAACCATTGAAAACAAATTTGGGAGCTATGCATTTTCAGTTTCAAAAATTTCAGAAAACACTATTGAATACAGGCGTACCTTTATCTTGAAAAAAGGAACCTTCCCTGCTTCAGACTATAAAAAATACCGGTCTTTTTTACGAAGAGTCTCTAAAATGGACCAATCAAAAATTTTATTGAATCAGAATAGCTAACCATTACATTATATTTATGAAGTTTATTTTTACTCTTATTTTTGCACTAAGTTGTTTACATTTTACTTACTCTCAAGATTTTAGATTTGGAAAAGTCTCTAAAGAAGAACTATTAGAAAAACAACACCCAACAGACTCAACAGCAGATGCTGCTATTTTGTATCGGGAAATAAAAACACGTTTTGAATATACCGAGTCTGATGATTTTTTCACTTTAACCGATGTATTTGAACGTGTTAAAATTTACAATAAAGATGGTTTTGATTGGGCAAATAAAACGATAAAGCTCTATCAAACCAGTGGAAGCGCTGATGAAAAGATTTCTAGTTTAAGAGGCTACACCTACTTTATGGATGGAAATAAAATGAAAGACGAAAGATTACGTAACAACGGTATTTTTGAAGAAGAATCTAGCGAATTTTTAGAGCTTACAAAGTTTACTATGCCAGCCCTTAAAGAAGGATGTATAATTGAGTACAAATACACCATTAAATCTCCTTTTATTACCAATATAGATGCGTATAGGTTTCAGGAACAAATTCCGGTGAACCAAGTAGAAATGCGTTTTGCAGTACCAGAATACTTTAACTATAAAATGCACCAAAAAGGATGGGTGCCATTCAAAATTAACGAGACAAAAAGACCACGCACCATCAATTTTGCATATACAACACCCGCTGACCCAGGTATAGGCGGTAGAGGACTTCCTTCAAAAGAGAGTACGCAAATAGATCTTTTAGAAAACATATATGAAGTAAGCTTGAGCAATGTGCCCGCATTACACGATGAAGCATTTTCAGGGAATATAGATAACTACAGTACTTCTTTAAAATTTGAACTTTCCTATGTTGATTACCCTGGCTCTCCATTAAAGATGTTTACAACAACCTGGGAAGACGTTTCAAAATCAGTTTATGATTCCAACGCTTTTGGCGATCAATTAAAAAGAGACAATTATTTTGATGACGATATAGATAACCTTTTAAGTGGGGTAAGCGATCCTACTGAAAAAATGATTAAAATATATGAGTTTGTGAAAGGAAAAATGAACTGGAATAAGTTTGTTGGTCTTTACGCTCAAGAAGGTACTAAAGATGCTTATAAAAAAGGTTCCGGTAATGCAGCCGATATAAATTTATTATTAGTTTCCATGCTTCGGTATGCAGGCCTTAACGCAAATCCAGTTTTGGTAAGCACCAAATCACATGGAATTCCTTTATTTCCTACACGTAACGGATTTAATTATGTAATAGCTGCAGTTGAAAACGGAAATAACACAATACTTTTTGATGCTACTATAAAAGAAGGAGAGCCAAATGTTTTACAACCAGAGTTACTAAACTGGCAAGGAAGAGTTGTACGAGAAAATCGTAGTTCTTCTTGGGTTTCATTATACCCGTCTAAACACGCTGTGCAGAGTACTATGATGAATTTGGCTATCAATAAAGATGACTATTCTATTACTGGATCTGCACAAAACCGATTTACAGGCCATTATGCTTTAGGCAAGCGCAAAAGTTTCATAAACGTTAAAGAAGAAGATATCCGTAAAAAATTGGAAGAAAACAGTGGAGAAACCGAAATTTCAAACATTGCCTTTGAAAATTTAAAGAATCTGTACCAACCCGTTTCATTGAAATATGATTTTAAAAACTTTGACGCCTTAGAAGAAATAGGTGGTAAATTATACTTTTCTCCGTTGCTTTTCTTAGCTATGGATGAAAACCCATTTAAGTTAAATGAGCGCAGTTACCCAATTGATTTTAATTACCCCATAAAAGACAGGTATATTGTAACAGTTGATATTCCTGAAGGCTATACAATAGAATCTCTTCCAGAAAGCGCAGCTTTTGCTTTAGGGGAAAACTCCGGAATGTTTAAATACATGATTAATAATGTGGGCGGCAAACTACAAATATCAGTAGAGTTTGCTTTAAATACAGCCACTATGCCTGCTCAAGATTATGGCAATATCAAAGAATTTTTTAAGCTGATGATTGATAAAGAACATGAGAAGATAGTGCTTACTAAAGCATAATGTAAGTTTGATTGTAATTGGTTATCGGGTTACTAATTTTTAACCAATAACCAAAAAACAAAACCTCGTTTTCGTTCTTTTTTAAAGAGTAAAAATTTTAATTCAATTTTGTATATAAAAATAGGGTTAAAATTTACCCCTAAACTCAATGAAATTGAAGTATTTTTGAATTTAAAATTTACCCAATGAACATTGAAAATGCACAAGAAGCAGTAGACAAATGGATCGATGAACACGGAGTCCGTTATTTTAACGAACTTACCAATATGGCACAGCTTACTGAAGAGGTAGGCGAAGTAGCTCGTATCATTGCCCGTCGTTATGGAGAGCAAAGCGAAAAAGAAAGTGATAAAGGCAAAGACTTAGGTGAAGAGCTAGCAGATGTGCTTTTTGTTGTTTTATGTTTAGCCAACCAAACTGGGGTAAACCTAGAAGAAGCTTTCCATAAAAAATTAGATATTAAAACCAAGCGTGACCACGATCGCCATCATAACAATGAAAAATTAAAGTAATGTTTAAACAAATAATCAATCACAAAGGATTTTGGAGGTCTGTACTATACTTAGGGGTTGCCTTTGTAATTATCTTTATATTCATTAAATGGGCTTTTGAAGGATTTACTTCTAATTTTTTTGATGAACGGAACCCGTATTTATTAATAGGCGGGAGCCTGTTAACAGGTTTTGTATATGGTTTTTTTGTAACCTACGGAAAGTTTAAAAATAAATTGAAAAAGTAAATTGCGTTTTATGAAAGCTGTACTCACAAGCAAAAATATCAAAGAGCTTTCAGCTACCATACAAGTTTCAGGCTCCAAAAGTGAATCCAACCGGCTATTGATATTACAATCGCTTTTCTCCAATCTTAAAACAGAGAACCTTTCAGAAAGTGATGATACAATGGTGTTGCAAAAGGCATTACTATCAAATCAAGGCGAAGTGGATATTCACCACGCCGGTACTGCCATGCGATTTTTAACAGCCTATTTTGCCACCCAGCAAGATGCTTCGGTTGTATTGACCGGCAGTGAGCGCATGCAACAACGACCCATAAAAATATTAGTTGATGCATTGCGAGATTTAGGAGCCGAAATAAAGTATCTTAAAATAGACGGCTATCCACCTATTTCTATTTCAGGTAAAAAAATTATAAAACAAAAAGTTTCTATAGCTGGAAATGTAAGTAGTCAATATATTTCAGCTTTATTATTGATAGCACCATCTTTACAAAATGGGCTTACTATCAATATTGAAAAATCTGTCACTTCAGCTCCATACCTCCACATGACAATTTCTTTGCTTCAGAAAATTGGAGTTTCATGTGATTTTTCAGAAAACAGCATTGAAGTAAAGCCACTTTCAGAAATTAAAAACACAGCGATATTAATAGAATCTGATTGGAGTTCAGCATCCTATTTTTATAGTATTGTAGCTCTTTCTGAAGCATCAAACATAACCTTAAGAGGCTATTTTAAAGATAGCTTACAAGGAGATTCTATTTTAGCTACCATTTATGAAACGTTGGGTGTCACCACACAATATAATAAAGAAGATGCGTCCATCACCCTTTCAAAAAACAACAAACCAATTGCCGATCACGTTTTATTAAATCTTGCAGATGCACCAGATATTGCACAAACTATTGCCGTTACTTGTTTTGGGTTGGGGTTAGGCTGTAAATTAACTGGATTGCATACCTTAAAGATAAAAGAAACCGATAGATTGCTTGCTTTACAAACCGAATTGAAAAAATTAGGAGCCAAGATTTCGGTCAGTAATGATACCTTAGTATTAATGGTTTCAGAAAAAATTAAAGAACACATAACCATACAAACCTATAAAGATCACCGTATGGCAATGGCTTTCGCACCTTTAGCATTAAAAAAAACTATTAAAATTGATGACGCAGGAGTGGTTTCAAAATCGTTCCCAACCTACTGGGAAGACATCCAAAAAGTAGGCATAAACGTCAATTTTAAATAATAATTGCTTATTTACTTGACAACCCCTATGTTGAGGTTGTATATTTGCAGCTTTTCAAGACAAAACACCACTTTCTATGGGAATGAAACTTTCTAATTTCAATTTCGAACTGCCAGAAGAACTTTTGGCAGAATATCCAGCATCTAACCGCGATGAAGCCAGACTAATGGTTTTAAACCGAAAAGAGAAGACCATTGAGCATAAGATGTTTAAAGACCTCATCGACTATTTTGAAGAAGACGATGTAATGGTATTAAACAACACCAAGGTTTTTCCAGCACGGTTGTTTGGAAACAAAGAAAAAACAGGGGCTCGTATTGAGGTTTTCCTTTTACGTGAACTAAACCCAGAAACCCGTCTTTGGGACGTTTTGGTAGATCCTGCTCGTAAAATAAGAATTGGTAATAAACTATATTTTGGCGAAGACGAATCGTTAGTGGCTGAAGTTATAGACAATACCACTTCTCGTGGGCGTACGCTTCGATTTTTGTTTGATGGATCGTATGAAGAATTTAGAAGTAAATTGACGGAATTAGGCGAAACTCCATTGCCTAAATACATTAAAAGAGATGTAGAGCCAGAAGATGCAGAACGCTATCAAACAATCTTTGCAAAAGAAGAAGGAGCCGTTGCTGCACCAACTGCTGGACTGCACTTTTCAAAACATTTATTGAAGCGCCTTGAAATAAAAGGCATCAATTTTGCCGAAGTTACTTTACACGTTGGTTTAGGTACTTTTAGTCCAGTTGAGGTGGAAGACCTCTCAAAACATAAAATGGATTCTGAAGAAATTGCGATTCCGCAAGAATCGGTAGACATAATCAACGGAGGTAACAACAGAAAAAAACGGGTTTGTGCCGTGGGAACAACCGTAATGCGTGCGTTAGAGAGTTCAGTATCCTCAAACCTTATGCTCAACCCGTATGCTGGATGGACTAATAAATTTATTTTCCCTCCTTATGATTTCAGTATAGCAAACTGTATGGTAACCAATTTCCATACACCAAAATCAACATTATTGATGATGGTCGCGGCCTTTGCAGGTCATGATTTTGTTAAAGAAGCCTATGCTGAAGCCGTAAAAGAAAAATACAGATTTTATACATATGGTGATGCTATGCTTATCATATAAGTAACAAAACAACTATTTTGAACTTTTGAAGAATCCTGATGTAACAATCAGGATTTTTGCTTTTAAAAAAGGATAATGATTTTCTTGTTTCAAAATAAAAAAGTACCTTGTGGTAGTGTAGTCGCATCAATATCAAGAGCGTATGAAAAAAACTACTTTTTTATTCTTTTTTGTTTTTTCTATTTGCACGGTTTTTTCTCAAGAAACTACCGTCGACACTCCTATTAGCTGGGGTATAGAAAACAATGATGACGCTACAACCATCAACCTTCCTCCCCTAGACCTTTTAGCTCTTCATCGTGAAGACAGTATAAACGATCGCGATAAAAGCCTCCCTTGGCGATATGGTATTAAGCGAAATTTAAAAATAGATGTTCATAAAGACGGTACTGTTACCCAATTGGATAATGGTGATAAACTATGGCGTATTGCCATAAGTTCACCCAACGCAGTTAATTTGAGCCTTAACTTCGGTGATTTTTATATTCCGAATGGCGCCAAACTGTTTTTATATAATGACGACAAAACTGATGTATTACTACCATTAACTACAAACCAGAATCGCAACAACCAACAATTAGGTTCTTGGTTTATAAATGGAGACAAAATTTGGTTGGAATATTATGAACCTGAATCTGTAAATGAAGAAGTACTTCTAAATATAAAGAGCATTATACACGGATACCGAATGGGAAAAGTGGAGCGATACATGGACGGAACTCGAGGATTAAACGATTCTGGTGATTGTAACTACGATGTTAATTGCCCCATTGGAGAAGACTTCGATAGTCAAAAAGATATTCTGAAAAAAGCAGTTGCACTCCTTAATTTAGGAAATGGCTATTTATGTTCCGCTGTTCTTATTAACAATACCAATAAAGACAAAAAACCTTATTTACTTACTGGAAACCATTGTCTAGACAATAGCGACCCCGCTTTTTGGTCCGTTAGATTTAACTGGATGAGCCCGAGTCCAGTTTGTGGGGAAGATAAACTTAGCCCAGATCTTCAGACAAACTTTACTATGAGCGGAGCAGAACTAAAAGCAGCTAACAACATCAGTGATTTTGCTTTAGTAGAGCTCTACAATAGCATTCCCTCTTCTTGGGATGTTGCTTTTGCAGGTTGGGACATTACGGACGAGTTACCATTATATGAAATAGGTATTCACCATCCCAATGGTGATATTATGAAAATATGTAGAGACAATTCAGGAGCGATACATGAAACAGCCAATGGTACCGAAGTGTGGTTAATTGGAGGAGCATCTGTAGGCGAAGGAAATGGTTGGGAAATAGGAACAACCGAAAGTGGTTCATCCGGTTCACCATTGTTTAATCAAAACGGAAAAATAATCGGGCAACTATATGCCGGTAATTCGTCCTGTGATGGACTGGAAAACAATAATAAATACGATATCTATGGAAGATTAGCCGTTTCTTGGGATACCGGATCGACATCTAATAAACGGCTTAAAGAATGGTTGGATCCTAATGAAACAGGACAAACCCAACTGGAAACAACACAAAACTTGCTGAACGTTCCAGATTTTGATATTACAGGAGAGTTAAAAATATATCCAAACCCAGCTTCTGAAACCATCACGATAATGAACAGCCGCTACCCTAACCTATCGTATCATTTTTATAGCATAACAGGTCAACAAATAAGCCAAGGATCTGTTTCTAGTACTATGAATACTATTTCGGTAGCCCAAACTGCTGAAGGCATGTATTTTTTACAATTAACCGATCTGGACTCTAATTCTAGCATTACCAAAAAAATTATTGTCAGTAGGTAGTAGTTGGTGTGAATGAACTTCCCTGATTAAAATTGACCGGTTTTTATTTCTTCGGTGCCTGAGTGCGTAGACGATAGGAGAGGTATATCGAAGGCGAAAACCTCCAACACCTAGCATCCATAAATAAATACTTCTTAAACGTTCCATAAACAAATTTCTATACCTTAATTTTGCAATCTTATGGTTTCAGATAAAAAAGACATCCGCGCATTATCAAAACAAGAGTTACGTGACTTTTTTGTAAGCATTGGCGATCAAGCTTTTCGAGGCAACCAAGTCTACGAGTGGTTGTGGAATAAAGGCATCCACAGTTTTGAGGATATGACGAATATCTCAAAAGAAACTCGTACGCACTTAGAGCAAAACTTTGTGATAAATCATATTGAAGTGGACAGCTTGCAAAAAAGCAACGATGGCACCATTAAAAATGCCGTTAAATTGCACGATGGTTTTGTGGTAGAGTCGGTGTTGATCCCTACTAAATCCCGGACAACGGCTTGTGTTTCTTCACAAGTTGGTTGCAGTTTAGATTGTAAATTTTGCGCAACTTCCCGATTAAAACGAATGCGAAATCTAAACCCAGATGAAATTTTTGATCAAGTGGTTGCTATTCACAAAGAAAGCTTGCTATATCACGACAAGCCTCTATCTAACATTGTGTATATGGGAATGGGCGAACCATTGATGAACTATAAAAACGTCTTAGAGTCTGTTAAAATGATTACTTCTGAAGAAGGACTAGGCATGTCACCGAAACGGATTACGCTTTCCACATCGGGTGTACCTAAAATGATAAAAAAACTGGCCGATGACGAGGTTAAATTCAATCTGGCTGTTTCGTTGCATTCTGCTATTCAGGAAACGCGGGAACAGATTATGCCATTCGCAAAAAGCTTTACCCTGCCAGACCTCCGGGAATCGCTTGAATATTGGTATGCCAAAACAAACCGTCGCATTACCTACGAATATATTGTTTGGAACAATATAAACGACACCGAAAAAGACGTGGATGCTTTGGTACAATTTTGCCAATCGGTTCCTTGTAAAATTAATTTGATTGAGTACAACCCTATTGATGATGGCGAGTTTCAACAAGCTGTAAACTCAGCACTCGATATGTATATAGAAAAACTGGAAAAAAACAAAATCCCAGTTACCGTACGTAGAAGTCGTGGAAAGGATATTGATGCGGCCTGCGGGCAACTGGCGAATAAAAGTTAACCTTGTTAATAAACCTTATTCTACCTTTTCATTTAAAACAGGAAGTTTTTCACCTTCAAAAGGAGGTTGATCAATTGAATAACGAAAACTTTTAAAAATTCTTTTATCCTCCAAAGGAAGTGTATATTTCCATACGACATTGTCGTCACTGTCTATTTCTAATAATAACCCTTTTGTGCCTGAAGTAATTAATGTGTTCCCATTTTTTAAGCGTCTTGCTCCAGAGAGAATTGGAGAATTAATTTCTGTATTTACATAAGACCAAGCTGAATGTAAAGGATAATTGTTTACGTTTGGTTCCAAATTGTAAGAGCCGTCAGCTTGTTGTGGGATATTAATTTCATCAACAGATGACAATGTTTCATGTTTTTCGTTATTAAATACTAGGAAATTTCCAGAATTATTTGGCTTGTTTGCAATGTATGTAACATCATGTTGACCAAATAATTTTTGATTTTCATCAGTGCCACCCTTGTAAGCTTTAGGATTTCCCCATCTGTATAAAAAATCACCTCCTTTATTAAATTGTCCTCCAGTATGAGAAGTCGCTTCTTGAGTAGTGGTAGAGTGATCAATAATAAAAAACTCATTAAACCTTCTGCTACTAAAAACAATTTGATCAAATTCTTCTATATAAAATAGAGAGTTAACATGGTTAAAATTAGCTTCACCATTAGAGTAATTAATGTCTGCTAATTCTGGATGCTCAGCAACTACTCCAAAATTTTCTTTTGAACTATCAAAATCCTGAATTAAATGATCCCATATAGACCATTCCCAAATTATTTCAGCATTGTTATTACCAAGAGGTTTTACTTCTATGATTCTATCAGGCCATACTTCGCTATTAAAAAGTAAATTAGGGTTTCTACCTTTTTCGATAGCTTCTTGTGAAGTTTTTCTGTCCCAAACTGATGCCAAGATATTGCCATTTGGAAGAATCTCTATATCGTGATGCATACTATATTCCGGGGTACTATACTCCCAATTCCAAATTTTTTGACCTTCAAAATTAAATATTTCAATTCCACCAGTTGTTCCAGCAAAGGAAAATGTTTGATTAGAAACTATATACGATCTTACTAAGTTTCCTTCTTCAGTTAAATAATTTGCTATTCCTCTATTTTCTGATTCCCACTTTTTCACAACAAATCCTTCCATGTTAATCAAGTAAATATTGTTGGATAATAAAGGAGCAATAAGTGTATAACCTTTAAAAAAGGCATTATCGTTATATGTTGTTATATCATCACTTAATACTGTTTCTTGTTCTTCGATTTCAGCTTTAGGAATAAAATCATCTGTATTACAGGAGAGAAAAAAACAACTTAAAAATAGAATTGTCAAGGTAGGTAAAGTAAGTTTCATTTATGATAAATTAAAAAAGCACCTAAGGTTAAACCTCAGGTGCTTTAAATATGACTTTAAAAAAGTTTTATTGTTTAACTATTTTGAAAGATTTTTTAGCTCCATCAATAGTAACAGTAGTAATATAGACACCAGACTGTAAAGAAGCAATGTTGATTACTTCACTAGTGTTAGAAAGGTTTTTAGAAACAACTTCTTGCCCTAAAACATTGAATAAATTTACACTTTCAAAAGCTCTATCTGCAGAAATTTTTAAATTGTTGTTATCAACAAAATATTCAAATCCATCAAAAGATTGCTCATTAACACTTAGTACATCAGAAGTTACTTTGAAATCATCCATTACAAATCCAAATTGATCTTCACTTACTACATTGATAGCAATGTATACAGTTTCCCCAGCTAAGAAATCTAAGTCAAAACTAAAATCTGTATAATCAATAGCAGGAGCTTGTAAATCGCTTGCTATAAAAGAAAAATCACCTGGATCAGTACCAGTAGTAGATACACCTACGTTAAATCTTTCATCAGAATAAGTTGCATCGGCTGCTTTAGCCCAAAATTCAACGGTGTTTCCTGATGCTCCTAATTCAATAGCAGGAGAGATTAACCAATCATCATTAAATTGAGCTCCGTCAGGTACAGCAGCAAAGCATGCCATTGCCTTTTCTCCACTTCTAGCACTCCAGTCTGAATCAGCACTAGGCTCTAAAGGAGGAGCAGTAGCCGTTGAGTTAAAAACAATAAAAGCACCTGTATATCCAGAGTTATCATAAGTTATACCAGTAAACCCATAAGTTGGCAAACCATCTACATCTACTAATGTATAATCTCCAACATTTTCAATGATAAAGTTATCATAACTTTCAAAATCATCTTCAAATAACACAGTCTGTGCATTCATAGCAAAAGCAGCAAAAAAAGCTGCTAATAAAGTAATTTTTTTCATAATAAATATATTTTTGTTTAATTAAGCTGCTAAATTACATAAAAGGTATTATTCAACACAACTATTTTCCCTTTTTAACTTATTTTTGATGCATCAATGAAAATCGTTTCCCAAATAAAACTTCCCATTGAAACTGAAATGGAACTTTTTGAAAAAAAGTTCTCGGGAGCCATGTCATCAAAAGTGGCTTTGCTCAATCGCATTACCCACTATGTAGTAAATAGAAAAGGGAAACAAATGCGACCTATGTTCGTTTTTCTTATCGCAAAGATGACGGGCAACGGCACAGTGGAAGAACGCACCTATCGTGGCGCTTCGGTTATTGAGCTTATTCATACCGCAACTTTGGTTCACGATGACGTAGTGGACGACAGCAATCGCCGTAGGGGTTTCTTTTCCATTAATGCCCTTTGGAAAAATAAAATCGCCGTTTTAGTTGGTGATTATCTGCTCTCAAAAGGATTATTACTTTCTATTGATCACGAAGACTTTGATCTGCTTAAAATCATATCGGTAGCCGTTCGTGAAATGAGCGAGGGCGAATTACTTCAAATTGAAAAAGCCCGCCGACTTGATATTACCGAAGCCATTTATTTTGATATTATCCGCCAAAAAACAGCTACACTCATTGCTGCTTGTTGTGCGATGGGAGCACAATCCGTCAATGCCCCTAAAGAAGAGGTAGAAGCCATGCGCGAATTTGGGGAGTTAATCGGGATTGCTTTTCAAATAAAAGATGATCTTTTCGATTATGGTGAAGAAAAAATAGGCAAACCCACCGGAATCGATATTAAAGAACAAAAAATGACGCTTCCGTTAATTTATACGTTAAATACGGTTCCGCCCAAAGATAAGCGATGGATTATCAATTCAGTAAAAAACTATAATAAAGACAAAAAAAGAGTAAAGCAAGTCATTGCTTTTGTTAAAGATTCTGGCGGTCTTGAATATGCTGTTTCAAAAATGAAAGACTATCAGCAACGTGCGTTGCAAATTCTTCAGAAATATCCAAAATCACCTTATAAAGACTCGTTAGAATTGATGGTAAATTATGTGATAGAACGAAAAAAATAGTTCGTGTTCTCGATACTATTTTGTTTGACCTTACAGATCAATCAAAATCATTCGAACTGACTACCAAATCTATTTAGGACATCTCAGGTTAGTTCGAGTGAATTTGTGAGCCCATTGGGGATCAAAAATTTGTATCTAGAACCTTATTCCTTTTTATAAATATCCTTCCGGTATCCGTCGTCTTCTCCTTCTAAAATCTGTAAGTAACTTTTATAACGAGACCACGCAATTTCTTGATTTTCCAGCGCATCTTTTATGGCGCATTGGGGTTCATTTATATGAAGACAATTGTTGAATTTACACTCTTGTTTAAGTTCAAAAAATTCTGGAAAATAGTCACCCAGCTCTTCTTTATCTATTTCTACTACACCAAATCCACGAATTCCGGGTGTATCAATAATTTGAGCCCCAAAGGATAGATCGTACATTTCAGCAAAAGTAGTGGTATGTTGACCTTGTTGATGTTGTTCAGATATTTTAGCAGTTTTTAAATCAAGGTTAGCTTCAATAATATTAACTAGTGTAGATTTCCCTGTACCGCTGTGACCTGAGAACACACTCACCTTATCTTGCATTAAAGCTTTTACCTTATCTACATTCTTTCCAGTTTTTGCCGAAATACCGATACAATCATAACCAATCTCCCGATATAGCGCAGCAAGATATTTTATTTCTAGCAACTCGTCTTCATTGTACAAATCTATTTTGTTGAAAAGCAAAACAGCCTTAACATGGTAAGCTTCGGCTGTGATTAAAAAACGATCTATAAAAGTGGTGAAAGTTGGTGGATTATTAAAAGTAACTAACAAAAAGGCAACATCTATGTTCGCAGCAATAATGTGCGTCTGTTTAGAAAGATTGACCGATTTTCTGATGATGTAATTATCCCGTGATTCAATTTTATGAATAACACCAACTGTTTCATCGCCTTTTGTCTCTACTTTGAAGGCCACATGGTCACCAACAGCCACAGGATTTGTGCTTTTTATACCTCCTATTCTAAATTTCCCTTTTATACGGCATTGATAAAAATCACCTTGTTGCGATTTTACGGTGTACCAGCTTCCGGTAGATTTATAAACAGTGCCTTTCATAAATACAAAAGTGTAAAATTAAATTGAAAGTCACTCTTCTTTAAAAACTTTCTTTTGATGTCCAATGGATTCTTGGTGAATTGCCTTGTATAATCGCAATACAAATTCTTCACTCAGCTTGTTGTGTTCTCCGGCCAAAATCATCCTGCCCAAGATTTCGTTCCATCGTTTTACTTGCAAAATAGCTACGTTATGATCTTTTTTAAGCACCCCAATGTTGTCAGCAATCTTCATTCGTTTGCCCATCATTTGTACGATTTTGTCATCGATCACATCTATTTGCGCCCGTAATTTGCTCAATTCATTGTTAAACGCCACTTTATCATCTCCTTTTTTACGGATGCGGAGATCGACTGTCATTTGATCTAATGTCTGTGGCGTTATTTGTTGTTTAGCATCACTCCAAGCATTGTCGGGATCGTAATGTGTTTCGACCATAAGTCCATCGTAATTTAAATCTAATGCTGTTTGGCATAACTCAAAAATAATATCTCGTCTGCCAGCAATATGTGAAGGATCTAAAATCAACGGTAAATCTGGAAATTGATTTTGAAGGTCAATAGGTATTTGCCACTCGGGATTGTTTCGGTATTTTGTTTTTTCATACGTGGAAAAACCTCGGTGAATCACTCCTAAATTTTGAACATTTGCACTGTAAAAGCGTTCTACTGCACCTAACCACAATGCTAAATCTGGGTTTACGGGGTTTTTAATTAACACCGTTTTATCGGTTCCTTGCAATGCATCTGCTATTTCTTGAACCACAAAAGGAGAAACGGTGGTTCTGGCGCCAATCCATAATATATCAATATCGTGCTTTAATGCTAGATCTACATGGTTTGCATTCGCTACTTCGGTGGTGGTTAACATACCGGTTTGGTCTTTCGCTTCTTGAAGCCATTTAAGCCCTAAAGCTCCAACCCCTTCAAAGTTTCCTGGTCGAGTTCTGGGTTTCCATATTCCGGCGCGGAGTACGGTAGTATCAGTATCTTTTAACTGATGTGCTATTTTTAACACTTGTTCTTGGGTTTCGGCACTACAAGGACCTGCAATGACCAATGGATGATCAAGGCCAAATGCTTCTAACCAATTGCGTAGTTTTTTGCTGTTTTGCATAGTTTAAAAATAAAAAAAGCCCCATAATGGGACTTTTATATATAAATTATATTAAGTACAATAATCCCGCTAGGTTACAGTTTAAAAAGATGCCACCAATAAAGAGAGTGATTGTACATACGTGTTTTTGTTTGGGGCTAAAGTAGCTAATAAATAATCATTTTAAAAAGGTTTTATATAAATTTTAAATCTTTCACAGCAATAAATTTATGTAATTTTGTTTTTAAAGATATATGTCAATAAGCGTTTCAAATATTACCAAAAACTACGGCGAACAAAAAGCGCTCAACAATGTTTCTTTTGAAATTTCAGCAGGGGAAATAGTAGGATTTTTAGGCCCAAATGGTGCTGGGAAATCTACGATGATGAAAATATTAACCACCTATCTCCCTGCTTCGGAAGGAATAGCTACGGTTAATGGATTTAAAGTTTCAGAAAAGGATAACGACATTCAAAAAAGTGTAGGCTATTTACCGGAACACAATCCATTGTATTTAGATATGTATGTACGAGAGTTTTTAAACTTTCAAGCTGAAATATACAATACACCAAAAAGTGAAATAGAGCTTATTATTGAGCGTACCGGTCTTGTACTTGAAGCAAATAAAAAAATACAACAACTTTCTAAAGGCTATCGACAACGAGTTGGTATTGCCAGTGCACTTTTACATAATCCCGATGTACTTATTCTCGATGAACCCACTACTGGACTAGATCCAAATCAGTTAATTGAAATACGGGAATTGATAAAAAGCATTGGAAAAGAAAAAACAGTGCTGTTATCCACTCATATTATGCAGGAAGTGGAGGCTATCTGCGATCGGGTGATTATTATCAACAAAGGTGAAATAGTACTCGACAAAAAACTAAGTGAATTACAGTCTGGACAACAGCAAATCGTGGAAGTGGAATTTGATTATCGAGTTGAAACGGTTGCCTTACAACAACTTCCTAATGTTACAAAAGTTGAAAATCCAGGCGGCTATTTTATTTATAACATCTATTTTTCTTCGGAAAAGGATATGCGAAGTTCTGTTTTTGACTTTGCTCACGATAATGGATTAAAGATTCTTCAACTTCATCAGAAAAACACAACCTTGGAAAAACTCTTTGTGGATCTTACTGCTCCTCAAAAATAAGACGACCTCTATATAATGCTTCCACCTCAACAATGGGGGGTCGGTTTTTTGCAATTATATCTCCCAGGCTCACTATTTTTCCACGAATGGCCTCTTGCGGATTTACAATCATATCTTGCGTGCCACGATGAAAAATAGTTAATTGTCCCACCAAGAGATTTGCGGCTTGAATGCGCACATCTCCCGCATAAATGCCAAAGTTAGCTGTATTTGCAGTACCGGTAAGAAAAAAATTGGATAGTCCATTGGCTACTATTTGCAAGTTTTCAACTTGAAGATTGAGCTTAAAATCTCCATCAATATGATACTCATCTTCATTTTCCTGATCTTCACTTATCAACGTTAAATTAGGGAAAGATAAGGTGCCGATACTCTCAACAGACAACCCTGAACTGTTTCGTATTCTATCGATGTTTGGAGTGGTTACATATACTTTTGTCAATCCATAATCTCGCACCAAATTGCAACCGTTGTTATTACGAAGGTTTAGCATACCATCTTCAACTTGTACTTCAATGTCGTTTAAAAGGTTTTCACCGGTTTCAACCACTACTTTTTGTATATCGCCTTGTTTTATAAAAAGTTGGGTACGTTCCCAAACGGTAATTTTACTGAAAGTACCTACTGCAAACTCTTCTTGGACAATATCGCCGGCAGCTTGAAAACAATTCAATCCCTTATCGGAATCACATCCAAGAAAGGCTAGTAACATAATTAAGAAGATTGATTTTTTCATTTTCTGGATCATTTCAGCAATCATTATAAACGGATACCTACTCCAAATTCAACTCCTTCAGCTTTGGCCCAATGGGCTTTTACGGTTACTGAAGCAAAAATTTTATCATTATAAAAATATCGTTTTAGACCAAGTCGATTATATATTCTGTTTTCAAAATCGAATGGATAATAAACATAATAACCTAATTGAGATACAAAGGCTACCTTATTAAAACGGAGTTCGTGTCCTATAAATAACCCTACTCGTTTGTAATCTTCATCTCCGCTAAGATTATCTTCTGGATATGCAATAGAGCGGTAATAAATCAATTCTTTAAAAAAATCAGCAAAAAACACATCTACACCTGCTTGCAACGTACTTTTATAATTAATTCGCTTATCCACAAATGCCGAAGCTACATAAAATGGATACTGTCCTTGCCCAACCACATCGCTTTCATTCCAACCAAAGCGGAACACAAAGTTATACTTTAGCTTTTCGGCGTGGGACGAACTCGGCGGATCATCTTTTACAATATAATCGGGAAATTCTTCGTGATCAAACAAATAGCTAAGCCCAACATTGAATGCCCACGTGTTTGTACTATTATTTGGTGCTCTTAAATTAGCATTAGAATAGTGGATTATACCAAACCCAGCCTGAAACCCAAGCCCTTTATACACGTTTTCTTTCACATAATTAGCTTTTAAAAAAGTAGTACTTAAAAAGCGTGTTCCATAAGCATTGTTAATAAAGTTGGTTTCTGGGTCGTAGGGATTGCTTGCGTAAGCAACACCTTGTCCCAAACGTATTACGAGGTTTCTATTAAAAAAATACCAGTTATAATGACCATACAACCCAACATTTTCTCCTAAATATTGATTTTTTAAGTTTTGGTAGGCTAAAGTAAAACCCCAATCCGGGTAGTGATAGCGACGCTCCCACTCATTAAAGCCATAAGTTTTTCGGTTATAGGTAAGGATAAAACCCCTTGGATGCCCTGTAATTAAATGTGCAATATCTGGGTTGTGTTCTAAAATGCTACCGTAGAAGTAGTCTGCTTCTAAAGAGAATGGTTTTTGTTCTTTTTCCTGTGAAAAGACACTACAAGTAACTAGAAAAGCTATAAGTACGGAAAGTTGTTGTTTCATATTTTTAAACGAGGCATAAATATACATTAATCCTGAAAGATTAAACGACCTGTGAACAATTCTTCTACATCAATTTCCAATGGTCTGCTTACCAAAATAACATCGCCTGTTCCTTGAATGACACCTGAAATTCTATCTACCGGATTGACAACCATTTTATTAGCACTTCTCTGCCTTATTTTTAACGTATCAATCAAGAAGTTTTCGCCTTCAAACCGGGGAAATTCGTCGCTAAATACCAAAGTTGCTTGTTGCGTTGTTCCTGAAATATAAAAAACACTTTGTCCGTTGGCTGACACATTAAAATCTTCACATCGAAGATTTAGGTAAAAATCTCCACTTTTACGAGGATCGTCTGCTCCACTAGTTGTATTACTGATTAAAGTTAATTTTGGAAAAACCAACATACCGTTACCAGAAACATTACGAGACGAAGCATTCCTTATTTCAGAAACATTAGGTGTAGTTACAATAGCCTGTAGATTATCATAATCCCTTACTAAATTACAACTGTTGTTATTTTTTATAACTAATGTTTCTCCGTCTATAGTTACGGAAATATCCGGCAATAGGTTTTCACCAGCCTTAATCAATACTTGCTGAGTAGTCCCTTGTTTTAGTTGTAAAGCGACATCGGTTTCTATCCTTATTTTACTGAAATCGTCCACAATGAATTCTTCAGTAACAGGGTCACCGACAGTTTGAAAGCAATCTGGGGCGTTCTCCGAATTACAGGAAACCATTATTAAATATATAGCTTTTATGTATAATAATTTTTTCATATTCTATATTCTGAAACCAATTCCGAACTCTACCCCTTCTACTTTTGCTCCGTGTGATTTTAAGGTGGTCGTTCCGAAAATCTCGTCTGTAAGATAATATTTTAAACCTGCCCTTATGTAGGTTCTTCCTTCAAAATCATAGGGATAATATGCGTAGTAACCAAATTGTGATACAATAGCCAATTTGTTCAAAGTAAGTTCATGGCCTACAAAAACTCCCACCCGCTTGTAATCTTCATCACCAGTGAGCGATCTGTCTAATTGAGAAGCCACTAAATATTCAATTTGTTTTTTTAGAAATTCTGAAAAAAATACGTCTGCCCCTATTTGAAATTTACTTTTATAACTTATCCTCTTGTCTAAAAAAGTGGAAACCACTAAAAAAGGGTGTTGACCTAACCCCACATAATCGCTCTCATTAATTCCACTTCGTAACACTAGGTTAAACTTTATAGGCTCTGTAACCTTTTCATCTATTACATCAGTTATGTATTCAGGATCTTCTGTTTTAAATTCATATTGTAATCCAAGATTGAATGTAAATGAGTTGGTACTAGAATTGGGAGCTCTAAAATTTCCGTTAGAATAATGAACTAGCGCCAAACCTGCTTGTAACCCTATATTTTTAAACAAATTTTGTTTATTGTAATTAAGCAATAAGTAGGTAGAGCTTAAAAAATCACTTCCGTAAGCATTGTTTTTAAAGTTGGTTTCTAAATTAAATGGGTTGGTATTATAAGCAATACCTTGACCAATTCTAAAGACAATATTTCGTTTTAAAAAGTAGAAATTAAAGTGACCATAGAGACCGTAATTCTCACCTAGAATATCATTACCTGGATTCTGGTGCACAAAAGACAAACCCCAATCAGGATAATTGTATTCCCGATGCCAGCGTTTTGTGCCAAATGTTTTTTTGTTGTACCCTAAAATTAAGCCCTGAGGGTGATTTGTTACTAAGTGAGCAATATCCTTATTGTGCCGAACAATAGTGCCGTAAAAATAATTGGCATCTATAAAAAAACCAGAACGTGTTTCTTCTTGTGAAAAAAGAAATAAAGGAGCAAAAAGAAATAGTATAAGTAGTTTTTTATTCATTGGGGGGCAAAGTAACGCAAATTTTCAATTTTAAAAGGGCAAGTTTTTTAAATCTACATTTCCGCCAGAAATAATAATCCCTACTTTTTTATTTTTGAAGAATGCTTTCTTTTTGAGTACTGCAGCTAAAGGGACAGCCGAAGAAGGCTCCACAATAATTTTCATTCGTTCCCAAATAAGGCTCATGGCAGCAGCGATTTCAGTTTCTTCCACCCGTATAATTTGGGCAACCAGTTTATTGATAATAGGAAAATTTATATTACCCAAGTTGGTGCGCAACCCATCGGCAACAGTATTTGTAGTTTCGTTAGTTTCAATTTTTCCAGTTTGTAGCGAACGCCAAGCATCGTCGGCTTCAAAAGGCTCACTACCTATTACTTGACATTTTTCAGCTAGGTAATGAGCTGCTAAGGCTGTTCCGGCTATTAATCCACCACCTCCAACGGGTGTAAGTATGCAATCTAAATCTGGATGCTTTTGTAACAATTCAATCGCTGCAGTTCCTTGACCTAAAATTACATCTGTATTATTGGAAGGATGAATAAAGGTAGCTCGTGTTTCAGATTGAATTCGATTTGCTTCTTTTTCACGAGCGGCAAGGGTGGGTTGGGATTCTGTGATAATTCCTCCATACCCAAGCACCGCATCTTTTTTAACTTGTGGTGTATTTGAAGGCATTACAATATATGCCTTAACTCCTAAATTTTTGGCAGCTAAAGATAACGCTTGGGCAAAATTTCCGGAGGAATGTGTTACTACTCCTGTATTTTTTTGGTCATCAGATAATTGCTGAATCGCATTAATGGCACCCCGCATTTTAAAAGCGCCCATTTTCTGAAAATTTTCACACTTAAAATACAAGTCAGCACCAGCTAAACTATTTAGCAAACTTGAAGTAATTACTGGAGTTTGATGCACAAAAGGTTTAACTCGATTGTAAGTAGCAACAACCTCTTCTTTAGTTGGAATCATATAGTATTTTTTCTGAAAAGGAAAAATACCATAAATATTTCAGAAAAAATTAAGAAATTATTTTGAAATTAGCCTTGAAAATGAATACCACACTCTCTGTTTTCGAGTGCTTTTACGGGATCGTAATAATCAAATTCTGCTGGTAGATTATTCGTTTGCATATACGCTATGATCTGTGCATCTGTGAAATGGTAAAAAGGGCAGACTTTTAAAATACCATCTTCAGTAAAGCTTAAAATATCAATCGATTTCCGGTAATGTGTTTGGTGCTTTCTAAGGTTGGTAAACCAAACATCTGGAGTGTATTTTTTTAGAGCTTCTTGAAAAGGTTCTAATTTAACTTTTTCTGAAAAAAATTCGTGCTTTGGGTTATCAATGGTAGGCTCACCAATCATACTCTCTATATAAGCGGTTGTATAATTAGGTGTAAAAATATCGATGTTTAATTGTAATTTTTCAATTAAAATTTGTGCGTGACTATACGTTGCATTGGTGTTATAACCGGTATCGCACCAAACTACTTGCAAGTCTTTTTTTTGTTGTGTTGCAGCATATAATAATGCTGCAGAATAAGGACCAAAACTAGTAGTAAGCCAAGGTTTTTCAGAAAATTGCAAAGCAAATTTTATAATTTCTGAAGGGGCTTCATACCGTAAACTTTGATTTAAAAGTTGCATCTTTTTTGAAGAAATATTTTTCATAACCTCTTTACCCTATAGGATTAGTAGATTTTACAAATATAAAGCTTTTTACTTTACAATCAAGCACCATTATTCTCTTATAATAATATCCTCAACAGTGGTGTTTTCGAAAATTTTCAGGGTGTTGTCTCGTACTTGAATCATTAATTTATGTACCGAACATGTATCCTCATCAGGGCAGTCATCACACTTTTCATAAAAATTTAAACTCACACAAGGCACCATTGCGATTGGGCCTTCCAATATTCTATAAACTTCTGCAACTTTTATTTCAGCTGCTTCTTTTAGTAGGTAATAACCGCCACCTTTTCCTTTTTTAGAACCTAAAAAACCAGCCTTACGCATACTAAGTAATATACTTTCCAGAAATTTTTGTGAAATATTTTCAGATTCAGCAATTACAGAGATAGGTACAGGTTCATCTTCCTCACGCTTTGCAAGAAAGGTAAGAGCTTTAATTCCGTATTTGGTTTTTCTAGATAGCATACTATTTGAAAAGTATAAAAATTTTAGCTTATTTCAATAATTCCCAAGCAAACT
Source organism: Marixanthomonas ophiurae (assembly GCF_003413745.1). Taxonomy (NCBI): domain Bacteria; kingdom Pseudomonadati; phylum Bacteroidota; class Flavobacteriia; order Flavobacteriales; family Flavobacteriaceae; genus Marixanthomonas; species Marixanthomonas ophiurae. The sequence goes on along the minus strand of NZ_QVID01000001.1, from coordinate 1,488,224 downwards.
TATTACTTTTTCAAAAAACATCTACCAATATGATTGTAAAAATGAAGGTTTTAAGATATTTTTTTTCCGTTCAAGATTATATCGTACGTAATGGCTACATTTCCTTCCAATGTTAAGGAAACAGAACAGTATTTCTCAAAGCTTAAAGCCGCCGCACGTATAGCTTTCTCTTCGTCAATGGCACCTTCTAAATGAATAGTGGTATGAATGGCTTCAAAAGGTTTCGCGCTTTTTAAATCTTTTCGCTTTCCTTCCACTTCCATTTTATATGACGTTATTTCTTGTCGTTGTTTTTTCAAAATTAAAACAATGTCAATCGCACTACATCCGCCCACGCCCATTAATAATAATTCCATGGGACTGGAACCATGAACTTCGTCGCCTGTTTTATTGTCAATATGTACAGGAAGTCCTGATGCTCCTTTAGCTTCAAAATGATAATTGTCGTTTACTCTGTTCAGTGTTACTTTCATGGTTTTCGTTTATTAGTTTAATTTATCGCTTAAACGAAGAATATCACCAAACACACCTCTGGCCGTAACAGCCGCTCCAGCTCCTGCCCCTTGAATTACAATTGGATTTTTGCCATAACTCTCTGTATAGATTTCAAAAATGGAATCGCTTCCTTTTAATTGCCCTAATACACTGTTTTTTGACACAGGCACTAGGTTAACATTCAAAATAGCTCCATCTTCTTTTGATAGATCTCCGTGTAAGTCCCCAATGTACCTTAAAACATGGTCTTTTGCCAAATTTTTTCGTTTAATATGAAACGGAACATCCAATTCGTAAAGTTGATTAAAAAATTCTTGTTTTGAAACACTTCGTAAGTGCTTCGGAATTAAATTTTGAATCGAAATATCATCTAATTCGTTGTGCAAATCGAGTTCTCGGGCTAAAATTAGGAGTTTCCGGCCTACGTCATTTCCACATAAGTCTTCTCTTGGGTCTGGTTCGGTAAACCCGTTGTTTATAGCTTGGTTTAATACGTCGCTAAAAGTTTTCTCCCCTTCAGAAAATTCATTAAAAATATAACTTAAGGATCCTGAAAAAACGCCTTTAATCCGAGTAATATTCTCTCCAGAAAGGTGCAGTAATTTTATTGTATCTATTAACGGAAGTCCTGCGCCTACATTGGTTTCGTATAAATACTCTTTCTTTTTTTCTGAAAGGGTTTTTCGCAAATTTTTATAAAAATCTAGATCGATTGTATTTCCTATTTTATTGGAAGAAACCAAACTGAAACCAGCTTCGACCAATGTTTTGTAATTAAAAACAAAGTTTGAATCGGCTGTATTATCAATAGCAATCAAGTTTTCCAGATTATGCTCTTCTGAAAATTTTATCACATCCGTTATGGTATAAGGTTCTCCATCTTTGTTTTTTTCTTCTTGCCAATTTGCTTTTACTCCTTTTTCATTAAACAAAACCGTTTTGGAGTTTGCCACAGCAAAAATGGTTAAGTCTAAATCGCGCCTTCGTGAAATTTCTTTTTGAGACGTAATAATTTGATCTACCAAACGTGCTCCCACGTTGCCGTGACCGAAGATCACTACATTTACTTTTTTCTTTTTAATATTCTCCAAATCAATTAACTGAAGTGGTTTCTCTTGTATTCTTTTGTCTATGGTTATGGTGCTCATAATTTGTATTTTTTTTCTGAAATATGGGTTGTAAAATGGTTTGTAACTGCTCAAATTCTATTAAAAAAGCATCGTGGCCGTGTATCGAATGTATTTCGTGATAATAGACATTATTTTTTATGGTTTTATAGATTTGATACGTGTCTTTAATTTCTTTATTTGTAAAAAAGAGGTCTGTGTCAACGCCTACTAAATGGACATTGCCTTGTATATTTCTTACTGCAGAAAGGAAATTCCCCGTTTCTTTTGCAATGTTGACAGTCGTTAAAAGATGAGTCATCATTTTATAGGCTTTTAATTGAAATCGGGTTTGTAACTTTTTGCCATGATGTAATAACCAGCTTTCCACATTAAAAACATGTAGTTTCTCATTTATGCTTCGGTTGAATTTCTGCTTAAACGATTCTGGAGTGCGGTACAAAGTCATCGCATGAATACGAGCATCATGAACAGGATTTTCAGAGTTATCTAAAATTTGTTTTTGTACTCGGCAATTTGCCAACAGCCAATCCGTCGCTTTCCAATCGGTCGCTATCGGGATAACATTTTCAAACAGATTAGGACGTAATACTGCCATTTGCCAAGCAATACTCCCCCCCAGTGAACCGCCAATAGCAACATGAATCTTTTTAATTTGCAATTGATTGATTGCTAATAGAAATAGCTTTGCAACATCGTATAATGAAAATGCTTCGGGGTTTTCAAGTAGAAATCCATCGTAGCCATTTCCGGGAATATTAAAAGCAAGTACCGTGTAGTGTTTAGTATCAATACATTTTTCATCACCAATAAGTTGGTCCCACCAGCCGTTTTCTCCCGTAACTGAACTGTTTCCAGTCAACGCATGGTTTACCAAAACAATAGGTGCTTCACATAAAGTAGGTCCAAAAACCTCGAAGCTTAGCGGAATGGTATCCGAAAAATTCTCGTTTTGTGTTGTGTATGGTATATGTACCGTTTGTAATTTCATAATATCCTTTTAAAAACGGCAGCGGAATGGCATAACGCACTGCCGTTTTCTACAACTAAAATTAAACCAAGACTGTTTTGTTGATAGCTTTAAAGGCTTGTTCTAAAGCATCGGTGAGATCCTCAATTGCTTCCAATCCTACTGATAACCGAATTAAATCTTTTGTAACACCCGCTGTTTCCTGTTGTTCATCACTCAACTGTTGGTGGGTCGTACTTGCTGGATGAATTATCAATGATTTTGTGTCACCAATATTCGCCAGTAAAGAAAATAATTCAGTAGCATCGACAAACTTTTTAGCAGCGCCAAACCCACCTTTTAAACCGAAAGTAAGCACGCCGCTTTGACCGTTTGGTAGATATTTTTTAGCCAAATTAAAGTAATTACTATCTGAAAGTCCGGGGTAATTTACCCAAGCAACTTCACTTCTATTTTGTAACCACTTGGCAAGTTCTAGGGCATTTTCGCTATGTTTTTTAATTCGGATTTTCAACGTTTCCAGACCTTGCAAAATTTGAAACGCGTTATACGGACTCAACGCCGCACCAAAATCTCGTAATCCTTCAATTCTAACTTTCGCAATAAAAGCAGCCTCCTCTAATGCTTCGGAATAAACTAAACCATGATAACCAGGTGATGGTTCAGTAAATTCAGGGAATTTTCCGTTGGTCCAGTCAAACGTTCCTGCATCAATTATAGCGCCTCCTAAAGCCGTTCCGTTTCCGTTAATGTATTTGGTTAGTGAATGAATAATAATATTGGCTCCGTACTTAATTGGATTTAATAAAGCCGGGGTAGCAACTGTATTATCAACTAACAGCGGAATTTTATTCGCTTTTGAAATTTCAGAAATCGCTTCAATATCCAATACATCCAATTTTGGGTTTCCTAACGATTCAACAAAAATCGCTCGGGTATTTTCTTGAACCGCTCTATTAAAGTTTTCAGTATCATTTGCATCTACAAAGGTGGTAGTAATACCCAATCTTGGCAGTGTAACATTCAGTAAATTATACGTTCCGCCATACAAACTACTAGATGCTACAATATGGTCTCCAGCCCGCAATAACGTGAGCAATGTTGTAGCAATTGCCGAAGTTCCCGAAGCGGTTGTTACGGCTGCAATTCCTCCTTCCAATGCCGCCAAACGCTGTTCCAGAATGTCGTTTGTGGGATTGTTGATACGGGTGTAAATAAATCCGGGTTCCGAAAGGTTGAACAAATTTGCAGCGTGGTCGCTGTCATTAAAAACGTAACTAGTAGATTGGTAAATAGGCACCGCTCGGGTTCCTCCATTTGCTGTTACGTCGTGTCCTGCGTGCAACGATTGTGTTGCTAATTTTTGTGTACTCATTTTTCTTTTTTTGAATTAATAATAAATTAAACCAAAAGTCAAAATGCGCCTATTGGCGTACTTTATAAGAAAAATGTTATTAAGAAGTGAGTAAACAATTTTTTAAAAATTGTCTTGTCGTTATCTATCAAAAAATTTCCAGTATTTTGAAAACTTTTGTAGAATGTAGCACCTTCTTTCAAGTGAAAGGGTTGCTAAGGCTTCATAGGGTCTATTCCCTCAGCCTTTCTTGATAACATTTCAATAAAGATTTGAACTTTGTGAGTACAAAGATTGCTAAACATTTTTTGATATTCCAAATTTATTTCGATTTTTCTAAAAAATTCCTTTTTTAAAATTCTATTTTTAATACTTATCTTTGTCCGCTGAAAGAGGAAAGATTTGACTGATTGCAACCTCTTCTGAATGTTTTTCTGAATACTATTTTTGCTTAGAACATTTCAGATTAAAAAATGCTAAAGGCAGTGTAAACTTCCTTCGACGCGTTCGTCAAATCTTCAGTATATAAAAATTTAAAAAGACCTTTATGGCGTACTTATTTACTTCAGAAAGTGTTTCTGAAGGACACCCAGATAAAGTTGCAGATCAAATTAGCGACGCATTATTAGATCATTTCTTAGCCTTCGATCCCGAATCGAAAGTAGCCTGCGAAACCTTGGTAACAACAGGACAAGTAGTCCTTGCCGGAGAAGTGAAAAGCGACACCTACCTAGATGTACAACATATTGCAAGGGATATAATTAATAAAATTGGTTACACAAAAGGTGCCTATCAATTTAGCGGTGATTCTTGTGGAGTAATTTCATTGATTCACGAACAATCACAAGATATTAATCAAGGTGTTGACCGCGAAGACAAAGAAGAGCAAGGTGCTGGTGACCAAGGTATGATGTTTGGTTATGCTACCAACGAAACGGAGCACTATATGCCGTTAGCACTTGAAATTTCGCACACCATCCTTATTGAGTTGGCAAAATTGCGTCGGGATGGGAAAGAGATTCCTTATTTACGTCCTGATTCAAAAAGTCAAGTAACTATTGAATATAGTGATGATAATGTTCCGCAAAAAATAGTTTCTATTGTTTTATCAACGCAGCATGATGATTTTGACGAGGATGAAGCGATGTTGAACAAAATTAAAAAAGATATTATTGAAATTTTAATTCCGAAGGTAAAAGCAAAATTACCGGAGTATGTTCAAGAATTGTTTAATGATGATATTGTTTACCATATAAACCCAACTGGAAAGTTTGTAATTGGTGGTCCTCACGGAGACACCGGCTTAACTGGTAGAAAAATAATTGTTGATACTTACGGCGGAAAAGGTGCACACGGTGGTGGTGCTTTTAGTGGAAAAGACCCTAGTAAAGTTGATAGAAGTGCTGCTTACGCAGCAAGACATATTGCTAAAAACTTGGTAGCTGCTGGTGTTGCTGAAGAAGTATTAATTCAAGTAAGTTATGCCATTGGCGTTGTAGAACCCACTTCTATTTTAGTCAATACACACGGTACTTCTAAAGTTGATTTAACCGATGGTGAAATTGCTAAAAAAGTAGCTGAAATTTTCGATATGCGTCCTGCCGCAATTGAAAAACGATTGAAATTACGGAATCCAATTTATGTGGAAACTGCTGCTTATGGTCATATGGGGCGTATTCCAGAAAAGGTAACCAAAATTTTTGAAAGCCCTTACAAAGGGACTATTAAAAAAGAAGTAGAGCTTTTTACTTGGGAAAAACTAGATTATGTAGATACAGTGAGAAAAGCATTTAACCTTTAAAACTAAAAAAGCGGCTTCATTATGAAGCCGCTTTTATTTTATTATTCTATTTAAATTAATTTGCTGCGTCTATCGCTAAATTATTTAGGGCACTTTTAATTTGTCCTAAACGTTCATCGTTATTAGTAATTCCGTGTCTTTCTTTAAAGAAAATAGGATCGTTATAAGAAATATTAACTTGACCATCTTCTTCTTGCCAAACCAGCATTTTTTGAGGTAAGTCAATTGCCGTAGTTTGTGCATTTTGCATTAAAGGAGTTCCTAGCTCTGGATTTCCGAAGATAATTACCCGTGTAGGGTTTAAATCCTCTTCATTGGGTGCATTTTCTTGATGGTTTAATTCTGCAAAAAGAGTAAGAGCAGCATTATCTACAACTGCATTTCTTAGGTTATTATATGTAGAATTAAAATCATTATTACTTACTAACGTTATAATTCCTTGCTTATTGGTAATTCCACTACTAGAATTTTCTGAAACATTGCCATTGGTTGCACTTTCAGTAAAATTAGCCAAGGCGCTTTTTATTTGTTGTAATGTTTGAGCCCCGCCAACACCCGAGTGTCTTGCAGCTAAATACTCCGTTCCATTATATGAAACAAAAACATTGTTGTCTGAATCTTGATACACTAACATTTTTTGTGGTAAATCAAGACCTGCTAATTGATTTTGCTGCATTAAAGGAGTTCCCAAAGCCGGGTTTCCGAAGAAGATAACCCGTGTGTTTCGTAAATCTTTGTCGATACTTTCTGCATTGGCCGTGTGATTTACTTCGGCTATAATTGATATATTGGGATTTGCCTGTAATTCGCTACGCAGTAAACTATAAGTTGTAGTGAAGTCAGAGTCACTTACAGCGTAAGCCAGCCCCGGAGTTTGTGGGTTATTAATCACCTGTGCATTGTTGTCATCATTACTGCACGCGAAAGTTGTAATCGCTAAAGCAAGTATTAAAAGCTTTTTCATATTTAAGTTTTAATTTGTTATTGGGGTTAAAATACAAAAATGAACAATCTTGTTAAGATATATGTCTACCCTTAACAAGAATTTATCACTACATAGATAACGTGAAAAACTAAGTATTTATTGAAAACTTAAATAATATTATGTCGTTTTGCTTTTTGTACGGCTTCAATTTTACTGTGCACTTGTAGTTTTTTATAGCTGTTTTCAATGTGTTTACGAACGGTACTTGGTGACAGAAAAAGATTATCTGCAATAGCTGTATAGCTTAAGCCTTTGCTTAATTGTTCTAAAACTTCAACTTCTCGTTTAGATAAAGAAATTTCTTCTTTGTCTTTAAAATTATCAATATCGATAGGATTACGTAAAAGTTTTAGAGTCTTTAATGCTATGGAAGGGTTCATGGCTGCACCACCACTTAGGGTTTCTTTGATCCCTTTATAGAGTTCCTCAGGGTTTATTTCTTTTAAAAGATACCCGTCAGCTCCAGCTTTAATGGCATTAAAAATATGTTCATCATTGTCAAAAGCTGTTAACATGATTATTTTAATCTGCGGATACTTCTGTTTGACCAATTGAGTGGTTTCTATACCATTTAAAACGGGCATTTCAATATCCATTAAAATGATATCGAGATTATGATTTTCTTCCAACTTAGTAAGTAACTCACTCCCGTTAAGAGAGGTGTGTTTAATTTCAATATCATCAAAAAAAGAGAGCTTTTCTTTAATGGCGTGAATTAAAAACGAATTATCATCAACGATAGAAACTTTAATGTTCATAGGTAGTTAGTTGTACTAAAGATACTGAAAAGTATGTAATTATTTTAATCAATAAAATAGGGCAATTGACCTATTGTTAGTGGTTAGTGGTTAGTGGGTAAAACCTTGTCTACTTTTTTATGTATCATAAAAAAACCTTCAAACAATAGCTTTTAAGCATATTCCTTGGAGGTTAAAAGAATTTAAGATATAGTCAGGCTATACTAATTTGAGATAAATTATTTAATCACCTTTTTTACTGATGTTCCATTTTCGGTACTTACTTTAACAAAGTACATGCCTTTAGGATATGAAGCAAAGTCAATTTCATTTGTATTCGCAAGTTCTGCTATCAATTTTCCATTAATGGTGTATAACTGAATGTCATTAACAGGTTTTTCAGTATTAATCATCAAGCGATTTTTTACGGGATTTGGATAAATAGTTATTTCTGAAATTGAAGCATCACCTACTGAAAGCGGCTCAGAAGTAAAACGCACATTATCCAAACGCAATGCTGAACTTTCAGTAACAATTGGCGTTACGTTTCCAAATCCGAAATAATATACTCCCGCTTCAGAAGCAGTAAACTCTGAGGTATATTCTATATAGTCTCCGCCAGCAATGGTATGACTGTTCAGCTCGGCTATATTAGAATCTTTGTCAGGCGCAGTAGCAGCTGCAATTTTTAAAGTTGCAGGATCGGCAGTCTCTGAACCTAATTGCAAATAATATTGAATCGCTAATTTTTCTCCTTCATCCAATTTAATGGGGTACGAGTAAATCCAATCATCCTTTTCAAAAGAGCTACTCGTATTATTATATACATAACCCGAACCATTTTGTGCATTTTCACCGCTTCCGTTAATCCATGTGTTTGACGACCATCCATCAGAATCATATTCGCCATAATTTTCTTCGGTATATTCAAAATCATAAGAATACGGCGGAATAGCAGCGGTCCAAATTGAAGTTGGGGTAGCCCAACCTGAACCACAGTCAGCATTCTTCAAGAAAAACTGATACCGAGTTCCTGGTGTTAAATCACTATAGCTTTTAGTAAGTTCGGTTTGTATTCCTGTAGATGAAACAGACTCTGTAAATGTTGTAAGTCCTGTATCATACATTGTTATATCTGCAGTTGCTGTCCAAGAAACTGTAAAACTGTTTTCAGTAAGATCACTACTTGTAACCCCAGTTACATCTGGTAAAGCACAATTTGCAGATTCACTTATATACAAATCATCCAACGCTAAATAAAAACCATCAAAAGTGGTATTTACATATGCTACATAAATAGTTTGTCCTTTGTACGCAGATAGATCTAAAGATCTAGAGTTATAGTCAAAGGGCTGCTCTCCATCTACATTCAAAAGTACATCTGTAAAGCTTGACATTTCGTTGTCTGTTGTCGAGACACGAACTTCATAGTCCTCCAACAATTCAAAATCATAAGATTTTGCTTTCCAATACAGCGTAGGATCTCCAGCATTTGGAATTTCTATGGCTGGCGTAATGAGCCAATCATCAGATTGTCCAGCGGGATCGTACCAAGAAGTGCTAAATGCAATTTTATTATCGTAACCGTCATAAAACTGTATCCAAGCTTCTGTATTAAAATCTTGGACTGGTGCGAAAGAGGGCACGGATAGACCATCATTATTAATTGTTGTAAAATCGGATAAAGGAGTGCCATTGTTATTCTCAAAACCTGAATTAAAAATTTGGGAATTGGCCTGAATTATAAATACAAGCGTAAAAAATAGAGTAATTGTCTTTTTCATTTTATTTTTTTAATTGAGTAATTTTTTCAAATACAAAATTACCGATAAACAAGGAGCTAAGGGATGAATCGCTGAAGTTTAACTTATTCTTTTGGGGGATTACTGTTCTTTTAAAAAAAGCCAATATTAAATTCGATTTTTTTACCTAAATAATAATATATCTAGATATACTGTGACGGATAAAATGATAATAATGCTGTTGATTATTATGGTCTGGTTGGCTTTATAGAAATTTTCAAAATAACACTAGAACCAATATTTTTCTTTGAAACAATTTCCAGAATACCATCAATTTCCCGAGCTCGTTTTTTCATATTATTGAGTCCGTTTCCTTGTTCTGTTTCAGTTATGTTGAAACCTTTGCCATCGTCTGAAATTTCAATGAAAAAATTATCTCTTTCTTCTGAAATTTCCACATAAATAGACGAACTATCAGCATATTTTAAGGCATTGTTCACCGCTTCTTGTATAATGCGGTAAATATTCATCCCCACAACTGAAGTAAACATATAATTGGCTGGGATGTTTTCTGAAACATAAAATGTAAATTCAACGTTATTTGAAGCATTGCTTGCCTTATTAATAAAATTGGTAATACGGGCTTGCAAATCTTCAAAAGTGATGGATTCTTTGTTCATTGCCCATATAGTATCACGTAATTCGTAGATGGTCTGTGACGTAAATGCACTAATTGATGATAATTTTTCTTTTGTTTTTAATGTAGCGCCTTTCAGCCCATATTTTAAATTGTCTATCGATGAAATAATGAAAGTGAGCTGGGCACCTATGTTATCGTGTAGATCTCGCGAAATTCTAAGTCGTTGTTCTTGCAACCTATTTTGGGTCTCGATTTTTGCCAAGGCAGTTTTTAATTCGCTCTCTTTTTTTAGTTGTCTGTTTTTTAGTTTCTGTTGGTTATAAAACAAATAACCTAAAAGTCCTAATAGAAAAGCAAGACCGAGACTTCCATAAAGAAGGGTGTTTTTTTGTTTTATTTCAAGTTCACGTTCTGCTAATTCTTTTTCTTTTTTTTCGGTTTCAAATTCTATGGATAGTTCTGCTATCTTTTTTTGAATTTCTGTATTATGAATACTATCCTTTACAGCTAGGTATTTTTCAAAATAAAACAAAGCAGAATCTGCTTTATTTTGGTTTTTAAAAATGTCGGAAAGGGTTTTATAATTGTATTGAGTAAGGTTTCGGTACTCTTTTTCAACTGAAATGGGCAACGATTTTTTTATATATTGAATGGCTTCGTCATATTTTTCTTCCGCCATAAAAACTTCGCCTATTTGCGTATAATTTTCGGCAACCCCGATGGAATCTTCCATTTTTAAACGGGTTTGAAGTGACTGGTTAAAATATTCTTTTGCTTTTCCATACTTTTTCTGCAAACCATAGACACCTGCCAAATTGCTTATGCTGTATGGAATCCCGATAGAATCATTTTGTTCTTTTTTAATTTTTAATCCTTTGTTATAAAAGTAAAGTGCACTATCCAATTGTTTTTGAATTTCCTTTAAAACACCATAATTATTGTAAATGTCTTTTAAAACTGAGTCAAGCTTTTTTGCTTCAGCTACAGATTTTCCTTTTTGCATATAGGCCTGAGCTTTTTCCATATTAGAATATTTCATGCTATAGCCCATTTCAGCATAACGATAAGCTACCTGATCATTTAAACCTAATTTTTCATATAACTTAACAGCCTCAAGCCCATATTGGGTACTTTTATCGTAAATACCTTGATAGGAGTATGCCAACGAAAGTTTTGAGTACGCTCCAGCAATGCCTTTTTCATAGGAAATTTTCCGGGCGTTTTCAGCATTATCCTTATATAACTGTAAAATAGAATCTTCAGGAATATTAAGCCCCTGCGTGTATATACTATTAATAGAGTCTATACTTTTCTTGTTTTGTGAAAACAGTACTGAAGAAACCAAAAATATAAGAATCAATGCTTTTTTCATATTCGAAATTTTTCTCAATTAAAGATATTAATTTTAAGTAAATGAAATAGAAACACTTATATATTGAAGCCGCATTACCGAAATTTATAGTTTGAAACCACATACATTTATATCTTCTTGAACTATTAATGCGTCATCCAAGTTGTAGATTAAAAAATTATATGTTTCCAAGTTTTTATGCCGAATAGTAATTTGTTGTTTATTTTTTTCAATCCTATTTTCTAATTGCGTTACATATTCTTGCTGTACACTTTTAAGTTGTTTGTTTCTGAAATAGAACACAAGTACAATACCTATCAATAAAACGGTAAAAGCCAATATGAAAGCAACTGAAAGCATGTAGATTTTGATTTTTATAAAGTTATATAGAAGGTATTTCTGAAACCATACGGCAATTGCCCTATTTCAATAAAAAACAAAACCCCAATCTAAAAAAGATGGGGTTTCATAATTGGCTTTACCTGCTCCTCATTCAGGTTAGGCCTGAAACTAACTCGGCTAATTGATTTATTTGGTCAAATCGTAAGCGAAAATGCTATTATTATCAGCTTTGTAATACAATATCCCCGCAATATCATCTACTTGGTATTCTGGTTTTTTATCTTTTAAAACAATTTCTTTTTCCTTAGACCCAGAGTCCTTGTTTAGTTTCACTAACCCAACCCCATCATCAAGTTTTGTTAATACAAATTGATTGTTTTTAGTGGCGGCTGTTGCTTTAAAACGCTTCAACATTTCAGCTACTGAAGCACCACTTGCCATGGCCATTCCACCGCCTAAATCTGCATAACGCTCACCTCTGTCAGTATATCTGCCCAATTTATTACGATTTTGATTGGCTGCATTGTAAGCCGCTACTGCGGTTGTAGCCGTTGCTACTGCAGTTACACCAGCAATGATTGCCCCAAAAGCACTTTTTCCTGGTGCTCGGTAATACTCGTGCCAGCTTTTACCGCCTTGCCAATCTAATAACATCATGTTTTGGTCACTTGTCAATAAAATTCCACCGTCACGCACCTCAACGTGAGTTGGGTCTTCTTTACCGTCAAATTTAGATTCTGCTAAGGTTGAAACTTCGCCAGAGTTGGCATCGACAGCAAACAGCTCATCATCGGCGCTTATTAAATAACGAGAGTTTTTACTGTCGTAAGTTGAACTTACGGCATCGGCCCGTCTATATTTCAATGGTTTTTTCCAAATTTGTTCTCCTGTTTTCAAATTAACAATATTAGCGTCCTCTGAAGTGATATAAATCAATCCCTGTGGTGTGTCGGCCATGGTTAGAATATTCTCCCCAGTCTTCAATGGTTTTTTGAAAAGTGTTTTTCCATCAAATGAAATTTTGTTGATACCGCCTTCATAAATTCCGAAAAGAATTCCATCATCCATAATGTAGAAATGCTGAACATACCCTTTTGTTTTTGGTGCTTTGTCCCAAAGATCTTCACCGTTGGCAGCGCTTAAAAAGGCTATTTCCGACTCGTTTTTAGCAGAAAAAATACTAGAGTTACCACCATCACTTTTATTGCTAACTACAGCAAGTCCGTTAGGTAATATTTCAAAATTAGCTATATTGCCTTTTACCTTTTGTTCATCTTCCCAAAGTTGAGCACCGTTACTTCCTACTTTATGAATTTTGGTGTTGCTACCATTATTCACACTCTCAAAAGCGTAGATTTCTTTTTCAGACTCATCGGCAACCATCCAATTGATACGTTTCATTTTATTTTCCCAAAGCGTTTTTCCGGTTTTAGCTTTTTTTGCCACTAAACCTTGAGCTGTAGGAATAATTAAATGGTCTTTTAACAATAATGGACGTCCCGTTACGCTGAAGTCTTTAGCAATTCCAACTCGATTAGGATCGGTTAAATTAAATCTATAATCTTCTTTTCCTGTGTTAAGATCATATACTGCTACTTGCAATGCGTATTTTTCTTTAGAAGAACGTTGGCCACTTACTACTAATTTATTTTGTGGCATCATAACATCACAAGTGTAGGCTAATTTCCAACCATTATCTTCGGTGTTGAACAATGTTTTACCCGACATATAATCAATCACCGATTTTTTTGAAGTTAGATTAGCAAACCCTCCTTGGGCAACAATCACATAAGGTGCGTTTGGCACGTAGGTTAATTCCTCCGGCTTTACTCTTCCATAATTAGTAAAGTTGAACAACAGTTCATTACTACCTGGTTTTATTCCTACTAAGCCCTCATTAGTAGCTACAACCATAGTTCCACCTTGCGTGAGGGTCATTTCGTTGATTTTTGCTCCAGTATCGTATCTAAAATCTGGTGCTTCTGCACGTTGCGCAGTTACTACTACTGCACCTAACAAATAGATAGATAAGAGTAGCTTTAATTTTTTTGAAGTTTTCATAATCGTGGTTTTAATTAATTGAATACATCAAAGATGCTACGTAACTACTTTGTTTTCAATAGGGCAATTGTCGTATTTAATCTCCTTAGAAGGCAGGAATCTTGTTATTCTATTGTATTAGATTTTCCGAGGTGAAATGAAATTCAAAAAAGATTCCCGTCTTAGCGGGAATAAAAAACCGGAAGTAAGACTGTTGTCTCGCTCCCGGCTCCACGTAAAAACCTCAACATCTGAGATTTTCTAACTCCTTTTTTATTGATCCGAAACTTTTATGTTAAAAGCTCCATCGCTTACACCAACAGTGTCATTAATATCATCCAAATTGTAACCTGTAAAGTTGAAGGTCCCTTTTATTGTTTCGCCGTCAAAACTTGACACTTTTAACTCACCATAATTACCTTGAGCATCCCCAACTGTAGTAAAAACAACTACGGTATTAGGATCTGGGTTATTTGGATCTGGCAGGTAACTATAGGTGCCTATGCTCGTAAAGTTTAATTGGTAGGTGCCTTCACCATCAAAACCTTGAATAATCATCTGTAGATTTTCAGACTTACTAGTTCCGCCACTAACTGCAAGTGACTGGCCAGCTCCATTATCGGTAACAACAGCCTTGACAGTTCCTGTTAAACCTTCAAAAGAACTGCCGTCAACTTTCGCTGTAAAGTCGCCTTCACCACCTTGAGGGTCACTTCCGCCGTCGTCATCGCTTTTACACGCCAATAATGATAAGCTTACAAATAGAATTAAAGAAATAGTTTTTAACGTTTTCATAATTGTTGGGTTTTTGGTTATTGTATGCTACAAAGGTGTTGCATACCCCAACTTTAATCAATACGGCAAATGCCCTATTCTTATATTTTACAGTGATTTAGAATTTTAGATTGGTGTTTTTTACCTAAAATTTAATGAAGGGGAATTTCTTTTGAAGTGTATCTATTTTCTTCTGAAGATTAATCTGAAATTTCTGGTGCGCCTCACTAGAAGGATTAAAAGGTCTATGCTTTAGCCCATTGTGAATGGTTTCAATTTCTTTTTGAAGCGTTTCTGTTTCTGAAGTAATCCAAACTTCTTTGAACCGATCCCAAATAATGGAAGTTGCGAGATTGTTTGGGTGAATCATATCTTCTTCATAAAAACGATAATCGCGCAGTTCGTCCATCATAATTTCAAAAGAAGGAAAATAAAAAGCTTGTTTTTGTCCAGAAATAGCTTCGTGTAAACCCGAAAGCAAATGTGCTTTGCTCTGCATATTTTCTACAAAACCATCTTTGATGTGCCGCACAGGTGAAACCGTTGTAACAATTGTAACATTTGAGTTTACCGTTTTAATGAGCGTACTAGCGTTATCAATCGCTGCGGAAACGTCTTCAACTGAAAGCAGTTCTTTTAAAAACTTTTTCTGCGGAATTTTATGGCAATTGGCTACAATGGTATCAGTTTCTATAAAACGGTAGACCCAAGCTGTCCCGAAGGTTAAAATGATATGGGAAGCTTGCTCAAGGTAGGTTTTTAGATTCTTTAAGCTATCATTCAAATTCGAAATAAAAGCATCTTTATCACTCGTTGAAAGTTTTGAATGCACCTCAAAACAATGCCACTGCTCATTATGCTGAAACACATCTGCTTCGGTAAAAAAGTCTTCATTAATAGCTCGTGTCACTAACTTTTCAATCGCAACCGGATGAAATACAATCCCAAATGGATTTTGAAGATTTTGAAATTTAAAATAGTCAAGTTTACCTCCAATGTTCTCCGTAAAACAAGACCCCATCAACAGAATTTTAGACTCGTAATCTATCTGATTCTGTTGTGAGGTTAATGTTATTTGCGTTTGTAATTTCAAGATTAAGAAATATAGCCTTTTGCTTTGCTTATTGCTTCGTTTATACCTTCAGGATTTTTACCGCCAGCAGTTGCGAAAAACGGCTGTCCACCACCGCCACCTTGAATGTGTTTTCCAAGTTCGCGTACTATTTGTCCTGCGTTTAAGTCTTTATCAGCTGCTAATTCTTTTGAAATGTAACACGTAAGCAACGCTTTTCCGTTTTGTTTGGATCCAAATAAAATAAAGAGGTTATCTATCTCGCCACCCATTTCAAAGGCTAAATCTTTCATTCCGGAAGCATCTAAATCTACTTCTTTGGCTAAAAAATTAATACCATTTACGGTTTCAAGTTCGTTTTTTAGTTCGCCTTTTAAATTTTTGGCTTTATCTTTTAACAACTCCTGAATCTGTTTTTGCAGCGTAGCATTTTCTTCTTGTAAATTACTTACTGCCTTAACAGGGTTTTGAGCGTTCAATGTCTTCTTTATCTCCGCATATTCATTACTTCTGTCGATGAAATAATTTTTAGCAAATTCGCCCGTAATGGCTTCTATTCTTCTAATTCCACTAGCAACAGAACTTTCCGAAGTAATGATAAAATGCCAAATATTTCCCGTGTTAGGTACGTGCGTTCCACCACAAAGTTCCATGGAGTTTCCAAAACGGATGGTACGTACCGCATCACCATACTTTTCACCAAACAAGGCTACTGCCCCTTCATCTATGGCTTGCTGATACGGTATTCCTCGTTGTTCTTGTAAAGCAAGATTTTCGTGAATGCGTGCATTTACAAAGTCTTCTACTTGCTTCAGCTCTTCGTCACTTACTTTACTGAAATGTGAAAAATCAAAACGAAGGTATTTATTGTGCACCAAAGAACCCTTTTGTGCTACGTGATCTCCTAATACATTACGCAGTCCTTGATGCAATAAGTGCGTTGCGGTATGGTTAGAAGCAGTATTAGATCGATGTTGTGTATTTACCACTGCTTTAAAGCTTGACTCAGGATTTCGAGGCAAGTTTTTAGCAAAATGGATAATCAAATTGTTTTCTTTCTTAGTATCAATAATATAAACAACTTCACCGTCAGACGCTTCCAAGTAACCTTTGTCTCCTATTTGGCCACCGCCTTCTGCGTAGAAAGGTGTCAAGTTGAAAACCAATTGATACAATTCGCCTTCTTTTTTACTTTCCACCTTTCGGTAGCGTGTTATTTTCACTTGTGTTTCCAAGGTGTCATAGCCTACAAACTCTTCTACATCATCTTCATGTAAAACCACCCAATCGCCAGTTTCCACTTTTGTAGCAGCTCTAGAACGATCTTTTTGTTTTTTCAATTCAGATTCGAACTCTTTTTCATTTAAATTGTACCCACGCTCTCTTAAAATTAAGGCAGTTAAATCGATAGGAAAACCGTAGGTGTCATATAATTCGAAAGCTTTTTTACCTGAAATGGTTTTACTAGAAGCACTTGAAATTACATTCTCTAGTAAGACTAATCCTTGATCTAGCGTACGTAGAAAAGATTGTTCTTCTTCACGAATTACATTGATTATTAAGTTTTTTTCTGAAACGAGCTCTGGGAATGTGTCGCCCATTTGTTTCACCAATGTATCTGTTAATTTATAGATAAACGGTTCTTTTTTATCTAAAAACGTAAAGCCATACCGAATGGCACGCCTCAAAATACGACGTATCACATAGCCTGCTCCTGTATTGGAAGGTAATTGCCCGTCTGCAATAGAAAAAGCAACGGCACGAACGTGATCTGAAATAACTCGAATGGCTATATCTTTTTCTTCATCTTTACCATATTTGGTGTTAGTAATGGCTTCTATTTCGCGAATTAACGGTGTAAACACATCGGTGTCGTAATTACTCTGTTTTTCTTGAAGCACCATACATAAGCGCTCAAAACCCATTCCTGTATCTACGTGCTGAGCAGGTAGTTTTTCAAGACTACCATTAGCTTTTCGGTTATATTGCATAAAAACCAAGTTCCAGATTTCTACCACTTGCGGGTGATCTGCATTCACTAACTCGGCTCCAGATACTTTCGCTTTTTCTTCATCAGAACGAATATCAACGTGTATTTCACTACAAGGACCACATGGACCTTGCTCGCCCATTTCCCAGAAATTATCATTCTTATTTCCGTTTAAAATACGGTCTTCCGCTATATGTTGTTTCCAAAAGTTGTAGGCTTCAGTATCTCTATCTAATCCTTCAGATTTGTCACCTTCAAAAATAGTTACGTAGAGTTTGTCCTTATCTATTTTAAAAACATCCGTTAATAATTCCCAAGACCAAGCAATAGCTTCTTCTTTAAAATAATCGCCAAAGCTCCAATTCCCAACCATTTCAAACATAGTATGGTGATAGGTATCCATCCCCACTTCTTCCAGGTCATTGTGCTTCCCGCTTACGCGAAGGCATTTTTGAGTATCGGTAACACGTGTATTTTTAGGTTCACTGTTTCCGAGGAAAAATTCTTTAAATTGGTTCATTCCCGCATTCGTAAACATCAAAGTTGGGTCATCCTTAATAACCATAGGGGCTGAAGGAACAACTATGTGTTGTTTCGATTTAAAGAATTCAAAAAATGCGGATCGTATTTCCTTAGATTTCATGCGTTATATTTTATTCAAAATTAGTGATTAAGGCAAAACGCAAAACAATTTCTATATTTGTAAATCGTTATCCAATGGTTAGCGCTGCCCATCAACCGCAAAAATAGGATTTTTTAACGTATGTCTAAGGTTAAATATTACTACGATAGTGAAACACTCTCCTATCGTAAAATTGAAAAAAAGAAAGGCCGTAAGCTTGGTATAGTACTACTAAGCCTTCTTGGCACTTTATTGGCGGGTTTTTTGGTGTTTTTGGTGTATATAAATTTACCGTATGTAGAAACACCCAAAGAGAAAACTTTAAAGCGAGAGTTGGCTAATATGGAGTTGCAATACGAGCTGCTGAACAAAAAAATGTCCGAAGCAGAGAATGTACTTTCTGAAGTTGCCGAACGTGACAACAATCTCTATCGTGTTTATTTTGAAGCTAACCCGATTCCAGAAGAGCAGCGAAAAGCTGGATTTGGTGGAATAAACCGCTATAAAAACTTAGAAGGGTTTGACAATTCAAAATTAATAGTCAATACCAGCGAACGACTAGATATATTGACCAAACAAATTGTGGTTCAATCCCGATCTTTGGACGAAGTATCCCAACTTGCCGAAGAAAAAGAAAAGTTACTGGCTGCTATTCCTGCCATTCAACCTGTAAAAAATGAGGATCTTACCCGTATGGCTTCAGGTTATGGGTACCGTACCGACCCCTTTACCAAAGCCCGAAAGTTTCATTACGGAATGGACTTTACCTCGCCTAGAGGCACACCTGTCTATGCATCTGGTGATGGAGTAATAAGTCGTGCCGATAACACTGCCACTGGTTATGGTAATCACATTCGAATAGATCATGGTTATGGCTACGTAAGTCTGTATGCCCATCTTTATAAATACAATGTTAGAAAAGGACAGAAAGTACAAAGAGGTGATTTAATAGGTTTTGTAGGAAGCACGGGGCGCTCTGAAGCTCCACACCTTCATTACGAAGTTTTTAAAGATGACGAACGTATTAACCCTATTAACTTTTACTACGGAAACTTGACACCTGAAGAATTTGCAGAAATGCAAAAACAAGCACAGCAAGAAAACCAATCATTAGATTAAGAAGTAGTAATTTTATACCTTTAATATTTCAACGGATTTAAATTAGATTATTAGGCAACTATGCACATTGACTTACCTGAAAAAAGATATTATAGCATAGGTGAAGTCGCCGAAGCTTTTGACGTAAATACTTCTCTTATTCGTTTTTGGGAAAAGGAATTTGATGTTTTAAAACCAAAAAAAAACGCAAAAGGAAACCGTAAATTTACTCAAGAAGATATAAAAAACTTAGAGTTTATCTATCATTTGGTTAAAGAGCGCGGATTTACTCTCGAAGGTGCCAAAACCCATCTAAAAGAGAACAAACAAAAAACATTAAGCCGTTTCGAAATTATCCGTAAATTAGAAACAGTAAAAGCAGAATTGCTTAAAATAAAAGACCAACTTTAAAATATAAATTATGAAAAAATGGCTCATCCCCGTAATAATAATCGTTGCCCTTGTGGCAATTGGTGGATTTTGGTTTGTAAACGTTAACAATAGGCTTGTGCCTATGGATGAAAACGTTACAGCACAATGGGCAAACGTAGAAAGCTCATACCAACGCCGAGCAGACTTGATTCCTAATATTGTAAAAACCGCAAAAGGCTACGCAGAGTTTGAACAACAAACATTAACGCAGGTTATTGAAGCTAGAAGCAAAGCAACTTCGGTTACTATCGATCCTTCCAATATTACGCCAGAACAATTGGCACAATTTCAACAAGCTCAGTCCGGTTTAACTTCTGCCCTTTCCAGATTATTGGCTACGTTTGAACGATACCCAGACCTAAAAGCAAATGAAAACTTTAAAGAACTCATCAACGAGCTGGAACGTACCGAAAATCGAATAAACGTAGAACGGAATCGTTTTAATGATCAGGCTCGTATTTTTAATTCGGAAGTGCGACAATTTCCCACAACTATTGCAGCAAGCATCTTAGGTTTTGAACGCAAAATATATTTTGAAGCAGACGCTGGAAGTGAAAATGCACCCGAAGTAGAATTTGATTTTAATAGCTAACAATCCCTTTTTTATATGTCTAAAGTAGAAGATTTCCTTTCCGCCGATGCCGAAGGCGATATTATTGAAGCCATTCGCACAGCCGAAAAAAACACCTCAGGTGAAGTTCGTATTCACTTAGAAGCACACAGCGAGATTGATCCTTTTGAACGCGCTGCCGAAGTTTTTGATATGTTGCATATGAACAACACCAAGCAAAGCAATGGTGTACTTATTTATGTTGCTGTAGAAGACCGCACACTTGTAATTTTAGGCGACAGTGGTATAAATGATGTTGTGGCACCCGATTTCTGGGAAAGTACCAAAGACACCATTATCAGTCAATTTAAGGAAGGCAATATGGAACAAGGCTTAGTTGACGGTATTTTAATGGCCGGCGAGCAGCTTAAAAAACACTTTCCTTATCAAAAAGATGATAAAAACGAATTGCCTGATGATATTTCAGTAGGATAAACTAATAAATTTACTCAGGTGTATGCCCAAACTATTTCAGAAATATAATCTTCTTTTACTTTTAATAGGATTCTTGTTTTTTTCTGAAACAAGTATTGCGCAATATGATATTCCTCCAAAACCTACCAAACAATCAGATCAGACTTCAGTGTATGATTATATTAATCTACTGAATCCCTCTCAGAAGAAAAATCTTGAAAATAAATTACTTCGGTATGCCGATTCTACATCAACACAGATTGTAGTAGCAGTTATAGGCACCACAAAAGGAGAGGACATTTCATTTTTAGGAGCCAAATGGGGACAAAAATGGGGCATTGGTCAAAAAGATGAAGACAATGGGATTCTAATCATACTCGCCAAAGATGATCGTAAAATAGACATAAACACAGGCTACGGCATCGAATATCGTATTACCGATTTAATGGCTGAGCGCATCATTAATCGCATTATGGTCCCCGAATTTAAAAAAGGAAATTTCTATTTGGGTTTAGACCAAGGAGCCGATGCTATTTTTGCAGCCCTAAACGGCGAATTTAAAGAGGATCGAGACTTCAACAAAAAATCTAGTGGTGGCGGTGGAAATTTTGTATTTATCGTTATCATTTTCATCATTATTATTATCGCACTAAGTTCTAAAAAAGGCGGTCGTGGTGGTAGCGGTGGCCGAAGAAGTGGTAGTAGCTTGTTAGATGTAATTATCTTAAGTAGCATGGGACGCACCGGCGGATTTGGCGGTGGAAGTTCGGGTGGCGGCTTTAGCGGCGGCGGTGGATTTGGTGGCGGCTTCGGTGGCGGTGGATTCGGCGGTGGCGGTGCTTCTGGGGGATGGTAAATTCAGTTAGCAGAAATTTATAACAGCCCAAAAAAGTTATAACTATTAATCATTTTAGCTACATATAATTGTCAATCTCCATTCAAAAGGATCTATCTTCTGCAAATCTTTTATTCTTTCACTTCTTTGTTAATAATTAAATCACAGAAAAAATTCTTAACAGTAGGATCCTTTGGGTTATAAGTATTTTTATCTATTAGCTTAAACCTAAGTGTATCGATTTATTGAATAATACGCATGTTATTTTTAAACGGGGGTTCCCTTAAGTTCTAATTTGGAGTGTTATTAAAACTATTATTCTATTAATAAGAAATAAGATGTATTATAATTTTGAACTATTTTAATTGTATCATTATTCCTTTTTTTTATTATTTGAAAAGGTGCTGTTATATTTCCAATCGTATTATTAGGTATTTTAATGTTAGGGCAATTTTTTGAAATAACAATACTATCATTTAACCATAGAAATCCTCTATAATCTACTACATCATTTATATAGAGATTAATTTCTAAACTTTTTTTTAAGGTCTTATCTTCAGAGGTTAATCTATGAAAAATAATTATGAATAAAAATAAAGCGAACAGGATAGTAGCTACAATAAGAGGAGTTTTTAAATTCTTCATATTTATTTCTTAAAACTTTCCTTTAAATTCATCATACTGAGAAAGACATTTTTCTCCTATTTTCTTGCCTTTCTCTTCAGATAAAACAATTAATTTTCCTTTTTCTGTAAGTTCTACCACTGCATAAGTATAGCTCACTTCCGAATCTTTGCCTTGAATATTGACGTCGTAAGAATTATCAAATGATTTTACTACAAGTATATAATTATCGCAAAAGAATGATTTTAGATACTCTTCTTCTTTCATATAAAAATCATCGAACGTTTTAAGTATCCCTAAAACAACAGAATTTTTATTTACTATCAACGTATATGCTTCTGTAGTAGTGTAAACCTTTTCATTATTTGAAAACCAAGGCAAATACTCATTAGAATATAAAATCATTTTATATCCAAAAACAGCTCTACTACCGTAAAAATAATGATCTGCCTCAACCCCATACAACTGTTTATTTTCTGGTGAGGGTATTAGTTCAATCTTTTCTACCTTCATTTTATTGTTAAGCAACCCAATATTTCTCACATTATCAGGGAAATTAATGTTTGCAACTGAATCGTTAATAGAAATATTTTCAGAACACTTTTGAATTGAAGGAAGGGTTGCGTCATATTCTAACTGGGAAAAAGCATAGAATGAACTCAAAATAAAAAATAGGTTTAAAGTCCTCATGACATATAATCTATAATTATCTCACTTGGCTATGATTATCTAAGGAACTCATCTCATAAGCTCATTGCCAAATTCATAAAACTATAGAAAAACCTAGTAAAAAAAAAATTCAGCTTATTTCTTCCGAAGGTAAATTTTAACCGGAACTCCTGTAAAATCAAAGTTTTCCCGAAGCTTATTTTCCAAAAACCGTTTGTAAGGGTCTTTTACATATTGTGGTAAGTTGGCAAAAAACGCAAAAGTAGGGTAAGGCATTGGTAATTGCGTTATAAACTTTATTTTTACGTATTTCCCTTTGTATTGTGGTGGTGGCGTAGCTTGAATAATGGGCAATAATACATCATTCAATTTACTTGTTTTAATCCGTTTGCTTCGGTTTTTATAAACCTCAACTGCTGTTTCAATGGCTTTAAAAATACGCTGTTTATTCAAAACGGAAATAAATACGATTGGAACATCGGTAAATGGTTCACATTCTTGACGAATATGTTTTTCAAATTCTTTTACCGTGTTGGTTTCTTTTTCAACTAAATCCCATTTGTTTACCAGAATCACAACGCCTTTGTTGTTGCGTTGTGCTAACCAAAATATATTTTGTACTTGTCCATCAAAACCACGAGTGGCGTCAAGTATTAAGATCATCACATCGCAATGCTCAATAGCGCGAACGCTTCGCATTACTGAATAAAATTCTATATCTTCTTTAACTTTAGTTTTTCTTCGAATACCTGCGGTATCAATTAAGTTAAATTCAAAACCAAAACGATTGTAGCGCGTATCCATACTATCACGGGTAGTCCCCGCAATGTCGGTAACAATGTAGCGTTCCTCACCAATTAGAGTATTGATAAAGGAAGATTTTCCAGCGTTTGGTCTTCCTACGACAGCAAAACGTGGTAATTCACTTTCTTCCTCTTCTTCTTTTTCTGGTAAGGCTTTTACTAAATCATCAAGCAACTCCCCTGTTCCGCTTCCGTTAATAGAGGATAGCGTGTAATATTGTTCAACACCTAAAGAATAAAATTCCACTGCATCGTTTTCGCGCGTGGCACTATCTACTTTATTTACAGCTAAAAAAAATGGTTTTTTAGACTTCCTCAACAAGGTAGCAACCTCTTCATCCATTCCGGTCAAGCCGCTTTCAACATCAACCATAAAAATAATAGCATCTGCTTCTTCAATAGCTAACACAACTTGTTTATCTATTTCTTCTTCAAAAACATCGTCACTTCCTTTTACATATCCACCGGTATCAATTAATGAAAATTCTTTGCCGTTCCAGTCACTTTTTCCGTAATGACGATCACGGGTAACACCACTCACCGCATCGGTAATGGCTTCCCGGCGTTGTATCAATCTATTAAAAAATGTAGATTTCCCTACGTTTGGTCTTCCTACGATAGCAACTATGCTCATGATTTTCTGTTTATTTTAAAAATGCAAAAGTACTGCATTTTAATAGTAGTTGATGTATTTTTCTGAAATAGCCTAATATACAAATTCCAAGTACTCTTTATAAGTTAAAAAAAGCAACAAATTATTACTTGTTATATCCGAAGCGTTTTAACTGCCTATCATCACTGCGCCAGTTTTTATTCACTTTTACGTACGTTTCTAGGTGAATCTGTTTTCCGAAGAATTTTTCTAAATCCTTACGAGCCTCTACTCCCACCCGTTTAAGTGCCGAACCTTTATGCCCGATGATAATTCCTTTTTGCGTTTCGCGTTCTACCATAATCACACTTCGGATACGGATAATATCATCATCTTCAAAAAACTCTTCGGTATCAATTTCTACAGAATAGGGAATCTCTTTTTTGTAGTGCATCAGGATTTTTTCCCGAATGGTTTCGTTTACAAAAAAACGTTCTGGTTTGTCGGTTAATTGGTCTTTTGGATAGAAAGCAGGTGATTCTGGCAACACCTCTATAATACGTTTAAACACTTCAGAAACACCAAAATTTTCTAATGCTGAAATAGCAAAAATCTCTGCATTAGGAACTTTTTCTTGCCACATCTGTAGGGCTTCGGTCAATTTTTCTTCGTTTCCTTTATCTATTTTATTGATAAGAAGTAAAACAGGGATTTTAGCATTTTTTATTTTTTCAAAAAACGCCTCGTCTTTAAGATCTTTTTCACCTAATTCAACCAAGTATAGTAAAATATCGGCATCTTCAAAAGCAGATTTTACAAAATCCATCATACTTTCCTGCAATTGATATGCTGGTTTTATAATACCAGGTGTATCACTTAAAATTACCTGAAAATCCTCTCCATTTACAATTCCTAAAATACGGTGACGGGTGGTTTGAGCTTTGCTCGTTATAATAGAAAGTCGCTCGCCTATAAAAGCATTCATTAGTGTGCTTTTACCAACGTTAGGATTACCAATAATATTTACAAATCCTGCTTTATGTGCCATAATTTTAATTTGCTACAAAGATACTTTAAAATGAATTACTCTAACCTACTTTCATCCCTACAATAATCATTATTAAAATTTTAACGGTAGAAAAGGTTCTTTAACAAACGTTAAGATTTCCTTTAATTAACAATAACAGCTCATTAACTAATATGGCAACATTCAATTAGTAACTTAGCTAGTGAATAACAAAAAAACTTAATTATGAAGAAGAAAAATTTAATACTCGTATTACTGATGTGCTTTAGCTTGACGCTTTTTGCACAAAATGACAAAGACCGCGAAGTAATAAATGATGCTGAAAAAGCGAAAGAAGCGTTTATTACCAAGAATAAATCAATGGCAAAATATTTTGCTGATGCCGATGCATACGTAATCTTCCCAAATGTAGGGGAAGGTGCTTTTATAGTTGGTGGAGCATCTGGTAACGGAGCCGTATATGAAAACGGACAACTTATTGGAATGGCTAAAATGAAAAAGGTAGATGTAGGCGCTCAAATTGGTGGTGAAGCGTACAGAGAAGCTATTTTATTTAATAGTGAAGAATCTTTGGAACGTTTTAAAGACGATGATTTTGAACTTTCAGCTAAAGTTTCAGCTGTATTGGTTAAAGATGGTGCTTCACTAAATGCCGATTATAGAAACGGTGTTGCCGTATTTACTATGCCAAAAGCTGGATTGAGCTTAGAAGCATCTGTTGGCGGACAAAACTTCGAATTTATTCCTTTTGAATAATAAATAAAAATTGAGAAACTAAAATAAGCCTTGTAGACTCTACAAGGCTTATTTATTCATATGAAATAGTAAGTATTTTTAACTTTCTAACTTCATTTCCCAACTTAAAATCTACTGTTTCGTCTATTTTTGCACCCGTAACAGCTTTGGCAATTGGAGCGACAAATGCAATCTTGCTTTTTGTTACATCGGCTTCATCTACTCCAACTATTGTAAATTGCTGTTTGGTTTTATTATTTAAGTTTTGAATATGTACCGTAGCCCCAAAACGAACCTCATCTTTAGCTTGTTCTTTAGGATTAAGTACGCGAGCGGAATGAATACGCTCATTCAGTAATTTGAGTTTGCCTTCAATAACGGCAAGCGTTCTTCTTCGTTCCCGTTCATCGGTAATGGTCAGTTCTTTAATTTCAGTTTGCAACGCTTCTCTTTCTTCTACTAACTGCTCCATACCATTTGGCGTAACATAATTTACCACCCCTTCAGGCAAAGCTGCCCGTGGTGGAATCATAGGTGGTTCTTCTTGATCGCCTTCTCTTACAAATCCTCTGCTCATAGTATTGCCCGCCCAGGCGGGTATCTTTTAAAATTATACTTGCTTTATTTTGAAATTTTATTCTTCAGTCTAATTGCTAAATAATTTTTGAAAAATGAGAGTTTCAAATTTTATAATGAATTCTCACATCTAATATCTAACAGCGAAGCGTTCTCATATCTAGGTCGGTCACGACTTTTGAATATACTAAACTTTTGGCTTATTACGGCCTCGATCATATAAAATAATACTGCCAGCAACAGCAACGTTTAAACTTTTTTCTGAAGGGAATTGAACCAAAAAATGTGACTTATCAATAGCCTGGTTAGACAATCCATGATCTTCGGCCCCCAATAAATACACACAACGTTTTGGGTGTTCAAAATTTTCTAATTGAACGGCTTTCTCTGTTTTTTCAACGCCAACAATGCGACAGCCTTTTGGTAAATGTTTATAAAAGTCTTCGAATTTTTCATAATGAAAATATGGAAGCGACTTTACGGCATTATGCGTATCGCTAGACTGATTAGCGTAGCGGTTGCCGATGGTAAAAATAAAACTTGCACCCATATTCTGGGCTGTTCGCCAAAGCACACCTAAATTTTCGGGCGTTTTACCGTTTTGGATTCCTATTCCAAAGAATTCTGTAGTGAAATTATTGGGTTGCATAGCTGCAAAAATACAGAACTTCTAATAATAGCAATACTATACAATCCCCTTTAAAAGAACGGCGACCATATCTCTTTTTAAAATGTTTACATCAAGTTTCCCTCTTTTTTCATACCATAAATACAACGTTCGCAAGGTAGAAAGCATCGAAAACAAAATAACTTCAGGATGTCTGGCTTCTATTTCACCTGCTTTTATTCCTTCTTTTATAATAATCCGGACGTTATCCTCATAATCGTCCCGCATGTTTACAAACTGCTTTAGGTCGTCATCTTGTAAATGCATCCAATCGTTGTTCAATGCTGCTAACGCTTCAGAATAGGTAACAGTAATATCGATATGAAAGGCAATGATCTTTTCAATTTTCTCTACGGAAGTACCCTTTTTTGAAACCACTTGTTCCATTCCATTGGTAAACTCGCGAGCAACTGTTAAAATAAGGGTTGAAAGAATTTCTTGTTTCCCCGAAATATGATTGTATAAGCTAGAAGCCTTAATTCCCATAGCTTGTGCAATATCTCGCATGGAAACAGCATTGTAGCCTTTTTCTTTAAAAAGGCGGGAAGCCGTGGTTATTATTTCGATTTTTCGGGAAG
The DNA here is from genome assembly GCF_003413745.1 of Marixanthomonas ophiurae. Classification (NCBI taxonomy): domain Bacteria; kingdom Pseudomonadati; phylum Bacteroidota; class Flavobacteriia; order Flavobacteriales; family Flavobacteriaceae; genus Marixanthomonas; species Marixanthomonas ophiurae. The sequence goes on along the minus strand of NZ_QVID01000001.1, from coordinate 1,460,522 downwards.
CGGGTTTCATAATAGCTTGCAAGATACAGTTTTTACAAACTCATTCATAAATCTGTTATAAGGTATTATTAATTACGACTTAAGTAGTTCTAATTTCATTATTTTTGGACACTATGGAAGAGCGCATTGAAACAAACGAGTTATTAGAGAGGTTGCCACCGCATTTAAAGCAGTACATAAAACCTCAAGATTACGATCAATACACCCCTATAAACCAAGCGGTTTGGCGGTACGTAATGCGCAAAAATGTAGATTATTTAAGCCAAGTGGCTCATGAAAGTTATTTGGACGGTCTTAAAAAAACAGGGATTTCTATCGATACCATTCCTTCTATGTATGGTATGAACCGTATTTTAAAGGAAATTGGCTGGGCAGCCGTTGCGGTTGATGGCTTTATTCCGCCTAATGCGTTCATGGAATTTCAAGCGTATAAGGTGTTGGTAATTGCTAGCGATATTCGCCAACTTGAAAATATTGAATACACTCCAGCGCCCGATATTATTCATGAAGGTGCTGGGCATGCGCCTATTATTGCTAGTCCCGATTATGCCGAATACTTACGCCGGTTTGGCGAGATTGGTGCGAAAGCGATTTCTAGTGCGCATGACATGGAAATGTATGAAGCCGTTCGAGAACTTTCTATTTTAAAGGAAGCTGATGGAATTTCAGAAACTATTATACAAAATGCGGAAGAGCGAGTAGAGAACCTTCAGCTTAAAAAAGTAGAACCTTCTGAAATTTCACTTATTCGAAATTTGCATTGGTGGACGGTTGAATATGGTTTAATTGGCACCATTGAAATCCCTAGAATTTATGGCGCTGGCTTGCTATCTTCTATTGGGGAAAGCACGTGGTGTATGAAAGAAGAAGTAAAAAAAACACCCTACTCCATTGATGCGGCTTATCAAGAGTTTGATATCACCAAACCACAACCACAATTATATGTAACGCCAGATTTTGCATACTTACAAGAAGTATTAGAAGAATTTGCCAACACTATGGCCGTGCGTAAAGGCGGCTGGCGTGGATTAAACAAATTGATAAATTCTAAACAAATTGGTACTATTGAATTGAGTACTGGTTTACAAGTGAGCGGTCATTTTACCCGCATGATTCAAAACGAGGATAATGAAGTGGTTTATTTTGAAACCAAAGGCGAAACAGCACTTGCATACCGTGAAAAAGAAGTAATCGGCCACGGAATTAGTCGCCATACTGATGGTTTTAGATCACCACTGGGGAAGTTGAAAAAAATTAATCTCGCCATAGAGAATATGGGACCTCGCGATTTACAAGCATATAATTTTTACGATGGTAAACCTATTGCTTTTGAATTTGAAAGTGGTATAACCGTTGAAGGCCTAAACGTAACCGGAATGCGAAACTTACGCGGCGAGCTTATGCTTATTCAGTTTACAAACTGTACCGTTACGTATAAAGATGAAGTATTGTTCAGTCCAGAAATGGGTGATTTTGATTTAGCAGTTGGAAAAGAAATTGTTTCTGCATTTGCAGGTGCAGCAGATTATTTATCCTTTCCTATTTCGCTTCATAAATTAAGTGAAACAAAAACCAATCGTTCAAACCTTTCTGAAAAAGAAATTAAGTTGAATGATTTATATAAACAAGTATGTTTACTTCGGAATAATGAAGAGAACAGCTCTTTAGACAAAAACCTGCCTGAGTTAAAATCTATTTTTGAAACTATAAAAAAAGAATACTCAGCAGACTGGTTACTTTCGCTAGAAATCTTTGAGCTAATTGCTTCTGAAAACAGTTCGTTTTCAGAAAAAGTATTAAAACACCTTTTAGCACTTAAAAACGAACGCCATAGTGTTGCTCATTTAATAAAAGATGGTTTGTCATTGGTAGAAGAAAGTAGAAAACAAATAAGTAATTAAAAGTATGGGACTATTAGATTTTTTATTCGGAAGTAATACTAAGAAAATCGAAGATTTTAAAAAGCGGGATGCTGTAATTTTAGATGTTCGTACGCAGAAAGAATACGATGCCGGTGCTATTTCAGGTTCAAAACATATTCCGCTAAACGATGTAAGCTCTAAAATATCAGAAATTAAGCAATGGAATAAGCCTGTAATTACCTGCTGTGCCAGTGGTGTTCGCAGTGGTAATGCTGCTAAAACATTAAATAATAACTCTATTGAAGCCATTAATGGAGGTGGCTGGAAATCACTAGAAAAAAAGTTGTAATTTTTCTCCCCCTCTTAATTTAGGAGGGGAAAAAATTAAAGCTTTATCTTCTCAAAATCTACTTCATCTTCAATAGGTTCATTTTGATATTGTAGCGTCCACCCCATCGAGCTAGTGAGAATATATATTTTCTGTAGCTCAGAAATTAATCTGTTTTCTGCATTGGTTATCAATTCAGAAGCTTCTATTTTTTTTCGAAGCGAAATTTCTACTTGCTTTTTTATTTTATTATAATCTTCCGCTTTAAACTGGTTCAAATAATCCTGTTTTACATCATAATATTCAATATTAGGATTAATATTTAGTTCTGGTTCCGGAATATAGGTTATGGTAACGGTTTTAGTTTCTTGATTAACTTCCGTTTTAATTTTACTGAGATCGTAGGCAATCGTGGCTTTTGCGTTTACCACAATCAGTGCTTTTTTGCGAGCCGAAAAAACATCTAAGTAGAACTTTTTCCAATCTTCGTAAGTAAAAACTTGGGCATAGCTTCCTTCAGTAACAATTAATTTTCCTACATTTTTTAATTCTTTTTGAATCAATGCCGTATTGGCTTCCAATTGTTCTTTTTTGTCTTTATTGTGTTCACAATACCGTAAACCAAACACAATGAGAAGCGTAATAACAGCGCCAAAAAGTATCTTTCGCATAGTTCAATTTTTCATTAAAGATACGGAATTATATAGCTGCTTAACATACTACGTAAAAACACGTAAATTTATGTAGGAATTATGTTACAATGAGGTTTTTACGTATCTTTCAACCAAACTAAACTAATCATGGGATTTTTTTCAACTAACCAACAGGATCAATCCAATAAAGTAGCTAAACAATTAGCGACACATGCTGATGAAACAAACAAAGAGATAGAAAGCATATTGTCAAGGTTTTTAAAAAACCAAGAGAAATATGATGCTCTTAGTGATGAACTGCTCGTATTGTCTAAAAGTATAAAAGAAAGGCTTTCTACTTCAGAAAGTGATCAATTATATGCGCTCGTTGAAACTGTTTATGATCTTCAAGAAGAATATCTAAACACCTTTCGGGTTATTGCTACACTTCAAGAAAAACAACAAATAAGAGCTAATGCGATTGATGATAAATATAAAAAAATAGCTAAAAAAGCTAGCCAAAAATATACTGAGGCTCGAAGCCTTTAAAGTAAACCACACAATATATAGCACGCTTTTTGTATCTTGAACTCCCTATGAAAGCCGTGTACCTCCTTTTTTTATTACTTACCCCAGTTTTACTGGCGCAACAAGTAGAGTCTATTGCAAAAGCACCTTTAAAAGCAGATATGTTTGTAGGTGTCGATGCCTTTAGTAATGTATATTTCACTACCAATATGGAATTGCACAAAACCGGTGTGGATGGCGATTTTGTATTTAACGATCTTCAGTTAGGCCCCATAACCTCTGTTGACATAATCAACCCATTGAACATAGTTCTTTTTTATGAAGACACCAACACCGTAGTTCTTCTTGATAATAAGCTAAACAAAATTGAACGCATCAATTTCAATACCCTCCCTCAGTTTTTAAACATTAACACGGCAACCAATGCCGGCAATAATAGGCTTTGGGTTTTTAACATAGACACACAACAACTGGAACTGTTCAACTACCGCTCATTAACCAACACCGTTGTTTCGCAACCTTTTTCGGGCACATTGGTTTCTCAAACTAGTAATTTTAATTATTGTTACCTACTTACTGAAAATAAAATACGCGTTTTTAATGTCTATGGAAGTTTGCTTTCTGAAATAGCTTTGAAGGACTATACTAAAGTAATTCAACAAGATGAAAAAGTAATGGGCGTAAAAGAAAATTCGCTTTATTATTTAGCTGAAATAAGTGAAGGCTCAACAAAAAAATTGCCCGAAGCCATAAAAATACAATTACCTGAAATAACCATAAAAGACTTGCACCTTACGCAGGAATTCCTGTATATTTATGACGGAAAAAACATCCACACCCTAAAACTAACCGAACCTAAGAAGTAAAGATTATGCACGTAGCAATTGCAGGAAACATTGGCTCCGGAAAAACAACCTTAACCCGTTTATTGGCAAAACACTATAAGTGGAAGCCTCAATTTGAAGACGTGGAAGACAACCCCTATCTGGATGATTTTTACAATCAAATGGCACGGTGGTCTTTTAACTTGCAAATTTACTTTTTGAACAGTCGGTTTCGTCAAATTCTCGAAATTCGTGAAAAAGGAAAGGATGTTATTCAAGACCGGACCATTTATGAAGATGCCTACATCTTTGCACCCAATTTACACGCCATGGGTTTGATGACCAATCGCGATTTTGAAAATTACCGTTCGCTTTTCGACTTGATGGAAAGCGTAACCGAAGGACCTGATTTATTGATTTATTTACGTAGTTCCATTCCTAATTTGGTAAAGCAAATACACAAACGCGGCCGTGATTACGAAAACTCCATAAGCATCGATTACCTAAGCCGTTTAAACGAGCGCTACGAAGCTTGGATACACGATTATGATAAAGGCAACCTCATAATTTTAGACGTAGATAACCTTGACTTTGTTGATGACCCTGAACATCTAGGTGAAGTAGTTAATAAAATTGACGCAGAACTGCACGGTTTGTTTTAACCTACATCGCTATTTTCAAAATACTTAAATTCTCAACTTAAAAATAAGTAAGATTTTTATTGTTAATTTTTTTAACATTAATGTATATTAGCCGCATTATTAACTAAATTAAATTTTATGAAGCTTACCAAATTACTTTTTCTTACTATTTTAACTTTTTCAATTATATCTTGTAGTAAAGATGATGACTCTAAAGAAACCAATGACACCTCATCTTCTTTAGTAGGATCATGGAAAGCAACAGATTTTTCTTATGAATCTACCAGCAGAACAGAAGGACAAGGAACAACAATTGAATCTGAATCTACTGGAATCGCTAAAGAACTTGATATCACGGTCGAATTTTCTGAAGACCCGAATACCTACGAAGTTGACAGTGATTATGTTTTAGAAATTACAACAGAATCTTCTGGCGACACAATTATACAAGAAATCCCAATTCAATATTCAGGGACAGGAACGTGGAGTAAAGAAGGTAACACTCTTAGTATAATTGAGAACAATGAAGAAAGAGAAGCCACTATTACAGAATTAACCAATTCTAAACTTACTTACACTTCAACGACGACACAAACTCAAACACAGTCTGGAATTACGAGTACTGTTGAAGTTACTGAAACACTATCTTTTTCAAAACAATAATTGATATTTTCATATTTTTGTTAAATAGACCTGTTTTACGCAGGTCTATTTTTTTCCAATAAAGCTACCTTTAAAAGAGTAAAAGCTCTAAAACCTTGTCAAGACAAGGAGTTTCTTCTTTCTATATAAAGACCAAACCTTAACATTTCCAAAACACCCGTTTTATAAGGAATTGCGTTTCTTTGAATAGGTTAGATTTAATTAATTAAAGAGGTACCCGCCTTCGCGGGCACAGGATGGCAAAACTATACAATACAAAATATTACCACCGCGACCTTTCGTGGTTACGCTTCAATCACCGAGTTTTACAAGAAGCTGCAGATGATAAAAACCCTTTATACGAGCGCATCAAGTTTTTAGCAATTTTCTCTTCCAACTTAGATGAGTTTTTTAGGGTTCGGGTGTCTGACATTCGACAAATTAAAGAGATTGAAAAACCCTTCAGAAAAAAACTAATCACTAAGCCTAATAAGGTTTTAAAAGAAATAAAAAAACAGGTTGAACTGCAACAAGAAGAATTTGGCGACATTTTCAAGAACCAGATTATTCCAGATTTAAAAAAAGAAAACATTCATTTAATTGATTACAAAGAATTTTCTACCACACAAAAAGAAATTGCCAAATCATATTTTGAAAATTCTTTAAAAGACAAATTAGAAGTAAGTTTTAATCCCTGCTCAAATAGCGACACTGTTTTTATTGAAAATGAAGCATTGTATCTCGCTGCTCAACTAGAAAACGATACGTTTAAATTAGTTAAAATCCCTGACGATGAACCTCGGTTTTTTACATTTCCGAAGCACAACGGGAAATACTTTATTACATTTATTGATGATGTTTTAAAATACAGCCTAAAACAAACCCCACAAAAAGAAGAGAATATTACCTTTTATTCCATTAAAAAATCTAGAGATGCCGAGCTATATATTGAAGATGAATTTTCTGGCAATGTAATGGAACGGATTAAAAAGTCGCTCCCTAAACGAAGCACAGGACAAGCAACCCGTTTATTGATTGATAATAAAACACCTAAGCAATTTGAGGAAATACTAAAGAATGCCTTAGAGGTTTATAATACTGATATTGTTAAGGGTGGAACCTACCACAACTTTAAAGACTTTTTCGGGTTTCCCAATCCAACTTCAAAAAAATTATCTGTTGAAGAATTGCCACCGTTACCACATCCCGTGTTGGCAGATTGCGATTCGGTTTTTAACGCCATCGATGAGAAAGATCAACTCATACATTATCCTTACCAAAACTTTGAACCGGTTATCAAATTATTAGAAGAAGCCGCAGACGATCCGAAAGTAACTACCATTAAAATGACCATTTACCGTGCTGCTAGCGAATCGAAATTAAATGATGCAATTGCTCGGGCTGCCAAAAATGGGAAAGAAGTTGTGATTTTTATTGAAGTAAAAGCCCGGTTTGATGAGCACAACAATTTAAAATGGGGTAAAATATTTGAAGAAAACGGAGCGCACGTAATCTATAGCTTCCCGGCCATAAAAATCCATTCTAAAATATTGTGCATTGAACGTGAAACAAGCGGATCTTCAAAAAGGTACTGCTATATTGCCACAGGTAATTTTAATGAGAATACGGCTAAATTATATACAGATTTTGGCATCATGACTGCCAATAAAACAATTACTCAAGACCTCAACAAATTGTTTTTGGTATTGGAAGGTAAAATGATTATTCCAAAACCTGATAAGCTCTTAGTGTCACCTTTTACATTACGAGATACTTTTGAAGATTTAATTGAGAATGAAATAGAATTGGCAAAAGCAGGGAAAGATGCCTACATTATTGCTAAAATGAACAGCCTACAAGATAAAAGCATGATAAAAATGCTTTACAAAGCTAGTAATGCTGGGGTAAAAATTAGATTATTAGTGCGTGGTATTTGTTCGCTCGTACCTGGTATTAAAGATCAAAGTGAAAACATATATATAACCAGTATTCTTGATCGTTTTTTAGAACACGGCCGTATATATATATTCGGAAATGATGGCGATGAAAAAATGTACATTGGTAGCGCAGATTGGATGAAACGCAACTTAAGCCACCGTATTGAAGTGGTTACCCCTATTTTAGATCAAGAACACCACAATACTATCAGGGAGTTGATAGAGATTCAATTAAACGATAATGTAAAAGCACGCATAATAGATCCCGACCAGAAAAATGAATATGTAAAACACGGAAAACCTGCCGTACGGTCGCAGTATAACACGTATGACTATTTTAAAAACTGTCTTAATTAACTTATAAACCCTTGCGATCGTGCGTGTTCAATAGCCTCTTTGCTATCTTCTACTAATAATGCAGGTGTTGTGTCATAATTAGAAAATAAGCTTTTAATACGCTTCATTTTCTTTTTGTGTTTTACGCTTCGCAGATAAATTGCCTTCACTTGTTTTGGATATTTTTCCGCAATTTCTATATAAATATCTGCATCGTGTTCGCCTCCGTCCCCTATTAAAATAAAGCTCATATTTGGATAGGTTTTTAGAATGTTGAGAATTTCTTTTTGCTTTTGCGGTTTCTCTTCTACCTTTTTTCTTCGGAAAGGTCTAGGTAAACTTCTCAATAAAATTGGTCCTTTAGAAAAGGTATTTGCTTTTAAAAATAACTCTAAGTATCTGTATAAATTCCAAGGGCTATGGCTTACATAAAATAACGGGTTGGCTTCCTTTCCCGTTTTTCCTTGATGTAACAACTGATAAAATTCTGAAGCACCTTCCAAGGGTGATCTGCTTTCCGCATTTCTGAAGAAAGTATTAAAAACAAGCTTCAACTTTAAAAAAGAAGCAACACCGGTATGGATTATAGTATCATCAATATCGCTAATTACTCCGAATTCACTTTTACTTGAAGGAATAAGCATCTCACCGGGAAACCGGTTTTGGTTGTTTATAATTCTATTAGAAAATTTCTCTTCAAAAGAGATTTCATATTGCAACCATGCTTCTTCATTTGTCAGTTTAGCTAGGTTAGGGATATTCTCTTTAAATTTAAAATAACCTTTTTTATCAGTTTCTGTATAGAAAACTGAATCATCTGGCAGGGTAATTTTAAGTTTTGTAAAAGGAATTTCGTCGGTTTCAAACCGCTTATAAGTGTTTTTTATCAAGCTGAAAATTCCATTTTTGGAAAGGTCGATGTTTTCGTCTTCCAAAGCCCTACCACGTATATACAAATGCGAGTTAGTTCCATAACTGTGGAAGGTAATTATCTGTAGCGGATCTTTTTTGAACAGCCCCACTTATAGCACCCAATTTTCCGGCCACAACCACATTAATAGTAAACCCGCTGCTATTGAAATACCGAAAGAAATTGAAATCCATTTTGTTAATTCTTTGGTTCCTAAAACGGCTGCCATAATTCCTTTAAAAAGTAAGTTTGAAAGGGAAGCTAATAAAATTAAACGCCACCCTGTTTCAGTTTTCAGTCCTCCTCCTTTCATGGTTTGCGATAAGGAAAGTGTAATCGCATCTACATCGGTCAACCCACTTATAACTGCTACTACATACAATGCTTCGTTACCAAATTCTTCTTTTGTGAATGCTACAGCTAATAAAATAAGACCATATAAAAGACCGAAGATTAATGCACTTTTAAATTGAGCAGGGTTTTTAGGCTCAGGCATTTCATCATCTTTTCCGTCATTGTTAAACAAATAAAACAAGCCTACACACAACAATATCATAATTATAAGCTCAACTATGATCGGTAACATTATCTGAGGTAGCTTTTCAGGAATGACAATTCCTACTTCTATTAACACTCTGACCAATGCAATGGCAGAAGCTGCAGTTATAACAAAAGCTGCCATTTTTCCAATATTTTTGGCATCTTTTGTTTTCCGCGCATAGCTTACTGTGGTGGCAGTACTACTGATTAAACCTCCTAATACCCCATTTGAAATAACGCCTACTTTTTTACCTACAAATTTGTAAATAAAATACCCTATTACACTTATGCCTACAATAAGTGTAACCATCAGCCATATATTTTTAGGGTTTAAAACATCTAAAGGTCCATAGGTTTTATCAGGTAGTATTGGTAAAATAACTAATGAGATTCCAGCAAATGTCATGATTGCCGCTAAGTCTTTGTCTTTTAATTTTTCAATAAAATCGTGCAGATGTTCCTTTACGTATAACAATACAGCCATAACACCACCAACAACAACACCAATTATTTGATCTCCCAACACTAAATAACCCCCGATTGCAAACATGAGCAATGCAGCAACTTCGGTGGTTTGACCTATATCGGCTTCATTTATTTTTTTAAGCTTTATAATATTAGCGGTAATCAATAAGCCTGTTAGAGCCAAACCCATTACTGGAAGTATGTAGGGGTTTTCATAATCCCTACTTAAAAAACCAGCTACTACTCCTAAAATAGAAATAAGCGTGAATGTTCTTACTCCGGCCATTTTATTATCGGTTCGCTGTCGTTGCAAACCTACTAACATACCTAAGCCAAAAGCAATTCCTAATGTTATTAAATCGTCGTAGTTCATTATCTGAAAGATACTACAATCTCATAAAAAAACCCTGCTGAATCAGCAGGGTTTAAATTTATTTTAACAAAGAAGTCCTATTTCTGAGATTGATCCCGAAGTTCTTCAATTTGCATATTAACTTCCTCTTCGGTTCCAGAAAAGGTTTTCTTTTCGGTTGTGGTTTCACCATCTTTGGTAGTCCTGACAGTAACATCAGCCGTAGTTAACGTATCATTTGACGATAAGCTCACCATAATTTCTTTCGAAACTTCTTTTACCTGTCCCGCTTGGTTATCGGTTAATAATGTTTGGTTTCCGTCTTCGTCAATCATATACATTTCTTGTGAAACATTATCGCCTTCCATTTCAGTTTCCTCACCGTGACCTCCTAAAATTGGCGCAATCACCAAGGCTACCAAACACGTCAATTTAATCAAAATATTCATTGAAGGTCCTGAAGTATCTTTAAAAGGATCTCCAACAGTATCTCCTGTAACAGCCGCTTTATGGGCTTCGCTTCCCTTATAGGTCATTTCACCGTTAATAATTACTCCAGCTTCAAACGATTTTTTAGCATTGTCCCAAGCACCTCCAGCGTTATTCTGAAAGATCGCCCACATTACACCGCTTACACAAACACCAGCCATATAACCTCCAAGAGGTTCTGCTCCAAATACCAGCCCAATAAAAATAGGTGTTATAATAGTCAACAGACCTGGAAGAATCATTTCCCGTAAAGCAGCTTTTGTTGAAATATCTACACACTTCCCATATTCTGGGGTGGCCGTACCTTCCATAATTCCTGGAATTTCTTTAAACTGTCGGCGAACTTCTTGTACCATTTTCATTGCGGCCTTACCAACGGATTTCATCGCCATTGCTGAAAATACTACTGGAATCATTCCTCCAACAAATAACATCGCCAATACATCGGCACGGAAAATATTAATTCCATCAATACCTGTAAACGTAACATAGGCGGCAAATAATGCTAATGCAGTTAATGCTGCTGAGGCAATAGCAAATCCTTTCCCGACCGCTGCGGTTGTATTCCCTACGGAATCTAAAATATCGGTACGTTCACGAACGTGAGGTTCTAATTCGCTCATTTCGGCAACTCCACCGGCGTTATCGGCAATAGGCCCAAAGGCATCGATTGCCAACTGCATAGCTGTTGTGGCCATCATCGCTGAAGCCGCCAAGGCAACTCCATAAAACCCTGCGAATTCATACGAACCATAAATAGCCGCAGCAAAAAGCAATACACTCCAAAATGTAGATTTCATACCAACAGCTAATCCTGCAATAATATTTGTTCCAGCACCTGTTGAAGAATTTTGAACAATATCCATTACCGGTTTTTTACCTAAACTTGTGTAATATGCGGTTACATACGATATCAATGCTCCTACAGCTAACCCAATACAAGCGGCCCAAAAGACGTTAATACTTGGTATTTCTTTAACCCCTTCGCCAAAGAATGCCATGGTCATAGTTTCTGGTAACATCCAATCTATTAAAAACCAGCTGGCAATCAATGTAAGAACGATTGCCGTCCAGTTACCCATATCTAGAGCTCTTTGAACTTGTGGTTCTTTCGCATCGTTATTTTTAATTCCAACTAAAAAAGTTCCAATAATAGACGCTAAAATCCCTACTCCGGCGATTAATATAGGTAATAATATTGGCCCCATATTTCCGAAGGCATCTGTAAACTGTCCATCCACGCTCATATCGCGAATTACGTAATTACCCAACACCATGGCGGCTAAAACGGTTGCAACATAACTCCCAAAGAGATCGGCGCCCATACCGGCAACATCCCCAACATTGTCCCCAACGTTATCAGCAATCGTCGCAGGGTTACGTGGATCGTCTTCTGGAATACCAGCTTCTACTTTTCCTACCAAATCGGCACCTACATCGGCTGCTTTGGTGTAAATACCACCACCTACACGGGCGAAAAGTGCGATACTTTCTGCACCTAGAGAAAATCCTGCCAAGGCTTCAAGTACAACAGTCATATCACCATAAAAATCGCCGCCTTCGACAATAAACTGGCTGGTAAAAAACATAAAGAATAAACTTAGACCCAACACAGCAAGACCGGCTACGCCAAGCCCCATTACAGTACCACCACCAAAAGAGACTTTTAATGCTTGTGGTAAGCTTGTTTTTGCGGCTTCGGCAGTACGGGCGTTTGCATCGGTAGCAATTCGCATTCCTATATTTCCGGCCAAGGCAGAAAAAACAGCTCCTATTAAAAAAGCAGGTACAATCATCCAACTGGTAGATGGTACCAAGGTGGAAACAACAAATAACAAGACAGCTGCAATAACTGCAAAGATGGCTAACAGCCTATATTCTGCACTTAGAAAGGCAAGTGCACCTTCTTTAATACTTTTTGAAATAGATTGCATACGATCGCTACCAGCAGGCTGCTTTTTTACCCAGCTCATTTTAACAAGCATAAAAAGAAGGCCAAGAATGGCCAGTACGATAGGGATAAAGATAATATTCTGTTCCATTTTATAATTAATTTTAGATTGGTTTTTAATTTTTCAAAAACCAAAAGTAAGTAAATAGGTTGGGATATGAAATATTTAAAATTTTATACCTAGCAATCTATTTTTCTGAAAAAAATATCCAATAAATTTATCTTAAGTTAATTATTATGTAACTTATATCAATATAATTTATTTTATAAAACAGGTTTCAAACTAGTGTTTTTACATTTGTTTTATTTCAACCATCACGTACCGTAAATATTTTAAAAAATACAAATTCAGAAAATTTATGACTCTTAGAGCACTACAAATATTTTGGCATAAACTAACACATTGGGAATACTGGCCTTTACACGTTATTTATTTTCCTATCTATTTACTCTATGGCTATTATTCAATTAAAGCGAAATCCATTTGTTTTTTTAATGCCGTGAATCCATCTATAAAAAATGGGGGTCTTATGATGGAATCCAAAAAAAAGGTGTACAATCTTATCCCTAAAAAATATTACGCCAAAACCGTTTTAATACATCCCAAAACCACTTCGGAAGGAATAAAAGTATTCTTAAAAAAGAAAGGCCTAACATTTCCGCTTATCGCTAAACCTGATATAGGTCTTCGAGGGAGTGCGGTTCAAAAAATACATTCAGAAAAAGAATTGTTTGACTATCACCAAAAAGCAAATTTTGACTATTTAATTCAAGATTTTATACCATATCCTAATGAAATTGGTGTGTTTTATGTGCGTTATCCCAATAAAGAGAAAGGAAAAATCACAGGAGTTGTTTTTAAAGAAACTCTGGCAATCATAGGTGATGGCACCTCAACAATAGAAGAACTGCTTAACAAAACTCCACGGTTTCAAATTCAATTAAAAAATCTTAAAAAAGAACACGGAGCCATTTTTAATAAAGTACTCACAAAAGGTGAAAAACTAAATTTAATGCCCTACGGAAGTCACTCCCGAGGAGCAAAATTTAATGACTTCAGCTCAATTATAACGCCCCAGCTTACGGAAAGTATTAATAAAATCTGTCTTCAAATTGACGGATTTTACTATGGAAGGTTAGACATTATGTACAACACAGTTGACGAATTAGAGCAGGGAAAAAACCTGATGATTGTAGAATTAAATGGCGCCAAAAGCGAGCCCACCCATATTTACGATCCAGAACATTCCTTATTATTTGCATGGAAAACGTTGGCAAAACACATAAAATATATGTTTGAGATAAGCCAAATAAACCATAAAAGTAAAGGTACTCCTTACTTAAAATACCAAATTGGCATTCGGGAAATGCAGGCCCATTTTCTTCAGAATAAAAAAATAATTCAATTTAAATTCATATAACTTCAATGTTAGGCAAAACAAAAAAGCAACAACCAAATTGGTTATTGCCCTTTATTATATGATTCTCTTCTTATTTAAAGAAAAAAAATTAACGAATACTTACTTCCTTAAAAGGAACATCGCTTTCTCTAAAACGATCTATACATTTAGCAACAATTTCTTTTGCAGCTTCAACATCACCCCAACCACCAACATCTACTTTCTTTTCTTCTAAATCCTTATATACTTGAAAAAAATGTTCAATTTCTTTAATAAGGTGTGGGTTTAGCTCAGATAGGTCATTCACATTATTTGCAATTGGGTCACTTATAGGGACGCAAATAACTTTTTCATCTGGACCTTTTTCATCTGCCATATGGAACACACCAATAGGCTTTACTTCAATTACACAACCAGGGAAGGTTGGTTCGGTCACTAACACCAAAACATCTAACGGGTCACCGTCTAATGCCAAGGTTTCTGGCATAAAACCATAATCTGCCGGATACATCATAGATGAAAAAATCATACGGTCATACCGTATTTTTTTTAATTCAAAATCGTACTCATACTTGTTTCGGCTTCCTTTCGGGATCTCGATCAATACATCGAAAGTCTGTACTTTGTCTGCAGTCATTTTATTTAGTTTATTATTATCTTCCTTTTAACTGATAAAACCAGCTTACTTTGGGGGTGCAAAAATAACTCTTTTAGACGGTTAATACAGCAAAAACAAGTTTAATTTTATATTAAGAAGATGGGCTTTTTTAAAACTCAAACTAGCAAGAGGTAGAAGAAGCATTAAATTAATTACATTTGCTAGCAATACCCTTACCCTAAATGAAGAAATACATAGGCATATTTCTATTGTTATGCTTACTGCTACCCTCAGCAGGCACTTATATATGGTTAACTTTTCATAAAAAAAGTCTTAAAAAAGAAGTTAAGTGGAAACTAATCGCTGGTATTGACAAAGAAGAACTTGTTCTACTGAAATTTTCAAAAGCTGAAATTGATAAAAAAGTAAGATGGGAACACGCTAAAGAATTTGAGTATAAAGGACAGATGTATGATATTGTTGAGACTAATATCACTAAAGACAGTATAGCCTATTGGTGTTGGTGGGATTATGAAGAAACAAAATTAAATAAAGATTTAAATAAAATCTTTTTGGGGGTTTTAAAAGCTGACACAGAAACCGATGAAAAGCATAAAAAACTAACAAGCTTTTACCGCACACTATTTATCCAAACCAAACCTATTTGGCAGTTTTATGCTGCAGATACAGATACTCTAAAAGAAAAAATTATTTATTCTACTATTTATTACCAATCAATTTCCTTTCCACCACCAGAAACACCTCCTCGAGTAATTTAAGCACATATTCAACTTTTTACTTTTCACCTTTTATTAGGTGATTTACGCAGTTATATCCATAACTGTATTAAAAAATATTTAGTTTAAAATTAATTACTTTACAATGAAAAAAATTATTTTATTGATGGTATTATTAGGCTTTGCTTACACTACAAACGCCCAAATAATCACCATTCAAGATCAGGATACAGAACAAGCTCTGGAGCTGGTTACTCTTATCAGTAAAAGCACGAATGCCTATTCCACGACAAACTCTAAAGGACAGGCAGATATTTCGGCTTTAAAAGATGCTGAAAAAATTGAAATAAGAACACTTGGCTATAAAACACAAATAAAAAGCTACGATGAACTTCAATCATCAAATTTTATAATATTAATGGAACCATCTAACATTAGTATGGATGAAGTGGTTGTCTCAGCTACACGATGGAACCAATCTTCATCAGATATTCCATCGAAAGTTATTTCAATTTCTCCAAAGGAAATTGCATTACAAAACCCACAAACAGCAGCTGACTTGTTGGGAATTTCTGGAAAAGTATTCATTCAAAAAAGTCAACAAGGTGGCGGAAGCCCTATGATACGAGGTTTTGCGACAAACAGACTGGTTTACACTATTGATGGTGTACGTATGAATACGGCAATATTTAGAGGTGGAAACCTACAGAACATAATTTCTCTTGACCCCTTTGCTACTGAACACACTGAAGTACTTTTTGGTCCAGGCTCAGTTGTTTATGGAAGTGACGCCATTGGTGGTGTGATGAGCTTTCAGACGCTAACCCCCCAATTTTCACTAGATGATAAACCTTTTATTACCGGAAAAGCAGTGACGCGTTATGCATCGGCAAACAATGAAAAAACAGCTCATTTAGATGTTAATGTAGGTTGGAAAAAATGGGCGTTTACTACCAGTATTACTTCATATGATTATGAAGATTTAAAGCAAGGTAGCGAAGGTCCCGATGAATTTTTACGCCCTTACTTCGTAAAACGTCAAGATAGTATGGATGTAGTAGTAACTAACGAAGATCCTCGCGTACAAACCCCTTCAGCGTATTCACAAATTAATTTGATGCAAAAAGTACGCTTTAAACCTAATGACAACTGGGACTTTCAGTATGGATTACATTATTCCGAAACATCTGAATATGGAAGATATGATCGCCATCAACGTACGCGTGACGGAGCTCCACGGTACGGTGAATGGAAATATGGTCCTCAAAAATGGATGATGAATAATTTAAACCTCACACATTCTAAGCAAAATAGTCTGTACAATCAGTTATCTGTACGTTTAGCTGTTCAAAATTTTGAAGAAAGCCGTATCAGTCGAAATTTTAATGACGCAAACCGTGAAACACGTGTTGAAAAAGTAGATGCTTATTCTGCTAATATTGATTTCACAAAAGCCATAGGAAGTAAACATGAGCTTTATTATGGATTAGAGTTTGTAAGTAATGATGTAAACTCTACCGGAACTGATCTTAATATTGAAACAGGCGTTAGCCAGCCGGGGCCAAGCCGATATCCCGAAGCAACTTGGGCCTCTTACGCGGCTTATGTTTCAGATCAATTTACTATAAACGATCAAGTACTTTTGCAGGGTGGACTTCGGTATAACTTTATAAAATTGGATGCTGAATTTGACACTAATTTCTATCCATTTCCTTTTGAAACAGCTTCATTGGAAAATGGAAATTTAACTGGAAGTTTAGGAGTAGTTTACAAACCAGCTGATGATTGGGTTATTAGTTCTAACGCCTCTACAGCTTTTAGAGCGCCCAATGTAGATGATGTAGGTAAAGTATTCGATTCAGAACCTGGTTCAGTAGTTATTCCTAACCCAGATTTAGATTCTGAATATGCTTATAATATTGATATTGGCGTAGCAAAAGTGTTTAGTGATGTTGTGAAAGTAGATGTGACGGGATATTATACACATTTAAAGAATGCATTGGTTCGTCGTGATTTTAAGTTGAACGGACAAGACAGTATTGTTTATGATGGAGAATTAAGTCAAGTGCAAGCTATTCAAAATGCTGCTGAGGCAAACGTATATGGCTTACAAGCTGGTGTGGAGGTAAAACTCTCAAACGGTTTTGGTTTTTCATCAGACTTTAATTACCAATATGGTGAAGAAGAATTAGATGATGGTACTACTAGCCGTTCTCGTCACGCCGCACCATGGTTTGGTGTTTCCAGATTAACGTATGGCGCTCAAAACCTGAATATGCAAGTATATATGAATTACAGTGGTAAACGTGATTTTGAAGATCTTCCTGAAGGAGAAAAAGGCAAAACAGAAATATATGCCATTGATGAAAACGGAAATCCATACGCGGCAGGTTGGTACACGCTAAATTATAAAGCAAGTTACCGTCTAAGCGATATGTTCACGGTTACGGGCGGTCTTGAAAATATTACAGACCGAAGATACCGTCCTTATAGCTCTGGTATTTCAGGTGCTGGAAGAAATTTCATCCTTTCGCTACGAGCTAATTTTTAAAAAATAAAATAATTTAAAGTATACAAAACTGTCATCTTGTAAGGTGGCAGTTTTTTATTTCTGAAATATTACGAGGAAAATTTCATGTGATTTTTATTATCAAACTGAAAAGTAAGGCGTGAATGTGAGATGTGATTCCTCCTTACAGTCGAAATGAAAATAAAGCATCTCATCAATTCATCCTTTAAAAAGAAAAGCCAAAAATACCGGTAACTCCAAACGAACGAGCATCAGGATTCCCTAAGTAATTTCCACGAAAGTTAAAGTCAATTCTAAATATTCTGAAAATATTCCCAACACCTACACTCCACTCCCAGTAAATATCTTCTGGGGCGCGATACACAATATTTGAAGCATTTAGTGCTATATTATCATCAGATATTTCGCCATAAACAGCTCTAAAACCAATAATTTCTCGAAGATCTAAATCACGAAGGCCAGGAATACGCCCAAAAATTCGACCGCCAAAATTATGCTGCAAATGCAGGGATGTATAGGTATCGGTAACAAATTCGTAATAATCTAAATTGGTAAACGCATTATACAAACTAAAGTAGGTTTGGTTACCAGGCACAGGGCTCAACAAGCCCAGCGGAACTGGATCAAAAATTTTCCCTGCCTCAATGGTAGAAGTCAGACGACCTATACCTCCAATAACCCACGGTTGAGTATATAATGCTTGTAATTTTTTATATTCAAAATCGCCATCTAATACGTTTTTCAGACCATAAGTATACCCTAAATAGAAACTCGGATACTCACCGTCGTTAATAATGGTTCGTTCTACACCGTAACCAGACGTCTTTCTTTTAGGAGTATAAAAGAGCCCTAATTCAATTTCAGGTTGCGAAATAGTGCTTTTTACACTTCCATCTTCAGCAAAATAATCGAGGCTAAATGTTTCGGTAGCAGACCGCAATTTTCGATGCGATCCTGTTACTCTAACCATAAAATTCTTAGCGGGTTCTACTGAAAATCCGGCTGTTGCTAATTTTATACGGGTTAACCTGTCGTTAGCTCCTACTGAAATTAAGGAAGAAGACGCTAAACTACGCCCTAATACATCGTTACTAGTGGTTAATGTTGCTCCTGTTTGCTCTACATCTTTTCGGTAACCACTGAAAACGGTTAACCGTGATTTCCTGTCTAACAATAGTTTTCCTGAAACCCCAAACTTAAATCGCTCATCTTTAAAGCCATAAGCTCCAAAGGTTTCAATTCGCCAAGGATCATTTTGACTGAAATAGGTTCGGCCACCCAAACGAATGCGGAGTCCTTCTGCTTCATTAAAACCAAAAATGGAAAATACGGGACCAATATCATAATTATCCACTTGATAATATCCACTTGCCAACGTAGAACCAATATTATAGAGTGCTTTAAAACGAGGAACTGTTTTTAGCGTGTCGAGCATTTTATAAACCCCCTTTTCATCCTTATTTAAGGTCTCCATTCGGTTTTGATCCCAAAAGCTATCGGAACGGTTGTAAATTTCTTCGTTATAAGGGTCGGTCTGTTCGCCGTAAAAGCTTTTATCCTTTTTTATATCGAACTCATAATCATCGTACAAAGTTGTTCTTCTCCCGTAAACACCTTGTGCTTCTTCTTTTTTCCGAAGACTGAAATCGCTTAAAAAATGATCACGCGTTATCAAGAAAGTACTATCGTTTAATACGTCAAATTCCTGTTCAATATATATCTCACGCACCCAATTGATATTGGCACTTTTAGAAGCCTGCAGGTTTATTTCTTTTATGGCCCACGTACTATCGTTCACCCAAAAATCACCTTTAAAAGTAAGTTCGTTTTGTCTGCGTGGGTAATACACAATATTGTAGCACCATTTGTTATCGCGATACGCGCTGTCTAACAGTTTATAATTATAAACATCGATACCTGTTCGGGATAGCGGACTGGTAAAGGCCTTATCGAAAAATTTCAGATAATTATCATACACGTTGTATTCTTTGTAAAGGTCTTTTACAAAAGCAATAAGGGTTTGGTTGTTTTGAAAACCGGAATTTTTGTTTCCTTTCAACACTTCTTTTTCTTCATTTAAAACGTTATCCCCATAAACTTTTGAATAAGCTTCATTTATGAAAATTGGGAGATAAGAATTTCCAGTAACGTTTGAAGTATCTATCTGGTCCCAGATAAATTCCATTCCTTTAAAAATTCGGCTTTTTATGAGTGTACTATCGATGGTATTTAAATCAAACTCTAGCTTTTCATATTTATCGTAGCTGTACTGCTTAAACTTTTTAACCCCGTTTTCACGACGGTTTTCCCATATTTTTCGAAGAATGTCTATCGCCGGATTGTTTTCTTTAGGCTGTTTACCACTTATAAGAACTACTTCGTCTAGAGCAGAGGCTTCTTCTTCTAAAACCACCTCCATTTTATAAGTGTTTTTGGCTCCTAAAGGAACTTCTTTGGTTTTAAACCCTATAAATGAAAACACGACCGCATCATAACGAGTATCGCTTTCTAGATAAAAGCGACCCTCTTCGTTGGAAATCGTCCCTTCATTTGAATCCTTAAAAATAACATTCACAAAAGGCAACGACTCCCCAGAAGCATCCTTAATATGTCCACTTACCTTGGTTTGAGCCACCAAAATGGAAGTGAATAATAAAAAACTTAGAAAAAGTAACTGCTTCATATAGGCTTAAATGTGCTACGCTTAGTAGATAAAAAAACCTTGCATTACAAAAAAGTAATGAAGGTTTTATAAATTAAGTATACACCAAAAGTGATGCACACTTTGTGTTTTTTATTTATACATAACTTTTTTAACTGCTTTTACCACATCTTCAGGACCAGGCAACCATTCTTTTAGCAACTCTGGTGAGTATGGCGTTGGCGTATCACCCGTATTTATTTTAACGATTGGCGCATCCAAATAATCAAAAGCTTGGCTTTGTACTTGATAAGTTATTTCGGTCGCTACGTTACCAAAAGGCCATGCTTCTTCCAGAATAACTAATCTATTTGTTTTTTTAACAGACTCCAAAATAGTATCGTGATCCAAAGGCCGCACCGTGCGCATGTCGATAATTTCGCATTCAATACCTTCTTCAGCAAGATCTTCGGCAGCTTTATAAGCAGCTTTAATAATTTTTCCGAAAGAAACTAATGTTACATCGGTTCCTTTACGTTTTATTTCTGCTACTCCTAACGGGATTAGATACTCCCCTTCCGGCACTTCGCCTTTATCGCCGTACATTTGTTCACTCTCCATAAAAATTACTGGATCGTCATCCCGAATGGCACTTTTCAATAGTCCTTTAGCATCTTTAGGATTACTTGGCACTACCACTTTTAATCCCGGACAGTTTGCATACCAACTTTCAAAAGCTTGAGAGTGTGTTGCACCCAATTGTCCTGCGGAAGCTGTTGGGCCCCTAAAAACAATAGGAATATTAAATTGTCCACCGCTCATTTGGCGCATTTTAGCCGCATTATTGATAATCTGATCAATTCCTACTAACGAGAAATTAAACGTCATAAACTCAATAATAGGTCGGTTGCCATTCATAGCAGAACCGATACCAACACCGGAAAATCCAAGTTCAGAAATTGGAGTATCGATAATTCGTTTTGCTCCAAATTCATCGAGCATTCCTTTACTGGCTTTATAAGCGCCGTTGTATTCGGCCACTTCTTCACCCATTAAATATATAGTATCATCGCGACGCATTTCTTCGCTCATGGCTTCCTGTATCGCTTCACGGAATTGTAGTGTTTTCATCTGTAGTACTTCTTTTCTATTCTGAAAAATTTGTCAAGACGACAAAAATAGTATATTCTTAATGTTGAACGCATTTTTTATTAACATTTAACGGAAATTTATTATGCGTGCATAGCATATTTTGGAAATATATACTTATCTTCGTGCCTACGTAATTCTAAGCAAATTTAGCAATGAATTACCTTAAAAAAAATAATACTCAAAAAGATACAAATTATATGAAAATTTTAGTGTGTATAAGTCACGTACCGGACACTACTTCAAAAATTAATTTTACCGATAACGACACCAAATTTGACACAAACGGGGTACAGTTTGTAATCAATCCTAATGATGAATTTGGTCTTACTCGCGCTATGTGGTTTAAAGAAAAACAAGGTGCTAGCGTGCATGTTATAAATGTAGGCGGTGCAGAAACCGAACCAACGCTAAGAAAAGCTCTTGCTATAGGTGCAGACGAAGCCATTCGTATTGACACTGAAGCTACTGATGGTTTTTCAGTTGCTAAGCAATTGGCCAATGTAGTTAAAGAAGGTGGGTATGATCTTGTACTTGGAGGCCGTGAATCTATTGATTATAATGGTGGGATGGTACCCGGAATGATTGCACAATTAACCGGTGCTAATTTTGTTAATACCTGTATTGGTCTTGAAATTGAAGGCGACACAGCAACGGCCATCCGTGAAATTGATGGTGGTAAAGAAACCGTAAAGGCAAAATTGCCATTGGTAGTTGGTGGGCAAAAAGGGATTGTAGAAGAGAGTGATCTCCGTATTCCAAATATGCGTGGTATCATGCAGGCTCGTAAAAAACCATTAACAGTAAAAGATGCTGTAGATGCAAATGCTGAAACACAAACGGCACAATTTGAAAAACCAGCTCCAAAAGGTGACATCAAATTGGTTGAAACCGTTGATGAATTAGTTGATTTACTTCATAACGAAGCTAAAGTAATCTAAAGACATTGTGTTTCCGAAGAGTATTTCGGAAGTATTTAAAATCTAAAGCAAACTAAAATTACATTCTGAATTTTTTCAGAATTCAAAAAAAATAAAATATGTCAGTAGTAGTATATACAGAATCCGAAGAAGGAACATTTAAAAAAATTGCTCAAGAAGCTGTGTCCTATGCTAAAGGAATAGCAGACAAAATGGGCGTGCCAGTAACCGCTGTAGCTATAAACGGAGGTGATACTAGTGAACTTGGAAAATATGGTGCCGATAAAGTATTGAATGTTTCTAATGACAAATTAAGTAAATTTAATGCTGAGGCCTATGCAGATGCCGTAGCACAAGCAGCAAAAAAGGAAGGCGCTAAAGTAGTTGTGGTTTCTAGCAGTGCGAACAGCAAATATATGGCACCATTATTAGCTGTAAATTTAGATGCAGGATACGTATCTAACGTAACCGAACTACCTGAAAGTACAGAGCCCTTTAAGGTAAAACACAGTGTTTTCACTAATAAAGCATTTTCGATTACCGAGTTTAAAACGGATGTAAAAGTAATAGGATTAGCAAAAAACGCATATGGAGTAAAAGAAAACGAAGCAGCAGGAACTGCTGAAGATTTTGCACCAGAACTTTCTTCTGAAGATTTTTCAGTAGATGTGGTTTCCGTAGATAAGGCAACAGATAAAGTTACTATAGCCGATGCTGAAATTGTAGTTTCTGGTGGTCGTGGTCTTAAAGGTCCTGAAAACTGGGAAATGATTGAAGAAATGGCCGATATTTTAGGAGCTGCGACTGCTTGTTCTAAACCCGTAAGCGATATGGGGTGGAGACCTCATAGTGAACACGTAGGGCAAACAGGTAAGCCAGTTGCTGCAAATTTATACATTGCAATAGGTATTTCTGGAGCTATACAGCACTTAGCTGGTATTAACGCTTCAAAAACTAAAGTGGTTATAAATAACGATCCTGAAGCGCCTTTCTTTAAAAATGCAGATTACGGTATTGTAGGCGATGCTTTTGAAGTAGTGCCTAAGCTGAATGAAAAACTAAAAGAGTTTAAGGCTCAAAACGGATAAGCCTTCCATTATTTGGCAGTAGCGTGATTTCTTTTTCTATAAAAGAAATTTTATCGAAGCTAATCATGGAAAGCATAATTTTTGTTACTTTGTGCCTGATATTAAAGGCTGTTTAATTAAGGAAACTTCCTTTTTTAAACAGCTTTATTTTTATGGGGACTTTTAAAAGTCCTTTAACATTGAAATCATACCTCTTTAATGAGTCTTGTAAGACTAAACATAAAAGGAATTTCCTATAGCCAAACGCAAAATGGCGCATACGCTTTAATATTAAGCGAAATGGATGGGGAACGAAAATTACCAATCGTTATTGGAGCCTTTGAAGCGCAATCTATTGCTATTGCGTTGGAAAAAGAAATAAAACCCCCTCGCCCACTCACCCACGACCTTTTTAAAAATTTCGCAGACCGGTTTGAAATCGTAATCAAGCAAGTGATTATTCACAAGTTGGTCGATGGTGTTTTTTACTCCAGCATTATATGTGAACGCGACGGATTGGAAGAAATAGTTGATGCTCGCACAAGCGATGCTATTGCATTAGCACTTCGGTTTAATGCACCTATTTTTACCTATAAAGCTATTCTAGATAAGGCCGGAATCTTTTTAAAAACAACCCCTAAAAAGAAAAAAGATAAAATTTCAAAGGATGAAGAGTCAGTCTTAGAAGAGTTAATTGGTGGAGAAGATAAAGAATCAGTTGCACCTTCAAAACAGAACTTTAGTAAGTTTTCTTTAAAGAAATTAAATGAAATGCTAGATGAAGCTGTTGCTAATGAAGACTACGAGAGAGCAGCTAGTATTCGAGATGAAATTTCAAAACGAGAATAAGCTTTTAATAAGACTTTCAGCAAACGTATTATTATGTATCCTAATCATTTTAAGAAGTAATTAATCTATAAACTCTATGCGGAATTTTTTATTGATTGCTTTTTTGAGTTTTTTCTGTTCAACTGTTTTTTCTCAAACAATTGAAAAAAAATGGCTCTTTCATAAAGTTGAAAACCCAAAAAACACTTCTTTAGTTAACCTAGACCCTTATCAAGATTATTTAAATTTAGACAACGGTAGATTCGAATACCGCCTACAAAGTAAAGATTCTATAAAAGCCTCAGGCGATTATATTTATCAGAATAATCTTCTGGTATTTTTTTACGACACACCAAAAAACATTATACAACGCTATCGAGTTGAAACTTTGACAGACTCCTCACTCGTTTTCTCAAAAAATAAAGCAGTCTACAACTTTAAAAATAAACGAAACGACGAAGTAATTACTGCTACAACAAGTGAAACACCAACAATCACTAAAAATACCGATAAGATAGTCCCTGCACAAGGTTTCTCTTTTAATAGCTTATGGCGTGGCATCTTAGGTATGATTTCATTAATATTTATTGCTTTTTTATTTAGCTCTAACCGCAGGGCAATTAACTGGAAAACAGTAGGAATTGGTTTAGCTTTTCAGCTTGTAATTGCTATTGGAGTATTAAAAGTTTCGTTTATACAAAGTATTTTCGAAGCCATTGGGAACGTTTTCATTAACATCCTCGAATACACGCAAGCAGGGAGTAAGTTCTTGTTTGAAGGCCTAGTGGTAGATATGGATACCTTCGGGTTTATCTTTGCTTTTCAGGTACTACCTACCATTATATTCTTCTCGGCATTAACATCCGTTTTATTTTACCTAGGTATTATCCAAAAGGTAGTTCGGGCATTGGCCTGGCTTTTATCTAAAGTTTTAAAAATATCAGGTGCAGAAAGTTTAAGTGTTGCCGGAAACATCTTTTTAGGACAAACAGAAGCGCCTCTTTTAGTAAAGGCCTATTTAGAAAAAATGAACAAGTCTGAAATATTACTTGTTATGATTGGCGGTATGGCAACTGTAGCAGGAGCCGTTCTTGCTGCATATATTGGCTTCTTAGGAGGAGATGACCCACTTTTACGACTTACATTTGCCAAACACCTATTAGCTGCTTCTGTAATGGCAGCCCCTGGAGCCATTGTAATTTCAAAAATATTATATCCTCAAACCGAAATAGTTGATACAGACGCGAAAGTTTCTTCAGAAAAAATAGGATCCAACCTATTAGACTCTATTGCTAACGGAACTACTGAAGGGTTACGTTTAGCTGTAAATGTAGGAGCTATGCTATTAGTATTTGTAGCAATGATTGCTTTAGTGAATGGTATTTTAGGTGGAATTGCTGGTTTTGATGGTTTTACAATCGAATCCTTAAACATAGCTTGGCATTTTACTTCTTTAAATGAAATAATTGCAACCTATACTCCATACCAGAAACTCTCATTAGAGTTTATTTTAGGGTATTTATTCGCACCACTAATGTGGCTTATTGGAGTTTCAAGTGAAGATATGATGTTAATGGGGCAGTTATTAGGTATTAAACTCGCCGCTAGTGAATTTGTTGGCTATATTCAATTGGCCGACTTAAAAGATGTTTCAAATGTTCTTCATTTAAAATATGAAAAATCGATTATTATGGCCACTTATATGTTGTGTGGCTTTGCCAATTTTGCATCGATTGGAATACAAATTGGAGGAATTGGCTCATTAGCGCCAGGACAACGCAAACAGTTATCTAGATTTGGGATGAAAGCTTTGATTGGCGGAACCATCGCTTCTTTAATTTCAGCAACAATCGCAGGGATGATTATTGGATAACTAGTTAAAAAAAGTAGCTGAGTGTTCCGACGGAAGAAAGAATATTTATCGAAACTACCGAAACCAAAACTCAACAATAAACACTCCGTTAATAACTATATAATAAATCCCGATAGATTCAGTTTAATAGAAAAGTGGTATTCTTTACATTTAACCACAAATATTTTTGACTATGGAGCAATATCACGACCTTATAAAGCACGTTTTAGAAAACGGAACAGAAAAACACGATAGAACCGGAACCGGAACCAAAAGTGTATTTGGCCACCAGATGCGATTTGACCTCAGCAAAGGATTCCCGATGGTTACCACCAAAAAAGTGCATTTAAAGTCAATTGTCTATGAATTGTTGTGGTTTCTAAATGGAGATACCAACATACAGTACCTTCAGGAAAATGGCGTTAGAATCTGGAACGAATGGGCCGACGACAAGGGCGATCTTGGTCCCGTTTATGGTCATCAATGGCGAAACTGGAACAATGAAGAAATCGACCAAATTTCAGATATTATTGAAACATTAAAAAACAATCCAGATAGTCGTAGAATGTTGGTCAGTGCTTGGAATCCTAGTGTTATGCCCAACACCAACAAACCTTTTTCTGAAAATGTAGCAAACGGGAAAGCAGCACTTCCACCTTGTCACGCATTTTTTCAGTTTTATGTAGCCGACGGAAAATTATCATGCCAACTGTATCAACGAAGTGCTGATATTTTCTTGGGTGTTCCATTCAATATTGCTTCGTATGCACTATTAACTATGATGGTCGCACAAGTTTGCGGCTACCAAGTAGGAGATTTTGTACACACCTTTGGCGATGCGCATATTTACAGCAATCATATGGAACAGGTTGAATTACAATTATCTCGAGAACCAAGACCCTTACCAAAAATGAAATTGAATCCAGAGGTGAAAGACATCTTTGGCTTCAAATTTGATGACTTTACTTTAGAAGATTATAACCCGCATCCGCATATTAAAGGAGCGGTAGCCATTTAAAAAACCTACTTACATGAAAAATGCACTAATTATACTCTGTATTATTTTCTCTACAACACTTTTTGCCCAAGAAGAATGGGGCGATGTACAAAAAAATGTAGTAACGCTTAAAGAAATACCTCCAGTTTGGCCTGGTTGTGAAAAAGGAAACGTTGCAAAACGCGATGCTTGTTTCAATAATATGTTGGCGCAACACATTGCCAAAAACTTTAAATATCCACCACAAGCCTACAAAAACAACGATCAAGGCCGGGTAGTCGTAAAATTCATAATTAATAAGGAAGGCTTGGTTGAAATTAAAGATGTTTCCGGCGGAAGTGCTGCTCTTCAAAAAGAAGCCAAACGTAATATCCTGGCCATGCCCAAAATGAGCAAACCGGGGATGATGGGCGGTAAGCCACGTCCAATTAACTTTACGGTCCCAATAACGTATAAAACTGGGAAGTAAAAAGAAACAGCCTTTAACAAACCCTAAACATCTTTCACAAAAAAGAATTGGTATCTTTAAAGTGTCGGCAAAACCCGGCACTTTATTATTATGATCAAAACCAAAAACCTCGTTTCCTTTTTTCTGGAAACCCGCGAACATACCGAATCTATTTGTAAACCCTTGGAAATTGAAGATTATGTGGTGCAACCCATAGTCGATGTTTCCCCTCCCAAATGGCATATGGGTCATACCTCTTGGTTTTTTGAAGAATTTATTCTGAAACCACATAAACCCAATTATCAATTATTTGATAAAGACTTTGCTTTTGTATTCAACAGCTATTACGAAGCCGTTGGTAAACGTGTTGTGAGAAATAACAGAGGAAACCTAACAAGACCAGGCGTAGCGAAAGTGTATGATTATCGCCATTATGTTACCAACGAACTGAAAGAATTTTTAAATTCTGACGATATTACTTCAGAAATTGAAGACATCCTTCTTATTGGTATCCATCACGAAAAACAACACCAAGAACTGTTGTTGACCGATATAAAATATATCCTCGGAAATAATCCGTTGCTTCCGAAATACAACGATTCGTTTCTTGAAAACCCAGGTCAGGAGTTTAAACAGGAATGGATTGCTGTTCCAGAAGGTGTGTATGAAATTGGCCACAATAATTCCGAAGAATTTTGTTACGATAATGAATTAGGTAGACATAAAGTGTATTTACACGACTTTGAAATTTCAAACAAACTTATCACCAATGCTGAATATTTAGACTTTATTGAAGCTGGCGGCTATAAAGACCATAACATTTGGCATGCCGAAGCTTGGGATTGGGTAAACCAAAACGACATTTCACAACCGCAGTATTGGCACGATATTGATGGGGAATGGCATCAATACACCCTAAATGGACTTCAAAAACTGAATTTAAAAGCTCCGGTAGCACATATTTCATATTATGAAGCGTTTGCTTTTGCACAATGGAAAGGTTGCCGGTTACCTACAGAATTTGAGTGGGAAATCGCTCAAAATCAATTTAATTGGGGCAGCCGTTGGGAGTGGACCGAAAGTGCCTATCTCCCCTATCCTGGCTACACAAAAGCTCCAGGAGCCATTGGTGAATACAACGGGAAATTTATGGTCAATCAAAAAGTGCTACGAGGAGGCTCGGTGGCAACTTCGCCAAAACATACCCGCGCCACCTACCGCAATTTTTTTCAAACTAATCTACGTTGGCAATTTACCGGGTTAAGGTTAGCCAAATAATTCCGACTATCCATCTATGACAACAAAAACTCAAACTAAACTAGACACTTCTTTCAAAAAAGAAGTGTATGAAGGGCTAACTACGTTCCCCAAATACCTTTCTTCAAAATATTTCTATGATAAAGCTGGAGATAAGCTTTTTCAGGATATTATGGCAATGCCAGAATATTATTTAACCGATTGTGAGTTTGAAATTTTAGAAACCCACACAGAACCTATTGCTGAATATTTCCGCGGAAAAGAAAACGGTTTCGACCTCATTGAATTAGGGGCTGGCGACGGTAAAAAAACAAAAATATTGCTAAAACACCTTTCAGAAAATAACTTCAACTTTGTTTATAAACCTATCGATATCAGTCAAAATGCGATTGATAGTCTTTCAGAAAAACTAGAAGAAGAATTGCCAAACGTGGAAGTTGACCCTGAAATAGGAGAGTATTTTGAAGTATTAGAACGTTTGAAGGAATATAACAGCCGCAAAAAAGTAATTGTCGTTTTGGGGTCTAATATTGGTAATTTATTACATCCACGCGCCATTGATTTTCTTTCAAAATTGAAAGATACCATGCAAGAAGATGATATGCTTTTTATGGGTTTTGACCAAAAGAAAAAACCCGAAACCATACTAAATGCTTATAGTGATGAAACTGGAATTACAGCCGCTTTCAACAAAAATATTTTGGTGCGTGTTAATCGAGAACTGGATGCCAATTTTGATGTAGAGAGCTTTAAGCATTGGGAAACCTATGACCCTGAAAGCGGAACTGCTAAAAGTTTTTTAGTTGCTACAAAACAAATGGAAGTAACCGTTAATGAGCTGGATCTCACTATTCAATTTGATCCTTGGGAAACCATACATACTGAAATATCGCAAAAATATACCGACAAAGTGGTAGATTGGTTGGCCGATGAATCTGGACTAGAAATTGAAACCTCGTTCACTGACAGCAAAGGGTATTATAAAAATTATGTATTTAAGCGAAAAAATGCGTAATTTTCAACAAAATCAGTTTATGAAGTACCTAAGCATCCTTTTCTTTTTATTGTCATTATCTGCTTGTGAAGACCCGATGAAAAAACAATTGGCAACGGTTGATCTTACTCACGATTGGGAGAACAGAAAATTAAACACGAATATGCCTGACAGCCTTCTAACTAAAGGAAGTACGTATCTACCTGTTTACTCTGAAATTTACCAACAAAACAAGAGCTTTACATTCAATCTTACAACAACTGTTAGTATTCGAAATATCAGTCTAAAAGATACTATCTACATTTATAAAGCCGATTATTACGATACTTATGGAACTCGAATTATGCAATATTTAGATCATCCAGTATATGTACAGCCTATGGAAACTATAGAAATTGTAGTTGATGAAGAAGATAAAGGTGGTGGTACTGGTGCCAACTTTGTTTTTGACTGGGCAACGAAAAAAAACAAATTAGAACCTTTATTTGAAGCCGTAATGATATCGACTGCCGGGCAACAAGGTCTTTCTTTTACCACGCGGGGAGTCCGAAAAAAGTAAGATTCAAATCGGTGGTTTCGATACAACCCCGAAACGCTTCGCTTTCGGAATCACTCAATCACCTTTGTCTTAGTTAGGCGATTGAGTGATTTTAAGTAACCGTAGGTTATCTTAAAATAGTACCGAAACCGATCGAGAAGAAATAAAAAAAACACATTATGAAAGCCATCTGGAATAACACAATAGTAGCTGAAAGTGATGACACGATTGTTATTGAAAACAATCATTACTTTCCGCCAAATACTATAAACGAACAATATTTTACAAAAAGTGAATCACACAGCCACTGTCCGTGGAAAGGACAAGCTTCCTATTATACGGTTGAAGTGAATGGCGAAAAAAATCCAGATGCTGCTTGGTTTTATCCTGAAGCCTCTCACGCTGCCAAGTCTATAGAAGGCTATGTTGCTTTCTGGAAAGGCGTTGAAGTAGTTGAGTAATTAATGCTTTAAAATCTCTAAAAGGGCTTCCAAATCTTCTTCTGAATTGTAAAAATGGAACCCTACCCTAATACCACCACCCCGTTGGGAACAAATTATATTATTCTTTTTTAGTTTCTGGAACAAAACAGCATCCCCTTTTATATTAAAAATAGGAGAATGGTTTTCTCTATTCACAATAGTATCATTTAACAATCCCAAGTCCATAAAAGCTAATTTGGCTTTTTCTGATAAGACCTTTATTTTATTTTGAATAATATCAACCCCTAACTCTTCCATAAACTGAAGTGATTTTCGTAAGCTACCATAATTAAAAAGACCCAAATGCCCAGGTTCAAAATGTTTAGTAAATGTGATTTCTTCTGGCGAACTATCAAAATTAGCGGCAGAGTTAAAACCAATGGTATTTGGGAATATTTTCTCCTTTACAGATTCTTTAAACAAAAAGAAACCGTTGCCATAGCCTGAAAGCAACCACTTATAGGTACTTGTCCCAATAACATCCAAAGGGCTTTCTTCAAAGTTAAATTTTTCTGTGCCTAGATATTGTGTTCCGTCTGCTATTAATAATAAATCTGGGTGATAGACTTTTAATTCTTTTAAAAAATCGAAATCAATTTTTATTCCGCTAAGCCACTGTACAACACTGAAAACAAAGACCGTTGGGCGGTGTTTGGTCACGGCAGCTTCAATATTTTGCTCTATATTTCCAGTTGTTTCAGCAAAGCAGACATCAAAATCACGCATTTGTACTGGCCAATTAATAGAAGGATAATCGCCTTTCAACAACAATACTTTTTGTTTTTGAGGTAATCCTTCCAGCAAGGTATTTAACCCAAATGAAAAGTTAGGAACCAAAGCAACATTCGATTCCGAAGCATGGAAGAAACTGGATATTGTTTCACGTACATTTTTAAGCGCTTCAAGAGTAGCACCATAATCATTCCCGTTAAATAAAAAACCTTCTTCTTGTTCTTTGCGCCAATTATATACAGGCTTTGAGAGCAGCCCAGAAGCGGGTGTGTTTAAATACACGCGACCTTGTAAAGCCGGAAAGTGTTTTTTAAAATCTTTCATCTAGTTGGATTAAACAATTAAAAATAGGTATTTTTACTTTAGACATAAAAGTAACCAACTATGTTTTCAAAATCTAAAAAAACCGAACGAATTGATTCGGAACAACGCGAACAATATGAATATGCTCGCAAACGCATTAAGCAGAAAAAGAATTTAATGCGGCATTTTATCTTCTTTTTATTAGGCTCTATTTTTCTTTTAGTTGTTGACTTAGTGCTTAAAAAAGGAGCCGATATTCTCTTCCCCAACTGGTCCGTTTGGGTGGTACTTATTTGGGCTTTTATACTATTAATACACGTATTTAATGTGTTTGTTATGAGCAAGTTTATGGGTAAAGAATGGGAAGACCGTCAACTCGAAAAACTAAAAGCCAAGCAAGCAGAACGCATTAATAAACTACAAAAAAAGGTAGATGATGAGCTGCCATTACCAAAAAAAAAGGAAGTGCAAGACCCCATGAAGCCATTGACCGAAAAAAAGGACAACAACCCCTTACCGCCAGACGTACAATGATTACTCTAATAGCTGCAGCTGGTGAAAACAACGAATTAGGTAAAGACAATGATCTTGTTTGGCATCTGCCCGATGATTTTAAACGGTTTAAAAAATTGACTACAGGGCATCATATTATTATGGGGCGGAAAACTTTTGAGTCATTCCCAAAACCGCTTCCCAACAGAACGCATTTAGTCATTACACGAAATAAAGATTATAAAAAAGAAGGTGCTGTTGTGGTACATAGCTTAGATGAAGCTTTGCTAAAGGCACACAATGACCCACAACCTTTTGTTATTGGGGGTGGTGAAATTTATAAATTAGCCATAGACACTGCCGATAAAATTGAACTAACCCGAGTTCACGGAAGGTTTGAAGCAGACACCTATTTTCCTGAAATTGATATGAATAAATGGCAATTAATTTCTGAAGTGAAACACGAAAAAGATGAAAAGCATAACTATTCGTTTTCATATTTAACTTACGAACGAAAGTAGTTTGAATATTCTTACCAAAATAGCCGAAGAAAACAATCTGAATTTACTTGAATCAACACCTCTTTCCGGAGGTGATATCAACGATGTGTTTTTACTGAAATGTGCTTCAAAAAAGTACGTGGTTAAAACGAATGATGCTTCAAAATTTCCCGGAATGTTTGAAGCAGAAGCAGAGGGTTTAGATTTATTAAGAAGTTCAAACAGTTTTAAAATTCCTTCGGTAGTCAAATTTGGAGTTATTGAAAACACCTCATATTTGTTGTTAGAATATATTTTGGAGGGTTCAGCTTCACATATTTTTTGGCAGCAATTTGCTGAAAACTTAGCAATACTTCATAAAACCACCCAACCTACTTTCGGGCTAGACCACAACAATTATATTGGCAGCCTTCCACAGTATAACGGAACACAAACTTCAGCAGCCGATTTTTATATTAATCAGCGGTTAGAGCCACAGTTTAAAATGGCAAAAGAACAAGGTTTCGATTTTTCAAAGTTGGACGTATTTTATAAAAACATTTTTTCAGAAATACCAAATGAACCGCCGTCTCTACTTCATGGTGACTTATGGGGTGGGAATTATTTGGTTTCAGAGGATGGAAATCCTACTTTAATCGATCCCGCTGTTTCGTTTGCATCTCGTGAGATGGACCTGGCCATGATGCAACTTTTCGGTGGGTTTTCAGAAGAAGTTTTTAGTCACTATCATTCCATCTTTCCGCTCAAAAATAATTGGAAACAACGTGTTTCCTTATGGCAATTATATTATTTGTTGGTTCACCTTAATCTTTTTGGAAGCAGCTATTTATCTCGTGTACAAAACATTGCGAAAAAGTATCGATAATGTATTAACAAATAATTGGACATACTTTAATAAAAAATTGACGCTTTAAAGGAGTCAAAACTCGTACCTTGAAAAGAAAAACAAAAGATATGAGCACTGAAAATTTAACCAACGACGAAGCAAAAAAAAGATTAAAAGACATGGTAGAAGACATTAAAGTCGCCATGTTCGCCACACGATTAAACAAGCAACCTTTGAGTGTGGTGCCTATGCATACAAAAGAAGTAGACAAAGAAGGGAACATTTGGTTTTTAAGCGGAAACAATAGTGACCACAATAGTGATTTGCTTAAAAATTCTAAAACGCAGTTATTGTACAGCGATCCCAATGCTATGAAGTTTGTGAGTGTATACGGAGATGCTGAAATTGTTACCGATCAAGCTGTTTTAGATGAGTTATACAACAAAAAAGACAACGCTTGGTTTGACGGTGCGGAGGATCCTAATTTAACCGCTATTAAATTCCATCCTAAAGAAGCCGCTTACTGGAACAACGACAGCAACAAATTAGTGACATTTTTTAAGTTACAGGCTGCGGCCGTAACCGGAGATGACAAAGACATTGGCAAATCTGGTAAGATGGATTTATAATAAACTTACACTATCCCCTTTCAGTTTATGAAACGGGGATTTTTATTTTTACTTTTACAGCATAAAACAACCAACTATGAAAGCATACGTATTTCCCGGACAGGGAGCTCAATTTCCAGAAATGGGAAAAGATTTATATGAAACTTCAGATAAGGCAAAACAGTTATTTGACCGTGCCAACGAACTTTTAGGTTTTGATATTACCAAAATTATGTTCGAAGGTACTGCTGAAGAACTAAAAGAAACCAAAGTAACCCAGCCTGCCATATTTTTACATTCAACTATTTTGGCAACCGTGATGGGCGACAATTTTAAACCTGATATGGTCGCTGGACACTCACTAGGTGAGTTTTCTGCATTAGTAGCCAACGGAGCTTTAGCTTTTGAAGATGCGCTTATTTTAGTTTCTAGAAGAGCGCAAGCCATGCAAAACGCTTGTGAATTAAAACCATCTACAATGGCTGCTGTTTTAGGCCTTGAAGATCATGTAGTAGAAACAATCTGTGCCGATATTGAAGGCGTGGTAGTAGCCGCAAACTATAATTGTCCAGGGCAATTAGTAATTTCTGGAGAAACATCTGCCGTTGAAGCCGCTTGTGAAGCTTTAAAAGAAGCTGGAGCGCGTCGCGCGTTATTATTACCGGTTGGTGGCGCTTTTCACAGTCCGTTAATGGAACCGGCTCGCGAAGAGTTAGCAGCTGCTATTGAAAACACACATTTTTCAAAACCATCTTGTCCGGTGTACCAAAATGTAAGTACGTTTGCTGTTACTGACCCTGAAGAGATTAAGAAAAACCTCATTTTTCAATTGACCGCACCAGTAAAATGGACGCAAAGTGTTCAAAACATGATTAAAGATGGTGCAGACCATTTTATTGAAGTGGGTCCTGGTAATGTTTTGCAAGGGTTGGTTAAAAAGATTGATCGCTCGCAAACCACTGAGAAGGCAGAAATTTAAACTCTTTTTTAAAAGAATTTATAAAATGCCACAAAATGAATTTGTGGCATTTTATTTTTATAGTAATAAATAACCATCATTATAGATTTTAGTATGAAACAAGTTGATTACATCATCGTAGGCTTAGGAATCGCTGGTATCTCTTTTTGTGAAACATTACAAAAACACAACAAAAGCTTTATGGTATATGATACTGGAATCAATCATTCCACGGTAGTTTCCGGCGGAGTTTTTAATCCGGTGGTTTTAAAACGATTTACAGCCGTTTGGAACGGAAGTATTTTTTTAGAGAAAGCTATCCCTTTTTACAAAACTGTTTCAGAAAAACTACAGGTTCAGTTACTGGAAAACACACCTATTTACCGAATTTTAAACAACATTGAAGAACAAAACGACTGGATGGTGGCCAGTGATAAAAAAGTCCTTTCCCCTTTTCTTTCTACTGAAATCATAAAGAACGAAAACAAATCCATAAAAGCTCCGCACGGATTCGGAAAAGTATTGGAATGTGGAAAAATCAATCCTTCCAAATTAATTTCAGCGTATCGCAATTACCTTCAGAACACTAACCAATTAATTACTGAAACTTTCGAGTACGAACAACTTCAACTAAAAACCGATTCTGTTAGTTATAAAACTATTTCAGCAAATAAAATTGTGTTCTCCGAAGGTGCTTCAGCTGTAAAAAACCCGTATTTTCCAACGGATAATTTTGTAGGGAATAAAGGAGAGTACCTATTAATAAAAGCACCAAAACTTCAATCGGAAGGAATTTTAAAAGGGTCGCTGTTTATTATTCCACAAGGGGATGACATCTACAAAGTAGGCGCTACGTATAGCCGGGACGATTTCAGCAAACATGCTACGGAAGAGGCTCGTAAAACAATTACTTCAAAATTAGAAAAGATGATATCATGCGATTATGAGATTATTGATCAAATAGCCGGTGTGCGTCCTACGGTAAAAGACCGAAAACCGCTCTTAGGAACCTTAGAGCACGAAAACCTCTTGTTTTTCAATGGTCTTGGTACGCGAGGAATTTTAATGGCTCCGCTCCTATCGCAATGGTTGTATGATTTTTCAGAAAATAACAACAATTTACCTTCTGAAGTAAACATTGGCCGATTTAAAAATTAATTTGTTTTCTCCGGATTGTACTTAAAGAAAAAGTTAATCCAGATATTTCTCGATAAGCGTAAAATTATTGGGAAGAAAAGAAATAATGTCCCGGCAATAACAAAAAAGGTATTTAAGCGACCTAACCCTATAAAAAAGTACGAAATAATAAAAGCTGCAACAGCAAAGGCTACTCCAACGGCATAACTAACATACATCGCTCCATAGAAAAAAGAAGGTTCAATTTTAAACTTCGTTTTACAATGTGGGCAATTGTCATGCATATTTAATGTCTCAGAAAAAATATACGGATTTTTGGTTTTATACATATTGCCTGTTTGACACACAGGGCATGTGCCTGTAAATATGCTATATAATTTAGAGCCTTTCATAGTTATTTTTTTTCCAATACAAATTTAAGCATCTTTGCAAAAATTTACCGTTACAATTGTTACATAAATGCTGAATATTCATAATCTTTCTGTTTCTTTTCAAGGGGAATACCTTTTCGAAAAAATAACCTTTCAACTTACGCCTGGAGACCGCGTTGGTCTTGTTGGTAAAAATGGTGCAGGTAAATCTACGTTGCTTCGTATTATCTCTAATGAACAAGAATATGACGAAGGACAAATTGCTACCGATAAAGAGGTTACTATTGGCTTTTTAAAGCAGGATATCGACTTTACTAAAGGTAGAACAGTAATTGAAGAATCGTACGAGGCTTTTGCTGAAATCAAGACGCTGGAGAAAAAACTGGAATACATCAATACGCAATTGGCTGAACGTACCGATTATGAAAGTGATAGCTACAACCAGTTAATGATCGATTTGAATGATGTACAACACCAATATGAAATTCACGGTGGTTACAATTATCAAGGTGAAACTGAACGGATTTTACAAGGATTAGGATTTAAACGGGAAGATTTTGGGAAGCTAACCGAAACGTTTTCAGGCGGATGGCGTATGCGAATTGAATTAGCAAAGCTGCTACTTCAAAACAATGATATTTTGCTTCTGGATGAGCCTACCAACCACCTGGATATTGAATCTATTCTTTGGTTAGAGGAGTTTCTAAACGGTTATGCCGGAGCAGTCGTTGTGGTTTCGCACGATAAAATGTTTTTAGATCACGTAACCAATAGAACGATTGAAATTTCCTTAGGAAAAATATACGATTACAATTATCCCTATTCAAAATACTTGGTACAACGCGCCGAATTACGTGAACAACAACTTGCAGCACAGAAAAACCAGCAAAAGCAAATAGAAACCACCGAAAAACTTATTGAAAAGTTTAGAGCCAAAGCTAGTAAAGCCACAATGGCACAGTCTCTTATTAAAAAGTTGGACAAAATAGACCGCATAGAGGTGGATGAAGACGATAACAGCGTGATGAGCTTATCATTCCCTATTTCAGTAACACCTGGAAAAGTAGTTATTGAGGCTGAAAATATTTCAAAAACATATGGTGACAACCACGTACTGAGCAATATTGACTTAAAAGTGGATCGTGACAGTAAGATTGCCTTTGTTGGTCAAAACGGACAAGGTAAGTCTACGTTGGCTAAAATAATCGTCGGCGATTTAGAGCACCAAGGAAAAATGAACTTAGGACACAATGTACAAATAGGATATTTTGCTCAAAATCAAGCTGAATATTTAGATGGTTCAAAAACCGTTGAGGAAACCATGATTGATGCGGCCGATATGAAAAGTCGCCCACGTGTTCGCGATATTTTAGGTGCATTTTTATTTAGAGGTGAAGAAGTTGATAAATATGTACGCGTTCTTTCGGGTGGTGAACGTAACCGATTGGCATTGGCAAAACTGTTATTAGAGCCTTTTAACGTCTTGGTAATGGATGAACCCACCAACCACTTGGATATAAAGTCAAAGAATGTGCTAAAGGATGCCTTGAAGAGGTTTGAAGGAACTTTATTATTAGTTTCACACGATCGGGATTTTCTCCAAGGTATGACCGATAGAATCTACGAGTTTAAAGATCAAAAAATTAAAGAGTATTTAGGTGACATTGATTATTTCTTAGAACAGCGTAATCTTGAAAATTTACGTGAAGCTGAAAAACGAACGGTTTCAGAAAAGAAAGAAAAGCAAAAAGTTACTTCTGGTAAGGAGGATTACGAAATGCAAAAAAAGCTAAAGTCGCTTCAAAATAAATTGAGCAATACAGAGAGCAAAATAAACAAGCTGGAAAAAGAGATCAAGGAAATTGATGTGGAACTCGCTGTGAATTATGATAAAACTATTGCTAAACCCAACTTTTTTGATGGTTATGAAGCTAAAAAGAAAAAGTTGAATACTTTAATGGAAGATTGGGAATCGGTAACTTTACAGTTAGACGACTTAAAATAATCATTTAAAGCAACACCGTTGAACGAGCATTTTTTTCAATGTCCATATTGTTGGGAGCAAATATCTATGCTTCTAGACCCCTCAGTAACGACTACCTATATTGAGGATTGCGAGATTTGTTGCAACCCAATTGAGCTTTCAGCCACGTTTGAGAATGGCGAATTGATTTCCTTTTCAGCAGAAAGTATTGAACAATAATTTTTTGCTATCTTTAATAGGTCTAACCTATTTAACATGCTATCAGATTTCAGTTTTTCAGATACTACCGTTGGTTTTCTAATTGAGGGAAATTTTAATTCAGAAACAGTGGATACTTTTATCGAAAAAATTAAAACTAAATTAGAGCAATTTGACGCAATCAACCTTTATATTGAAGATACAGGGATTGAAACATTTTCCATTCCAGCCGTTCTTAAAGAAGTACTATTCAAAATAAAATATGCTGATCAATTTAATAAAATAGCCGTGGTAAGCGACCGAAAATGGATTCATTCCTGCGGCGATATTGTTTCTCTTTTCGCAAACTCCAACACTCGGAATTTTACTTCAGAAGAACGTATGGATGCTATAACTTGGATTGCCGAACATTAATTAATTCTTACCGCCCGTTAAACTGCTTTTCAACCCTTTTTGAGCATTGAGCCATAAATAATTAAAGAACGATTTTGTTGTATCTCGGGTAACTTCTCCAGAACCTTTTCTGAAATCCTGATTACTTTTTTCACTGTCCTTTGAAATAAAAATATTGGCAATGGCAGATAAAAAACCATCCCTTTTGTCCCCTTTTTTATTTAATATAGAGACTTTAAACTGGTCGTAATTTATCTTTAAATCTACATGCGATGTTGTATTGTTACCGTCAATAGTAAAATAGGTTTTGTTGGCCTCACCTTCTAATTGCACTTTAAGATTTGGTATTGTAAAACTGTTAATGTCTTTAGCGGGTAAAGTTCCTACATTAGCTTTAAAAAGAAACGTATCGTTTGTATTGTTTACATCAAAACTCCAATTAGTTGTAAAAGGTGTATTTTCCATAAAAATAGCATCTATATCTATTTCAGTCTTTTTAGGAGCCTTATAGGTATTACTAACATTGCTCATGGTGGCGTTTAGGCTCTTAAAGTTAATTTCTCCTCCTTTATTGTCCTTTTTTACTTTTTCGGTATACACTATCCCTGCATTATTTATTTTAACGGAATCTAAGGTTAAATCAAAAGCAAGATTTCTTAGCATTTTACTGTACAAAGGCTTCGTAGTTTTATCATCGGTCACTAATTTATTTCTGAAAATATCCAAATATGGATTTTTTAATGTTACCGCATCGCCACTAATAAAGAGTCTTCTGTTTTGAAAACCAAAATCAATTTTCTTTACTAAAAATAAATCTATTTTTAGATCAAAATGGTCCTTCTCTACTGGAATGATGCGCGCGTGTTTTGCTCGGGAATACTTGGTGTACAAATGAATATCTGAAATCGCTATGTTCTTATTTTCTAACTGCATGTTTTTAACAGTTACATTTTCGTAATCGCTCACTTTTACAAAAACAGAGTCCGTTTGCGCTTTATAAGCTCCAAAAGCAATTGGTAGTCTTTTCCTTATAATTTCTTCATTTGTAGTGATAGAATCAACTTCAAGCGAAAAGTGATTTGTAAAAAGCATAAGTGAATCTTTCTTACCATCAAAAATGCTTATTGTAGCATCTTCAATTTTTAAACGATCTAGAAAAACAGGTCTATTCATCGTTATAAAACCAGATTGTGAGCTATCCCGACTTTTCTTTAATCTATTTTTATAATAAACAACCTTGGGCTTATTAATCGATATTTCATCTATATGAATTTTATCGTTAAGTAAATAATCCCAATAGCTTATATCGTCAATAATTAGTTTTTCTACTGAAATTTGCGTGTGAATTTTACTATCTTCTTTATTCTGAATCTCTACTGTAGGGTTAATGAGGGTAAGAGTGCCTTCATACATATCAAGCCTAAGATCGTCGTAAGACTGAATAATATTTTCTGGCAATCTGGTTGCTAAGAAGTTTTCTACTTTATTTTTAAAAAAATAATTTATCGCTACGATACCACCAATAAAGATAATCAGCACTGAAAGTAAGACGATTATAAAAAGTCGTATTTTTTTTGTCATCACCTAAAAATACAAAACACTGTCTTATGGACGAAAACTTTATGAAAAGCTGTTAATTTTATCATTTATTTGCTTGTTGAATTAAAAATCCTTTGTATCTTTGCCGTCCACATCGCGGGATAGAGCAGTAGGTAGCTCGTCGGGCTCATAACCCGAAGGTCACTGGTTCGAGTCCAGTTCCCGCTACTACACAAAAAGCCATAACGTAAAAGTTGTGGCTTTTTTAATTAAAATTGAGGCGAATAAAATTTACATCGGGATCTCAATAACCGTTTCAACTCCTTTATCATTGTCTTTGTTTCTAATTTCAAAAAAATAATTATCTCCATAAAGATTGCTTAACCTATCATTAATGTTAGAAAGCCCCACCCCATCGTTTAACAGCAGCGCATGTTTTTTAATCAATGGTGCGCCATCATTTTCAATTTTAATAATTAATTGATTTTTGTGCGACTTAATTTCAATATCAACCTTTAAATCGGTGTGGTCATAATTATAGCCATGCTTAATGGAGTTTTCGAGTATGGGTTGTAACAATAAACTAGGGACCATTGTTGACAATAGTTTATTGTCTATTTCCATAGTAATGCTTAAATGTTCTGAAAACCTAACTTTTATAATGTTTAGATAGTATTCTAAAATACGTAGTTCTTTTTCCAACGGAATTTTGTTGTTCTCATTATCGTAGAGTATTTCACGAAGAAAATCACTAAGATCTGCTATGGTATCTTTTGCCTTTCCGGCATCTATATCGGTCAACACGGCAATAGAATTTAATGTATTGAATAAAAAATGTGGCTGAAGTTGAGAAGACAACATCTTCATCCTAGTGTTTACCAGTTGAACTTCTAAATTAGTCTGTTTTTTTTCTGCCTTTTTCACCTCTTTCACGTAATAATAGGTGTAAATCATAAAGACCATGGCAAAATAGATTAAAAAGTTTAAATCTATTACATACATAAACCTATAGAGGCTTCCTTCAAAATCATATTCGGCAAAACTTAGCTTTCCTGCCAATATTAGGTAGAAATCAAACAACAACCTAATCACCAGACCTATTAGAAGCGAAAACAGGATGTGGGTAGATATAATTTTAACCCAAGAGTAATTTTTCCTTAAAAATCGCTTAGTGCTTATTGCTATCAAGGTCATATAGCCAACCACAATGACAAAATCAAAAAGCAGGTTGTCTACCAAAAAAGCTTTCCAAGAAAAAGGACCCATTTTTTCCATCTCGAAGGACATCATATAGGCTGTTTTTACTATCAATACCAAATCAAAAAGAGCATAAAACCCTGCCAATAAAAGAACCAGCCTTAAATCTATATATTTGTTATTTAATACGGAAGCTTTCATTATATGCCTATTTTTTTGAGAAATTCCTTTTTATGAGATTTGCTAATGTGTACTAATTTTTCATTGGACATTCGTGCATCAATTTCAGAAAAGTCTGAATGTACAATCTCCTTTACATGGGTAAT
Organism: Marixanthomonas ophiurae; assembly: GCF_003413745.1. Taxonomy (NCBI): domain Bacteria; kingdom Pseudomonadati; phylum Bacteroidota; class Flavobacteriia; order Flavobacteriales; family Flavobacteriaceae; genus Marixanthomonas; species Marixanthomonas ophiurae. The sequence continues at coordinate 1,418,083 of NZ_QVID01000001.1, read as the reverse complement.
GTTTACTATACTTGATCTATGAACTCGCACAAATAAATCATTGTCTAAAAGGTCGCAAAGATTTGTTAATGAATCCCGAAGCACATACTTTTTGTCTTCTGTAAAAATTTCAGAATAACATCCCGATGCTTTTATATAGAAGATATTTTCAGGGTTTAAAAGCACCGTTTTATTGCCTTGCTTAACTGGCAATTTAAATTGGCTGTTCCCTTTTTCAGATTTTAGTTTGTACAGATTAAATAGTTCTATAATCCGCTTTTCAAAATAGGAGTTAGCTTCACTTTTTGAAATTTTCAATACCTTATCTATGGTTCTGAAAAAACGCTCATCTTTAAAGGGTTTCAATAAAAAATCGAACGCATCAACATCGAATGCTTTTAAAGCATAATTGTCATAGGCCGTGACGAATATGACAATGGGTTTTGAAGTTCCACTTATTTTCTGAAGCACTTAAAAACCATTCATGTCTTTCATATTTATATCTAAAAAAACAAGATCGGGGTTCAGCTTGTTTATTTCTGAAATAGCCGATTTACCATTAGAACATTCCCCACTAACCTCTATTTCTGGCACCTTGCTCAGTAGAGACAACACCCTTTTTCGGGCAAGTTCTTCATCGTCTATAACCAGTGCTTTCATCTTGTTAAATTACTGAAATTCTTTTATTTGTGATAAGTTTAAATACCTGATTTGTATTTTTTACTCATATAATAAATTCTTTAATCATTTTTTTTGAAAAGGAATTAATAAAAGGCCATCGGCTTTTTAAAACCAAATGACCTGTTATTTAGCACCTTAAACCTATTTGTTCAATTAACTGCGACACCAATACCTTGATCTCTTGCATCAATTTTTAGGTTTTGTCTTTGGTTCCCATTTTCCAGTTTAACTCGATACAAGGCTTTCACGAGTAAATCACCCTTGGTTTTTGCATTATATTTGGTTTTCACCAAAGTCCATCCTTTGTAAGTATTGTGCATTTCCTTTCTTAAGGCTAATGGCAAAATAACATTATTAAAGTTTTGATACGTTTTAAGGAGACTTCCTTTATTGTTGAAATCTGCTTGCAAGTACCCATTACTACTCTTAAAAGTTACTAGGTAAGAGTCGTAATTTTTATTTTTTGAAGCATCTATGACTTTTTGAATATCAAAATGAGCATTCATAAAAGCGATGGGGTCTTCAGCAAATTGACCATTAAAGCGTTCACTTACTGTATAGGTAAAGCTATCTCCGTCTTGTAATACTGACGAGCTATTTGGAGCATACGTTAACTTAGTGGCGTCCAATTCCATAATTTCTTGTGCGCTTAAGATTGTTACACTTAAACATAAAAATGCACTAATTATTAAAGTTTTCATGATAAATATTTTAAAGGTTTAAAAAGATTTTTAAGCTGATAAATCATTGTACAATGCGATTTTACAGACTCTAAATTAACAGAGAAAAAGGCTCGTTATCTATAAATGATGTGAACGACCAATTTTTGATGTTGAAACCAATAAAATTTGATGTGGACTATTTTTAACTGTTAGCTGAAGGTGAAGTTTAGAAGTAAAACTGATTGAATAGTTGGCTAAGGTGCTGCCTTTTTAGAAGAAAAATATATTGAAACAGACCCCTTGAAACCGAGAACTTAAAATATAATAATTATTTTACACGAGTTTATGCACTTTAATGTCCTAGTTTTTAAATTATCCGTCGCACCTCTACAAAGGCATTGTTCCAATAATTTTCATCGAGAGAAGAAACTATCACTCCTCTGGAAGTTGTAGAATGGATGAATTTTACAATCCCCCTCCTTGATTCTACTACAAGGCCTACATGATTGATAACTCTGCGACTTTTATTTGTTTGAAAAAATAACAAATCTCCCTCCTCAGCATTCCGCAGCGAAATTCGTTTCCCTTGTTTGGCCATATCCCGAGATACTCGCGGCAATGCAATTTGTTCTTTTTTAAAGGACGTATATACTAAACCAGAACAGTCCATTCCCCTTTTTGTAGTACCACCAAACTTATAACGTGTCCCCTCAAACGTTTTGGCATAGGATATAATTTTATTTACCTTTTTAGGAGTTACCGTTTTATTAGTGTGAGTAGTAGCACCAATTATATTTTTTTGCTTTGTTACATTTCGAGAACTTCCGCAGGATACCATTGCAATAGCAAGGAATGAAAGAAGAATTAATTTTTTCATAAGGGCTTGTTTCAATAAATATAACTGATTTTTTTAATTTTTATTTTTTGTTTCTGAAAGAATCAATTGAGCTGTTTTATCACTCGCACCTTTTCCACCCAGCTTTTTTTCGAGATCGTAATAATCCAAAAACAGGACTGCACGATTGTATTCATCCAAAATTTGTGTCAATTCTTCTTTTACACGTTTGGTAGTAAAGTCGGTTTGTATCAACTCGATTACTGCTGGTTTATCTAAAATCAAGTTCACTAAAGAAATGTAATTTAAATTAATAACCCGTTTTGCAATCTCATAAGAAACTCTACTTCCCTTATAGCAAACTACTTGCGGCACTTTAAATAAGGCGGTTTCTAGCGTAGCTGTGCCCGAAGTTACCAAAGCAGCATGCGAAATACTCAGTAAATCGTAGGTTTTATTAAGCAATAGATGTACGTTTTGTTTTTTTAAGAAAGGCTTATAAAAGGAAGCCTCTTGACTAGGAGCACCGGCAATTACAAACTGAAATTCGCTAAAATCTTCAACCACACTGAGCATGATTTTTAGCATTTTTGAGATTTCTTGTTTTCTACTTCCAGGCAATAAAGCAATGATTGGTCTATTATCTAACCCGTGTTCTTCCTTAAAAGCACTAGGCTCTACTTGTTCACGCTGAGCTATTGCATCAATTAATGGATGCCCTACAAAGTGAACTGGGAATCCATGTTTTTTTTCGTAAAATTCTTTCTCAAAAGGCAGGATTACATACATATAATCCACATCGCGCTTAATGCTTTTTATACGGTTTTCTTTCCACGCCCATATTTGTGGCGAAATGTAATAATGTGTTGCAAACCCATTTTGCTTAGCCCAATTTGCAATACGAAGGTTAAAACCTGGATAATCAATAAATATAATGGCATCGGGTTGGTAAGCCTCAATATCTTTTTTACAAAAGGATATATTTTTCAAGATGGTACGAAGGTTAAAAACCACCTCTATAAACCCCATAAAAGCAAGATCGCGATAATGCTTTACTTGCTTTCCACCAACAGCTTCCATTAAATCACCACCCCAAAACCGAAAGTCAGCTTCTGGGTCTTGAGCCTTAAGCGTTTTCATTAAATTGGCTCCGTGCAAATCGCCGGAAGCCTCGCCAGCTATAAGGTAATATTTCATTGTTTTAAGTGCTTCGGAAAAATATCTTTAAAACAAAAATAGGGCTTTAATTATAACTTTCAGGAATAGCTGCTGCTATTTGATTGTAGAAGGAACACTTCAAGACCGACTGCTCCGCTATAAAAATTTTGAAACTAAAATAGCCAAAGCTGCTAAAACAGTAGCTAAAACCACTCCCCTTGCTCGATATACTTTGTTTTTCTTCAAAAAGATAAAGAAGGCACATAAGTTTAAAATAGCCCCTAAAGCAATAATATTACCCAACACATCTTGTTCAATAGAATATTGGATGGTTTTTTCTAAAGTTTCTTTTGAAAAAAAGTAAATGTATAAATAGCTTCCCGCAAGATTAGCTATAACACCAATGAGAAAGCCTATTAATATTTCTTTGGTCATTTTGTTCATGACAGTTTCCATGTGTTTAAATCTTTAATAGCATGGTGTGCCGTAAGGTCAAATTGTACAGGAACTACCGAAACATAGCCGTTTGCCAATGCCCATTCATCGGTATCTTCGCCTTTATCTTCATTTACAAATTCACCTGTAAGCCAATAATACTCGCGCCCTAGCGGATTTACACGTTTATCAAACTGTTCTTCCCAATGTGCATTGGCCTGACGGCATACTTTTATACCTTTTATTTTATCTTTTGATAATTTCGGAAAGTTTACATTTAAAACCACTCCTTTTGGCATGCCGTTTTTTAAAGCTTGCTTGGCTATTTTTTTTATAAACTTTTTAGTGGGTTCAAAATCGGCTTCCAGAGAATAATCCAATAATGAAAAGCCTACCGATGGAATTCCTAACGTACCTGCTTCAACCGCGGCACTCATCGTTCCACTGTAAATAACGTTTATCGAAGAATTACTTCCGTGGTTTACACCACTAACACACAAATCGGGCTTGCGTTTTAAAATTTCATTGACCGCTAGTTTTACACAATCTACTGGCGTACCGCTGCTGCTATATTCTTTTTGAGGCTCATCTTCTCGTACCTTAACTGAATCGCAATACAAGGTGTCATTAATGGTAATGGCGTGACCCATTCCACTTTGCGGTGAATCTGGGGCAACTACGCATACATCACCCAAAGTGTTCATTACTTCAATAAGTGCTCGTATTCCTGGGGCGGTAATACCATCGTCGTTGGTAACTAAAATAAGTGGTTTCTTCTTCGTCATAGGTTTTATTTCTGAAGGTAAAAATACAATTTTACTGTTGGGTTTTCTTTATGAAATGGTTTCATTTTTATGAAAAGTCAATAGGGTTCATATTTCAGAAGAACATTCAAAACCAATTGAATGAATAATAACATTGCAACCCGAATGCAATTTTCGTAATTTTGATAAAACAATCTCTTTTCAAAAAATAGCATGCGAAAAATACAAATGGTCGATCTTAAAGTCCAATACCAAGAAATTAAAGAACAAGTAAACCAATCTGTTTTAGATGTAATTGAATCTACTGCTTTTATTAATGGTCCAGAGGTTCATCAATTTCAGGAAGAACTAGAGGAATATCTAAATGTAAAGCACGTAATTCCTTGTGCTAATGGCACCGATGCCCTTCAAATTGCAATGATGGGACTTGGCTTACAGCCCGGCGACGAAGTGATCACTGCCGATTTCACCTTTGCGGCCACAGTAGAGGTTATCGCTTTATTAGGGTTAACTCCTGTTTTGGTAGATGTAGATCCTGTTAATTTTAATATTGATGTCGAAGCCATAAAAAAAGCTATTACCCCAAAAACTAAGGCCATTGTTCCGGTTCATCTATTTGGTCTTGCGGCCAATATGGACGAAATTATGGAGCTTGCCGAAGATAACAACCTGTATGTAATTGAAGATAATGCTCAAGCTATAGGAGGTACGTATACTTCAAAAGACGGAACAAAAACAAAAACGGGAGCGATTGGGCACGTAGGTTCTACATCTTTTTTCCCTTCTAAAAATCTAGGATGTTATGGTGATGGCGGTGCTATTTTTACCAATGATGATGACTTAGCTCATACTATTCGTGGGATTGTAAATCACGGTATGTATGTTCGCTATCATCACGATGTAGTTGGAGTTAATTCGCGCTTAGATTCTATACAAGCTGCTATCTTAAGAGCTAAACTACCCAAACTTGACACCTATAATGCAGCACGACGAAATGCGGCCAGAAAATACTCAAAAGCCTTAAAAGGCATTCAAAATATAGTTATACCTACCGGATATTGCGAAGCTGAAAACTCTGTTTGCGATGTATGCGATTGTCACGTTTTCCATCAATACACGCTTCGCATTTTAAACACAGATAGAGATGCTCTAGTGAATCACTTAAATGAAAATGGAATTCCGTGTGGGGTGTATTACCCTATTCCGCTTCATCTTCAAAAAGCCTATAAGGACGAGCGCTATAACGAAGCAGATTTTCCTGTTACCAATCAATTAATAAAAGAAGTTATTTCTTTACCGATGCATACTGAGCTAGATGACGAACAAATAGAATTCATCACTAAAACGATTATCAATTTTGTAGCAACCTCATGAAAAAAATACTTGTTACAGGCGGCTTAGGCTACATAGGTTCTCATACCGTTGTTGAATTGCAGCAGGCTGGATTTAAAGTGGTAGTTATAGACAACTTAGCAAATTCCTCTTTAGATGTTTTAGGCGGCATAACCACTATTACAGGTCAAGCACCTATTTTTGAACGATTGGACCTTCGAAATAAAGCCGATGTAATTGATTTTTTTAAAACGCATAACGATTTAGATGGCGTTATCCATTTTGCTGCTAGCAAAGCTGTGGGCGAAAGCGTGGAAAACCCGTTATTATATTATGAAAACAATTTGAACACTCTTGTTTATTTATTACAGGAGTGTAAAGCTCACAGTATCAATAACATTATTTTCAGCTCTTCTTGCACCGTTTATGGTGAACCCGATTCGTTACCAATTACTGAAACGGCTTCAATAAAAAAAGCAATGTCTCCCTACGGAAATACTAAACAAATAAGTGAAGAAATTTTGTTTGATACGTGTTATATTTCTGAAATGAAATCAATTGCCTTACGCTATTTTAATCCTATAGGTGCTCACGAAAGTGTTGAAATAGGCGAACTACCAATTGGGGTACCTCAAAACTTAGTGCCATTCATTACCCAAACTGCAGCTGGAATAAGAGAACAATTATCTGTTTTTGGAGATGATTACGATACTTCTGATGGAAGCTGTATAAGGGACTATATCCATGTGGTCGATTTAGCAAAAGCGCATCTAATTGCTATGCAACGATTACTTTCAGAAAAAAACACTAGCGATTTTGAAGTTTTTAATATTGGAACTGGAGAAGGAAGTTCTGTTTTTAAAGTAATAAAAACTTTTGAAAAGGTATCAGGAGAAAAGCTTAACTATAAAGTAGTAGATAGACGCCCAGGAGATGTTACAGCTATTTATGCCGATACTAAAAAAGCTAATGAGGTATTGGGCTGGAAAGTCGAAAAATCACTGGAAAATGCTTTGGCTTCAGCATGGAAATGGGAACAAAAAGTCCGCAGCAAAAAAGTGACATAAATACCGTTTTAAATAGATATATAAAAAATACACCTTATGAAAAACTTCTACGTAGTACTTGCAATTCTTTTTATTTCTTTCGGAAGCCTTGCGCAAAAAACGTATTTGCACTGTGGAAAATTAGTTGATGTTAAAAATGGAGAGGTGCTAAATGACAAGACCATCATCATTTCAGGCAGCAAAATTGAAGCCATAAAAAATGGTTTTATAAGCTCTAAAAACAAAAACGATAAAATTATCGATTTAAAAAATAAGACGGTATTACCCGGTTTAATCGATATGCACGTTCATCTAGAGGGCGAAACTAGCCCAAACAACTACTTAAAACCTTTTATTTTAAACGAAGCTGATGTAGCATTCAATGCAGCAGGGTATGCAAACAAAACATTGATGGCCGGGTTTACAACCGTACGCGATCTAGGAGGTAGCGGTGTAAATGTAGCCCTCCGTAATGCCATAAACAATGGTAAAACTGTAGGACCAAGAATATTTACAGCAGAAAAATCATTGGCTACAACCGGTGGTCACGCCGACCCAACAAATGGTCGTAAGCGAAATTTAATGGGTAACCCAGGCCCTAAAGAAGGTGTTGTTAACAGTGTTGAAGATGCTAAAAAAGCAGTGCGTCAACGCTATAAAAATGGAGCTGATTGGATAAAAATTACAGCTACTGGGGGAGTTTTAAGTGTTGCCAAAAACAGCAAAAACCCTCAGTTTACTGAAGAGGAGATTAAAGCCATTGTAACCACTGCAAAAGATTATGACATGCAAGTGGCGGCTCACGCACATGGTGATGAAGGAATGCAACGTGCCATTCGGGCCGGAGTGAAAACCATCGAACATGGAACCTTAATGAGCAGTGAAACCATGGAATTGATGAAACAGAATGATGCCTATTTAGTATCTACAATATCTGCAGGTAAATATGTAGCAGAAAAAGCAAAAGTAGAAGGCTATTACCCGGCTATTATTGTTCCAAAAGCTTTAGAAATTGGATCTCAAATTCAAGATATGTTTGGTAGAGCACATAAAAAAGGAGTTTATATTGCCTTTGGTACCGATGCTGGGGTTTTTCCTCATGGAGAAAACGGAAAAGAGTTTGGTTATATGGTCGAGGCAGGAATGCCTGCCATGAAAGCATTGCAGTCTGCAACCCTTACCAATGCAAAGTTATTGGGCCAAGAAAATAACATAGGACAATTACAATCAGGTTATATAGCAGATATTATAGCTGTAAATGAAGATCCAACCAAAAGCATAAAAACAATGGAAAACACTGTATTTGTTATGAAAGAAGGCATTATATACAAGGATTAACCAAGGTTTAACGAAGTATTTTTGCATAAACCGCTAAGTCTTTGTTTCTTTGTACACTAACTTTAAAACAAAGTGATGAAATTAGTTTCAGTGAAACGAAAAACAAAAAGTGAAAAACGATTTACCGAAAAGATGGGTATGTTCACTGCTAAAGTGGTGTACGTAAAGAAAAGGTTTTTAAATATTCCTTTTAAAACCATACACAAATACCGAGAAACGTATTACGGTAAAGTAAAAGATTGTGAAGACTGTCAAATAACAGCTTAAATCTATATAAAAACAGATAAGTAAAAACCCTCCAAATTGGAGGGTTTTTTATATAACTAATATTTATAGACTGTATTTTAATAGTTCCAAAGATCAATTTCCATATTACGGACTTTCTCTTCAATTCTATCAGACTCCAGTAATTGCATTAAAGCATTATCGTTTATATAATCACGCACACCACGATCTCCTTGCACATTATCTTCTTTATAAATCAAACCTTCAAAACGCCTTGAATTTAATAAGTGATCGTACGAGATTGGTTGTGATGTGTTTTTACGGTTAAAAGCCTTGGCATTATGCAATGCTTCCCTTGCACCAGGAAACCAAACCCAAAACAACTCAACTTTACTGTCTATATTGTCATCTGGAAATGCCTTAGAACGCGCTTCGTTTGCAACTGGACATATACCTAACATACGGTATTTTAATTCACCTTGGCGCTTATCTATGTACCAAAGGCCACGAATACGCCATTCCTCTAAGTCACCAGCGTCTAGTGTAAATTTACGGATGTATTGTTCATCAACTACTCCTTCAGCATTAAATTGCTCAATACCAAGATCTGTAGTATCGCTATACACCAAAGAAGCACCTAAATCATCAAGTGTTCTTTTTTCAGTGAAATAAGAATCAGCATATACATCTTCTATTTCACCATTCTTAATAGCGGTAACTAATACATCGTACAAAGACCTACGATCTGAACCAATGTTATTGGTGTCTATAGGGTAATATAATGGAAAATTTACTCGTTCGTCAAGGTCGATAATTTCCCATACAGCTTTGGACCATAATACATCGCGCTCGTCCACATAACCGTAGGGTAATGGCTCATCATTATCATAGGCAATTTGCGCCTCCGTCTTCTTACCTATATCATCCGGAGTGTCAGCATTTAGTATGTTTACTTGTGCCGAAGCACCAAAGCACACTAAAAGTCCAAAAACCGCCGTCATAACATTTTTATTGTTCATAGTCTTTGTTTTAATATTCTAATTTGTCAACTCAATAAAAACAGGAGCTGTCTTTTTTAACTTAACACTGCTTCCTGAGATACTGGTGTTAATGTCATAAATTTGCACTGCTTCTCCACGTTTTGCTCTACGCAACGCAGCTTTGGCACGTCCGTCTAATTTTTGACCACTTACCGTTACGGTAGGCTGACCAGAAACTTTAAAACTGAAACCTGTAACACGTAGATTAAGATCGAAATCAAAATCTTCAAGAATAGCGCTTATACTAGCTATCTCTAATCCTTGACGTTGCATTCTTACAATTCCGGTTTCTCCTCTTACTGCTCCAATTGGAGCGGGAATTCCTTTAATACGGAACTCTTTAGGAGTACTAATTTTTTGTCCATCAGGCAAAGTTCCACTAGCTGTAATCGTAACCGATGATCCAGTAGTAGGTCGCATTACATATTTACTTCCAGAAACTCTACTTAATCCTGAAGCAGACGCACTTACTTTATTGTCAGGAATACCAGGGATAGAAACCGTCATTGGGTTATCTACACCACGGTACACCACGTTCATTTTATCTGCTGAAATTACTGCTGAATTAGGTTTTGAGATAGTTGAAAAACCTGTTTTTACAGGAACTTCAATTTCTTCACCACCTTCACCATAATACAGAAAACCTTCAATTTTGTGATCTCCTGGGCTTCCAGCATTAATTTTTAAATTTACTTTCCCACCTTCCAGTGAATATTGGTTTTCACTTAAAGGGCTTCCATCAAGTGTTAGTTCTACTCGACTAGGTTTTGTATTAGCATCTGTACGCCCTAACATAATACCTCCGTCAAATTCTTCACCCGAATAATAAGCAGATTTTGAAACATCCATAATAGTAGTATAGTTACTATATGAAAGTGCAGCAGCTTGTTGTCCAGATAGCATTTTCTGAAGTATTTCACTTTGGTTTGTCTTCACATCATTCTGAATAGATGTCATCTTAGTGAGTGAAGCAATTAATGGAAATCCTTCGTAGTGATAATTCAACCAATCTTGGGTACCACCTTCTCTTTTCACTTCGTTGGTACTAAAGTTTTCATTGATGTTCTCTTTTAACTCTTCAACACCTGCAACTTTTTTAGCTACGGCTGTATCAGAAAGCACTTCAATCATTGAAGTACGGTAGTTATTCATTTTATCAACAAACTCTTGTCCTTCTGGTTTCAATTTATCACCAACAAAGAATAGGTTATTGAAATAATCTGCTTTATCCATTACTTCATATTCGGTAGGATCTTCAATTTTCTCAACAGCCCCTGCTTTTAAGCCTTCAAGGTAATTGTCAAATTCTGTTGTAATCGCAGAAATCTCCTTCGCTTTTTCTTCCACTGCAGCATATTGTGCAGGTTCATCGCTAGCCTTTGTTGCCAAGCCATCCATAAAAGCTTGGTTTCGTTGTGATGTATCAACATTTGCAGATTCAATTTTTTCATTTAAAAGTCCGAAAGCCGATAATACTTCCTTGGACATATTTAAAGCCAACATTGCGATGAAAATCAGATACATTAGATTAATCATCTTTTGTCTTGGTCCTAGTTTTCCACTTGCCATTTGTAGTCTTGTTTAAAGATTAATAATTTTAGTTGAAAAACTAGATTAGTTTCTGTTCATTGCTGAAAGCATTCCACCATATACTCCGTTAAGAGAAGAAAGGTTGGTCGCCAAATGTTCCATTTGTTGTTTCAATTGGGTAGCGTTTTCTGCTACTTGCTCGTTTACTTCCGTTTGACGGCTAGTAGATTCTACTTGTACTTTATACAAGCTATTCAACGATTCCATTTGCGCTGCTGCCAACGCCATTTCCTCGCTATACTTTTTTGTTGAACTCATCGCTTCAGCAGTTGGAGCCATTCCTTTGGCGGCACCTTCAAAAGAACGGATACTTGTGCTTAGGCTGTTCATTAATTCTGAATCAATACGGGCGTCTTTTAACATTTCGTCTAATTTTTTAGACAATAGACCTTCTGCATCCTTAGGTTGCTCAGCCTTTTTACCCATAGTTTGGCCTCCTGCTAATTCAGGATATACCAAAGACCAGTCTAAATCATCATCAACAGGCTCAAAAGCCGAAATGGCAAAAATGATTGCTTCGGTAATAAGACCTACTGCTAAAAGCAAGCCTCCAGTTAAAGGTCCTATCTCCCAATGAAGAATTTTAAATAATGCTCCCATAATAACAATAGAAGCTCCAAGGCCATAGGCCGTATTAAACAGTTTTTTGGATGATCTTGACTGTGCCATAATAAAAAGTTTTAGTTTAGTTTAGTTAGTATGATTTAAAGTTTTGTTTGGTTATATAAGACAGGGGCTTATCGTCCGTCGCCAAAGTTATTGTTAAGCGTTACATCGGTACCCATGTAATCTTGAACGGTTCTGAAACCGATATAACTACGGGCAGAATCAGCATATTCGTAATCACGAGTACTTACTTGTAAGAAGTACGCAACATCTTTCCAAGAACCGCCTCGAACCACTTTACGCATATTATCGGGATCGTTTACATTTGGGTTCATAGTAGACGAGTATTCATAAGAAGCAGGATCATAAGAAGATGCAACCCATTCGCTTACGTTACCTGACATATTATATAAGTTATAATCATTAGGCTCATAAGCATCTGCCTCGACAGTATAAAGTGCTTGATCTGCTGCGTAATCCCCACGCAATGGCTTAAAGTTTGCCATAAAACAACCTCTATCGTTTTTAGCATAAGGACCACCCCAAGGGTACGTTGCAGATTCTAAACCACCTCTAGCCGCATATTCCCACTCTGCTTCGCCTGGAAGACGGAACGAGTTTACTTGCTGGCGGTCTCTTGATTTTTGATATGCGTTTTTGTACAAGGTTCTCCATGCGCAAAAAGCTTTTGCCTGTTTCCAACTTACTCCTACCACGGGATAGTCTCCGTATGCCTCGTGCCAAAAGTAATCGTTATGCATAGGCTCATTATAAGAGTAGTTGAAATCTTTAATCCAAACTGTTGTGTCTGGATAAATTTGTATTTCTTCTTTTTTAATAAAATCTTTTCTGTCTTTTCCTTTTGCTTTTGCAGCAGCACCAATATCCATATAGGTATATTGAAATTTTAGCTTATCAACATCTATTGTACGCTGTCCATTATATGCTTCTTCAGCAGGAATGTACATGGTATCCATTACTTCGGAATAAAACTCATCTGGAAATTCTGATGTATCCCAAATTAAATCAATGTCATTATTTATCTTCCTTCCGGCATAGAAATCTTCTCCCATACCGTAGTAATTATCATAATTGTATTGCTCCCACGGGGTCATTTCTTCACTTTCTTGATCTACAAAAGCAAAATCACCAATACCACCATTGCCAGGTGTCTCACCCATTTCATCAGCTAAGATAGCAAGTTTAAGTCGTACTGTAGAGTCACGCACCCATTCAACAAACTGCCGATATTCGGCATTTGTAACTTCAGTTTCGTCCATATAAAAAGAGCGGACGGTAACCGTTTTTGTTGGCGCATCGTTAACGGCCACAAAATCGTCGTCTGCTTTACCCATGATGAAAGATCCACCTGGGATAAGGGTCATCCCGTATGGTTTTTCGGGGTGCCATTTCTTACCTTCTGCCCCTACCAATTCGCCCCGGTCTCCGGAGTTACAACTGTATAGAAAGGCAACAATCGCAGCTAATGCAATAAACTTCTTCATAGGTATCAGGTTAAATTTTCGAGATTTAAGGGCGTAAACCTATTTATAAAATTTTTAAAAAGCAACATATTTCTTAAAAAAACCCTAAACTCTCGTTATTCTTAGTTTGTTAGATTATACTTCATTCTTACGGCGGGCTTTAAACCACCTTTCTGGAATTTCTTGATTCGTTGCACTCAAATAATCGCCATAAGTGCAAGGTAATAACGTTGGTGTTTTTAATTTATTATTAACACCTGAAATAAATGGTAGTTCTATCCACCATCGTCCAGTTTTATTGCTTTTTTTAAAGGTCAGCACCTCATCGTCAATTGGCACTTTATAAGTAGTGTAATTTTTTTCATTATCAAACTCACCTTCTTGTACTCTAAAATTGACTCCTTCAATAAAATACCAAAGTATTTGAGCTACTAACATAGCTCCAGTTTCAGCATTTTTAAAATCTTTCAATTCATAAATACCAAAAGAACTTACTCGGTTGCTTATTCCTGCATATCGCGATATAGCACAAATTTCACGACCATCAAATCCGTTTGGACTGGTTATATTGTTATAACTCATTTCTGCATTCTTTATTGCTGAAATATCTAAAGTAACAATATCGGCATCACGTAATATTGGTTCAACAACCGAAATATCCTGGGTAACTTCACCGAGTCTATAGGCGTCAAAATACAATTTTTCCATTAAAGCAATCTCTTCTGGAGCGTTAAAATATGATTGATATCCTAACAAGCTATAATTAAATAGATTATACGGCTTGTCAATAATTATTTTTCCTACAAAAGATTTATTGTTTATTGGTTTTTCTGCATCACCTAAATCAAATTTAGTATCTACGTTAGCTAAATTGATCATACTTCCGTGTGAATCATAAGCTCTATAATGAGCATATAGCAAATCTTGACTACCTCCAAGAATAAGCGGAATAATATTTCTTTTAAGCAACGCCTCTACTACAGTTTTTACTGCAAAAAAAGTATCCTGAACTGTCTCACCTTTATTAATATTACCAATATCGATGATATCGTGTGACCAATTTCCAGGGTATAATGAGTAAAAAGCTTTTCTAAAATCGTCTAAAGAAATTGTTTCCCCAATATAATTTACGTCATTCCTATTTTCAAGAATTCCTAAAATAGCGAATTTTACATTTTTTAAATCAGGAAGTTCACCTGTATTAGTATGTGTTTCAATTTTTTTACCTAAAACACCTTCCGGTAAAACTTCTTTATGGGCGATTACTTTTTTTGAAACCGGCGAGAGAAATTCTATCATTATTTTTTCTTAGCTGTCGTTTTCTTCTTAGTTGATTTTTTCTTGGTTGCCTTTTTCTTGGCTTTCTTTTTAGGCCCCTTTTTCTCTAAAATATCTTTAGCCTCATCAAGTGTTATTTTATCTGCCTTTGTAGTTTTTGGCAACTCAACTTTAGTTTTACCCTTTATTAAATTGAAACGTCCCCATCGTGCTTTTTCTAAACGAATACCTTCATCTGGCCATTCGTTTATAAGTTTATCGATTTCTTTCTGCTTTTTTGTTTCAATCAATTCAATGATATCTTCTTCGGAAAGATTATCGAAATCATACTTCTTGTTTACGTTAATAAACATATTGTTCCATTTAATAAACGGACCAAAGCGACCTACTCCTTTTTGTACAGGTAAATCTTCATATTCATATATTGGAGCATCGGCTTTTTTCTTTTCTTCAATTAGTTCTTTGGCTTTTTCCATATCTACATCTAAAGGATCTAAGCCTTTTGGTAATGAAATGAATTTTTTACCCCATCGCACATACGGTCCATAACGGCCGTTGTTAGTTTGTACCTCTTCCCCATCGTAAACACCTAAGTCTTTTGGAAGTTTAAATAAATCTAACACTTCTTCAAGGGTCACTAAGTGCAACTGTTGGTCTGGACGTAAACTTGCAAATTGCTTTTCTTCATCGTCTGGTGCTCCAATTTGAGCCATCGGACCGTATTTTCCTAATCGAACCAAAATGGTTCTTCCAGTTTCAGGGTGTTCACCCAAAATGCGTTCCCCACTTTCGCGCTCGGCGTTTTCTTGCACATCTTCTACGTGCGGATGGAATTTTTTATAAAAATCCTGAAGCATTTCTTTCCACTGCTCTTTTCCTTCGGCAATGTCATCAAAGTCTTCTTCTACTTTAGCCGTAAAATTGTAATCAAGAATATTTCCGAAGTGCTCTACTAAGAAATCATTTACAATCATTCCAATATCGGTCGGGACCAATTTTCCTTTATCGCTCCCAACGGTTTCTGTCAACGTTTTATCTTTAACAGCATCTTTTGCAAGCGTTAACTGAATATACTTTCGCTCCACACCTTCAACGGTTCCTTTCTCCACATAGTTTCGACTTATAATAGTCGAAATTGTTGGCGCATAAGTTGACGGACGGCCAATACCTAACTCTTCTAATCGTTTTACCAAAGAAGCTTCCGTGAATCGATACGGTGGTCTTGTAAAACGCTCGGTTGCTGTAATAAACTTATTATCTAAGTCATCACCTTTAGTAAGTTTAGGCAACATACCGTCTTTTTCTTCATCTTCGGTATCAGTACCTTCTAAGTACACTTTAAGGAACCCGTCAAATTTTATCATTTCACCATTAGCAGTGAATTGTTCTGACACCTTTTCTTTCCCCAGCACATCAATTTTTACATTAGTGCGTTCTAATTGTGCATCGCTCATTTGCGAAGCGATGGTACGTTTCCAAATTAAATCGTACAACCGTTCTTGATCACGATCTCCTTGAATACCATGTTTTGCCATTTCAGTAGGGCGAATGGCCTCGTGCGCCTCTTGCGCTCCTTTAGATTTTCCTTTATAGTTTCTTGGCTGGCTGTATTTATCACCATAAGCAGAACCAATTTCCTTTTCGGCTGCTTTTTTAGCATCGTTTGAGAGGTTGACGCTATCGGTACGCATATAGGTAATTAAACCAGCTTCGTACAACCGTTGTGCAATGGTCATTGTTTTTCCAACTGAAAAATATAACTTTCTTGCTGCTTCCTGCTGAAGCGTTGATGTTGTAAATGGTGGTGCAGGTGATTTTTTAGCTGGCTTTTTAGTAAGGTCGGCTATTTTATAATTTGCACCTACATTTTTCTGAAGAAACTCTCTAGCCGCTTTTTCGGTTTCAAAGTTTTTCGGAATTTTTGCTTTAAATGTGCTGCCGTCTTCGGTTTTAAATTCGGCATCCACTCGATACGAAGCAACTGGGCTAAACACTTCAATATCACGTTCGCGCTCTACAATTAATCGTACGGCAACACTTTGTACCCGTCCCGCGGAAAGACCTCCTTTTACTTTTCGCCATAAAACCGGCGAAAGTTCATATCCTACCAAGCGGTCCAAAATTCGACGTGCTTGCTGGGCATTTACAAGATTATAATCTATTTTTCGAGGGTTTTCAATCGCTTTTAATATGGCCGTTTTAGTGATCTCATGAAAAACAATTCGTTTCGTTTTTTCATCTTTCAAGTCTAGCTCTTCGGCTAAATGCCACGCTATCGCCTCTCCTTCTCGGTCCTCATCACTCGCTAGCCAAACCATCTCTGCTTTGCCTGCCAGTTTCTTTAAATCTTTTACCAAGCTCTTTTTATCGCTCGGTACTATATATTTAGGAGTAAAATCTCCCTCGGTATCAACACCTATCTCTTTTGACGGCAGATCTGCAATGTGCCCAAAACTGGAAGTAACCTTGAAATCTTTTCCTAAAAATTTTTCAATGGTTTTAGCCTTCGCGGGCGACTCTACTATCACTAAATTCTTTGCCATATACATTTTTGTTTGGGTTACAAAAGTATGTGATTTTTTTTACTCCATTGTTTACCTTTTAAAATTTAGGCTTCCATTAACACGGTATAAGCCAAAAAATCAAGAGATTACAGGTGTTAATTTTAATACTATCTGCCACATGATTCAATTTTACAAGCACCGAAAGTATCTAGTTTTAAGGCTTATATTAATAGGAACAGTTTTCTTTTTATTTCAAAGTTGCCAGTCATTGGCAGACGTTCCTACCTTTTCAAACAACAATACAATTCATGTCGTGATTGAAATACCTGCTGGAACCAACGCTAAAATTGAATATAATAAAGAACTAAAAAAATTAAAAGTCGATCAAAGGGACGGGAAAGACCGAATAATCGAATACCTACCCTATCCTGGTAATTACGGCTTTATTCCATCCACGTATTCAGATTCTTCAAAGGGTGGCGACGGAGACCCGCTAGATGCGCTGGTTATTTCCTCAAGCTTACTTTCCGGTTCAGTGGTGGAAACCATTCCGATTGGAGTATTGAAAATACTAGATAATGGAGAGCAAGATTATAAGGTAATCTGTATTCCTTCAGAAAAAAGGCTGCAAACTGTCCCCGCCAGTACATTTACTGAATTTACAGAAAAATATCCCAACGCGCTTAAAATAATTGAACTTTGGTTTTCAAATTACGACACGGTTGACACTGTAACCATTGAAGGCTGGGGTGATGAAAAAGAAGCGCTTGCCGAAATAAAGAAAGTTTTGAAACAATAGTCTTCTTAGTTATATAGTTGCTGTTTCCGAAGGTAATGGATTACCTTCAAACCCTATTGCATCTTTATAGACATAATACATAGGCAGGTGCACAAAGGAAGCAGTTACAAATATTCCTATAAAGCAAAGGAGTATCCCTACTTGTGCAATTAAACCTGAAATAATTATCAATCCGAAAATGATAAGCCAGAATTTATTACCCAGTTTAAAGCTAGCTTTAATTATTTCTGAAACAGACAATTCTGGGTTAAAAGCAAAAATAACAATTAGCAACTGCAAAGGCACCATCACGTAAAACAGAGGTAGATAACATAGCAGCGTAGCTAAAACGGCAACTCCCATAGCTGCCAAAGACAAGACAAATAGTTTACTGAAATTACCTTTCAAAAAAACAAAATAGCCGCCTATATCCATTGGTTTACCTGTATCGGCTTTTTGTATCACTTTATAAAGATGGGCAGAAATGCCATAATTGAACACTTGCGCAATAAAAATCAAGACAAACAACAAAAGAAAATAACCTATAATAACGGGTACAGAATATTCAACAAAAGGATTGAACTCTTGACCGTAGGACATTTGACTTTCTTTTATCATCATAGGAACTAACGGCACATAAGCCAAAATCATGACCGGAATAGATATAGCGAGTGCAATTAAAATATGCACAGTACCCTCAATCCATACTTTTTTAAACAGGTTGAAGCTTTTTGATAATATATTACCAAAGTCTGGTTTAGCAGCTTGTTCAATTTTTTGAAATATAGGATGTTCCATTTATTAGTTAGTTTAGTAATTTAGACTGTAAATTTATAAAAAAGAAATCTGCCATTTTGGCACGAACAGGTTTTTAATTGTATCTTTGCAATCCAATTGTTTCTTACAACAATTCATATTATTTAGATTGAACTATGGAAGAGAAAATCATTGATGAAAACATACAAGGCGACGCGTTAGTACTAGAACCTAAAAAAGAAAACGCTCGTAAACTTTATATTGAAAGCTATGGCTGCCAAATGAACTTTAGCGATAGTGAGATTGTAGCTTCTATTCTTGCCAAAGAAGGATTCAACACCACACAAAAGCTGGAAGAAGCCGACTTAGTGTTGGTAAATACGTGTTCCATTCGGGATAAAGCCGAACAGACCGTTAGAAAACGCCTTGAAAAATACAACGCTGTAAAACGCGAGAATCCGAAAATGAAAGTAGGTGTATTAGGTTGTATGGCCGAACGCTTAAAAAGTAAATTTCTGGAAGAAGAAAAAATCGTGGATATGGTTGTAGGTCCCGATGCTTACAAAGACCTTCCCAATTTAATTGAAGAAGTAGAGGCCGGTCGTGATGCAGTAAATGTAGTTTTAAGTAAAGAGGAAACCTATGGCGATGTTTCGCCTGTACGTTTGGGCAGTAATGGGGTAACTGCTTTAGTAAGCATTACTAGAGGTTGTGATAATATGTGCACATTTTGTGTGGTTCCTTTTACAAGAGGTCGCGAACGTAGCCGGAATCCACAAAGTATTCTAAAAGAAGTAAACGATTTAGCCGAAAAAGGTTACAAAGAAATTACACTTTTAGGACAAAACGTAGACAGCTATTTATGGTACGGCGGCGGATTGAAAAAAGATTTTAAAAATGCTTCGGAAATGCAAAAAGCAACAGCCACTAACTTTGCAGGGTTATTAGAGTTGGTTGCAACGGCTCAGCCTAAAATGCGCGTGCGATTTTCAACTAGCAATCCGCAAGATATGACCGAAGATGTTTTACACAGTATGGTAAAACATAAAAATATCTGCAACCACATTCACCTTCCTGTACAAAGTGGCAGCAACCGTATTTTAAAAGAAATGAATCGCCTGCACACACGCGAAGAGTATTTTGAGTTAATAAATACCATTCGTAAAGTTATTCCAGATTGTTATATTTCGCAAGATATGATAATCGGTTTCCCTACAGAAACGGAACAAGATCATCAGGATACGTTAACTTTAATGGAAAACGTAAAATATGGTTTTGGTTATATGTATAAATATTCCGAACGTCCAGGTACAATGGCTGCTCGTAAATTTGAAGACGATGTCCCAGAAGAAACAAAAAAGCTTAGGTTGACTGAAATTGTAGCCCTACAGCAACAACACAGTGCCTATCGCACCAAACAATTTTTAGGTAAAACGGTAGAAGTATTGATTGAAAAAGAGTCTAAAAAGAGTGATCGCGAATGGAGCGGGCGTACACAGCATAATACGGTAGCGGTTTTCCCGAAAGAACACTATAAAGTAGGTGATTTTGTGAATGTAAAAATTAACGATTGCACTACAGCTACCCTAATTGGGGAAGCAGTTGGGTATTCAGAAAATAATTAAATTATGAAACATTTTATATTTCTATTTACAGCAAGTTTATTCTTATTGGCGTGCTCCAGTGACGATGAAAACCCAGAACCTGAAGAGCAAAATGTAGAATTCAAGATTAAAAAGTATACTGAGATAATATTCGACGGAAACGGCACTCCAAACGGGAATATGATTGAATATTTTTTTGACGAAAACGGAAAAAAAACTAAAGACCATATAATAGATGTTTTTGGTGATAAAACTTGGGAATATACCTATAACGATCTGGGAGAAGTAACAAAAAAGTCCCGAAAGTACTTAAACCAACCTATTGATATTGTTGAAAGTTATTTTTATAATTCTGAAAATAAACTTCAAAAAATATACATAGATGAAAATAATGACGGAGTGGTTGAAGATTCGATAAAATTCACATATCAAACCAACCAAATTACTGCACAATGGTATACTCCTGGTCAGGAAAAAAAAGAATTTCATTTCAATAATAATAGAGTTTTAACCTCAACAAAATATATCGCTGACCTTGGAATTGTAAGAGATGAGCTTATAATTCACGATGATGCTTCAAATATTTCCGAAATAAAGCAATCCACAGCATATTTCAAAAGTAAAAAAAACTATGAGTATGAATATGACGGGAAAACCAATCCTTTTTATAACGAGTTTCACAACTTTTACTTTAATATAGTTAAAAGAGATGGTGGATTATTATCAAGTCATTCATTATTCTTTTCACCCAATAACGTTACAAAAACAATACTTATAAGCAGCGACCCTTCAGAAAACTATATAATTACTAGCTCTTATGACTATAACAACGCTAGTTATCCCGTGAATTCCGAGACAGAATTAAACGGTGTTTTGCAAACCCAAGGGAGCTACGAATATTACTAAATTAAAATAGATTCCCGTTTTTATGGGAAGGAGATATGGAAAGTATACAAGCAACTAAACAACGGTTCGGAATTATTGGGGATGACCCAAAATTAAATCGTGCGATAGAAAAAGCCATTCAGGTTGCCCCGACCGATATTTCGGTATTGGTAACCGGTGAAAGTGGTGTGGGTAAAGAGAGTATTCCAAAAATAATCCACGCGCTTTCGCATAGGAAACATGGAAAATACATAGCAGTAAACTGTGGTGCTATCCCTGAAGGAACGATAGACAGCGAATTATTTGGTCACGAAAAGGGAGCCTTTACGGGAGCCACAGCAACTCGTAACGGTTATTTTGAAGTAGCTGATGGAGGTACTATTTTCTTAGATGAAGTAGGCGAACTACCTCTACCTACTCAAGTGCGCTTATTAAGAGTATTGGAAAATGGTGAGTTTTTAAAAGTAGGCTCTTCAAAAATACAAAAGACCGATGTGCGTATTGTAGCCGCCACCAATGTAAAAATGGTTGAAGCCATTCAAAAAGAAAAATTCAGGGAAGATTTGTACTATCGTTTAAGTACGGTAGAAATCAATATTCCGCCACTGCGCGAACGTAAAGAAGACATTCATTTATTGTTTAGAAAATTTGCGTCAGATTTTGCTCAAAAATATAAAATGCCAACAGTACGATTAGATGACGATGCCGTAGGGTTGCTTTTAAAATACAGATGGGGTGGAAACATTAGACAACTTCGAAATATCGCCGAGCAAATTTCAGTATTAGAACAAGAACGTTCCATCTCACACGAGACACTAAAGAACTACTTACCCGATGTGGGCAGTAATTTACCTGCCGTCATTAATAATAAAAAACAGGAAAGTAGCTTTAGTAACGAACGAGAAATACTGTATAAGGTTTTGTTCGATATGCAACGTGACGTCAACGATTTAAAAAAGTTAACGTTAGAATTAATGAAGAGTGGGAATGCTAGTAAAGTTAAGGAAGAGAATTCATCACTAATCAATAAAATTTATGATGAAGACAACAACCACGAAGAACATTTGGCTTCCATTGTTGAAGATGAAGATGAAGACGCTTCAGATATAGAAGTATTGGGGATCCCCTCAAAAGCTTCAGAAAATGATTCCGAAGAAAGCAAGCGAAGTGATAAGTATGATTTTGCTGAAGAAATTCAAGAAGAAGAAAGCCTTTCCCTTCAAGATAAAGAGCTGGAACTCATTAAAAAATCCTTGGACAAATACGGTGGAAAACGAAAAGACGCCGCTGAAGAGTTAGGAATTTCAGAACGTACACTTTATAGGAAGATTAAGCAGTATAATTTATAATTAAAGCAGCCATTTTTAGTATGAAAAAATTGAAACAACTTTTATTAATTAGTGTGGTTGCGGTCTTGCTGCAAGGTTGCAGTGCGTATTCGTTTACTGGCGCCGATATTGATTATTCACAAACCAAAACTTTTCAAGTAAATTTATTTCAAAATAACGCACCTATTGTTGAACCAGGAATAGCTCGCGATTTCACTATTCAACTACAAGATTTATTATTAAACCAAACAAGTCTAGACTTGGTTAACAACAACGGCGATTTGGCTTATGAAGGCGAAATTGTAGAATATTACATCGCTCCCATTACAGCAACTTCGCAAAGTACAGCAGCGCAAAACCGATTAACTGTTGCCGTTAATGTTCGCTTTTATAATTCTGATGACGAAGAAAAAGATTTTGAGCAACGATTCTCTTTTTACTTTGACTATGATGGTGCCGCTCAATTAACAGGCTCAGCCTTAGACGATGCCCTCAATGTAATTTTTGAACGCATCACCCAAGATATTTTTAATAAATCGCTCGCAAACTGGTAATATTTTGAACACAAAAAACTATACCGATTTACTTTCAAAACCTCAGCATTTAGATAAAGAGGCTATGGAACAATTAGATATGGTAATCAAAAAATACCCCTATTTCCAAAGTGCTCGGGCTTTACAACTAAAAGCACTTAAAAGTCAGAATAGTTTTTTATACAACGATGCTTTAAAGGTTACGGCCGCTTATACGACAAATCGCGATATCTTGTTTGAATTTATTACTTCGGAAACATTCGCTCAAAATGAAATTTCTCAGTTAATCCAACAACATGATTCTTCTGTAAGTGAAATTGACGTAGTTTCAGAGAACATTTCAGAACAAACAGCTATTGAATTGGACAACCAGATGAAAGCCGAAATGAAAAAGGCCGAAGCTATTTTAAATCCAGACCTTTTTGAACGGAAACAGGGATCTGTAGAACAATTAGCTAGTTCAACCTCAGAACGAAAAAAAATAGAATCAAAAAACGAGAAAACCGAAGCAGAAGAAACCTTAGAAATAGACAAACCTCTCGATTTTACCAAAAAGGACACACATTCTTTTAGTGAGTGGTTAAAATTGACGAAAGCGAACCCAATTGATAGGTCTAAAACTGAAGAAAGAAAAGATGCTTTTTCAGAAGAAATTAATCAAGAAAGTCGTTCTTCAGATCAAGAGCGTAAGTTTAAAATGATTGAAAAATTTATTCAGGATAAACCAAAAATTAAACCTGCCGAACAACAAACAACTAAAGCAAACCTAGCAAAGCCCTACACCCAGACGCCAGACGCTTTAATGACGGAGACCTTAGCAAAAGTTTATTTGCAACAAAAAAACTATAAAAAAGCCATACAAGCATATAAAATATTAATTTTGAAAAATCCCGAAAAAAGTGGTTTCTTTGCAGACCAAATTCGTGCAATCGAAAAAATAATAGATACACAATAATATGAGTACGTTTACAATATTCTTAGTTTTAATAATTTTTGTCGCCTTTTTATTGGTGGTAGTAGTAATGGTACAAAACCCTAAAGGAGGCGGATTATCCTCTACCTTTGGCGGTGGCGGTGGCCAGCAAATGGGAGGTGTTAAAAAAACAACCGACTTTTTAGATAAAAGTACATGGACATTAGCCATTGTATTGCTAGCCTTAATCCTTTTGAGTAACATCCCAATTATGGGTGGAAGTGGTGCCGTACCAACCGATACATTTGGTGATGAGACCATTGAAACACCAATGTTAGATCCTACTACAACAGATACAGATACTACAGGTCAAGGAAACTAAAAGCGTTTCTTTTTAAATCATTGATTGAAAATGCCAGCTTGTGACAAGCTGGCATTTTTTGTTTCAATGTGTCAGTTTAAATGCAGTGGCATAGTTTCTGCCTATTAGCAATAACAACATTTAAACTTAAGTTTAACAAATAAGATTTCCACTTTTGTGGGAAATATAAAATTAAAATTTTATTATGGCAGTAAAAATTCAACCCCTTTCAGACCGTGTTTTGGTAGAGCCACAAGAGGCAGAAACTAAAACTTCAAGCGGTATTATCATTCCAGACTCTGCAAAAGAAAAACCACAAAGAGGTACCGTAATAGCAGTTGGTAATGGCAAAAAAGACCACGAAATGACTGTAAAAAAAGGCGATACCGTACTTTACGGAAAGTACTCTGGTACTGATTTAAAGTATGAAGGAAAAGATTATCTTATTATGCGTGAGGATGATATTCTTGCAATTATTTAAAGGTTTTTTCTCAAAAAAATAGAATATATAAGTTTAATAATACAAGGCTTCTTTATTTTGGAAGCTTAAAAATTAAAGATTTTTAAAATGGCAAAAGATATAAAATTTGATGTAGAAGCACGCGACGCGATTAAGCGCGGTGTAGATGCATTAGCAAACGCAGTAAAAGTAACATTGGGACCAAGAGGTCGTAATGTAATTATTAGCAAATCATTTGGTGCACCACAAGTAACCAAGGATGGTGTTACCGTAGCAAAAGAAATTGAACTAGAGGACGCTCTTGAAAATATGGGCGCTCAAATGGTAAAAGAAGTAGCTTCGAAAACTAACGATTTAGCTGGTGACGGTACAACAACCGCAACTGTTTTGGCGCAGGCTATCGTTAAGGAAGGACTTAAAAACGTTGCTGCGGGTGCTAATCCAATGGAACTTAAAAAAGGTATCGACAAAGCTGTGGAAGCAATTGTTGCTGACCTTGAAAAACAAACCACTAAAGTTGGTAATTCTTCAGATAAAATAAAGCAAGTTGCATCTATTTCGGCTAACAACGATGAGCAAATTGGTGACTTAATCGCCAAAGCTTTCGGTAAAGTTGGTAAAGAAGGTGTGATCACTGTAGAAGAAGCTAAAGGAACTGAAACATACGTTGATGTAGTTGAAGGTATGCAGTTTGATCGTGGTTTCTTGTCACCTTACTTTGTAACAGACAGTGAAAAAATGCAAACGGAGTTGGAAAACCCAATGATTCTTCTTTTTGATAAGAAAATCACAAACATGAAGGATCTTCTTCCTGTATTAGAACCAGTTGCACAACAAGGAAAGCCACTATTGATTATTGCTGAAGATGTAGAAGGTGAAGCACTGGCTACATTAGTAGTAAACAAATTGCGCGGAAGCCTTAAAATCGCTGCCGTAAAAGCACCAGGATTTGGAGACCGCAGAAAAGCAATGTTAGAAGACATAGCAATCTTAACTGGAGGAACGGTAATTAGCGAAGAACGTGGTTTCACACTTGAAAACGCTACAGTTGATATGTTAGGTTCTGCTGAGAACGTAACAATCGATAAAGACAACACTACAATTGTAAATGGCGCTGGAAACAAAAGCGACATAAAAGCAAGAGTTGGTCAAATAAAAGCTCAGATTGAAACCACAACAAGCGACTACGACAAAGAAAAGTTACAAGAACGTTTAGCTAAATTAGCTGGCGGTGTAGCTGTATTGTATGTAGGTGCTGCTTCTGAAGTGGAGATGAAAGAGAAAAAAGACCGCGTAGATGATGCACTTCACGCAACCCGTGCGGCTGTGGAAGAAGGCATTGTTGCTGGTGGTGGTGTAGCGTTTGTTCGTGCACTTAAAAAACTTGAAAAATTGACTACAGATACATTAGATGAGTCTACTGGTATTCAGATAGTATCAAAAGCTATTGAAGCTCCATTACGTACTATTGTTGAAAATGCTGGAGGCGAAGGTTCTGTAGTTATTAACAAAGTGCTGGAAGGAAAGAAAAACTTTGGGTACGATGCTAAAAGCGAAGCGTATGTAGATATGTTAAAAGCAGGGATTATTGATCCTAAGAAAGTAACACGTATCGCATTAGAGAACGCAGCTTCTGTAGCTGGTATGATATTAACTACTGAATGTGCTTTAGTCGACATTAAAGAAGACAATGATGGCGGTGGCGGAATGCCCCCAATGGGTGGCGGAATGCCAGGCATGATGTAATGGCGAATCGCCATAGATAAAGTCATTTATTAGAAAGGCCTTCAGTTTTAACTGAAGGCCTTTCTCTTTCCTCTATATTCTATACTCTTTAATCCTTTTTTACTTCTTCTTAAAAATATAAAAACCACCTTTTTTAAGGGTGATCTTTCCTCATTAAGTTTTAATATAAAGGTTTATACGAAATAAACCAGCCACAAATTACTTCTTCTTAGCAGCAGTCTGTGGAGCCTTTTTAGCCTGTTTAGGCTGTGCCTTTGCAGGCATTGGCTTACTGTTTGACTTTTGTTGTCCCATAGTATTCTAATTTAAGAACATAGTAAATGTACGTCAGAAAACGATTCGTGATACTTCGTTAGCTAAAATTTAACTAAAGATTTTTGTAGTATTTTTCTAGTAAAAAAAGCAATGAATTATTTTTCTACTGAAGAGTTTCCCTTTTCATAGATAACCAAACTACTTGCCAAGTAATTCAGTATATAGAGGTTCTCGTTTCTGAGATATACATCTGAAGGACTTTTTATATCTTTTGAAAGTTCTTGAAGCAATTTTCCCTCGTGATTATAAATTAAAACTCTATCGTTTTCAAAATCGGTTACAAACAGTTCTTTTTCTGAAACAAAAAGTCCCATTGCCACATTGATATTTTCTTTCTCCCCAATTGTGCTAAGTAGCTTTCCTTTTTTATCGTAAATCTGCACCCTATTATTATACCCATCAGCAACCCAGATGCTGTCTTTTGTGATCTGCACATCAGTTGGTTGGTTTAATGCCTTGTTTTCAGTAGCATGTTCTCCTATATGAATCCAGTTTTTACCGTCACTCGTAAAAAGCACTTGATTCCCTTTAAAATATGAAACTGCCATTTGGTTTTCAAATATTGCAACAGCAGAAGGACCAGCAAGTGAATCACCCACAGGTATAATAGATTGATCTGCTCCTGAGGTTATTTTAACACGGTTTGCATTAAATTCCGGAACAAATAAGTACTTTCCATCTGTGGCGATATGCATTGGGCGGCTAAAAGAATCTAAAATACGAACTGATTCGTTTTTTTCAGCAATGGAAACAATGCGGTTACCAACCCCATCACTTACCCACAGTGTATTGCTTATCTCTGCAATTCCCAAGGGGCTAACTCCTTCCAACTGTACAGTTTTTAGGGGTTGCCAATTTACTTTATTTTCTTTTTTGGGGTTTGAGCACGCTATTAAACTAATTGTAAAAAGTAGCGTTACACCTATTTTTTTCATATTTAATTTTTCTGAAAAGTTTGGAATTTTTTTCAGGATGTGTA
Organism: Marixanthomonas ophiurae; assembly: GCF_003413745.1. Taxonomy (NCBI): domain Bacteria; kingdom Pseudomonadati; phylum Bacteroidota; class Flavobacteriia; order Flavobacteriales; family Flavobacteriaceae; genus Marixanthomonas; species Marixanthomonas ophiurae. Next base: position 1,390,468 of record NZ_QVID01000001.1, on the reverse strand, counting down.
CCCTAAAATTACAAGTATTACTAAAATTCTTTATTGTATTTCCGCATCAACACGTCCACATTTTAGCATTTTATCACCAAAATAAGGATTCATAATATCTTTGCTTTCACTTAGCCAAAATGCCCCTTTATTATTAAAAGCCATTGGGCAATACTGTTTATAAATTGTTCCCGAAGATAGAGCATCCTCCATCATCTTTTCAACTTCAGTAGTAACAGCAACAAAAGCGGTACGTTGCTCTTTAATGTCATTGCTTTCTACAATATTTTGGGCAGCTTGCAAAGCTACGTTATCCACTCCCACATTGGCAAAAGAAGTCATTAAATTAGAAGCTTCTTGAGATGCTTTTTCTGCATTTGTATTAACTAATGCTGTTTTTAATTTTACGTATTGTTTAAATACGCCTGCTGTTTTTTCATCTTTAAACTCAGCATCGGTTTTAGCAGCTACATAGGTTTTGCTTTCAGCTTTTGTATCGACTGTTTTAATTTCTGGTTCGGTTTTTTTCTTGTTATCTGCACAAGAGACTAAAGTGATTACCACTAATAAAACGGATAGGAATATGTGTTTTTTCATAACTATTTTCTTCAAAATTTATTTTTTTCAAAGATACAAAATTGCTTTATGCTTTTTTCTGAAAATAGAATGCAGGTAAAAAAATCAATAAGAACAATGGTTGAATTAAAAAGCGACGTACATAAAAAAGGGTTAAATAGTTCCCTTCTTCATAGTTAAATAAAAGTAGTAAGTAAACAATTAAAAGGAGAAGAAACAAAATGAGGTACAGAATAATCGATAGTTTTAAAATATCCTTTTTTTCAAAAACCAACCAAATTATTACTAATGAAAAAAGGGTGTTTAATACATATCTAAATCCTATACTTACTAATAATTTAAAAGTATCGAAATCCGGAAGAGTTTGATTGGCATAATCTGATTTAAAAAAATGAATAAGAGGATCGTAAAAAATATTTTCTTCAAAAAAGCGCACACCTACCAATGCAAATATTGCAATCAATATAAATAGTATGGTTGCTTTTTTATTCATTAGTATTTCTAGATTTTACTTTAAGGTTACGCACCCAAAACAACCATAATAGAAAAACCATTCCGTAAATAATTGCCGGAAAAACAATTTGGTGTAGAAAATCAGTGTATTCTGGATAATGATATAAGGCAATGGTTAATAATGCTATCCGCAAAATATTTACTGCATAAATTAAAGCTATACCTGCAAAAATAAACAACAGTGTTTTCTTAAACTTTTGTGTAAATGAAATAATGAAAGCCACAAATAATATTATAATACTTATCGCATTACATCCCTCTACAACACGAGCCAAAAAAACATCATTAATATACAATCCCATAAAAGGACCTGTAGGTTCTGGCTTAACAACTCCATTATAGCCAAAAGCTTGTATTACGGCATTGCTCTGTTTCGCTACCAAATTGGTGAAAAAATCAGGATAATAGACCCCGTGTTCAGCGTACTTTAAATACAGTGTGTACAAGAAGGTTAAAAGCAGATACGTACCCAAAAACAAGAGTATAAACTGGATAACGGCTTTATATTTTACAAATAATTTTTTCAAAAACAAATATAAATTTTAACAAAAATACAGCATTTGTATTTGGCGTTTGTCTCGGTTTTAAAATACTTTTACTTAAAATAGACAACTATGCCTTTTGATGTTTTGAAACCCAAAGTAAACACAATTTTAGCAAATGACAAGGAACCTGTAAAACAACGCCTTTATGAAGTATGTGAACTATTGCAAACCTCTTTAGGATATTACGATTGGGTTGGCTTCTACTTCGCTAATCACGAGCAGAAAACCTTGCATCTAGAAGCATTTGCAGGCGAACCTACCGATCACATAGTTATTCCCTTCGGAAAAGGTATTTGCGGGCAAGTAGCAGAATCGAATGCCAATTTTGTGGTTGCCGATGTAAAAGCTCAAAACAATTACATAGCTTGCAACATGTATGTTAAAGCTGAAATTGTAGTCCCTCTTTTTAAAAGCGGAAAAAATATTGGACAAATAGATATAGACTCACATACCGAAGATCCTTTCTCAGTAGAAGATGAGCGATTTTTAGAGTGGATAAACCAGCAAGTTGCTGAAATATTATAATTACTGAGCCTCCATACACTTCGACAGGCTCAGCGCAACGCATTCCTCCTACCGTCGGAACACTCAGGCACCGATAGAATACTAATTGATGTTTGTGATTTGGTTTTATTTTCTTTAACTCTTACATTCCAGTCCGAATCGCTTCTACTGGATCTAATTTTGAAGCTGAAATAGCCGGAAGTATTCCTGATATTAACCCAATCACCGCTGAAATTGCAGTTCCAATAAACATATTCCAAGGGGAAAGCACAAACTCAAAATCACCTGTAAACTGTGAAGCTAAGAGAGAGACCAAAAAAACCAAGAAAAGCCCAATTAACCCTCCAATAACCGCTAAAATAACGGCCTCGAATAAAAATTGAAGCAAGATAAACCGGTTTTTAGCTCCCAATGATTTTTGAATTCCTATCAAATTAGTTCGTTCCTTAACACTCACAAACATAATATTGGCAATACCAAAACCACCTACTAGCAATGAAAAGCCACTAATAACCAAACCAATTAAATTCATTTGCCCAGTTATGTTATCAATCATATCGGCAAATCCTTGTAGTTGATTTACAAAAAAGGTACTTACATCATCAGGTCTCAGCCCTCTTTTTAAGCGTAGTTTTTGTTCTAAAATAGCAATGAACTCTTCATTATCTATATCTTTTTTAGGCTTAATAACAATTTGAGGAAACGTGTTTTTATTGTTATCGCCATACATTCGCCGTACAATATTTACGGGCATCCAGATTGATGTATCTTTTGAGCCACCAAATAACCCTGCGCCCTCTTTTTCAAGCACACCTATTACTGTAAATTTTCGACCATAAATTCGTACTTGTTTACCAAGGGCCCGTTCACTTCCGTTGAATAATTTTTGTGCAATTTCATATCCTATAACCAAAACTGGCGAACCACTATTAGATTCTGCTCCATTAAAAAATCGTCCAGAATCTAATTGTAATGCTTCAATGTAGTAATAACTTTCTGTTACGGCACCAATTGGCACATCGCTAATCTGGTTATCGCCATATTTTATATTTTCATTAGGCACGTTTAAAGTGTACGTAGCATAATCGAGGTTAGGCACATTACTTTCTAAATATTGGTATTCTTCAAAAGAAACCATAGGAAACTGTTCTCGTTTCCAACGGGGGATATCGCTTGGACCAAAAGAGAAATGGGCAAGGATAATCGTGCTTTTATCTAATGAACTAATATTTCCTTCAATTTCTTTTTTCAAAGAATCTACTGCAGCTAAGACTGCAATAATTGAAAAAATACCAATAGTAACGCCTACTAATGATAAAAAAGTTCGCAGTTTATTATTTCGTAATGCATTGACGGCAAAAGCAAAACTTTCTTTTAAAACACGTAAGTAAACCAGCATTCTTTTTTCAGAAATTAGTTAGTAAAAAGGATATAAACACCCCTATTTAGTACTAGAGATCGCTCCAATACTTTTAAAAATACAAGGTATCAAAATAATTCAAAAAAATATTCAATAACATAGGACGGTTTCTATGTCATATTGTTACAATTTTATATGTAATTATGTACTTTTGCCCCTTAAATTTCAATCCATGGGCGACACAAAAAAAATCACTTCTGCATTAATTTCAGTTTTTCATAAAGATGGGCTGGCTCCTATTGTTAAAGAACTAGACAAACTGGGAGTTACTATCTATTCTACCGGAGGAACTCAAAAATTTATTAACGATTTGGGAATAGAAGTTATTCCTGTTGAAGAAGTGACCGATTACCCTTCTATTTTAGGAGGTCGTGTTAAAACACTACATCCAAAAGTTTTTGGCGGTATTTTAAACCGTCAAGATAACGATGGTGATGTAGCCGAAATGAAAGAATACAACATCCCACAGTTAGATTTAGTGATTGTAGATTTATATCCTTTTGAAAAAACAGTCGCTTCTGGTGCTTCGGAACAAGACATTATTGAAAAAATTGACATCGGCGGAATTTCATTAATTCGTGCCGCAGCTAAAAATTTTAAGGATACGCTTTGTGTTTCTTCTATGGAAGATTACGAAGAAGTATTGCATATTATTTCAGAAAATGAAGGCTCCATTTCAGTAAACGATCGAAAAAAATTCGCTGCGAAAGCGTTTAATATTTCATCGCATTACGACTCAGCAATTTTTAATTATTTCAATGCTGAAACTGAAATGCCCACACTAAAAATTAGCGAAGCAAAAGGAAAAGAACTTCGTTATGGCGAAAACCCGCACCAGAAAGGTTTTTTCTTTGGTGATTTTGATGCGATGTTCGACAAATTACACGGTAAAGAATTAAGCTATAACAACCTGCTCGATGTAGATGCCGCAGTAAACTTAATGGCTGAATTTACAAACGACGCCCCTACTTTTGCCGTATTAAAACATAATAACGCCTGTGGAATTGCCCAGCGAGACACCGTCAAACAAGCTTATGTAGATGCGTTGGCCGGCGATCCTGTTTCGGCATTTGGCGGAATTTTAATCAGTAATTCTGAAATTGACGAAGCCACTGCTGAAGAAATTCACAAATTATTCTGCGAAGTAGTTATCGCCCCTTCTTTTTCAGAAAAAGCATTAGAAATTCTGAAAGGCAAAAAGAATCGAATTTTATTAATTCAGAAAGAAACAAAACTGCCCACAATTCAAGTTAGGACGAGCCTTAACGGATATTTGGTTCAAGATAAAGACCACAAAACAGATTCAAAAGAAGAATTAACGTACAAAACCAACAATAAACCAACCGATAGCGAGTTAGAAGACTTGATGTTTGCTTCGAAAATATGTAAACACACTAAGAGCAACACCATTGTTTTAGCTAAAAACAAGCAGTTGTGTGCGAGCGGAACGGGACAAACGTCTCGTGTAGATGCATTACGCCAAGCTATTGAAAAAGCCAACAACTTTAAATTTAATTTAGATGGGGCTGTTATGGCCAGTGACGCTTTTTTCCCGTTTCCAGACTGTGTAGAAATAGCAGACAACGCCGGAATATCTGCAGTAATACAACCAGGAGGCTCCATAAAAGACGAGCTTAGCATTGATTATTGCAACGAAAATGAAATGTCCATGGTATTTACCGGTACACGTCATTTTAAACACTAAAAATGTTACATTTGTGAATAGCAGTAGCTTATCACGTATAATTTCAATACCACCAAAATAGAATATGGGATTTTTTGATTTCTTAACGGAAGAAATAGCCATCGATTTAGGGACCGCAAACACCCTGATCATTCACAACGACAAGGTTGTTGTAGATGCGCCTTCCATTGTTGCACGAGACCGTTCTACCGGGAAAATTATTGCCGTTGGGCGCGAAGCCAGTATGATGCAAGGTAAAACGCACGAAAACATTAAAACAATTCGCCCATTGAAAGATGGAGTAATTGCCGATTTTGATGCCAGTGAAAAAATGATCAACATGTTCATTAAGGATATTCCGGCATTAAAAAAGAAGTGGCTTACGCCTTCACTACGAATGGTAATTTGTATCCCAAGTGGGATTACAGAAGTGGAAATGCGAGCGGTAAAAGAAAGCGCCGAACGGGTTAATGGAAAAGAGGTATATCTTATTCACGAGCCTATGGCAGCAGCTATCGGTATTGGCGTGGATATTATGCAACCTAAAGGAAATATGGTGGTCGATATAGGAGGTGGTACTACTGAAATTGCCGTGATTGCTCTAGGTGGAATTGTTTGTGATAAATCTATAAAGATTGCAGGTGATGTGTTTACAAATGATATTATCTATTATATGCGAACCCAACATAACTTGTATGTGGGAGAACGCACTGCTGAAAAAATTAAAATCCAAATAGGTGCTGCTACCGAAGATCTTGAATTGCCACCAGAAGAAATGTCTGTTCAAGGACGTGACCTTCTTACTGGGAAACCAAAGCAAGTTCAAACCTCCTTTAGAGAAATAGCAAAAGCGCTGGATAAATCTATTCTTCGTATTGAAGATGCGGTAATGGAAACGTTATCGCAAACCCCTCCAGAATTAGCTGCCGATATTTACAACACAGGTATCTATTTAGCTGGTGGTGGTTCTATGCTTCGGGGACTTGACAAGCGGTTATCTCAAAAAACAGATCTTCCTGTTTATATTGCTGAAGATCCATTAAGAGCTGTCGTTAGAGGTACCGGTATTTGTTTAAAAAACCTAAACAAATATAAAAGTGTATTGATAAAATAGGAATTAACTCGTCATGCAACAGATTATCTTTTTCTTTATACGGAATAAAAATTTCCTGTTGTTTGGTCTTTTGTTCCTTATTTCAGTTTATCTTACGATACAAACCCATTCGTATCACAACGGGAAGTATGTAAGCTCAGCTAACTTTTTAAGCGGAAATGTTTTTAGTGCCAAAAGTAATGTTACTGGCTATTTTGGGCTTGAAAACGAAAACAAACGCTTAATAGAAGAGAACATCCATCTGAGAACTCAACTGGAAAATTTAAAAAGTATCGCTAACACTTCAACTTTGGATAGCACGGTACTTCCATCGGGATATATTTTTAGGAATGCTCGTATTATAAACAATACGTATTCAAAATCGAAGAACTATTTAACGTTAAGAAAAGGAAAGAAAGATAGTGTCAAGATTGATATGGGTGTAATTTCTTCCAAAGGAATTATAGGGATTATTAATGCTACATCAGAGAATTTTTCAACTGTACAATCTATTTTAAACACCAATAGCCAGATAAATGCTCGGTTAAAAGAATCGAATCATTTTGGAACTTTAAAGTGGGATACAAAAGATCCAAATAGGGTTCAATTAGTAGATATCCCGCGATTAGCCCCGGTTAAAGTTGGTGACACTATTATCACTGGTGGAAAATCAACCATTTTTCCAGAAGGTATTTTAATAGGTACTATTGAAGAGTTTAATCTAGATGGAGATGCTAATTATTACGACCTCCAGATTAAGTTATTTAATGATATGACAAGCTTAAAGCATGTCTATCTAATTGAGAATACAAACAAAGAAGAAATATTGCAATTGGAAAATGAAGTAGAAGATGCAGAATAATGCAATTTTAATAAATGCTTTACGGTTTATACTGCTTGTTTTTTTACAAGTGTTACTTTTAAATCACCTTAACTTTTTGGGGTATATCAACCCCTATATTTACATCCTTTTTATTCTATTATACCCGCTTAGCGGAAATAAGGGATTATTAATATTTTTAAGTTTTCTATTAGGTTTTTCAATCGACATATTTGGGGATTCTGGAGGAGTTCATGCAGCCGCTTCGGTGTTTATTGCTTATATACGACCGTGGATCCTAAAATTCTCTTTTGGCATTAGTTATGAGCATAATAATATAAAGTTGTATAAAACATCATTGGCGCAGCAGTTTTCATATGTTGTAGCGATGGTTTTTTTACACCATATTATCCTTTTTACCCTTGAAATTTTTAACCTTTCACACATACTTTTAATCCTAAAATCCACGTTATTTTCAGGAATATTTAGTATAATACTATTAATGAGTATTTTAATCTTATTTAGTCGAAAAAACTAACAACCAACTAGTACCGTATTTTTTTCAAATTAAAATTTTAAATAAGCTTTTCCCTACATGCGTAAACTGTTATTACTTGTTGTTGTATTAATTACTGGAGTAGTTTTTGCCGGACGGTTATTCTATTTACAAGTGTATGACACATCCTTTCAACAATTATCACAAAACAATGCTGTAAAGGTACTGTATGATTATCCTCAACGGGGTTATGTATTTGATCGTGATGGAAAACTACTCGTCTCCAACCAACCTTCTTACGATGTGATGGTCATTCCAAGAGAGGTAAAACCACTAGACACAACCGAGTTTTGTAAACTTTTAAAAATCACTGAAGGCAGATTTGACACCATTTTAAATAAAGCCCGTGTCTATTCCCCTAGATTACCTTCAGTAGTTATTCCGCAGTTAACAAAAGCTGAGTATGCTTTTCTTTCAGAAAAAATGTATAAATATGAAGGATTTTATATTCAGAAAAGGTCCTTAAGGGACTACCAAGTAAAACACTCAGCAAACGTTTTAGGTTACATTGCTGAAGTGAACAAGCGCATTATTAAGGAAAACCCTTATTACCAAATGGGAGAGTTAATAGGCAAACAAGGCGTTGAACTTCAGTATGAAGATTTATTGCGTGGCGTAAAAGGCGTTAAATACATACAGAAAGACAGATTTAATAGAGATATAGGCCCCTTTAACAATGGTGTTTTTGACACGCTTCCACAAAAAGGAAAAGACTTGCAACTAACCATAGATTCTGAACTGCAAAAATATGGTGAAGAATTAATGGTAAACAAACGAGGTGGTATTGTTGCCATTGAACCTAAAACAGGCGAGATCTTAAGTTTAGTCACCGCGCCTAATTACGATCCTGGTTTATTAGTAGGCAGGGAACGTTCTGAAAATTTTACACGGCTATGGTACGACACCATTGCAAAACCCCTATTTGATCGTGGATTACAAGGAGAATATCCTCCCGGATCACCTTTTAAAACACTTACTGCCTTAATAGGAATGCAAGAAAATGTAATTGATACTAAAGAAAGAATTTCTTGTCACGGAGGTTACCATTATGGAAGAGGGAGGAAATTAGGATGCCACCACCATCCTAGCCCTTTATCTATGGTAGGTGGAATTGCTAACTCTTGTAATGCCTATTTTTGTACAGTATATAGACGTACCATTGAAAAATACCCAACACCTCAAAAAGGGATGGACGCCTGGGAAACCCACCTAGAAAGTTTTGGCTTGGGGCATTATTTAGGATACGACTTACCCAGCGGACGACCAGGAAAAATACCCGATGCACAAACATATAATAGTATGTACCCAGAAAATAATTGGTATGCTACTGCCACTATTTCAAATGCAATTGGTCAAGGTGAAGTGTTAATGACCCCTATACAAATGGCAAATTTTACAGCAACTATTGCTAATCGAGGCTGGTATTATACCCCACACGTTATAAAAAGTATAGGAGAGACAGACACCATCCCAAAAGAATATACCAAAAAACATAAAACAACGATAGACCCCCAGTATTTTGAACCTGTTGTAGAAGGTATGCATGAAGTATACACCCGTGGTACAGCATCGTATATAAGAGTTCCTGATATTGAAATATGTGGAAAAACAGGTACTGCTGAAAACTTCATCCGGATAGATGGTAAACGTATGCAGTTGACCGACCACTCCATATTTGTTGCTTTTGCACCCAAAGATGATCCAAAAATCGCTATAGCTGTTTTTGTTGAAAATGGATATTGGGGCTCCAGATGGGCAGGTAGAATTGCTGGCTTAATGATAGAAAAATATATAAAAGGTGAGATCACTCGAAAAGACATGGAAAATTACGTGTTAAATGGCAGCTTAGAAGAAGAATATGCTAAACCGTATAGTGACGAACCTTTTAAAATTAATCGATAATGGCGGTAGGCAAAGGACTCGTAAAGTTAGACTGGCTCACTATATTTTTTTATTTCGCATTGGTTGCCATTGGTTGGATGAACATTTACTCAGCCTCACTGGATGATAGTGCAAAAACGTTTTGGGATTTTAATCAAATTTATACCAAACAACTGCTTTGGATATTTTTAAGTGTTATCCTTATCATTTTTATTCTAGCAATAGAAGCAAAATTTTACGAACGCTTTTCCAGTGTTATTTATTTAGTCTCTTTGCTATCGTTATTAGGGCTCTTTATATTTGGGAAAACAATTTCTGGAGCCACCTCGTGGTATTCATTTGGAGGCATAAGCCTTCAACCTAGTGAATTTGCAAAAGCTGCTACGGCACTGGCTTTATCTAAGTACTTGACCGATATACAAACGGACATGCATCAATTTAAAGGTCAGCTTAAGGCATTTTTAATTATTGCATTACCAGCCATTTTTATCATTCCACAGCCCGACCCTGGAAGCGCCCTCATTTATGCGGCCTTTGTTTTCCCTTTGTATAGGGAAGGGTTGCATTTTGTATATCTTTTATTAGGCTTTTTTGCAGCCGCTTTGTTTGTTTCAACATTGGCTTTTGGTATATTTTGGGTAATTTTAGCCGTAGTACTGATTGCCGGATTTTTGTTTTTCAGAAAAAGAAAAAAACGCCCTAATCTATTTAAGTATGTTGTAATTGTCATTGCGTGTATTGGCTTTTCTTTTTCGGTAAGCTACATTTTCAACAATATTTTTGAACAACGCCATAGGGACCGCTTTAATATTGTATTAGGAAAGGAAATCGACTCTAAAGGAATAGGTTATAATACCAACCAAAGTGAAATTGCTATCGGTAGTGGTAGATGGCTTGGTAAAGGTTGGACAGAAGGTACACAGACCAAAGGAAAGTTTGTACCCGAACAACATACAGACTACATTTTTAGCACCGTTGGTGAAGAATGGGGTTTTTTGGGTAGTATAGTGGTTATTTTACTTTTCGTTGGATTAATTGTTCGAATTTTGTTTTTAGCCGAACGCCAAAAAAACCCATTTAGCCGAGTGTATGGATACAGCGTTGCCGCTATTTTGTTTTTTCACTTTTTTGTAAATGTAGGAATGGTTACAGGCTTATTCCCAACCGTAGGAATCCCGTTGCCCTTTTTTAGTTACGGAGGATCTGGGTTATGGGGCTTTACTATTCTTTTATTTATTTTTATAAGACTTGATGGCGCAAATTCGTACTACGGAATTTAGTTTTTTTTTAAAAATAATTACCGTTTCTCCCAATCTTTTGCACTTGAAATAGCTTCTAACCTATTCTCTATTGAATCAGGTAATTTTGGAAAGAAATCAATTCCTGTTTCTACCTCAACTTCATCTATGGAAACTACATATTTATAAAAAGAATCACTTGTTGCCTTATTAGGGATTAAAAAAGCAATTGCTTTATGTTTCTCTTCTGAAACATCAACTAAAATTTTATAGAAAGCCTCAGGCACCGAGACATTTTCGTCACCAATGGTTCGCAGTCCATCTTTTAAAACACCCCCAGTTACTACATAAATACCGTTATATTTTTTTGCCCAATAGCGGGTTTTCTGCTCCAATCGGTTCCAAATACCAGCATTAAAATCGTGGTTTTGTGGACTTATATTACTTGTTAAAAACGTTTCATGATAGGCATTTTCTGAAAATTCACGATCAGCAGCTGGAATAAGATGCCCTCTATCATATCCAGAATTTTTATAATTACGCCAATCTGCCGAGCCGGTTTTCACTTCACGATCTTCAACAAAATAAGGACGCTTTAAGTTGTTATTTACTATCTGATTTTTGCTAAGTTCATACGCTACCCATTCAGCTTGTTCATGAGGTTCAGCATAAGACAAGGTAAAATATTTATGTTTCACAACAGCATTATAAGTGGATTGTGGTAAATAGTCTTCATTAAACTCCGTATACGTTTCAGATGTTTCATTAGTCATATCAGGATATGACTCATTTTGTTTATCAATATACTTTTCAGCATAATAAAGACCTACTGTAACTAAAAGCACTAATAAAGGATAGAGGAGTTTTCTGTTCATACTATTAAAGAGAATTTTAAAGCAAAGATAGCTACGCTAATTAAAAGATTATCCTATTGTTTCAGGTTATTAATCTGTCCTTTCAACTCTTCCATAGATTGTTGTAATTGTTTAAAAAGAGTAGTTTCAGAAGGTTCATCAACTCCAAAGCTAAGTTTACTATTTACTTGCCATAATTCTTGTATGTTTTTCACTTCTACATTTATGGGTAAGTATTCAGGATTAAGTGATATTAAACGAACCTTGTTGGGTGCGTTGGTAATTTTTTGAAGTTTTTTCACCAGTACCGAATCGTGCAACACAACTATATAGATACGGCTGTCACTTGCTTCTGAAATATTAGAGACAGCTTTACCTAGAACCCACTCATTGGGTCGTATATTAGGCAACATACTATCCCCTTCTACTTGAAAACCTCTATATGTAGCATTACGGTATTCTGGTAATGGAATATTGAATGCCGGTAAGGTATCGTACCAACCAACATCTTGAACATTATGTGGATATCCAGCTGCAGCTTTTTGGTTTACTAAAAGTATGGTTTCTTTTTCGTGTTTATCTATTGATACCACCTTCGGACTTACATTACCATTATTAACATCGAGATATTGGTTAAAACTGTTACCAAACAACCATAGTGGGTTAATATTAAATTGATGCAGTAATTCCATGACTGCTTTACCAGACAGTTTTGTTTTACCCCTTTCAATATCGGCTGTCGTGGATCCTATTTGCAGTAACTCTGCAAAAGAGTGTTGGGTGTAGTTTTGCTCTTCACGCACTTGCTTAAAACGCTTTGCTTCAATAGATATACTTTTTTCCATATCCCGAAGATATATATATTTTGGAATATTTCCATATAAAACTGGATTAAAACCACAAAAACCATATTATTTATAGCAACAAAATGTTTTTCAGAATTATAATAGAAATAAAAATTAAGTATTTTTGGATATTATTAATCACTAATCACACACATTATGAAAAAAGTATTTTTATCATTTGCAGCATTAGCTTTAGTTGCATCGGTTTACTCTTGTAGAGAAACAAATGAAGAAAAAGCAGAAGATAAGATGGAGGAAATGGCTGACGACATGGAAGATTCTATGGATGATGCCGCTGATTCCATGGAAAAAGCTGCTGAAGATACCGGCGATGCAATGGATAATGCAGCCGAAGAAACTGGCGAAGCAATGGACAATGCTGCTGAAGAAGTAGAAGACGAAATGGAAGGAAACGACGATATGTAATGTTTCTTTTTTTAATGGAAAAGCCCGCTCATCTGAGCGGGCTTTTTGTATTGATTTCAGTCAAAAGAGGATTGAAATTGATAAAAATTAAAAGTTAATAATATGTTAAATAAAATTTTATAATTTACTCTAAAACGCGTTTTAACGAATATTTAGTTAATTTTGACCGATATTAAATAATTTGTGAAATAGTTAACCTACAAATGTAAGAAAAACATATATTTATTTGACTATTAGATTTTTAAGTATTTCCCTGTATGTTTGTATCAGAATTTAACTTAAAAACTATACATCATGAAAAAACTTATGTTTATTTTAGCAGTCCTTGCGCTTGCAGCAAGTTGTACCCCAGAATCTTTAGGAACCGATGAGCAGCAACTCGACAAATCAGAATATCAAATCCCACCAAACGGATAAAAAAAGAACATTTATTAATGGGGTGTTGCTAACCATATTTTTGGTCGCAACACCCTTTTTATTTTATTTCTACAAATTTGCTCCTAAAGGTGTTGAAGAATGGGAAACTTTTTTTGGTAATATTACTTCAGGTGGATTTGACAATGTTCAAATTTATCTTCACGCTTTAGTGACAAAACTTACTTTTGTTTTATTAACAGGTATTTGGTTTTTAACATCAAGAAATTGGTGGCGCTATGCTATATTAATTCCTTTTACCATGTTCTTGTTTCAGCTTTCAGGTGTAATAAACTTTAAAATTGATTATATAGATGAATTCGATTTTTGGTATTCACTACCTATTATTCTTCCTATATTAATCTTGCTTGTATATATTTCATATATCGCAGGCAAAAAAAGTGGAGATTCAGATGAATTAAAGCAAGAAGTGGATAATGAGATTAAGAAGTTGTTAAGCGACGACTTATAAGAATACGTTCATCTTCATCAATTTTTATTTCAAAAACTTATTTACTAAAACCAAAAAAGCCTCGTCATAAATGACAAGGCTTTTGTACTGAAGACGGGACTTGAACCCGTACGGACATTTCTGTCCATTGGATTTTAAGTCCAACGTGTCTACCAATTCCACCACTTCAGCATTGGTATATTTTCTTTTAGTTTTTTAACTAGTAAAGATACTGAGCGAAAAACGGGATTCGAACCCGCGACCTCCACCTTGGCAAGGTGGCGCTCTACCAGCTGAGCTATTTTCGCGTTTTTAAAGAACTACGCTTACTTATATAAGCGGATGCAAATTTAAAACTTTTACCCTAAAAGCAAAGCTATTTTTAAAAAATTTATAGAGTTTTTTACTTCTTCATTTTTATCGATGCATTTCGCTGTAGCATACGCTTTATTTCGTTGAGTTTCATTAGGGCTTCCACCGGCGTAAGTGTATCAATATCAATATCTAGTATTTCTTCACGTAATTCTTCCAACAAAGGATCGTCCAATTTAAAGAAACTCAACTGCATTTCATCTTTTGAAAGTTGCTTCATTTCTTCGGTTAATTCTTCTGAAGAATGGGAGCGTTCCAACCGTTTCAGTATTTTATTGGACCGATTAATAACCGCTTGCGGCATCCCGGCCATCTTTGCTACGTGAATTCCAAAACTGTGATGTGAACCGCCTGGAACTAATTTCCGAAGAAAAAGTACATTGTCTTTTAGTTCTTTTACTGAAACATTATAATTTTTAACCCGATCAAACGTTTCTGTCATTTCATTTAACTCGTGATAATGCGTAGCAAAAAGTGTTTTTGCATGAGAAGGATGCTCGTGCAAGTATTCACTAATCGCCCAAGCAATCGAAATACCGTCATACGTGCTGGTACCGCGGCCTATTTCATCTAAAAGCACTAGGCTTCTTTCTGAAATATTATTCAAAATACTGGCGGTCTCATTCATTTCGACCATAAACGTACTTTCGCCCATCGAAATATTATCGCTCGCTCCTACTCTAGTAAAAATTTTATCTACGCAGCCCATTCTAGCAGCCTTTGCAGGAACAAAGCTTCCCATTTGAGCTAAGAGGACAATAAGAGCCGTTTGCCTTAAAATAGCCGACTTACCACTCATATTGGGACCAGTAATCATGATGATTTGTTGATTTTCTCGATCTAGAAAAACGTCGTTCGCTATGTACGGACTGTCTGGTGGCAGTTGCTGTTCAATAACCGGGTGACGGCCTTCTTTAATATCTAAATCGAAGCTATCATCTAACAACGGACGCGTATAATTATGCGTTGAAGCATGAGCCGCAAACGAACATAAACAGTCCAACTCGGCAATCAACGTAGCGTTTTGTTGTACTGAACCAATAAATTGTAGCATCCATTCTACCAATTTACCAAAGAGTTCTTGCTCTAACACCAAAATTTTCTCTTCGGCGCCTAATATTTTAGCTTCGTATTCTTTTAGTTCTTCGGTAATATAACGTTCGGCACTTACTAAGGTCTGTTTGCGTATCCACTCTTCGGGTACTTTATCTTTATGCGTGTTGCGTACTTCAATGTAATATCCAAATACATTGTTTGAAGCTATTTTTAAAGATGAGATCCCCGTACGTTTGGCTTCGCGATCCAGCATATCGTCTAAATATTCTTTCCCACCGTTTGCAATTTTTCGCAGCTCGTCAAGTTCTTCTGAAAACCCTTCAGCAATGGCACTGCCTTTTAAAATATTGACAGGTGATTCTTCAACAAGGGTTTCTTTTATTTTTTTCCGAAGCAGTTCGCAGTCGTTTAATTGTTCACCAATTACTTGCATCGACTCATTTTTGGCCTGTAATGCTTCAGCTTTTATAGGAACAATCGCCTCCAGTGAATTTTTAAGCTGAATAACTTCCCGCGGATTAATCTTACCCGTTGCCACTTTTGAAATAAGACGTTCTAAATCGCCCATTTTCTTCAAGTGCTGCTGAGTTCGAGTTAAAACTTTCTTGTTATCGAGTAGATAACTCACCACTTCATGACGCCGGTTTATAGCTTCACTATTTTTAAGCGGAAGCGCCATCCATCGCTTTAACATACGACCGCCCATAGGCGAAATGGTCTTGTCAATAACATCAAGCAATGTTACTGCATTTTGCTGATTGGAATGGTACAGTTCCAAATTCCGGATGGTAAAGCGATCCATCCACACGTATTCTTCTTCAGCGATACGTGCTATTTTAGTAATGTGCTGTAGTTTGTTGTGCCGTGTTTCATCTAAATAATGCAGTGCCGCTCCTGCCGCAATGATTCCGCTTTGTAGATGATCAATACCAAAACCTTTTAAGTTTTTTGTGTTGAAGTGTTTATTCAACGTTTCGGAAGCGTAATCTATTTGAAACACCCAATCTTCCAAATGAAAAGTGTGATATTGATCGCCAAAGGCTTCAGAAAACTGCTTTCTTTTTTGTTTGCTGAAGAGAATTTCAGAAGGGTTAAAATTCTGAAGCAGTTTATCAATGTATTCCACATTCCCTTCCGAAGTTAAAAACTCCCCGGTTGAAACATCCAGGAAGGCAATCCCGATTTCTTTTTTTCCGTTTGAAGAAAAATGCAAAGCGGCCAAAAAGTTATTGCTTTTAGACTCTAAAATATCGTCGTTTAGCGATACACCAGGTGTTACTAATTCAGTTACGCCCCGTTTTACGATGGTTTTAGTTTGTTTGGGATCTTCCAATTGATCACAAATAGCAACCCGACAACCCGCTTTCACCAATTTAGGCAAATACGTATTCAATGAATGGTGCGGAAAACCGGCTAACTCTATATTATCACCACCATTATTTCGAGCCGTGAGAGTAATATTCAAAATTTTAGCAGCCCGGACAGCATCTTCCCCAAAGGTTTCATAAAAATCGCCCACCCGAAACAACAACAATGCATCGGGATGCTTTGCTTTAATTGCATTATACTGTTTCATTAAAGGGGTTACTTTCTTGGCCATAATTGTTCAACAATATAGTATGTAAAAATAACAAATCGGGTTTGGTTTCCATAAAATTCAACCCTACAAGTTATTGGCTTTTATCAACAAAGAATCAAAATCTGAATAAGCGGAAAAGGTTTTATATTTCTTATTTTTACAAGAAAAAGAGCCTTATGCAAAACCGAAAACTTAAAAACAGCGAATTGGAACGGATTTCACCTTCCGAATTTAAAGAAGCTGAGAAAACGCCGCTTATTATCATCCTCGACAATATTCGAAGTCTCAATAATATTGGTTCGGTTTTCCGTACAGCAGATGCTTTTTTAGTTAAAAAGATTTACTTGTGTGGTATCACTGCAAAACCACCGCACAAAGACATTCAAAAAACCGCTTTGGGAGCTACCGATAGTGTAGAGTGGGAATATGCCGAGAACACCGAAGATGTTGTTTCAAAACTGCAAGAGGAAGGGGTTTTTGTAGCTTCTATAGAACAAGCTGAACTCACGGTTTCGTTAGAGGATTTCTCCCTTCAAAAAGAAATGACCTACGCTGTTGTTTTTGGAAACGAAGTTAAAGGCGTACAGCAAGAAGTAGTTTCAGCCAGTGATGCGGTGATTGAAATTCCGCAGTACGGCACCAAGCATTCGTTGAATATCTCCGTAAGTGTCGGTGTTGTGGTTTGGGACTTTTTTAGTAAGCTGAAGCAGTAATCGATTTTTTTCGGTAGTTTCGATACATTTCACCTTTGGTGAAACACTCAACCACCTCTGAATTGGCTTTTGAATTAATAATATCAATTAACTTTTATGTAGTAAGGTGGTTGAGTGTTCCGCTTTCAGCGGAATATATCGAAACCTCCAGCAACCAAAAGCCCAGTCCTACCCAACAATCTGCTTTAAAATAGCCAAATAATCCTTTCGATTTTTTACAAAATCTAATTCTGAAATATCGATTATTTTAATGCTTTCGTCGTGTTGGTTTTTTATAAATTCTAAGTACCCGTCGTTTATCTTTTTCAAGTAGTCGGCCTCAATACTTTGCTCGTATTTTCTACCTCGTTTTTTAATATTTTCCAATAATCGCTCTGTATTTTGGTATAAATAAATATACACATCGGGCTTTGGCAATTCTTTATGCATTAAATGAAACAGCTTTTTATACAAAGCATATTCTTCATTAGCTAAGGTAACTTTTGCAAAAATCAACGATTTATAGGCATCGTAATCTGCTATCACACATTCTTTAAACAAGTCAAATTGCTTAATATCTTCCAATAATTGTTGATAGCGATCTGCCAAGAACGACATTTCCAACGGAAACGCATACCGTTGTTGATCTTTATAGAATTTCGGTAAAAAAGGATTGTCCTTAAACCTCTCTAAAATCAGTTTTGCATTAAAATCGGTTGCCATCTGGGTGGCTAAACTTGTTTTTCCAGCGCCAATATTTCCTTCAATTGCAATATAATTAAAGGTAGAAATATCGTAATCACTCTTAGGGTTGACCAACCATTTGGATTGCTTTTCTAACTGGCTTGTGTCTGAAGTTTCTGCTAAAAGTTTTATTATTTTTTTTTGAAAAACGGGATGTTCCATTTGAGCATCAATGTCTGCCAAGGGTTGTAACACAAACTTCCGATTTTGCATTTCAGGATGTGGAACTGTTAACTTATTGCTTTCTTTTACTAAATCATCAATCAACAAAATATCAATATCAATAGGTCGCGATGTGTACACACCAGATTTTTTTCGCTCTCTGCCCATTTTCAATTCAATAGAAAGAATAGTTTCTAATATTTTAGTAGGCGAAAGCATGCTCTGAACAAGAATGGCACAGTTTAAAAAATCATCGCCTTCAAAGCCCATAGCAGGCGTTTTGTAAACAGGCGAAATCTTAACAACGGCACCTACGTTCTCGTAAATCGATTGAATGGCGTGTTGTAAATTTTCGAATTTATTTCCTAGATTCGTTCCTAGGGATAAGTATATGTTTTGAAGTGGTTTAATGGGGTTTTTCAATTATTTAAAGAAATTTTACGACAAAAATAAAACTCCATGATGCAGTCTCACTAATTTAAGACGAAATTAAGGAAAAGAAAAATACTGACCACTAAATTTGTTTGTTTAAAAGAATACGTGGAAATAAAAAAACGAAAAGACCTTTTATCGGCACAGCGCATCTATTTGATTTTGGGCGCTTTATTTATTGCTTCGTTGGTGGTTTCCAACCTAATATTTCAGAAATTCTTTTACTGGGATTTTTTTGGAATCTACACCTTTGAAATTTCCGTAGGTATCCTTCCCTATCCTATCACGTTTTTAATTACCGATATTATTAGCGAAGTCTACGGAAAGAAAAAAGCCAATCAAGTAGTGACTGCCGGAATTTTTGCTTCGTTCTTTTCTTTATTAATTATCTATACTTCGGCCGCTGTTCCGGCAACCGATTGGAGTCCGATTGACGATGCCTTGTTCGACAAAGTTTTTGGTGCCACTGCAATCGCAGTTTTAGCCTCGATGTTAGCGTATTTATTTGCACAATATATAGACATTCAGATATTTCATTTTTGGAAACGCCTCACAAAAGGAAAGCATTTATGGCTACGCAACAATTTTTCAACGTTCTTTTCTCAGTTTATAGACACGTTTACCGTTCTATTCTTACTGTGTAGCTTCGGAAAAATTGACTGGGCACTCTTTGGTGGTTTGTTACTAAGCGGATTTTTATTCAAAGTATTGGTCGCTGCCTGTGACACACCCTTTTTATACGCCTCGGTTTTTGCCCTTCGGAAACGATTTGGACTGAAAATGGGCGAAGAAATTGAAATGTATCATGAAGATAAAAAGAATATAGAGTTTAAAAAATAGAATATAGAAGTGTGGCTGAGTGTTTCAAAGAACAAAGAACGCGCTGTACTGAGCAGAGTGGAAGTATATCGAAGCCACGAATACTAAATAAAGAAAAAAGGTGGCTGAGCGAAGTCGAGGCCACGAATTGACAAGCATTATTATGAAAAAGTTTTTAAAAATAGCAGCGATTATAGTAGTAGCAATCGTTTTACTGCTCATCGCCGCTCCATTCCTATTTAAAGGATCGCTAGAAAAATTGTTGAAGAAAAATATTAATCAAAACCTCAACGCAACAGTTGAGTGGAACGATATGGATTTGAGCCTATTTAGCAGCTTTCCCAAAGCTGCTGTGGTAATAAACGATTTTAGCGTAGTGAACAAAGCACCTTTTGCAGGCGATACCTTGGCAAAAGGAAAGTCCATTAAGCTCGATATGGGAATCACGCAATTGTTTAAAAGTGGTGACGACCCCATAATTGTTGACGCCTTACAATTAGATGAAGCGCTTATCAACATTAAAGTAGATTCTTTGGGCAATGCCAACTATGATATTGCTATTAAAGATGAGAGTGCTCCAATTTCAGAAACAACTGAATCTTCTGAAACTTCTGAAGGATTTACTTTTGATCTTCAACAGTATGAAGTTAACAATTCGCGCATCAATTATTTAGATGAAGCGACCAAGACGTTTTTAATCTTAAAAGACGTAAACCACGAAGGAACGGGTGATTTTTCCCTAGATGTTTCAGAATTGGAAACACAAACTAATGCGCTGGTGTCTTTTAAAATAGATGACGTTGAATATTTAAAAGACAACACCATATCGTTGGATGCTGATTTTCAATTAGATTTAAAAAAGCAGAAATACACATTTCTTGAAAACCAAGCTAAAATTAACGAGCTCCCCCTTACTTTCGATGGCTTTGTAAAAGTAAACGAAAACAGTAATGAGATCGATTTAACCTTTAAAACTCCATCTTCAAATTTCAAAAACTTTCTGGCGGTTATCCCAAAAGAATATGTGAAAAATTTAGACGGCGTTACTACTACCGGAAACTTCACCGTAAACGGAATGCTTAAAGGCGTAATCGATGATACCTACATCCCTAAAATGGATATAAGCATACAGAGTAATAATGCTTCATTTAAATACCCGGATTTGCCAAAAGCGGTTCAAAATATTCATATCGATGCCGTTTTAAAAAATGAAACTGGCTTAGTAAAAGACACATATGTCAACATTGGCGGTCTTACTTTTAAAATTGATAACGAAGTCTTTTCAGCAAACGGAAGCATTAAAAACCTAACCGAAAACGCCTTAGCGAATATGGCACTTAAAGGAACTATTAATTTAGCTAACCTAGAAAAAATAGTTCCTATTGAAATGGAACAAAACCTCAGCGGTATTTTTAAAGCAGATGTTACTACCAATTTCGATATGCAATCCATAGAGAAAGAACAGTATCAAAATATAAAAAGTTCGGGTACAGCGAGCTTATCTGGTTTTAATTACAACGATGCAGCTTTTAACAACGAATTAAAAATTGCCAATGCTGCCGTTTCTTTTAGTCCTGGTAATATAAAGCTGAATGAGTTTAAAGCAGCCACAGGAAAAACAGATGTTTCAGCAACTGGAACGATGCAAAATCTAATTCCGTGGGTTATGGGAAAACAAGATTTAAAAGGCACGTTCAACATACAATCCAACACGTTTAATGTAAACGATTTTATGGTTTCGGAAACAGATAGTAAAAAAGCTGAAACTTCTTCAGGAGAAGAAGTTTCAACTACACCTAATAAAACTGCTAAAGAAGCTATTAAAATTCCTGACTTTTTAGATGCTACCCTTAACTTTTCAGCAAACAAAGTAGTGTATGATAATTTGAATTTAACCAATGTAAAAGGTACGGCGACCATTAAAAACGAAACGGTTACGCTTAGTAATGTCACTTCCAATATTTTTGGCGGAAACATTGCTTTTGGCGGAAACGTATCAACCAAAAATACTACACCAACCTTTGCAATGGATCTAGACTTAAGCAAAATAGATATTGAACAATCGTTTCAAAGTCTAGATATGCTTCAATATATAGCGCCTATTGCTAAAGCACTACAAGGTAATTTAAATACAAAACTGAAATTAAACGGAGAACTAACAGAAGAGCTAACCCCCAAACTTTCCACCTTAGCTGGAAATGCTGTCGCACAAATTTTAACAGCTGAAGTTGATAAACAACAAATGCCGTTGCTTTCAAAGTTAGGCGACCAAGTTTCTTTTCTGAATTTAGATAAGCTGAGCTTACGCGATGTTAGCACCGTCTTAAAATTCAATAACGGTAATATTGAAGTACAACCGTTCGATTTTGATGTAAAAGGAATTAATGTAGCTGTTAGCGGAAGCCATGGACTGGACAAAAGTATTAATTATAATGCTCAGCTTGATGTTCCAGGAAAATACTTAGGTGGTGATGTCTCCAAGTTATTGGCCAAACTAGACCCTGCGAATGCAGATAATGTTTCGGTTTCTATACCTGTAGGTATCACTGGCACACTTACTAATCCTTCTGTATCGGTAAACACAAAAACTGCTATTAATGAACTTACCCAACGTCTCATCGAAAAACAAAAACAGGAATTGAAAGATAAAGGGAAAGACATTTTGGGAGATTTAATTTCAGGTGGAAATAAAGATAAAGACACAACAAATACTGAAACGGAAAAAAACACCGGTAAAGTTGTAAAAGATATTTTAGGTGGTATTTTTGGTGGCAAGAAAAAAGATACCACAAACCAAGAAAATTAATTATTATTTAAAAATCATGAAAGTACTCACAACAATAGCACTGTTTTTTATTTTGTTAACCAGTTGTTCTATGAATAACGATAAAGAAACTGTTTTAGGAAAATGGAACTCTACCACTATGCACAATAAAACAGCAATGCACTTTTACAAAGATTCACTTACAATTGATAAGTTTGGACTACACTCTGTTAATGCTTGGAAAATGGACAATGGCAAATTATATATTAAAAGAACTGATGGCGAGAGCGTGAGTCCACAAACGACATCTACTTTAGATTATAAATTCAGTAATAAAAATGATACACTTTATTTAAAAAGCCCGAAAGACTCCATTTTCCGAACTAAGTACGTTAAAAATTAATAACGGAAATTAGTAAAAACACTTTAACCATTAGTGCCAATAATATAACAATCAGCGTAACTAGAAACTATAAGCGCTTTCTGGTTATTGACTGAAAGTGGCTTTTATAGGTAGTTTTTTTAATTGCTACTCTAAAGTTTTACTTTATATTTAATGCAATCAAAAATATTTTCATGATTTATGACATCCTAATGTTATTAATTTTTCTACTAACCGGATTTTTGGCTTCCGGTTTAGGCGCTATTCCCGCAAGTTCATCAAATGTTGCGGTAGTAACAACTACCATTGAGCAATCGTTTAAAAAAGGATTTCGCATTACTCTTGGCGCTGGGCTAGGCAGTGTTTTTTTATCATTTATCGCCTTGAATTACAGCCGAATATTTACTGACTTTTTTGAAGAAAACCGTTGGTTACAATATGCTATTGTTTTTATCTTTTTTGTAATTGGGACGTTAGTTTTACTTCGAAAACGTTTTAAAGTAGATTTTCAAAATCCGTTATCTGAAACCTGGCAAATTGGGAACTTTTGGAAAGGATTTTTATTAGCACTTATCAATCCGCCAGCCTTAATTTTCTGGATTTTGTTGATTACAATTGCGAACACCTATCTGTTTTCACTTTCAAAATTTAGTCCCTTACTAAACCTCTTCCTTTTCTTTGCCGGAATCTTCTTAGGTAAAGTTATTACGCTTTATTTCTACGGAAAAATGAGCGACAAACTAAAAGAACGAAAACACAAAAAAAACCCTTTGGTTTATAATATTATTGGTACAGCTTTGGTTGCGGGATCGGTGGTACAGTTTATTAGAATGTTATTGGATTAGTGAACTTGTATTGAAACCACATACCCCTCATTTCCTCTTACATTAAAAACAGTGTTATCTTCAAAAATTAAATATTGCCCTTTTATCCCTTTTAAAACACCTTCATAAAAAGGTGTCTTTTGTAAATTTAGACTCTTTAATTTCGTAGGGTATTGCAATACTGGAAATTCTAAATTAGTTTCAGTGTTATTATCTATGTAGTATTCTTGAGCTTCATCTGGAATGTATTGCTTTAAGTTATTTCGCCACTCCACTAAGTTTTCATCCTTAATATCATTTTTAAGCATATTTCGCCAATTGGTTTTATCGGCTACGTGATCTTTTAAAGCGACTTCGGTAATACCAGCAAGATAACGATTAGGTACTTCAACAATTTCAATCGCTTCGTGTGCGCCTTGATCTATCCATCGGGTTGGTATTTGCGTTTTTCGGGTTACTCCTACTTTTACATTACTACTGTTTGCCAAGTAGACAATGTGTGGTTTTAATTGCACGCTTTTTTCGTATTCTAAATCGCGATCTTCTTTATCTAAGTGGGCCGTGCTCAGTTCGGGTTTCATAATCCAATCTGCAGCTTGCGGAATTTCATAAAAACAGTCATAACAAAACCCCTGACGGTATATTTTTTTCTCTAATCCACAGTTAAGGCATTGAAATTTCAGAAAATTTATCGATACCTTTTTATTCAATAATTGATTGACATTGAGGAAGTCATTTTCGAACACTAAGTAGTATTGAATAGGCGATCCGTTTTCGGTCTTCATTTTAGTTAGCACACCTTCGTAATTCATAAAAAGAAAATTGTTATTTTTATGCTTTAAAGATAGGACAAAATATGCCAATCCCCATAGTAAACTCAATCGCTTCCTGGTTTTTAAAGAAACGGTTTCATCAAATTGACTTGTTTCTAAAATACCCTGTAGAGGTACAAGAAGAACTCTTGCACAGTTTATTAGATAAAGCAAAAAACACTGAGGTTGGTAAAGAATATGACTTTGCCTCTATAAAAAACTACAGAGAATTTGCAGATCGTATTCCTGTTACAACCTATGAAGATAATGAAGCCCGCATTGAAAGAGCTCGTCGAGGGGAAACGAATATTTTTTGGCCTAAACCCATTAAATGGTTTGCTAAAAGTAGCGGAACCACCAATGCTAAAAGTAAGTTTATCCCGGTAAGTGATGAATCGTTAGAAAACTGTCATTACGCAGCCAGTAAGGATTTGTTATGCATGTACTTAAATAATAATCCCGATTCTCAATTATTTTTAGGAAAAGGGTTACGGCTTGGCGGCAGTAAAGAGCTCTATAAAGACAATGGAACGGTGTATGGCGATCTTTCAGCTATTTTGATAGACAATATGCCCTTTTGGGCTGAGTTTAGTAGCACCCCAAGCAATGAAGTTTCGTTAATGGGTGATTGGGAAACCAAGCTCGATGCGATTGTAAGCCAAACTATTAATGAAAAAGTGACCAGCCTTGCCGGTGTACCCTCTTGGATGCTCGTTTTGCTTAATGCTGTTTCAGAAAAAACTGGAACTGAAAACCTATTTGAAATATGGCCAAACCTCGAAGTATATTTTCACGGAGGGGTTAGCTTTGATCCTTATATAGATCAGTATAAAAAACTATTACCAAGAGATTCATTTCGGTATTATGAAATTTATAATGCTTCGGAAGGATTTTTTGCCATTCAAGATCAAAATAGCAGTAATGAATTGTTGCTAATGCTTGACTACGGAATCTTTTATGAATTCATCCCAATGGATAGCTACGGAACTCCTGAAGAAAAAGTGATTCCCCTAAGTGAAGTGGAGAAAGACCAAAACTACGCTATTATCATTACCACCAATGCTGGATTATGGCGTTATAAGATTGGTGACACCATTCGGTTTACTTCTATCAACCCTTATCGCATTAAAGTAACGGGGCGCACCAAACACCATATCAATGCTTTTGGAGAAGAATTAATCATTGAAAATGCAGAAGCCGCTTTACGAAAAGCCACTCATTTAACGCAAACTGAAATTGTAGATTATACAGCAGCTCCTATTTTTATGGAAGGAAAAGAAAAAGGAGCTCACGAATGGATCATTGAATTTAAAACCCCACCAGAAGACTTTGATTTTTTCTCACAACTATTAGATAAGGCACTTCAAGAAGTAAATAGCGACTACGAAGCAAAGCGAAACAACAACACAACCCTCAAAGCTCCTACCATTCATTGCGCACGTGAACGATTATTCTATGACTGGTTAAAAAATAAAAACAAATTAGGAGGGCAGCATAAAGTACCACGACTTTCAAACTCCAGAGGTTATTTAGAAGAACTCCTTTCTTTAAACCATTAATTTCATTTTTACTTTCTATTTCTTGTGTTATAAAACGATGCTTTTTACACTTAATCGAAACTTAAAAAACAACGTGTTTTTAAACGAGTTTCTTGCTCCGTTCAACTAAAAGTTTTGGTAATATTTTTCTTACAGAGTACGTTTGTCTCAAATTAATAGCTCAGTAAGCAACAATGAAAAAAATAGCATTTATATTATTAGGAACATTTCTTATCCTTTCAACCGCATCTTGTGCGACAGCAGTTTCAGCTAAAGAAAATGGAAATGAAGTTGCCGGTTATACTTTGAAAAACAAAAAAGAATTGATGCAGCAAAAAATTCTTCATAAGAAGAATAAAACTGTTATTGCTACACCATAATTTTATTTTACATAGATTAGTTTAAGTTAGTAAAAAGCCCCGAAGCGTAGTTTCTTCGGGGCTTTGCTATCTTAATAAGTGCTAAAGGTTTAAGAAACTGCTTTCAACTTTTTAATAGTTGATTTGTTCAGTTTTTCTTCGGCATATTCTCTGGTAACGTGTAGTTTTTTATTATCCGTCCCAGGAAATTCAAACATTGCATCGGTTAATACCGCTTCACATAACGAACGCAACCCTCTTGCCCCTAATTTATATTCTACAGCTTTCCCCACTATAAAATCAAGTGCTTCTTCGGTGATCACTAATTCAATATCGTCCATTTCAAACAGTTTCTCATACTGTTTAACAATGGCGTTTTTAGGTTCGGTTAAAATAGCTCGTAATGCTCCTTTATCCAACGGATTCATATACGTTAATACTGGAAGACGACCAATTATCTCTGGGATAAGTCCAAAGTCTTTTAAATCCTTCGGAATAATATAACGCAACAAATTGTTTCGTTCTAATGAATCTTCTTTTTTTGAAGCACTGAAACCAACCGCTTGAAGGTTTAATCGTTTCGAAATCTTCTTTTCAATACCATCAAATGCTCCTCCTGCAATAAACAAGATGTTTTCGGTATCTACTTCAATAAATTTTTGGTCGGGATGTTTACGTCCTCCTTTTGGCGGTACGTTTACTGTAGTCCCTTCCAAAAGTTTCAGTAAAGCTTGCTGAACGCCTTCTCCACTTACATCGCGTGTAATAGATGGATTATCACTTTTACGAGCAATTTTATCTATCTCATCAATAAAAACGATTCCCGTTTGGGCTTTTTCTAGATTGTAATCCGCAGCTTGTAATAAACGGGTAAGAATACTTTCTACATCTTCCCCAACGTATCCAGCTTCAGTTAAAACCGTTGCATCTACAATAGCTAAGGGAACGTTTAGCATTCTTGCTACCGTTTTAGCAACCAAAGTTTTACCAGTTCCAGTTTCACCAACAATAATGATGTTACTTTTTTGTATTTCTATATCATCATCGGTTTTTGGCTGTAATAAACGCTTATAGTGATTATATACTGCAACAGACATCACTTTCTTAGTATTCTCTTGCCCAATTACATAATCATCTAAAAAAGCCTTAATAGTAGTTGGCTTTTTAAGCATTACATCTTTAGAAATTTCATTGTTTGTAGCGTGTAAAGCTTCTTCAACTACAATACCGTGCGCTTGTTCTATACAGCGATCACAAATATGGGCATCCAAACCGGCAATAAGCAGGCTGGTTTCAGCTTTTTTTCGTCCACAAAAGGAACATTCTAATCCTTCTTCTTTCGACATATTGTCATTTTTCAAATTTAATAATCAATCTTTGCGTTATCCGCGTGTTAATATCTCATCAATCATTCCGTATTTCAACGCTTTGTCTGCCTTCATCCAATAATCACGATCACTGTCTTCATATACCTTTTCGTAATCTTGACCACTATGTTTGGCGATGATTTTATAAAGTTCTTCTTTTAAAGTAATAATTTCACGAGCTGTAATTTCAATATCACTAGCTTGACCTTGCGCCCCACCTAATGGTTGGTGAATCATTACACGAGAATGCGTTAATCCACTTCGTTTTCCTTTTTCACCTGCACATAATAGTACAGCAGCCATAGAAGCAGCCATTCCTGTACAGATTGTTGCCACGTTTGGCTTTATAAACTGCATGGTATCGTAAATACCTAAGCCCGCATATACACTACCGCCTGGTGAGTTAATATAAATCTGAATGTCTTTTGAAGCATCTGTACTTTCTAAGAATAGCAATTGTGCCTGTACTATATTAGCAACTTGATCGCTAATGCCTGTGCCTAGAAAAATAATACGATCCATCATTAAACGTGAAAAAACGTCCATTGCTACTGCGTTCATTTGGCGTTCTTCAATAATATTTGGGGTAAGGCCTACAGGATTCATACTACTTACAATTTTATCGTAATACAAACTGCTTACTCCTTGATCTTTTATAGCAAAGTCTTTAAATTCTTTTCCGTAGTCCATAAATTTTTTATCTATTTTCTTTAAACAAAATTAGGCGTTGAACCCATATATTCAACGCCTAAAGATACCTTTTTTTTACTGAATTACTTAGACGCTTCTTTTATGAAGTCGTCGTAAGAAATCTCTTTTTCTTTCAGTTTTGCGTTTTCCTTAAAGTACTGAAGCATCTTAGTCGTATTTAACTGTTCAGTCATACGCTTTACTTCTTCTTCATTGCTAAGGATGCGCGCTGCAATACCATCCAACTCTTCATCACTTGGATTAGTGTTACCAAACTGAGCCATCTGTGCTTTTATCATTTGCTTACTGTGGTCTTTCAACTCATCGAAAGAAACTTGTAACGCTTCATTCTCATTACGTATTTTTCCTTCAATTAACTGATAGCGTAATCCTTTTTCGCTTCGCTCGTATTCCGCTTTTGCTTCTTCTTCAGTCATTGGTTTTTCACCAGAAACTTGAATCCAACGTTGCAAAAACTCATCAGGAAGATCGAATTTTGTGTTTTCAATTAAATTTTCAACA
This sequence comes from Marixanthomonas ophiurae, assembly GCF_003413745.1. Lineage (NCBI taxonomy): Bacteria > Pseudomonadati > Bacteroidota > Flavobacteriia > Flavobacteriales > Flavobacteriaceae > Marixanthomonas > Marixanthomonas ophiurae. The sequence goes on along the minus strand of NZ_QVID01000001.1, from coordinate 1,361,555 downwards.
ACATCGTTCAATAATTTCTGATCGCTTTGCTGTGCAAATTGCTTTTCAGCGTCTTCTTTAATTTTTTCTTTCAATTCTTCTTCTGAAGTAACAACACCTTCACCAAAAAGCTTATCAAAAAACTCTTGGTTTAGCTCTGCCATTTCACGCGTATTGATTTCTTCTACTTTAAAATCTACGTCAATGTCTAAACCATGCGCATCATCGTGAGAAACACCCAACTGCTTTTGGTTATCGTGATCGTCGTTAAACAGCCCTTTTGTTTTTAAGGTAACAACATCTCCAATTTTGGCTTCTTTCAACGCTTTTAATTGTTTTTTACCTTTTATATCTTCTGTACTAAAAGTAGCTGGATTATCAATATCTTTTTCATCTAAAGTAAAAGTTCCTGTAATTTCATCTCCGTCTTCAACCGTATCTTTGGCTATCAACTTTCCGTATTGTTTACGGATAGTCTCAACTTGGTTGTTGATCATTTTATCATCAGCAACCACTTTATAATGTGTAATGGCCTTTTTACCTTTTACATCCACATCAAATTGTGGCGCTAAACCTAGATCAAACTCAAAGGTAAAATCCTCTTCATTCCAGTCTACATCTTTTTCGTTTTTAGGGATTGGGTTTCCTAATACGTCCAGCTTTTCTTCAGTTAAATATTTGTGTAGATTGTCTTGAAGTAATTTATTTACTTCTTCTACTAAAATAGCGGTACCGTATTGTTTTTTAACCATCCCCATTGGTACGTGACCTTTTCTAAAACCAGGAATGTTAGCATTTTTACGATAGTTTTTCAGAATGGATTCTACCTTATCTGAATAATCGTCTTTTGAAATTTCTACTGTTAGCACAGCATTTAAATTATCAATGTCTTTTTTTGTAATGTTCATTTTCTGAAAAATTTACCTCGAAGGGTCGTTTTGTCTTTTCCTTTTTCCTTAAAATTTCGGGTTGCAAAAATAAGACAATTTCAGTAAGCTAACAAATAGTATGACCTGTATTTCAATTGGTTATTTTTCAGTATCTATAAACGAAAATAAAACCGACTGTAAAAAGGAAAGCAATAAGCTAAATAACAAGGCCCACCAAATGTTTGCTACAGCAAAACCACCCACAAACCAATCGGCCATTAAAATTATAATCGCGTTGATTATTAATAGGAAAAGACCTAAAGTAATAATAGTAACGGGAAGCGTTAAAATCACAAGAATAGGTTTAACGATAAACCTAAGTAAGGCAATAACTATCGCTACAATAATAGCAGAGATATAACCCTCTACAGCCACACCGGGAAGAATTTTTGCAAGTACCACAACTGCTACTGCCGTTAATAGGAGTTTTAAAAGTGTATTCATCTTTTTTGTTTTCTATAAAGATAAAAAAACCGTTTCAGAAAAATCTGAAACGGTTTTTTTTTAATAACTAATTTTTAAATATCTACATCTACTAGTTGTTAGCTAGCGTTATAGTGGCGTAATTTCCTATTTCAACTTTAGGAATTGTTGCATTATACTGTGCATTAATAGCATCTATCATAACATTTGCTGTATATGCATAGCCTCTAGGTGTCGGGTGAACTCCATCTAATGAAAAAGCACCACCAGTTGCAAAAGCAGAAGTTAAAACCCCTCCGTTATATGCAACACCTCCTTGAGCTACTTGCCTTAAGGCTGCTCTAGCATCTACAAAAGCCAAATCATTAGCACTAGCAATCCCCTGTATAGTAGCATTATAGGCAGCTGAAGCTGTAGAAACACGAGATTGCTCTACACCAGTTAAAACAAACTGATCCTGTAACGGAACTGCAACTCCAATAATACTTAATGGGTTATTTGGATCTGCTTGTGTTCCTAAAACAGAGGATGCAGTAAGTACAATTAAATCGTTATTATTTGCTTGACGTAATTGGCCTAATAATGCTGCTGTTTCAGGAGGTAGACCTTGTGCAATTAAAATCTGTGTAACATCTGTTAAATCATCATCAGTTAGAATAGGGAAGTTCTGTCCTGCAGAAAAGTTTACCATTCTAGCATCTGCTTCTTCTTGTGTAATAATTCCTGCTCCTACTAAAGTAGGTAGCACCTGATTATTATATTGTGCAAACTGTGTGTTTACAGCACCAGCGGTAGCAGCATCTAAAGGAATAGCTTGTGCAGGTACAGTGGTGAAATAAGGAATTGATGTTACATCAGGAATATTAATCAATACACCTCCAGAAGCACCTGCTGCTAAGGCGTCAACCTCTTGACTATAAACTGAAGCAAAAACATTAGGGTCTGTTATATCATTAGGACCATAAGTAGTTGGATCTACATTTCCTGTTTGGTCAACACCAACCCCACCAGAAGTAGCATAACTTAAAATATCATTGTTCCCAATCCAAAGTGCGAAAAAACTTGGGCTTTGAGAAGCAGCATCAGCGATTACAGTAGCATTACTACTAGTTGCAATACGAGCATAATATGGGTTCGCAGTACCTGATAAAATTCCACCAGCATTACCATAACCTGGAGCAACTAAGTGAAAACTTTTAGCACCTGGAATTCCCATATTATTAAATGGTCCGGTTGGGCCATTTGTAATTTCAGTTGTTGGGTTTCCTTCTAATAGAACAGGAGCTCTTTCGCCATCTGCACCTACAGAAAGAACTAACCGATTATCTGCTATTTGAGTTCCGTTTAATAGCAATCCTCCTAAATTATCATTCATTAACGGTTGCGTGAAATCACCACCACCTGCAAACTCAAATTGACCAGCTAATATATTTGGATATGAGTTTTGTTGACCTGTAATATACAGCGCATTATCTGCAAAGCCGGCTGTTAACGAGTTACCAACTGCTACAAAATTAGAAAAATTGGCACTTCCGCTGTCATAAAACCCTTCTTCATTTACAGGGTTTTCAAATTCTGGTTCACAACTTACAAACCCAATGGCAAGTAAGCCTAAACATATATTTATAGTATTTTTCATTGTTTTCAATTTTTTATCAATTACAGTTTGTAAGACACTCCTAATCCAGGTACAAAGGCACTAGATTTATAGGTTCCGCTAAAAGGTGCTCGAACACCTTGATCAAAGTGATAATCATAAGAAGCATCAACTTCTTTAAAGTGTAAGTATAAGAATGAAGCATCTATTTGAAAATGTTTACCTACGTTTACAGTAAGACCAGCAGTATAACCACTACTATCATTTCTTGGAGTTTCTGGCGCAAAATAACCATCACGAACCGGAGTTTCATCAAAATAATATCCTGCACGAAGCGTAAACATTTCAGTTACATCATACTGTAATCCGAAACGATATGATGATGAATTCTTATAATTTCTTAAATTTTCAGAATCTGGCACCTGTGGGTTTGCAAAATCTATACTCAAAGATTCATATACATCCCAGAAAGCACGGTTATAGTCAAAAGCAAAAGTCCATTTTTCACAAAATTCATAACTTAAACCAACTGTTAATTCAGCAGGCATAGGTAAAGACGCATCGAATTGAGTATCTACAAATGGAGTTAATGGCGAATTGGGTACGTTTTGAAAATCTGCATCCCCTTCTTCAGCTTCTAAAATAATTTCGGAACGGTAATTAGCACCAATACGTAAGTTATCGGTTGGATTAAACATAAAACCTGCAGTCCATCCCCAATTGGTAACTCCTGAAGCATCGATAGTAACTTCAGAACGGTTTCCTTCTAAATCTGTAAGTGATCTTGTAAGATTTCGATTAAAATTAACCGACCCCGTTACATAAATTGGACCACCACCTACACTAAATTTATCATTTACTTTTAACGAAACACTTGGCTGAATGAATATTGCTTGTAAATCAATATTATTTACTAGGTGAGAACCTGCCCAATCATCTTCATATTCAACAGTACTTCCGTAAGGAGTATAAACTCCTAACCCTAAAGCAAGCCAATCTGTTGCTTGATACGATGCATAAAAATACAAGGGAGTACTTACTGGATTATCAGTTTCAGCATAGGTTCCAAGAGCTTCATTTTGGTAGGCTACAGTAGAGAACACACCGCTAACACCTGCTGATATGCTTAATTTATTTTCTAAATACACTAATCCCGCGGGATTAAAAAACACACTCTCCGCACTGTTTACCACAGCCACACCAGTGTGCCCCATAGCAAGTGCTTTTTGTCCTTGCAAGCTAACACGATAACCGCCGGCATAGGTTACTGCCGTTGCAAGTGCAAATACGGCAAGTAGAACTACTTTCTTCATAATTGATTTGAGTTAAATTAAATTTATTATTGATATGGATTTTTATCAAATTTTTCAATTTATTATGCATACATAGCAAATTGCCTTTACAATACTATAAAAAATTCATAACATTTTCATAAAATTCTTCAGGATTTTCTGCGTGTAGCCAATGCCCAGCATTTTTTATGGTTCCAATTTTAGCTTTTGGGAAATGTTTTTTTATTATTATTTCATCTATTTGCTGAATGTATCCAGAGTTTTCACCTCCTAAAAACAAAGCATCCCCTTTAAAAACAGCTTCTTTGCTTAATGGTTCGCCTACTTCATCTATGTTTTTAGTCAACACAGTAAGGTTCATTCGTAATGCTAGCTCTCCCTTATTTTTCCAATATAAATTTTTTAACAAAAATTGACGCACCCCCTTTTCTTTCACGTATTCTGACAATTTTTCACTGGCTTGTGAACGGCTCTCTATTTCAGAAAAATCTAACGAAGCTAATCCTTTTAGAATATCTTGATGATGCTGCGGATATTCCTTAGGTGCAATATCTGCCACAATTAATTTTGAAACCAGTCCAGGGTATTCAGTTGCACATTGCATAGCGGTTTTACCACCCATAGAATGCCCCAACAAGATGATATCTTTAAGATCATGATGATCACAGTAGTTTTTCACATCTTCAGCCATAACCTTATAATTATGTTCGTCATCGTGAAAACTCCTGCCATGATTGCGTTGGTCGATAAGATGAACCTGATAACCAGCTTCAGCAAAACGGTTGCCAAGCGTTTTCCAGTTATCACTCATTCCTAAAAAACCGTGAAGAATTAAAAAAGGGCTTCCTTCTCCTAATATTTGCGAATGTAATACTTCCATTATTTCAGTTTTTCTAAATATTCTTGAATTACCGACTCTAATCCTTGATAAAGAGCTTCACATATTAAAGCATGCCCAATAGACACTTCTTGTAAATGTGGAACTTGTTCTTTGAAAAATTTAATATTTCCTAAGGAAAGGTCGTGACCGGCGTTAACGCCAAGTCCTAATTTATGCGCTAGAGCAGCACAATCAGCATATGGTTTTACCGCTGTTTTATTTCCATTTTCAAATGCTTCAGCGAACGCTTCGGTATATAGTTCAATTCTATCGGTACCGGTCTTTGCAGCTCCTTTAATCATATCTAATGTAGGATCTACAAAAATGGAAGTTCGAATGCCGTTGTTTTTAAATTCTGAAATAATTTCAGCTAAATAATCTTTATGTTTTACCGTATCCCACCCTGCATTTGAGGTGATAGCATCTACCGAATCTGGTACCAAGGTTACTTGAGTAGGTTTAATTTGCAACACCATATCCATAAACTTTTCGATAGGGTTTCCTTCAATATTATACTCCGTGATTACTATAGGTTTAAGATCGTACGCATCTTGATACCGAATGTGACGCTCATCGGGCCTTGGATGAATAGTTACTCCTTGTGCTCCAAAAGCCTGAACATCTTTTGCTACTTGCAATACATTGGGCATATTGCCACCACGAGCATTTCTAAGGGTCGCAATTTTGTTAATATTTACACTTAATTTTGTCATTTTCTTAGTTTATAATTAACAAAAATACAAAGGTTCGGGTGGCTTTTCCATTTATATTTTAAGTAATTTGCACTTAAAATAGCTATTTTGGATACATTGAATTACATATTGGACGATGTTTCACCTTTTGATATTTCTTCAAACATAAAAGATATACAAAAGGCCTTTAATAATCTTACCTATACCCATATTCCAGTAAAAAAAGGAGACACCTACATAGGCTGTGTTTCCGAAACCGATGCCCATTGCTTTGAAAACGACAAAAAGTTAAGTGATTATCAATATGCTTTAGAAGGCTTTTTTGTTAGAAAAAACGCTAATTGGCTAGATATATTAGAGGCTTTTGCGCTTCATAACAGTAATATTATGCCTATTTTAAACGAAGAAAACAATTATATAGGGTATTATGAATTAGGCGACATTATGAGCCTATTCAACAATACACCTTTTTTAAACGAAGCTGGAGCTATTATTGTAGTAGAAAAAGGAATTAATGATTATTCCTTTAGTGAAATTTGCCAGATTGTAGAAAGCAATGGAACCCGAATTTTTGGAGCCTTTGTTTCAAAAATTGAGAATGACAAAATGCAAGCTACCATTAAAATAGGCCACACAGGCATGAACGAGATTGTGCAAACATTTAGAAGGTACAATTACACCGTGATAAGCAATCATGAAGAAGACAAATTTTTAAAAGACCTACAAGAACGGTCTGACTATTTAGACAAATATTTAAATATGTAAATTGATGAAAATAGGCATCTACGGTCAATTCTATCATAAAAATTCTGAAACCTATATTCAGTTAATTCTCGATGTGCTGAAAAATAAAAATGTATCTGTTTTTATTGAAGAAAACTTCTTAGACATCATTAACCTGAATAATGAAATTACGAGGAACTTCTCCAACTTTGAAACCTTTACAGAGTTAGATGAATCATACGACCTTTTTTTTAGTATTGGGGGTGATGGAACCATTTTAAAATCGGTCACGTTTGTGAAAGATCTAGATATTCCCATTGTAGGTATAAATACAGGGCGATTAGGTTTTCTAGCAACAATTCAAAAAGAAGAAATAACTCAAAGTTTATCTCAAATACTCGATGGAGATTATTTAATTTCTGAACGAAGCCTACTCACCATTGCTACCTCTCCAAAAAATACAGAAATAAAACCCACTTTAAATTTTGCCCTAAACGAAATTGCTGTAAACCGTAAAAACACAACTTCCATGATTAAAGTGGAAACCGATGTAAACGGCAAACACCTTACATCGTATTGGTCTGATGGATTAATAGTGGCTACACCAACAGGCTCTACAGGATACTCTCTAAGTTGTGGCGGCCCAGTGATTGAACCAAGTGCAAAAAACATTATCATCACCCCAATTGCTCCACACAACCTCAATGCACGTCCGTTGGTTTTGCCAGATGACAGTAAGCTTACTCTAAAGGTTTCAGGAAGAGAAAAATCGTATTTAGTGTCTTTGGACTCACGAATCGCTACGCTAGAAAATAACACTACTATTCACATTAGTAAAGCTTCCTTTACCATTAAACTAGTACAATTAGCTGAAGACAGTTTTATTAAAACCCTTCGAAAAAAACTGTTATGGGGTGAAGACAAACGTAACTAAAACAATAAAAAGCCGTAAACTTTGTTAACTGTCCAAGAGTAATTCGCTAATTATCCAATAAAGCGAAGTTTATTATTATATTTGCAAACTTTTAAGGTATATGAGGTATATCGCGACCATAATTTTAGTGGTAACAGCCACATTTTCACTACATTCACAAACCTATGAAATAGGCGGTATGATTGGCGGCGCCAATTATATAGGTGATGTAGGACGCACTAACTACATAGCTCCCAACAGCTTTGCTTTCGGCGGTATTTTTAAGTGGAATCGAAGCGCTAGGCACTCTTTTAGAGCCTCTGTATTAGTCGCCAACATTAAGGGCGATGATGCAGACTCCAACCAAGACCGGAGACAAGAACGAGGCTTGTCATTTTCAAATACTGTAAGTGAAGTTTCAGTAGGAATGGAATATACTTTTTGGGAATTTAGCATGTACAGTGGCAAACCGGCAAGCACTCCCTATTTATATACTGGGCTCACCTATTTTTGGTATGATGCTCTTTATAAAAGAAGCGATGATGTAATTACCAGTTATGATGGCGCATCAACTGTAGCGATACCGATGGTGGTAGGTTATAAAACCAGTTTAGCTAATAAATTTGTATTGGGTTTTGAAATTGGCGCCCGTTATACTTTCACCGATGATTTAGATGGCAGCAACCCTGTCAAAAACCTTGAAGATAATCAGAGTGTGAAATTCGGTAATATAAATAGTGATGATTGGTATGTTTTTACAGGCATTACACTTACTGTAACTTTTGGCCGCAAACCATGTTATTGTAACTTTTAACCCAATGAGCACAAAACAACAAATAGATAAAGATAAATTACCCAAACACTTGGCTGTTATCATGGACGGTAATGGCAGGTGGGCCAAACAAAAAGGTTTGTTTCGCTCCATAGGTCACGAAAATGGAACCAAAGCTGTTCGCGAAATTGTTGAAGCCTGTGCAGAATTAAATATACCCTATTTAACTTTATATGCTTTCTCTACTGAAAACTGGAACCGACCCAAACTGGAAGTAGAATTATTGATGAAACTATTAGTTTCTTCTTTAAAAAAAGAAATCAAAACCCTCCAAGACAACAACATTAAGCTCAATGCCATTGGTAATCTGGAAGCTCTTCCTAAAAAGGCACAACGTGAATTAAACGACGTGATTGATATAACCAAGAAAAACTCCAGAATGACCTTGACACTAGCTCTTAGCTATGGTTCTAGGGAAGAAATTATAAAAACCATCAAAGAGATTAGTCATAAAGTTAAAAATAACCTAATTTCGCCGGAAAATATTGACGAAACGGTTATAAATAATCATCTTTACACGCAAAATTTGCCAGATGTTGATTTATTAATACGTACCAGCGGTGAACAACGTATTAGTAACTTTTTATTATGGCAAATAGCCTATGCCGAATTGTATTTTACAGATACACTTTGGCCAGATTATAGAAAAAACCATCTTTTTGAAGCAATATTAAATTATCAAAACAGAGAAAGAAGATTTGGAAAGACAAGTGAACAACTTAAATAAAAGCTTATTATTGAAATCCTACAAAAAACTATATTGTATTTTTCTTTTTACAGTAGTGACGGTTTTTTCCCTCTCTGCGCAGCAAAGAGACTTGGACAGTGGTAAAAAATACACCATAAACGATATTAAAGTTACAGGAGCACAAAGCTTTAACGAGCAAACCGTAATAGCCTTTACAGGTCTTAAAGTAGGAGATCGTATTTACATTCCTGGCGAAAAGCTAAGTGCTGTAACCAAAAAACTTTGGGAGCAGAACCTATTTAGTGATATTGCTTTCTACGTTACTAATATTGACGGAGACAAAGCAGATTTGGAGCTTTACATAGTTGAACTCCCCAAGCTAAATGAAGTTACCATAGAAGGTATTCGCAAAGGGAAGAAAAAAGATATCCTTAAGGAAAACAAGTTGGATGCTGGCACTAAAATCACCAAAAACCTCCTTACAACCACCAAAAATAAAATAAGGAACAAATATAAAGAAGATGGGTACCTTAATGCCCAAGTAATCATCACCCAAACCCCTCAAATTGACTCTACTGGGCAGGAAATTGCCAAAAACATGACCATTAAAATCGATAAAGGCGAACGTGTAAAAGTTTCCGATATCGACTTTGAAGGCAATGAGCAATTCTCAGATGCGAAACTGCGCAGGGCCATGAAAGAAACTAAACAAAAATTCTTTCTAAGAGTGTTCAAACGTTCAAAATATACAAAAGAAGGGTTTGAAAAAGATAAAGTTTCTATTATAGATAAATACAAAGCAAATGGATACCGGGATGCCCGAATTATTAGCGACACTTTAATCACTAAGGATGAAAAAAATGTAGCGCTAAAGCTAAATGTAGAAGAAGGTGATAAATATTACTTCGGAAATATTCGTTTTATCGGTAATAGTGTTTACACAGATGGTCAATTGCGACAGGTATTAGGTATCGGAAAAGGCGAAACCTACAATGGAGTTTTGCTCCAAGAACGCATCGCTGATGTTGAGGATCCTGAGGCACAAGACCTCACCAACCTATATCAAAATAATGGATACTTATTCTCAAAAATAAATCCGGTTGAAGTAGCCGTACGCAACGACACTATCGATTTTGAAATTAGGATTCGTGAAGGGAAACTCGCTTATTTTGATCATGTGACTGTAGTAGGGAACGATAAAACTAATGACCATGTAATTTACCGTGAACTTAGAACCCGCCCCGGGCAAAAGTACAGTAAACGAAACGTGGTACGTACCATTCGTGAATTAGGGCAAATAGGTTATTTTGATGCCGAACAATTATCGCCAAACTTCAAAAATGTAGATCCTAACAGCGGTACGGTTGACTTAGAATATTCAGTAGTTGAAAAAGGAGCCAGCCAAATAGAATTGCAAGGAGGTTACGGAGGTGGTGGCTTTGTGGGTACATTAGGACTATCGTTTAACAATTTTTCACTTCGTAACATATTCAATAAAGAAGCATATAAGCCATTACCTATGGGTGATGGTCAAAAACTTTCGTTACGAGCACAAGCGAGTAGCTTTTACCAAACCTACAGCCTTTCTCTAACTGAGCCTTGGCTAGGAGGTAAAAAGCCGGTGCAGTTAACCACTTCTTTTTCCCATACATTACAATTTTTGTACGATTTTAGGAGTAGGGATGTAAACAAGGATCGCCGTTTTTTAATAACCGGTGGGTCCATAGGAATTGCACAGCGATTAAAATGGCCAGATGACTTTTTCCAGTTATCTCAAGCTATCAGCTTTCAGCATTACAACTTACAAAACTATAACACATCATTATTTACATTTGGTGACGGGTATTCTAACAACTTGGCTTATACTATCGGGCTTAGCCGAAACAATACCGCCACAAACCCTATTTACCCCATTAAAGGTTCAGAATTTAGCATAACGGCAAAATTAACACCTCCTTATTCTCTTTTTAATGGAGTTGATTATGGCGCATTAGCCAATGAAAGATCCGATTTATCTGAAGTGCCTTCAACAAGCTCAAGCTTTAGAGCATCTCAAAACAGAATTGCCGATATTGACCAAGAGCGTTTTAAATTTCTTGAATATTATAAGTTAAAGTTTAAAGGAGATTGGTATACAAACCTCATCGATAAATTAGTGTTGAAAAGCAGTACTGAATTTGGTTTCTTAGGAGCTTATAACCAAGAAAGAGGAATTCCTCCTTTTGAGCGATATTTCGTGGGAGGTGATGGTTTAGGATCATTTAGTTTAGATGGCCGTGAAGTAATACAATTACGTGGGTACCCCAACCAATCGTTATCTGATCAAGACGGAAATACCATATTTAATAAATTTTCGTTAGAGTTACGGTATCCGGTAACATTAAAGCAAGTTGCTTCTATCTTTGTATTAGGTTTTGCTGAAGGCGGAAATGCTTTTAATGGCTTTAGAGACTATAACCCATTTGAGCTTAAGCGATCTGCTGGAGTAGGATTACGTATATTTATGCCGGCATTTGGATTATTAGGGATTGATTTTGGGTATGGGTTTGACCCTATACTTGGTGGTAATCAGCCCAACGGATGGGAAACGCACTTTATTCTTGGACAACAATTTTAATTTTGGCACGATATTTTCTTAAACAACAACCAAAGATTATGAAAACGAACAAGCTACTTTTTTTATCATTTATTTTATTAAGTTTTGGGTTTGCTGCCCAAGCTCAACGTGGAGCCCGGATTGGGTACATAGACATGGAATATATTCTTGAGAATGTTCCTGAATATAAAGAAGCCTCAACACAATTAGAAGGAAAAGTACAACGATGGAAAAAAGACATCGAGAAAAAAAGTAAAGAGGTAGAACAAATGAAACTTAATTTAAGCAATGAACGTGTTCTGCTAACAAACGAACTTATTGAAGAGCGAGAAGAAGAAATAAAAATATTGGAAGACGAAATGCTGGATTATCAGCAAGATCGCTTTGGGCCTAATGGTGATTTAATGATACAAAGACGCCAATTAGTACAACCCATCCAAGATCAGGTTTTTAATATCGTACAAGAAATCGCCGAAAATAAAAAGTACGATTTTATCTTTGACAAATCTGCAGATGTAGTCATGCTTTTCGCAGCAGAGCGAAACGACATAAGCGATGTTGTTTTAAGAAGTATAAACCGTGCAGCTAAAAGAGAAGAAGCTCAGACTAAACGTGAGGAGAAAGAAATAGAACGTAAAGAAGAGCTAAGTGCAGAAGAAGAAGGTGCCGTTACTGAACGAGAGCAAGAAATTGAAGATAAGAAAAACGAACGCGAAAAGATGATGGAAGAGCGTAGAAAACAACGTGACTCTATCCGCGATGCTAGAAAAGCTGAAATTGAAGCCAGAAGACAACGCATTTTAGAAGAACGGCAACAAAGAATAGATTCTATTCAAAAAGTAAGAGAAGAGAGAATAAAAGAACGCAATCAGGATAATAATACTGGTGACGAAGAAAATTAAAAAATTACAAATCAATAAATCATAACACTTAAATTTAATACAATGAAACATTTAAAATCAGTAATGGTAGCTTTAGCTATTTTTGTAGGAGCTACAAGTTTTGTTAATGCACAAACTAAAGTTGCACACATAGACACGCAAGCTTTAGTTGAAGCAATGCCCGAAATGAAAGCGGCACAAAGCGAGCTTGATAAAATACAGAAAACGTACGATACCGAGATTAAGGCAATGGCGAAAGAACTTCAGACAAAAATGACTCAGTACGACCAAGAAGCTGCTACTAAAACAGATGAGGAGAACGAAAAACGTTTTCAAGAAGTTCAAGGTATGCAATCAAACATACAGTCATACAGACAACAAGCCATGCAAGATCTTCAGAAAAAACAAGAGGATATCTTAAAGCCAGTATTAGAGAAAGCACGTGCTGCAATTCAAAAAGTAGGCCGTGCTCAAGGATTTCAATACGTAATGGATTCTACAACGGGTAGTGGTATACTATTAGCCGACGGTAAAGACCTTATGATAGATGTTAAAAAAGAATTAGGAATTTAAGTAATACTAATTACTCCTAAAAAAAATTATAAAACTGCCTACATATATGTAGGCAGTTTTTATTTTTACATATATGAACAAAAACAGTCCCATTGGTATTTTCGATTCTGGCGTTGGCGGTTCTTCTATATGGCAAGAAATTCATCACTTAATGCCTAATGAAAACACTATTTATTTAGCGGACAGTAAAAATGCCCCCTACGGAAACAAAACACAGGACGAAATAGTTTCATTAAGTATAAAAAATACAGAAGCCCTAATAAATATGGGCTGTAAAATAATTGTGGTAGCCTGCAATACAGCAACCACAAATGCTATTGACATATTACGATCTACATATGATATTCCTATTATTGGCATTGAGCCGGCCATCAAACCCGCTGCGCTACAAACAAAACATAAAAGCATCGGTATTTTAGCGACTAAAGGAACGTTGAGTAGTGCCTTATTTCATAAAACGGCAAAAGAGTTCACCAAGGAAATTTCAGTGGTGGAAATTATTGGCGAAGGGTTGGTTCCATTAATTGAAAATGCAGAACTGAAAACCAATGAAATGAAAACGCTATTAAATAAATACACAGCTCCTATGATTACTGCCAACATTGATTACTTGGTTTTAGGTTGCTCTCATTACCCTTACCTTATTCCTCAGCTAAATAAAATATTGCCCTCTCACGTAACCATAATAGATTCTGGACAAGCTGTCGCTAAACAAACGCGTAATATATTACAGCAAAAAGATTTACTTACCGATACAAATAAAAGACCTTCACTCCAGTTTTTCACCAATACTAAAGTTACCACGCTTAACAGTCTTCTTGAAAGTTATTCTGAAAAAATAATGGTTGAAGAAATGGATTTTTAATTAACTGCAGGACAATTACAATCATACACTTTGGTTTTTTTTCCTTGAAAATCATACCCAAGTGTTATTTGGTGAAACCCTCCTGAATCAAAGTTAATATTCCCAAATTGATGTGAATAGGTATAAGCAATTAAAAAGCGTTTATAATTAGCACCTAAAATAGGGGTAATATTTTGTAGCACTTGACTTTCTACAGACTGCCCATCTAGGTATTCTGCACCATCAAAACTTCGTCGGTATGAAATCCCTCCCCAAAGTTTTCCAAAATTCATTTCTCGATAAGCTTTAAAGTTTGCATCTATTGCTTTCTCTCCTGTTCGTTCTTTTAACTGAAATAAAATAGAAGGTTCATAATTCCAAACATCGGCATTGTTTCCAAAAACATAGGAGCCTCCTAATAGGTAATTTCGCTGATTGGAAGGTTCAAATGCTTCGGTATATAAATCTCTGTTTTGGAAAAGAAGATTCTTAACCGCAAAATGCCCTGAAAAATTTAAAAAGTTATAAGAGACCCCAAAGTCTATATTAAAATAAGAACTACTTTGAACAATCCCTGATATAACCGGATCAAAATCTGAAATATCAAATTCGGTTTCATCTAAACTTGATTGAACAAAACCAGCACTTAAACCAAAGGATAACTGATTTAAGTCTATTTCGGATCTTGAAAATAGCAGGTGATGCGCATAGGTTAGATATGCACCTTTTTGTGAATGATATCCATTTTTGTCATTAAAAACAATCGCACCAAGTCCCGACTGTTCTCCTATTCTGGCATTAAAACTTAACGTTTGTAAATTAGGCACCTCTTCTTCCCCAAACCACTGCTGCCTGGCCGTCAACCTTAGTTTATTGGATGAAGCGGCTCCCGCCATAGAAGGATATACTAAATAATAGTTATCTGAAAAATAATCTGAGTAAATAGGGATTCCTTCTTGTGCATAGGTATAATTTAAAGCCACAAAAAATGCCAAAAAGCAAGTAAGTTTATAATTCATAGAAAGCTATTATCTTTTTAAAGTAAAATGACCTCTAAACTGCTTAGAGGCACCTTTTTCTGTATATTCCACAAGAAACCAATAATCTGATGAGGGCAGTGGCTTATTATTAAATGTTCCATCCCAACCTTCGCCATTAGTTTTTAATTGTTTGAGTAATTTTCCAAATCTATCAAAAATATAAACATTAGCTTGAGGTGAAATAACATCTAGATTTTTAATTTTCCATCTATCGTGGTACCCATCTGCATTAGGTGTAAAATATTTGGGATAATCCACAACTGCAATATTATCAAGTATAATTGTACCACAACCATTTTTATCTCGTACTACAACAAGATGTAATCCTGGTTTAACATTCAGAAAAAGTCCATTATCTTGAGGAGGCTTATTATCTAAAGCATAGATATAATCTCCGTACCCATCTAGGGTCACTTCAATATTATGTGTTTCAGAAAAAGCATCGGTAGTAACAATACTTTGAGGATTTATAGGAGGTGAAGATTTAAAAACTGTTGTTTTTTCTGAATTACTGCACCCACTCTCTATATTACTCACCGTTACCGTGTATTCACCTTCTTCAATTGCTATGAGACTCGCTTCAGTTTCGCCAATAAGTTCTTCCCCATTTAAAAACCATTCAAAATTATACAGCAAGGGATTAATACCTGTATCTATTAGCGGAGGTGACAACTGTCCGCTTTCTTCAGGAATAGGGCTTTCACTTTCATCAACGCACAACCTGTAAGTACTATTAATAGTTATTATTGGTAATAACTTAGCTTTTAACAGTACTTCATTAATAATAAAACAAGAAGTTCCATTCCTGGTTATTCTTGCATAAATACGTTCTGGGTTTTGAGCATTTATGAAGATATCGGCTAATGGGTTTTGATTGTTTATTGCGTTTTCTTCAGAAATAAAATAATCTACCGTATAATCTGCCGGGTCTTCATTTTCTAACAGTAAGCTTATTAATGTTTCAGATCTTAAATTAAAGTTGAAAATACCATCATTATTTTCAAAAGTATCACACACTTCGAAAGTCACAAGGCTTGGAGGGTCTGGAAACTGAAACTGAACAAGTGACTCATTATTGGTTTCATTATTTTCTTCTATAATACCCGTTCCATCTCCAATATCATCTACAACTGCTTTCAAGGTAAAGTCTCTAGGTATGTTTGCTGGTATAACCAAATTTACAGTACCAGTTTCAAATTCATTACTAGATAAGAATGTTCTGGTTTTTTCCTGTCCTATCAATGTATTATTAGCATAAAAAGCAATGGGTGTGTTTGCAGAAAGCAGCCCGATGGTTCCTTTGTTAAAAACAGTATAATCTACATTAATACTACTTGTACCACATGCAAAAACATCATCAATTTCAATAGTTGCATCGAGATCCACTTCACTATTATACGCTGCCACGATATTATTTACAATAACAAAATCCTGACCAGAAGTAAGTGATATTTCTGCAGATTCGTCTCCTGCAGAGATAAATGCATTCATTTCAAAAAGATCAATATCCATATTGAATAATTGATCGTTTCCTGTATAGGTGTTTGTTCCATTAAAAACATTATCGGCTGGATTTAAAGGGGGAGCGCTAACAATATTATCGTTTACCCTTAAGCTCTCAGTAATATTAATCGACTTGTCTCCTTCCCAAGTTAAAAAGCCAATGTTAGCATCTTGAGAGTCTGTAATAGATAGAAAGTTTAATGTAATATCTAACGAGGAATTATCATCTACAAATTGAAATCCATCGAATATAGATACTTGTCTTTTTGTAGCTAAGCCTGAATCTTCATATACGACAATTACTGACCACCCGCCAAAATTAAGTCCGCCGGCACAATAGCTACTAACATCTAAGTCTATATTCGACAAAGTGTAAGAGCCCGAAGTGTTATTTTCGATAATAGAAGTTACTTCAGCAAAAGCTGAAAAGAAAGGCAGCCCACTGTTATTTACATTAAAAGTTCTTTGTGCACTTACATCAATATCATTAAATTTCACCTCAAGATCGCTAGGCCCAGAACCAGCCCAATATAAATATGCCGCTCTCAAGTTTTGCCCTTGCTGTAAACTAAAGTTAGCAGTGGACGAAGTTAAAATATCACAAGGTGCCCCTACTCCATTTTCGGTCTTATTTAAAGTGTTCCCAAAGGCAGAGAAATCGAAGGATCCATTAAATTGTTGGTATAATTTAATTTGTTGTTGAGAAAAAAGAGTAAAAGGAACTATTAATAATAGAATAAAGTAATATTTCTTCATAAACACTAACTCAAATAATTTAAATACAATAGAAATTGTATTTATTAGGTAAATCGCCAAATATATTAAATGTATTGATTTACTTTCCTTAATTTTGCAAAAAAAGATTGTATGTCTAATTACACTATTTCCATAGAAACTACAAATAACGAAAGCATAGTAAAGTTTGTAGCCAATTCATTTTTAACACGCTCCAATAGTTACGAGTTTAAAAATATTGATGAAGCGAAACCCAGTCCTATTGCACAGCAATTATTCTATCTTCCTTTTGTGAAGACCGTTTATATTTCACAAAATTTTATTGCGATTGAGAAGTATGACATAGTAACTTGGGAAGATGTCCAAGATGAAGTTTCTGAATCCATTGTAGAATATTTAAACAGCGGAAAAGAAGTTATCACCGAAGCCGCTGAGACACAAAAGAAAGTACCAGTTACCGTATATGCCGAAAGTACGCCAAACCCTTCAGCTATGAAGTTTGTCGCCAATAAACCATTGGTGGATGGCACTTTTGAGTTTAAAAACATTGATGAGGCATTGCATGCTCCGTTGGCAAAAGCCTTGTTTGCATTTCCATTTGTAAAAGAAGTTTTTATTAGCGCTAATTATCTGTCTGTATTAAAATATGATATGGCTGAATGGCAAGAAATTTCTATGGAAATCCGTGAATTCATTAGAAAATATATTGAAGAAGGCAAACCTGTGCTTACGGATGAAATACTTCAGAAAAAAGAAAAAGAAGAAACAACTTCACAACAATCTATTTCAAATAAGGATCTAAAAGATATTGACAAAGAAATCATTTCTATTCTAGATGAGTATGTAAAACCTGCTGTAGCTAGTGATGGTGGTAATATTGCATTCGATTCTTTTAATGAGCATACCAAAACCCTTCGCGTAATCTTACAAGGAGCTTGCAGTGGATGCCCTTCCTCTACCGTTACCTTAAAAAATGGTATTGAAACGATGCTAAAAGATATGATGAACGGTCGGGTACAAACTGTTGAAGCTATAAACGGATAAGTTTTTCCTAAACATAAACTACCATTGCCACTATTATAACAAGGTTTTAACGATTATTTGAGAGTGTAAGCAACTGTAAATACGTATCTTGAGTAATCTAATTTAAAAACCAAAAGTTATGGCAGTATTAAAAGTTATAGAAGTGTTGGCAAACTCCGATAAAAGTTGGGAAGATGCAACCAGAAAAGCGGTAAAACACGCCAGTAAAACAGTAAAAAACATCAAATCAGTTTACGTTAACGAACAAAGTTGTACAGTAAATGGAGATGATGTAGCTCAATTTCGTGTGAATGTAAAAATTACTTTTGAAGTAAGTTAACACACTTCTTATTAAAAAACTGAATACGCTTTTGACACAATCAAAGGCGTATTTTATTTTTCTGAAACAACTAATCCCAACCCATATAAACTTGGAAAAACAAAAAAACCAATTACAAACAGAAACCAGTCCTTACCTGCTGCAACACGCAGGTAACCCGGTGAATTGGATGGCTTGGAATAAAGAAACGCTTACAACTGCAAAGACCGAAAACAAATTGATGATTGTTAGTATTGGGTATGCAGCTTGCCATTGGTGCCATGTAATGGAGCACGAAAGTTTCGAAAACCAAGAAGTGGCCAATGTAATGAACCAAGATTACATTTCGGTTAAAGTAGACAGGGAAGAACGCCCCGATATTGACCAGATTTATATAAACGCCGTACAATTAATGACAGGTGGTGCCGGATGGCCTTTAAATGTGGTTACCCTACCCGACGGACGACCAGTCTGGGGCGGCACTTATTTTAAAAAAGAACAATGGATTGAGGCATTGCAGCAAATACAACAAGTATATAAGGATACTCCTGAAAAATTGGAGGAGTATGCTAAAAAGTTGGAAGATGGTATAAAAAGCATGGACCTCATTGAGTTGAACACCGAAGAAACTGATTTTTCAAGTTTTGACACTACAAGCTTAATTGAAAAATGGAGCCGAAATTTCGATCACCGTTTTGGAGGGTACAAACAGGCACCTAAATTTATGATGCCCAACAACTATCAGTTTTTATTGCGCTATGGGGCTCAAAACAATAATAAAACGTTGCTAGAATATGTAGAAAAAACATTAACTCAAATGGCGTATGGCGGAATTTACGATGCTATTGGAGGTGGATTTTCGCGGTATAGTGTAGACCAAAAATGGCATGTACCACATTTTGAGAAAATGCTCTATGATAACGCCCAATTGGTTAGTTTATATAGCAAAGCATATGCACAATCTAAAAATCCATTATATAAAGAAGTTGTTGAAGAAACATTGCAATTTGTTTCAGAAACCTTAACAAATAACGAAGGTGCTTTTTATTCATCCTTAGATGCTGATAGTGAAACTGCCTCTGGACAATTAAAAGAAGGAGCTTATTATATCTATTCTAAAAAAGAGTTACAGCAACTTATAAAAGAAGATTTTGAGATTTTCAAAGAATATTATAATGTAAACGACTTTGGAATATGGGAGGAGGGAAATTATGTGTTGATTCGTGATAAAAGCGATGCCAGAATCGCTGAAACATTTTCAATTTCAGTAGAAACATTACAGAAAAAAAAGAAAGACTGGAAACAAATATTGCTCACCTATCGAAACAAACGGCCAAAACCACGTCTAGATGATAAAACACTGACTTCTTGGAACGGACTGATGTTAAAAGGCTACGTGGATGCGTATAAAGCTTTTCAGAACAAAGAATATTTGGAGGCCGCTTTACAAAATGCCCATTTTATCAAAGAAAAGCAATTACAGGATGATGGTGCCTTATTTCACAATTATAAAAACGGAAAAAGCACGATTAATGGTTATTTAGAAGATTATGCCGCAGTAATTGAAGCATTTATTGCTTTGTATCAAGCCACTTTGGATGAAAGCTGGCTGCATAGCTCAAAAAAAATGGCAGATTATGCTTTTCAATATTTCTACGATGACGAGAAGCACATGTTTTACTTCACTTCATCGAAAGATGATAAATTAATGACACGCATGTTTGAATATCGGGACAATGTAATTCCTGCTTCAAATTCCATTATGGCTAAAAACCTGTTTAAATTATCGCGATATTACAATGACGAGCAATATAAAGCAACCGCAAAACAAATGCTCACCAATGTGCTGAAAGAGTTATCCTCATATCCAATAGGTTTTTCCAATTGGTTGAATTTACTCACCAATTATAAATCAAAGTTTTACGAAACAGTCATTATGGGCGACAACGCACCAGAAAAAACAAAAGAAATAAATAAAAAGTACTTGCCTAATACGTTACTTGCCGGAAGTACTAAAGCATCAGACCTGTTTTTATTACAAAACAGGTTTGTTAAAGATGAAACATTGATTTACGTTTGCATTGACAATACATGCAAACTGCCTGTTTCAGAAATAAAAAAAGCTATTAAAACAATTAAAAAAAATTAAATTAAATGGACAAATTAAACAATTGGCAAACTTATGCCGAAGAATATGGACAAAAACTGATTGATTTTCTACCTACACTAATCGGGGCCATCGTGATGTTGGTCGTTGGTTTATGGGTGATAAAAATCATTAATAAGTTTGTACGTAAGTTCTTTGATAAAAAAGAGTACGATGTAACACTTGAAAATTTTATAGCGAGCCTGATAGGTTGGGGTTTAAAAATCCTACTATTTGTATTGGTCATCACTCAATTAGGTGTTGAATCTGCCTCCTTGGTTGCCGTTATTGGTGCCGCAGGTTTGGCTATTGGTCTTGCCTTACAAGGTTCACTTGCCAATTTCGCTGGAGGGGTTTTAATTTTATTGATAAAACCATTTAGAGTAGGCGATTGGATTTCGGCTCAAGGCATAGAAGGAAGCGTGAAAGAAATTTCTATTTTCAATACCCGTATTTTAACTTTTGGTAATCAAGAAGCTATAGTACCCAATGGAAAACTATCTAATGATAACATTATAAACTACTCTTCCCAAGGAATTAGGAAAGCAGCTTTAACTTTTGGCATAGGTTATGATGATAACATAAAGGAAGCCAAGGAGATATTACTTAATCTTGTTAATGAACAAGAAACTGTTATGCAGGATGAAGATAAAAAACCAATGATTGTCGTGGGTGATTTAGGTGACAGTTCAGTTAACCTTTCCCTGCGTTATTGGGCTAAGAACGAAGATTTTTGGGGTATAAAATGGCACACCCTTGAAGAAGGAAAAGCACGCTTAGAAGCAGCTGGAATAAGCATTCCGTTTCCACAACGCGATGTACATCATTATAACCTAAATCCTGTACAAATAGCAAAAAAGGATAATAATTAATAATAACTAAATACATATTATGAAAATATATATATTACCATTAGTATTTTTAATTGGTACGATTGGGGTCTCAGCTCAAGAGGCAGGTTTGTACCAACTTCAAAATAAAAAAATTGACTCAGAACAACGTTATGCCTCCTTTAATATATCTAAAGAAGAGTTTGAAAGTATGGAAGGCTCTCCTTATGCAAATGAAACTTTTATAGAAGGAAACATATATCAAGGAAAAAAGTTAGCAAATAAAAACGTTCTATTACGTTATAATGCTTTTGCCGACGAGATAGAAATAAAAAAAAATAAACAGACTGACACATATAATGCACTCATTAAAGATCCTGACGTGTATGTAAAAATATTCCAAGATATTTATGAATTTGTTCCTTATAATGGCTCTAATGAAAAAGGGGGCTATTTTAATGTTGTGACCGAAGGAGATCAATTTGATCTTTACAAAAAAGTGAAAGTTACCTATAAAGAACCCACATATGCCAAAACATCCTATCAAACAGATAAGCCAGCTAAATGGGTTGATACTGTAACCTATTTTTTAGTAGGGAAAGACGGTTCTTTTTACGAACTTCCCACTAGAAGGTCAAAAGTACTAGACGTCATGAGCAAAAAGAAGAAAGAAGTTAAAAGATATATTAAAGAGCAAAATATAGATCTTGATGAAGAGCAAGATTTATCAAAACTTGTTACTTACTTCAACTCATTATTATAAGTTTAATTTCTATATAGAAAAAAGCGGCACTTTATAGGTGCCGCTTTTTTTATGTGTTTATTATAAAGAGTATAGATTATCTAGCAATAAAACCCATTAAATAATTATGCGGATTAGACAATAGTTTGGTAAACTCATGAATATAATCGTATCGTAAGAACAATAGTTTTGGGAATATAAAATGATACACCACTAAAGAAGGAAAAGTACGCTTAGAAACTGCCAGATTAAACATCTTACCCCATAACACAATATACACAAATACAATCTAAATTCCTTTAAATTAGTAAAAAAAGACAATAATTAGTATATTTATAACACTTTAAAATATAAATTATGAAAAAACACTCATTACTACTAGCTTTTTTGATTAGTTCTACAATGCTTTTTGCACAGGATCCTGTAGGTGGTCTAGAAACTAGTTTGCAGAAACTCCAATCAAAAAAAATAGATATTGAACAACGATATGCCTCTTTTGATATATCTAAAGAAGAGTTTGAAAGTATGAAAGGCTCTCCTTATGCAAATGAAAGTTTTATAAAAGGAAACATATATCAAGGAAAAGAGTTAGCTAACAAAAACGTTCTATTACGTTATAATGCTTTTGCTGACGAGATTGAAATATCAAAGAGTAAAGACTCTGAAGAATACAGCGCACTCATTAAAGATCCGGATGTTTACGTTAAAATATTTCAAGACATATATGTTTTTGTACCTTATAAGGGTTCAAAAGAAAAAGGTGGCTATTTTAACATCGTAACAGAAGGAAATCAATTTGATCTTTACAAAAAAGCAATAGTCACTTATAAAGAGCCTTATTTCGCCGAAACCTCTTACCAAAGCGATAGACCTGCAGAATGGGTAGAAACTATAACCTATTATTTAGTAGGTAAAGATGGTTCTTTTTACGAGCTTCCTACTAGAAGATCAAAAGTACTTGACGTCATGAAGAAAAAGAAAAAAGAGGTTAAAAAATACATTAAAGAGCAAAATATAAATCTTGATGAAGAACAAGACTTAGCAGAGCTAGTTACTTACTTCAACTCAATTTTATAAGTTTTAACTCCTATTTATTCTATACAAAAAGCGGTACCATAAATTGGATACCGCTTTTTTTTATAAATTTATTTTAAACGTTTTAGGTTGATTACCCAGCAATAAAATCCTTTAAATAATAAGGCTCAAAATAAGCGACATCTTCAAAGTCGTTGGTTTTAAACTTTTTTTCTGAAAGTGCAGCCATTTGTTTTGCTGAAGGAAGTTTATTTGTAATAAACGTCGTGTTTGGATGTTGACAAAGAGGTTCAAATTTTGAAACCCCATCACCTATAAAAATTGTTTTTTTCTTATCTGTATACTCCAAAAAAGAATCTTCTGTTACAATTTCAGCTTTAGTTTCTCTGATTCTTTTTTCTGAAAAAAATACTGCTGAGTATACTTCCATTCGTCGTGCATCAAGTAGCGGAATAACAAATGTATCTTCTTCTTTAACCTGAAGCGAGAGCGATTGTAAAGTAGAAATTGAAATTAAAGGTATTTCTAAGGCATAACAAAGCCCTTTAGCCGCAGAAACACCTATTCGTAGCCCCGTATAGGATCCTGGTCCTTTACTTACCGCTATGGCATCTAAATTACTCTTGGAGACATTTCCGGACGCTAGCACTTCTTCTATATATCCATGCAGTTTTTCTGCATGAGAATATCCTTTTTGCTCCCCATTAGGGTTATCTTCCTTAAAAGCAGCAACGCTTCCGTTTACCGAAAGCGCTACCGAACAATTAGTTGTTGCTGTTTCTATACACAGAATAGTAGCCATACGCTATTTTTCAGTATTTTCTTCTTTGGATACTTCAATTTTATCACCATTACCCAACGATCGAGTAACAGTGGTGTAAGGACCGGTTATTACTGTTTCACCTTCTTCAAGGCCTTTGGTTATCTCAATATTACTATCATCTTGTATTCCTGTTGAAATCACTCTAAGCCTTGCCTCGTCTCCATCTTTAACAAATACACATTCAAACCGCTGATCGGTATCGGATGTTGCTTCTTTTGCCTTAAACTTTTTAGTTGAAGAGGTGTCGCTTTTTATAACAATGGCGCTAATGGGCACACCTATTACATTGCTTTTCTTATTTGTCAAAATATCAACAGTTGCAGTCATTCCAGGTCGGAAAGGCGAATAACTTTCAGGCTTTCCTTCGGTTAAATCTGCATATGAACTTGGCAGAATTCTAACTTTTACCTTAAAATTGGTAACCTGATCTGCAGTTAAAGCTGTTTCGGGTGAATTGGCTATTTCAGTAACCACACCTTTAAACTCACGTTTTAAATAAGCATCTACCTCTACAATGGTTGAATCGTTTACAGAGACTTTTACAATATCATTTTCATTAACATCTACTTCAACCTCCATATTACTAAGGTTGGCTACACGCATAATCTCGGTACCAGCCATTTGTGCCGTACCCACAACACGTTCTCCCAATTCGGCACTTAGTTTTGAAATAGTACCGCTCATTGGGGCATATATCGAGGTACGAGATAAATTATCTCTAGATTGTTTTACACTTGCCGCAGCACTTTGAACGCTGTAATAGGCCGCTTGTTTATTAGCTTGGGCAACTTCGTAATCTGCAACCGAACGATCCCATTCAGATTTTGAAATCACTCCTTTTTCGAAAAGGGTTTTGTTTCGGTTATAAGTGGCTTCGGCATTTTTTAAATTTGCTTCAGATTGTGACAGCTGCGCTCGAACGTTTTGTAACCCTGCTTGAGATTGACTTAGGGCAGACTGAATTAAATCAGGATTAATTTTCACCAATAATTCCCCTTTTTCTACTTGCTGACCTTCTTTTACTGGAAGTTCAATTATTTCTCCAGAAACTTCAGAAGATAAACTCACTTCTACTTCTGGCTGTATTTTACCAGTAGCAGCAACGGTTTCAACGATATCGATGGGTTCAACTTTTGTAATTTCAACTTGTTTAAAATTACCTGATTTACCAAACCAGCCTGCTTTTTTTCCTACTAAAAGTAAAATAATAAGCAGCACGGCAATAGCAACAATCCAGATGATGGTTTTTTTCTTCATAGTTAGAATTTTAATTCAGTAGCTGAAACTCCAAAATACAATTCCAATACTTTTAGTTTAAAAATATAATCGTATTTGGTACGGTTCACTTCAATACTAGCATTATCATACCGAAGTTTAGATTGACTAAAATCGAAAGCATTCGTTAAGCCAACATCATATCTATCTTTTGCATAATCGTATGCCAATTCTTGAGATTCTAGTGCCACCAATGAAGCTTCATAAGCTTTAAGAGCTCCTTTAGCATCTACATACGCTTGATAGACATTTGATTCTAAATCTAATTTAGCTTGCTCCAGTTGATATCTATTACGCTCTAGGTTAATTTTACCTCTGTTTACACTGCCTCTTGTTGAAAATCCGTTTAAAATAGGTACGTTTAGCTGTAAGCCATATCCTAAACCATCGTTTTGGTACAATTGGTCGGTAAAATCACGATTTAAGAAATCATTATCTGCATACCTTGTATTATATCCGAAAAAAGCTGAAAGCGTAGGATAATAAGCCCCACGTGCTAGTTGTAAATCTTTCTCTGCTAATTCAACGTTTTTCTGAGCTATTTTAACTTCATTTCGGTTTTCTTCAGCAGCATTAATTACTTCTTGTATTGGTTTTTCAATAATCTCGTCTCCTACAATATTATACCCTTCATCAGCAATATCAAAAGTTGCGTAATCTTTAATTAAAAGTAATTGTGCCAAATTAATTAATGAAATAGTCACAATATTTTCGGTTTCGGCTATTCGTTGTTTTTCACCTGCATCTGTGGCCTGTATTTCTAAAAGATCACCTCTTGGCAACGTTCCGGCATCTACCAAATTATTAGTCCGCTCTATCTGCTGTAAGGTAACTTCATTTTGAGCTTTTGCAACTTCTAGATTGGCCTTGTTAAGTAATACCTGTAAATAGGCATTTGCCACCGCTAATGAAATATCGTCTTTCATTTTGTCTAGACGATACTGGCTTGCTAATTTAGAAAGCTTGGAACGTTGCAACTCGCGAACATTTCGTAATCCATCAAACAAAGTTAAGCTTGAAGTAATACCCGTAGTGAATGATGAAAATGTTTCATTTTCAAAAGCATTGGTTACTGGATTAATACTTGCTCCTGTATTGGTTCGGTATGAAGCATCTCCATTTAAAGTAGGAACAAAATTACCTAAAGCTTCTAGTTTTTCGGTATCAGTAACTTTAACGTCTAATTGACTTTGCTTAATTGAAATATTGTTCTCCAACGCATATTCAACACATTCTGTTAAAGTCCATTCTTTATTATCTTGAGCTTGCCCGGTAAAACCAAAAGCAAGAAGTAATACTATAACCGCTATTTTTTTCATATTTGATTGTAGTTGATGCATAAGTCTTTTGTTTCTTGAAAGTGTTACAGGTATTTTAAAAAAATATGTAAAAATCTATTCTCTTTACATAGATTGTGCTGGTTTTATTTGGTTCCAAATCTTGATTTTATCTTCTTTTGAAATCCCGCTTAGCACTTCCACTTTTATCCCGTCGCTCACGCCCAATTCGACATCTTTACGTTTAAATTCTTGTTCACCCGTTTCAACTTCAACATAAGGTTGTTGTGTTTTAGAATCGTATTGCACTAGAGCTTCATTGATAGCCATAACATCATCTGCACGTGCTAAAATAATTGATGCATTGGCGCTTAAACCAGCACGGATAAAAGTTGTTGTGTCGATTTTCTTTAAGGTTCCTTTAATTTCAAACTGAATAGCACCGTTTTCGTCTATGCCTTTTGGAGCAATATAATCCAACACAGCGTCGAATTTCTGATTTTCAATGGCTCCGACTGTAATTTCCAAAGGAAGACCTTCTTTAATTTTTCCTACTTCGCTTTCATCTACTTTTCCTTCAAAAATCATTTTATCAACGTCGGCCAAAGTAGCAATAGTAGTGCCGTCATTAAAATTGTTGGCTTCGATTACCTGATTTCCTGTTTTTACAGGAACATCAAGTATCATTCCTGAAACAGTTGCTTTAATTTCGGTATTTGCTGAAGCCCCTAAACCGCTCGTGGTACCCGTTTTTACAATATCGTAGTTTTGGCGAGCTCCCGTCAAATTTACTTCTTCTTGCTTAAAACGTTGTTGTGCTTGATTATAGGCTAATTGTGCATTGTCAAACTCATTAGCTGAAACCACACCTTTTTCAAATAATTCTTTTTGACGATTGTAAATACTTTTTTGGTTTTCAAAAGCCAATCGCGCCGTTTCTACTTGTGTACGGGCAGCATTAATATTGTTTTTTGCGCTAGTTAAAGATGAAACATTAGGAACCACCTTAACCTTTGCTATTAAATCACCACGCTCCACAGTATTTCCCGCTTCAACAAAAATTTGATCTATAATACCTGAAATATTTGGTTTGATCAATACTTCTTCTTTAGGCACAATACTTCCCGTTGCTACGGTCTTTTTTATAATACTATCAGTTGTAGGTGATTGCGTTTCATATACAATAGGGTCTTCTGCATTTTTTTGCCATAACCAAAACATAGCTACGGAAAATAGCAGTACAATACCAACGAGAATTACAATAGTTCCTGTTTTTTTCATCTTGAATGCCGGTGCAAACCGGTATTTTTAAAGGTTAAACGTTTTATTTATTCAGTCCGTAGCGCATCTACGGGTTTTACTTTTATTGCATTTTGTGCAGGTATTAACCCTGCCAATAATCCTGAAACTATCAATATTATTAGCGCAATCATTACTACACCTATATTTACAGAAGGGTTTAAGAACATCATTTCACTGGTGTCCATTCCGTCCATCACATAATTAACGAGTGCCAAAACTCCGGAAGCCAACACAATACCGGCCATTCCTGAAATAATGGTTAAGAAAATTGATTCCAATAACACTTGCGAACGTATACTCCAAGGAGTTGCTCCCAATGCACGACGAATGCCAATTTCTTTAGTCCGCTCTTTTACTACGATCAACATAATATTACTAATACCAATAATTCCAGAAAGTAACACT
Organism: Marixanthomonas ophiurae; assembly: GCF_003413745.1. Classification (NCBI taxonomy): domain Bacteria; kingdom Pseudomonadati; phylum Bacteroidota; class Flavobacteriia; order Flavobacteriales; family Flavobacteriaceae; genus Marixanthomonas; species Marixanthomonas ophiurae. The sequence goes on along the minus strand of NZ_QVID01000001.1, from coordinate 1,333,258 downwards.
AAGATCCCTACAAAATAGGCTACGAAGTTCAGAGCTACAAAGAGGCCATTAATTTTACTATATTCTTCATATAAATCGAAATTACCCACTGCTCGATCATCTTCAGGATGAATGGAATGCCGCAATTTTATAACATCGAATACTTGTTCTTTCAGTTTGGTGATAGAAGATCCATCTTGGGCAGTAATAGCCATCCAGCCTACGGTTTCGCCCATATTAAAAGCTTGTGAAAAAGAAGTGAACGGAACGTAAATTTCTTTTTGCGCTTCTTCTGCATCTCCTCCGCCATTTGATTTCTTTTTATAGGTGCCAATTACCATAAAGTTTACACCATTAATTTTTATATAGGTACCTATAGGCTCTTCACCCGGATCATACAATCCTGTTTTCACAGATTCCCCTATAATGGCTACTTTACGTTTTTCATTAATATCAGAATAATTTATAAACCGCCCAGAAGTAATATCCATGGGCTGTTGTTTAATGATTTCAGGATAATCACCATATACATTGTACGCTCCGGTTTTTAAACCACGGGTAACATTATTAGCACCTCTAAAGCCCCCCAGTTGATTTCGAGGAGAAACGTAGCGTAGATTGGGTACGTTTTGTTTTATGGCCGCCACATCTCCGGTTTTAAAATTGTACCGACGGCCTTTTGGCAATCCCTTGTAAGGTTTTGATGCTGTTTGCGCCCACATAAACATAGAATTAGTTGCCATGCCACTAAAACCCTGTTTAACACCGTTTTCAAGACCATTACCAGCAGCTAATAATATAACAAGTATAAAGATGCCCCATAACACGCCAAAAGCGGTCAAAATCGTCCTAAACCAATTTGAACTTAGCGCTTGTATTATTTCGCTCCAACTATCCCTGCTAAATATCTTACTCATCACGTAATGCTACTATGGGTTTAATAATTGAGGCTCTGTAAGCAGGGAAAAATCCAGCAATGGCTCCTGCGACTACCAGAATAATTACGGTTGTAAGGGCGACTCCAAAATCTACTGATGGATTACTTATAAAATTGGTTTCTATCAATGGCCCCACAAACTCGATTAGGAGCAATCCAGAAATTAAACCTATAAATCCGGCAATGGCGGTTACAAAAACCGATTCGTGTAAAATCATTCCTATTATAGACAAGGGTTGGGCACCAATGGCTTTCCGTATACCAATTTCTTTAGTACGCTCTTTTACAATAATGAGCATGATGTTACTAACACCCACCACTCCTGCGATTATGGTACAAATACCCACGCCCCAGAAAAACCAACGGATCATATCCATCAAGTCGTAAAACCTTTTTGCGTTTTCTAAAGAGTTATTCACGTTTATAGCACGTTCATCAGTGGGAGAAACAGTATGACGCATTTTAAGATCACTTTCTAATTGATTGGAGAATGCTTCGGAAGCAGCTACGGCATCTTCAAATTTATCTTCAGGCTTTAGTGTAAAAACCAAGGAACGCAAGTTATTTCCTGCGTTAAAAACCCGTTGTGCTGTTGTTAGCGGAATAAACATACGCGTTTCTTCGCGTTCTCCACCGGGATCTGTGTAAATGCCGACTACTTTAAATTTTATTCCTGTAATTGAAATATACTCGCCAATGGCATTTTTTCCTTTGAAAAGATCTTGATAAACCCGATTCCCTAAGATGGTTACTTTTTCATACCCATCTAAATCACTTTGGTTGATATAACGCCCAGCGACAATGCTTTCATTTTCCAAAAATTGATAATCACCACGAACGCCTTCAACCCGGTATGATCCCGTTTCACCATTATAGGATGTTAAGACACCCCAATTACTAAAAACTCCTGATTTATACTCCAGCTTATCAATATTTTTGGCTTCGGCCAACTCGTAATCTTGGTTATCCAACTGTATACGGCGACCAGGGTTCATCCCTTTATATTCTTCTGAAGTAACATTTGCCCATACCTGAATTCTATTTGCAGCATCATTTTGAAATTCAGAAGAGATACCATTTTGCATTCCTTGCCCAATTGCCAAGAGTATGACTAATATAAAAATACCTGAAGCGACGGATAGGCCCGTTAAAAAGGTCCGCAATTTATTTTTGCGGATTGTTTCGAATATTTCTTGCCAACGTTCTAAATTAAACATGAGCCAATGCTTTTTCTTTTGCTTCTTTAGCCCGCACTTGTTTCACTACCGAGTCATCTAAGATGATACCATCTTGTAGATTTACGATACGCTTAGTCATGTGAGCAATATCGTCTTCATGAGTTACAACCAAAATGGTTTTGCCTTCATCGTTAATGCCTTGTATCAATTCCATTACTTCATAAGAAGTCTTCGTATCTAATGCTCCGGTGGGTTCATCTGCTAATAATACCTTGGGGTCGCTGGCAAGTGCGCGAGCAATGGCTACACGTTGTTTTTGACCACCGGAAAGCTCATTAGGTAAATGACCGGCCCAATTTGCCAATCCTACTTTTTCCAGATAATGCATTGCTTTTTCGGTACGAGTATTCCTTTTTTCACCTTGATAGTATAATGGCATAGCAACATTATCCAGTGCAGACTTATAGTTAATAAGATTAAATGATTGAAATATAAAACCGAGAAATTTGTTTCTATATTTTGCTGCTACTCGCTCATTAAGATTTTTAATTTTGGTACCATCTAAGTGGTAAGTACCTTCATCGGCTTCATCCAAAATACCCAAAATATTAAGCAAAGTAGATTTCCCTGAACCTGATGACCCCATAATAGAAACCATTTCTCCTTCAGAGACATTAAAATTTATTCCTTTTAAAACGTGAAGCGAATTGCTTCCCATGTGATATGACTTGTGTAAGTCTTTGATTTCTATCATAGTGAATAAATAAAGCACAAAAAAATACTATTAAAGGATTAATTTGTGAAATTTTTGATAAGACTTACAGGCTTGGTTGGCAAGAGTCTTTATTTATAAGACTGTTTTAAAACCTTTTTGTTACAGGCTTGATGTTAATTTTGAGCTTTTTTTGCGTTTTTTCGCATTTTGTAGATAGCATAGCCAATACCTCCAATTAATAAATAAGGAAAAATCATAAGATACACAATGCCATTGTTAATCCCTTTGGCCGCGCTGCCTCCGTCTTCATTTTCTAAAACTGCGCGACACATGGCGCATTGGGCATCAACAGGAAAAACTACTATCAATAAAAATAATATGAGTACAAAAAATTTAGTTTTCATAATCTTAATAATAAGGAGAAATCATTAGATACACGATTACTCCAGTTACTGCAACATATAACCAAAGTGGAAAAGTTATTCTTGCTATTTTTTTATGCTTGCGAAATTGTCCTGAAATAGCCCGAACATAGGTTAACAATACAAAAGGTATAACAGTAATTGATAACACAATGTGAGTTATTAAAATAAAGAAATATACATACCTTATTACCCCTTCACCTCCATACGGTGTTGAGTCTGAAGTCATATGATACACCACATACATTACTAAAAACAATGCAGATAAAACGATGCACGATTTCATTAACAATTCATGCGCGTTGCGGTTCCCCTTTTTAATTTGAATAACGGCTAACACTAACAAAATAGCAGTGATAGCATTAGTTGTTGCGTAGATTGGCGGTAAAAAATCAAGTCTCTCAACTCCTGGTATCCGCACAGTAAAGAGTACCGCAACCACAATAGGAATGATTATAGAGAGTATCCATATCCAGATATTGTATCTTTTTGTGCTTTTTGAAGTATCCTCTAACATGCTACAATAGTTTTTTAATATCTTCTATTAGCATCTGTATGCCTTCCTCTTCTAAGCCATTGTAATAGATAATTGGGTTTCCATTTTCATCAATTCTAGAACGAACATTACCTTCTTTATCTATAAGAGCGAACATTCCTGAATGCTCAAAACCACCTTCTGCTTCAGGGCTTTCAGCAGCGTATAGCTTAAAACCATCATTAGAAAGCTTTAAAATGTCTTTTTTGTTTCCAGTAAGAAAATTCCAATGTGGATGCTCAACACCATAACTATCAGCATATTCCTTTAAAACCTTTGGTGTATCTTGTTCGGGATCAATGGTAAAAGAAGCAATACCAAAATCATCTTCATTTTTAAAAGCCTCTTCTACCTTTAGCATATTCGTATTCATAACGGGACAGATACTTGGGCAGGTAGAAAAGAAGAATTCAACTACATACACTTTCCCTTTGTAATCTCTATTTGATATAGTGTCGTTATCTTGATTTATAAATTTAAAATCAGGGATTTTATTGATAGTAGTCATCCCTTTATCGTCAAAGTTGTTAGCGATACTTGGCGTATTCGCTTTATTACTCATGCGGTCATTTTCCACAACATCTCCATGGCTTAAGCGATCAATTATTTTTGGAATAGCCCATATTCCAAAAATTAATATAATGGCGGTAATCCCTATGTATGAATACTTTTTCAAAATATATACTCTTTAAGTTTAGTACAAATTTAAATTTCCCGTTTGGCATTATTTTTCTTTAAAGCTAAACGATATTCTGCCAAAACAATTTTTATATCGTCGCTCATTTTATTGTTAATCTCAGCTATTTCTCGTGAGTCATAACCATACAACTTGCCTACATCTTCATCTTCGTTTCTTCCGCGTAAGTTTTGCTCCTTATCTATTATAAAAACATAAGGAGTGGCCAAAGAGCTATTTAAATTAAAATTACTTTGTAAGGAGGTGAAGACAGCTTCTATTGCTTGTGGAGAACCATAAGCAAATTTCCATTGGTCTGTATCCACAATTTCAGCTAACTTAGCTTCTAGCTCTTGAGATTGTTGCTTTGCTTCTTCGGGAACTATAAATATAATTTGGAAATCTTTAAACTCATGATTTTTTTTATAGATTTTATGAGCTAAGTTATAAGCCCCCACTTTAGCTGCCATTGGATCTTTACCAAAAAAACCTAAAACTGTAATGTTATTTTCCAAGTGTACTGGAGTACCGTCTTTCAATTTAAATTCATTAAGGTTCCGTACGGACTTTGTTAAAGTAGGTAGTTTCGCAAAATTATTAACGCCAGAAGCAAAGAACATATAGGCCGTAATAGGTAAGGCAAACAAAATAAAAATAACCAAATATTTCTTGAACGAATGTTGCTTCATAACATCATATTTTGGAATGCAAAAATACAGGGTAAAAGGTGTATGGGCAATCTTTTAAAGTTAATTTTTAAACACTCTAAAAGCAAAAAGTCCGGTTTATCACCGGACTTTTTTATATATATTTATAGAAAAGGCTAGAAGTCAAATTTGACCGCTCCGTTTTTATACACTTCATAAATATAATCTCCTTCTATTAATAGTATCAATATAAGGTAAGCTATTAAGAAAATAGCTGTCCATACCACTGAACGACGTAAACCAGATTTTTCATCGCGCATATGCATAAAATCCCAAGTGATATAATATGCCTTAACAATTGTAAGTATTATAAATACCCAGTTAAGCAATTTCATTGCCAAGAATGTATTCTCGGTTAAAGATGCTGGTTTAATAATACCTAATACAACTTCTATTATAGTAACAATAGAAAGGAAAACGAAGACGCCCCATATTTTCTGTTGGTTACTTTTAAACTTAACTGCTCCTCTAAAGATTGCTAAATTATGATTGTCGTGTGCCATTTTTTAATTTTTAAGCTGCTTAAACAAGGTAAAAGAATGTAAATACAAACACCCATACAAGATCTACAAAGTGCCAATATAGACCTACTTTTTCAACCATTTCGTAACTTCCTCTTCTTTCGTAAGTACCAATAACCACATTAAAGAAAATAATAATATTAATCACAATTCCTGAGAAAACGTGAAAACCGTGGAAACCTGTTATAAAGAAAAAGAAATCTGCGAATAACGGTGGGCCATATTCATTGTGTCTAAGATTTGCACCTTCTACCACTAGTTTTCCGTCATTCATTATTTTATCTACAGACTCTCCTCTTGAAAGTACAGTAGGCTCTCCGTGTTCATTAAGATATTGTGTTCTAACTAGTAAATTATCATTAGCCAAGAATCCAGCTTTCACTTCCTCAAAAGTAAAAGATGTTTGCGTTGGTTCGGCATTATACCAAACCCCTTCACTTTCATTATGAACTTGTCGAGCTGTTGGAATGTGTGTTGCAAAATCTGCAAGAGCTACACGCTCTCCTTCTGTATTTAGAAATTGAAGAATTTTACCTCCGTTAGTTTCTACCGCACCATATTCTCCTTTAATGAAAGTATTCCATTCCCATGCTTGAGAACCTACGAAAATAAGACCTCCAATGATTGTTAAGAACATATAAAATGTCACCTTACTTTTTTGCATTTTATGACCTGCATCTACTGCTAAAACCATCGTAACCGATGAGAATATCAATATAAAAGTCATAAAAGCCACATAATACATAGGTGCTTCTACACCATGTAAAAAAGGAAAGTGTGTAAACACTTCATCGGCTATTGGCCAAGAGTCTATAAATTTGAATCTTGAGAATCCATAAGCGGCAAGAAATCCTGAAAAAGTGAGGGCATCAGAGACAATAAAGAACCACATCATCATTTTGCCATAACTGGCTTTTAATGGTCGGTTACCTCCTCCCCAAGTTTTTCCTTCGGTACCTGTTTCAACAACGGTAGCTTCCATACAAAGAATTTGGTTTAAAAATAGGGTTCAAAAATACGATTAATTTTTATCTAACGAAATAGAAAAACAAAAACAGGTAAATCCATAGTATATCGACAAAATGCCAAAAAGTAGCAGCTAGTTCAATTCCAAGGGTTTTGCCGTTTGTATATTTTAGTTTATAATGATTATAAATTACAACAAGTATTGAAATTAGCGCCGCACTAACGTGGGCTAGGTGCAATAACACCACTAAATAAATAAACGAAGTAGTAATAGTGCTTTCGCTGCCAGTAAAATAATACCCATTTGCTATTATCTGTGAAAAACCTCTAAACTGAAAAAAAACAAAAGCTGCTCCTAATAAAAGGGTAGCTATTAAAAAGAGCATTCCCTTTTTATTTTGTTCTTTAGTTATGGCCATTTTTGCTAAATGAACCGTGATACTACTCGCTAAAATTACTGCAAGGCTAATGTAAAATGCCTGTGGAATTTGAAAATCGGTTAACCAATCTGGTCGCTCTTTACTTACTACATAAGCACTAGTAAGTCCTGCAAAACTCATTGACAGACTTATAATGCCAAACCAAAGCATCATTTTTTTAGCACGCTTTATTTTATGTTGTTCGGTCCCTTCCGTATAATCCATTATCGTATAAATTTATCTAGCACATACACCACTTGCAGTAGTGTAATATAACTAACACTTGCTAACATTAGTTGTTTGGCAGCTTTATTTGTTTTTTCTTTGAATAGGCGAATAGCATAATATAATAATCCTACTCCCAACAATCCAATAATTACAGCACTTACTGGAGTCACATAGAGTTTACCCGTTACGCCAAAAGCAGGAATCAATGACGCCAATACGGTCCATATGGTATATAAAACCACTTGTATGGCTGTTCCTTTATCTCTTTTTCCTGTAGGCAACATAAAGAAGCCTCCTTTTTGATAATCTTCATATAAAAACCACCCTATAGCCCAAAAGTGTGGAAATTGCCAGAAAAACTGCACCATAAACAAAGTACCTGGCTCAATACCGAAGTTGTTAGTAGCTGCAACCCACCCCAACATATAAGGTATCGCTCCTGGAAAAGCTCCTATAAAAACCGATAAGGGAGTTTTAGTTTTAAGTGGTGTGTACAAGCTTACGTACATAAATATCGAAATGGCACCAAACATCGCTGTAATAGGGTTAATGCTATATAAAACCACTAAACCTATAATAGTTAAAGCAATTCCCAGCGCAAGAGCTGAATTTACCTGCATCCGGCCAGCTGGAATGGGACGGTCCTTTGTCCTATCCATTAAGGCATCCAGATCGCGTTCAATAATTTGGTTGAAAATATTGGAAGCTCCTACCATACAATAGCCACCTACGCATAGCAGTAGTAAAATATAGTAGTCAACAGTTTCGGCACCTAACAAATATCCGGCTACGGACGAAAAAACCACACTGACTGATAACCGAAACTTGGTTATCTCGGTAAAATTCCTGACAAGGGTTTGAGGAACAGTTTGTGTTTGTGTTACGGACAAGCTCATTTTTTTTGCGCTGCAAAGATACAGCAACTACCCAATTTCCACAATTTATTCTATCATTTCTTAGTGCTTTATTTATACTTTTTTATTATTTTAATACCCTAATAAAATCCATAAAAGATGAACATTAAAAAAACGATCCTTTCATTGCTTCTATTATTTACAACTATTGCTTTTTCACAAACTGACTCAGGTGAAAAAATAAACCTTAAAGTTATTAAAGCCAGTGGCGATGTATATATGCTACAAGGCAAAGGAGGTAATATTGGGTTAAGTTTCGGAAAGGAATCTATTTTAATGATTGATGACCAATACGCAGAGCTTTCAGAAGATATACTTAAAGCTGTTAGGAAAATTAGCAACAAACCAATTAAAATGCTTATTAACACCCATTTTCATGGCGATCATACCGGTGGAAACATGGCGTTTAACAAAGAAGGAGCTGTTATTTTTTCACACGAAAAGGCACGAGAACGACTTGCTGGTATTGTAAATTCTGATCAAAAGAGAATTGACCAATCTGCTTTACCCATGGTTACTTTTACAAACAACTTACAGTTTCATCATAACGGTGAAACCATACAAGCTTTCCATATTGAAAACGCCCATACCGATGGTGATGTGGCTATTTATTTTCCAAAAAGCAACGTAATCCATACGGGTGATGTTTTTTTTAACGGAAAATACCCCTATATAGATACCGAAAATGGCGGTTCAATAGATGGATATATTAGAGGGTTAAAGAGAATTAAAATGATGATAAATGAAGACACCAAGGTTATTCCGGGTCATGGAGATTTGGGTACTATTGACGACCTTACTTTCACCATTAATATGCTTACAGACATATATAAAGAAGTCCGCTTTCATTACGCAAAAGAAAAGTCGCTTCAAGACATTATTGCTATGAAAGATATTACTTCAAAATATGATGAACAAGACTATGGAAAAGGTTTTATTTCCACAGATAAAATACTCACTACTATTTACAATGAAATAAAAAAGACAAAAGGCCCAGTTGACAACCGAAGTATGGAAGAGCGACTACAGGACAAGTACAAACAACAGCAAAAAGAGAAAAAAGACAATTAATTGTTTGTCCTAGTTTTTTTTAAAAATCATAATACCAATTAAACAGATCGGTACGTAAACCAAAGTTCAGCCACGTAGTCTGGTTTTCAAAAACGGATTCAGTATTAATTTCTGGTTTAAAATCGCGAACGATTAAGCTTGCATATATTTTTAAATTAGTGGCTGGATTTATCAAATATCCAGCCTGCAGTTCGCCGTGAAAAAAATCGGCGGTATTACCTTGCGCTACTTCATTATTAAGGTCTGAAACGCGGTTATCTTCTGTTCCATATATATTCCCGCCGTAAAAAAGACTATCTTCATCTGTATTGAACTCAAAACCACGTTTAGCAACTATCAACTTTAAATCACCAAAAATCCGTCCTTTTTGGTAGCGAGCAATAGTTATAAATTCAGAAAAATTCGCTCCTAAAGTATGTGCCATTGATTGATTGTTGTGCCCATAATTTAAAATAATGGAGTTGTGCGAATAAGTATAAGGCCGAACCCGGTTGTATTCTGCTTGCAGATACAAACCATCTATGCCAAAGGCATCATAATACTTGGCTCCCAGCTGGTAACCAACCTTATTTTTATAACTTCCCTCGCCTCCAAAGATATCGCTAGAAGAAAATTCATCTATAATCAATTGCCCATAAACATTAATGCGATCGGTAAATTTATATTTTGAGGTAAGCCCAATCAAAGCATTCCCTCCCCTTGGGCCTGTAGAGAACTCTATTGCCCTGTAAAAAATGACTGGATTTATGTAGTTAAAATCAAACCCACGATCGTTATCGTTTTCCCAAACAACGGACTCAAATAGACCTATATTCAAACGTTTTGTAACGTTATAGCTTAGATAATGATTGGCAAAAAACTTGGTACGAAACGATCCGCCATCCTGAACTTCCGGTCTTACATCGCGCAACGACATCCAAGTATTGGTATATTTAAGTTTCCAGAAGGTTGTGTTTATCTTAAAGTACGGATATGGGCTTGCATTATCACTCAGCAACAGGGAGCGATATCCATCACCATAAAAGTTTTTTCCGTGACCTAATTGAAAATTAAAATGTTTTGAAGGTGAATACGAAATATGCCCCGTTGCTATTGGGTAATCATAGGAGTCACTTCTGAATTTTTTGGCTATACCACGACCAGGTATTAAAGCAGGATTACCACCGGCAGGTCTTCTAGCTTCCGCAAATCGGTTGAAGTAATCAGCAAATCTCCCTTGGCTTTCATAAATTACAGCAAAAAAATTAAAGTTTTTACCCAAACCACCTTGTGTATATACCAAACGGGTATTATTATAAGTATCAATATCGGCATCAAAATCTTTTCCTACTTGTAGGTCAACTCCAGCGTCTAAAGTAATCCAATAGTCTTTACCCTTTAGGGTAACTAAATGCTCATTCCATAGTTTTTTGCCAAACCAAGACGATTTATCTTTTAATATTTTTTGGTTTTCAGCCTCAAAATCGTAGTATTTGTTAATTTCAGAATAAACATATGGCTTTTGTGCTGTATGGTTGTTTTGCCCTACACGGTTTAAAGCAGGATCGAATAAGCTATAATTATGATGTGAAAACGGGATGTTTATCTGGCTGGTATATTCTTCATTTTCATAGGGTAGGTTTTTAATTTCATCATATTCATTTTTTAATGTTTCCACTTTTTTAGTTTCTGAAACAGCTGCTTCATTATCCATTTGAGCGGGTACAGCTTTTATAGGAATAGGGATAGACATGGTAAACTGTACATAAGCAGGGTTACTGTTGTAAGTAGCAGGTTTTATCCGTGGAAGTGATTCAAAAACACGTCTGGTTTCTTTCTTAAGTTCATCATACATAGCATCTACGTACAGCACTTTAAAATCCCCTTTTTTTGTGATCTCGAAAAAGACAGACACATTACCAGTATAGTTTTCTTCAGTCACCACTTCAGGTACTTTAAAATTTGAAAACACTTTAGAGCGTACCGTTACATCAAAACAATTTTGAAGATTGTCGATGTTTTGATTATCGCATTCAGGGAAAACAGGATATTTTTCGAAGGAACCGCTTACCTTTTGAGCCACTGCGGGAAGACAAGCCAATATGAGCAAAACTGAAAAAAAACGCTTCATTGTAGGATACAAATTTTGTTGAAAGATACGGTTTTTTCGTTTTCTGAAAAGATAAAAAGAAAAAGCCCTTCACGAAGAAGAGCTTTTAAAATTTTAATACCCCATTTTAACAACTGTGGCGGGTCAACATATATTCAACGCTCGGAAGATACAAAAATTACTTGCGTCGATTCCATATTTATTATTCACAGGTAGTAGACTTATTTATTAAAATTAAATTCTCCGTATCATATAAAAACTCCCATTGTGAGAATGAATCGTCATGTATAATTCTTAAAATTCGTCGCTCTTTAGAATCATATTCTTTGTAAAAAATGTCATATTCTAAATATTCAAACGTTTTTTTAATTTGTGATTCAATAAAAATAGAGTTTAACTTATCTCCAATAACAAGAAACAAATGTTTATCATAATAAAAAAAACCATTTGGATCTAAATCAAATGCAATATTTTTATCGTCTATGGATTCAATTAATATTGAAGCATTGTCAAAAGTTTTATGTATGTCTATTGTAAAGAGTAATTCCGTGCTATAATAGTTACATACCTTCTCATGTTTCACTAAAGAATCTAAAACTGTGTTGAAATTATCATTTCTCAGCTCCAACTTATTCAACTCAACACTTATTTCTTTATGTTGTCCAAACCCAATTAATGGGCTTAATATTAACAAACTTATTATTATAGTTTTATGAATCTTCATAAGAAATACAATTTAAAATTTAATCGGTTTTGATTTTAGTGAAGATTTTTTTTGGAGTTTCCTGATTCATACCGTATATAATTTCCTGAATGTTTCCGTGTTGAAGATTTCATACCTATTGTATTTACTGGTTAATATATAAAACCTAATACAAGGGTTATGCCAAATAAAAAAACGCCTTCATTGCTGAAGGCGTTTGTAACTCTATATTTTAAGCGTCTAGTTCTGTACTTGGAATAAGATTGGCAGTGAGTACAATACCCCAACTGCTTTTCCTCTTTGTTTTCCAGGTGTCATTTGAGGTAATGACTTTACAACATCAACTGCTTCCCTTTCTAATCTTGGATGCGGAGCACGTGCACGTACATCTACTATATCTCCACTCTTGTTAATTTTAAACTGAACAAAAATACGTTGTTTTCCGTCCAATCCTAAATCGTTAGCAAGTTCTGTGTCGAATTTTTTCTGTACAAATTTTTGTACTTTTTCCGACATACATCTTTTCTTGGCATTATTACCACTCTCGTTTTCACAACCTGGGTAGATTGGCACGTTTTCAATAACGGCAAAGGGTACATCAGCAATTTCTTCTTCTACTTCTTCTTCTACAATTTCTTCTACCTCAACAATATCTTCTTCTTGACTTGCTTCGGTAGATTCTATTATGGTTTCTTCCACTTCTTCTTCATCTTCTACCACTTCTATTACCTCAGGTGCTGGTGGTGGTGGCGGTGGCGGTGGTGGAGGTGTTAATTGTTGGGTAATTGGCACTTCTTCTTCAAGATCATCACCTACATCAACCATTCCGGCATCTAAATCTGATTTATCGTACGTTTTCCATTCAATAGCTTGCCATGCCAACAAAAGCATCAAAATCATTCCTATTTGAAAGAACAATGTGCTTTTGCGATTCATGTTCGCTTTAGGGTTTTTCTTCGGTTCCATAATAGAGTATTTATTATATTGCTAAAATATAGAAATTCTAGTTCAATTGAAAACTAAAATACTATTTAGTTGTAAATTTTGTCTTTTACCTTTCTAAAAAGGCCAACACCTATAAGTAGTCCTATTGCATTTGCCACTACGTCAAGCATATCTGCTTGTCTATAGGTTGTAAACATATATTGTAAAGCTTCAATTATTATGCCATAGAGCAAACAAAAGCCAAAAACTGCATATATAGTTATTACAGCCATCATTTTGTTTTCCTTTATATAAAAAAACAAAAGCCAAAACACTATTAAAATGCAATTAATAATTACATGGGCGGCTTTGTCATACGGTATTCCATCTTGTTGAGGCAATAAACCTTGTGAAGGCACCAACAACATAATGGTTATGAAAGTTGTATATGTTATGGCCAGTATGCCAAGGACTTTAGGCTCCGATAATCTCTTGATAAGCTGCTGCATCTAATAAATCTTCAACCTCATCAGGGTTTGATAGTTTAATTTTTATCATCCATCCTTCGCCGTATGGATCAGAATTCACTTTTTCGGGCTCTTCTTCTAGGTTTTTATTAAACTCAATAATTTCTCCTGAAAGCGGTAAAAAAAGGTCAGAAACAGTTTTGACAGCCTCTACAGTTCCGAAAACCTCTTCCCTTTCCATAGTTTCATCTACAGTTTCTACTTCCACATAGACAATGTCACCCAATTCGCCTTGGGCAAAATCGGTTACTCCAACCGTTGCTACATCGCCTTCAATTTTTATCCATTCGTGGTCTTTGGTGTATTTTAGGTCTGCTGGTATATTCATAATATATAATTCTTAAAAAGTTTATTTTGTAGTTTAGTTTCCGAAGTTATACCGAAGGGTTATACCGCTTCTAATTGTCGTTTGTGGGAATGCTGTTGAGATGGCATATTCTGAGAACGTATGATCGTAATAAAATAATGCTGTCAAATTTTTACTCAACGCATAATCTGCAGAAAACTGAAGTCCATATATGGTCTGCCCTGCGGTTGTTTGGTTATTTTCAATATCTAAGTAGCGAATAATAGTCTTGTTATCCCTTCTAGAAAGATCTACTTTAAAGTTTAAATCACTTTTAAGTATTTTCTTTTTTCCACCAAAATTAGTCCCAATAGTAAGGTCTTTCAATCTATAGCCTAAACCAAGAATAATTTCATCTCCTTGTATTTCGGTAAGTAAGTTGTTTGCAAAACTCAAAGATAGTGCCCTGTCTTTTCTGTATTCGGCAAGAATCTTTATAGAGTTTTTCATCTCAAAATCTACACGTAATAATGGTGAAAATTGTTCGGTAAGATTTACATTACTCAACAAAGTCTCACTTTTAAAGTTCCCTGCTTGGTCTACCGCATCTGGATTAAAGCGATCATAATCTAAATTGGTTTGAAATTGATTTACCGTGTAACCAGCTCTATAACCATGTTGTAATGAAAAACGTTTAAATCGTTTTTTGAACCAATCTAAGTTCATTAACCCTGTATATTTAATATCCCAGTTAGGTAGCGGTATGTCTCTTAAAAACCCTTTCTTTTCGCTAGAAGCATCGCTCCCTTTATAAGCTGCTAGAAACGCTGGCAACAATACATCTTGACTAGTTCTGCCAAAACCTATTGGATATCCTGTATCAGGATCACGTGGAATATTTCCTCCGCCATAATAATCTTCAGCGAGTCTGTTTGCAATAACAAGTCTGTTGCTTCTGAAGTCATTAAAAGCTTCAGAACTATTTTCGTCACTAGCACTGAATGCTGTTTTTATTAATAAGGTAGATATATTAAAGTTTCCGAAGGTATTTGGCGTTAATGAACGGTATCTATTATCTTCAACTATATAATTTTCAGCATAATTTTCAGAATATAAACGGTTTCCGTTAATATCTATGGTAAGGTCATTTAATGGTTCTAGGTTCACCTGAATATCCATTTGCCTATTTTCCACTTCAGTATATTGCTCATTGAATTCCGGATACAGCGTAAGCCACCCTTTGCGTGCCGCTTCTTCTCTTATTTCAGCTTGGCTACCGAAAGTAAAAGCGGTTGTAGGCCTTAACGTACCAATAAAACCTATGGATTGAGTATATCCTGGAAGGAAAATACCTTGGTTTTCTTGATAATTGAACTTAATTTTCTTAATGGAAGTAACCAAGCCAATAACAGTATTAACAGCTTTATCGCCAGTACTTAATGAACCGCCACCTGTTTGAGTGCTCCCGTTGTTACCTAAAACATTGGAATCGCCACTTTTGGTGAACTGGGCATTTCTATCTTCTTGTTCTTCCCTGTCTTTGCCTTCTCTGTCATTACCCAATCCTGCCTTGTTACCGCCAGCGGCACTGTTCTGTCTTGCACTACGTGCGTTGGCCTCATTGCTGCTTTTAGTTTTCTTGGTAAGACCAACATAACGATAGAAGCCACTCATATCAATATTAGAATTAATGGCATGCGTCATTGCGTTTTGCACCGAATTTCCTAAATCATACACTTGACTACCCGAACCATCATTATTTGGTATTGAAATGTTGTTAAAGAGATCACTACCATCCTGCCATTGGAAATCACCCGTGTAAGAATAGGTTGCCCTAATAAATTTCAAGAACGGAAATTTGTCGAAAGGTAAATCGTAATTCAATTGTAAAGACTGAAAATGTTGATTAGGCTCTCCAATATCGAAAAATCCATCCCATATACCAATACTATCATCTGAAAAACCTTGATCGTCCAAATAATTGGTTACAAGCCTGTTGTTTGATGAAGTAAAGTTGAAACGTAGTGATTTAGTTAAATTATAATTGATAGTGTACTCCCAATTAAACAAGAAATTACGTTGATATAATGTAGGAATACCAATGTTTCCAGGTAACGTATTCAATTCTCTAAATTTTTGTTCATTGTATTGACGAACTATATTTGAACTTACCGAAATATTTGTTGGTTTGTAATTGACATTAAAATCTTTCAAAAACTGCCAATACTTCCCGGTAAAAAGAGAATCATTCTTTTTAAAAGGTTCGTAGGGTTTTTGATCAAAATTATAATTATAAGTTCCACCTAACCTTACGTTTTGATCCAAGGCATCTTCGATTTCAAAATCATGGTGATCTACTTGATTATAAGAATATGAGAAGGTAAAGTTTTCAATATCATACGGCATAGGTTTTTTATCACCAGTCCTATCTTTCCGAACACCTATAAAGTTTATACTTTGTCTTTTAGTATAGTCTACAGATCGTTGTCTAATATCTTCTTTCTCATCTTCATCGTCGGTATTATCAAGACGAGTGTCTAATTCAATATCCTGAAATTCGGGGTCGTATTGTGGCGTAATCAATTCTTCAGAACGACCATAATTAAATGGCAACTGAATACCCCATTTCTCAGGAAGTAATTGTCCTAAGTTAAAGTTAGTAACAACATCGTACTGCTTTATATCTTCACGGCTTCTTTGGTTTGGTCCTTGTTCTACAGATCCAAAACCAACGGTGCTTCTTCTCCCAGTTGCACTTACATTCATAAAGTCGGCCATATTCGCATCGAGCGTAGCAACTGCTGCCCAACCGCCTTCATTTTTCAAATCAGAAAGACGCAGTTCGTTAAACCAAACTTCTCCAGCAATATCACTGGTATTAGATTCTCTATTTTTCATACCCAACATGATGGTACGTACATTACCAAAACTCGGGTTTCCTTTAATACCAATACGCATTTCATTTTCAGGACCTGAGAAATTGGGATCGAGTTCCGATTGATTAAAATAAACAGGCTGCGTTAGATCCTCAGGCGGTTCTGTTGCTCCCAATACACGTGTTTTTACTTCTTGAAGTAATGCCAATGGAAGGTTTATTCGGTTTGCGGCAGGCCAAATTTCTTCTCGAGACGTTGATCCAAAGGAGGTTGGGTTTAACGGGATTTCAATTTCGTAATAGTTTTGTGAAAGGTCATTCCCCAAACGCATAAACGCAACCATTTCGCCATCAGCTAAAGCTGCTTCATTCTGTAACGACTCTGCGTGGATAAACATTTCTAAGTTTTTATACTGACGCATATCTACATTGAAATTTTTATAAACTCCACGACCATCGCCAGGCTCCAATCCATTAACCCGTAAAGCAAGGGATTGCTCATTTTGACGGATCAAGTTGTTGTTATTATTTAATTGCTCACGCAACACCCCAGGAGGTAATACATAAGGAATTGGCTGCCTATTTTCATTTTCTTCAATATTTACTGCTTCACTTTCAAAGACAGTATCATCCATTTCAGGGTCTTCTCCAGTTAAATCAAGTGTTTGAGTATATCTTCTATAATCACCACGTACCAATTCTAGGGTACCAAAACGAAGTACGGTCGCTTCAGAGAATTGTGAAAGATACATTCGCATAAAACGGATAGATCTAAAGTCAGATATTCCATTAATGACCTGGTCTGGATCACTAATTGGTATTTTAAATTGTACCCAACGAGCATCAATGGTTTCGTTGTTAGGTGTGGTTACTTGTATTTCCTTTACATCGGTAATATAATCGTTGTTACTTGCGTCCATCCCTGGAAATACTGGAACGTTATATTCAAAATAAGCATCTACCGTATTCATGGTGTTGTCACGGTTAATGTCTTCAACATCTGGTTGTGTAGTTGAACCACGGTTAACGTCAGTAACTTCTACAGGAGAGTTCCCTTCTGTACCATTATATTGACGGTATCTGTTGATTACATCGCCATCTGCTTGTAAAAAGTATTGATAGTTGTCATTTGCCGGATCGGCCAAGTTACCGAAGTCTGTGAACTTAGCAGCTTCACCAGCATCATTAAGTCCATCATAACCTATATCTTGGTTGGTACGCTGTTGTCCCTCAGTATCAAATGTATAAACAAGTGATTGGTTAGTTGGTACTTTTCCAAAAATGGTAGGTATCGTATTCTCATCCCCACCATTTTCAGGCAATCCGTTTTCATATTGTTTTCTTCCGTCTTTTAAAAGATCCTCGGAAATATTACCTAAGTTAAAATTAATAGATCCACCAGTCTGCCCACTAGTTTCATCATAAATGTAGGGATCCATAACCCAAAACTGGATATACTCTACATTGGACCGTTCAAAATCTGTGGTGGTTAATTGCCTAGAAATACCTGCAAACCTATCTTGAGGGTTTGGTAATGTATTCCCCCCTGCCGCTTGTGGGTTAAAGTTATAGGGGCCTCTTTCTGAAGGAAAATAAGCTAAATCTAAAGAAAATAAAGCCTGTGTTTGCCCTTGTATAATATCTTGTTGTGGGAAAATTTCATCCCTAAAAACTCTTCTTGTAAAAGGTGATGAAAGGTCTTCATCTGTAATGCCATCTGGACGTTGGCTACTATAAAATATAGGATCTATTGTGTACCAAGCTAGTTTTGCGCGATTGTAATTATAAGATAACTCGTTTGAAATTTCACCTCCAAAATTTACTGGGGTGCTTCCTAAGAACCAAGTATTTGGTGTACTGATATCCAACTCGGTCTGTGAAGCTTCAAAATCATCAACATAAACTGTCGCTTTTCCTTCAAAGTCTGAAACTTTTGGTGCTCCAGGCATCAAGTAAGCAAATTCACCTCTTAATGAAACGTTCGATTCTACATCGGTATCTATATTAGGTAATTTGTTTACCAACCTTGTTAAGAATGGCACTTCGGTAGAATAATTTGCATTGAACCCAAAAATAGTATTATTAATAGGCTCTGCATTGTAAGAAGACTTTTGCGTTAAAGGACGTTCGTTCAAATTTAAATACGTAGCTCCAACTTGAAACTTATCACTGAATTTATGCTCTACATTTAACCCTGTAAAACGTTTAGTCTGCTGCCCGAAAAGCGTGTTATTTTCTGTAGAAATCTGTATAGGTGTATTGGAGTTCAATAATGATGGGTCTAAAATTTGCACCCTCCCAAGTTGATAATTTACGGTGTAATCTACCCCTTCAACTAATTCACGCCCTCCAGCTGTAACTGTAACCGAACCTTGTGGGATATTAAAAGCTCCAATTGGGATACCATCTGCTCCGGTAGATTTATAACTACCTTTTAACTGAAACTTGTTTTTATCACTGTCTTCTTGTTCTGCTTGTGTTTTGGTAGAAGTATATAAAGTTCTAAACACATATTTATTTTGATTGGCGTTATAGGTAGATGGTACATTATAATTTTCCACACCACCTGGTGTATTGTCTAACTTGTCGAATAAGTACTTACCAAAAGGTTCCACCGAGGTGAATATTATTTGACCGTTTTGTGTATCAACTGTAATATTGGGCAAAAAGTCAAAGAAACCATCTCCTCCTTGTTGTGGATCTCCGTTAAAATTCAATCTATCTAAATTAAAGACACGAAGCAACGTCGTGCTTTCAACGTCTTCGGGTAACGGTACTCCATCTACACCAGTAATATAGTTAAGCGGAGAAGGGTCTGTATAAAGAATATTCATTTTAAAATCTTCTTGCTCTAATTGAAAAGCACCTATAGAGTAGATGTTTTTCATCATCAAGTCCCAAACCGGTTCTTCAACATTGGTAATATTACTTTTCAACATTTTAACCACTAAGTTTTGAGCCACTCCTTCTATACCTCCTTGTGGTGGAATATTTGGATCACCGCCACCGTCACCAGTATTTCCAGTACCCGTAGCTTCTACTCCATCATTAGAGAATTCACCAACTTGATATACTTTCCCATTTACGGTAAATTGGTAAGACACACCAAGGACTTCATCATTACTCAACCGTTGGTTTAAGGAAACATACCCCAATTGAGGATGTAACGTATATTCACTTGGCTGCAACTTTCTTACGTTTTCCTGAACTACATAATCAACTCCTTGTTGTACAGGAACACCTCCAAAACCAGATTGTACTGTGGCAACATCACGTATCGCACTGTTCAAAACAGAAGGTACTGAAGGATCATTTATACCAAAGGGATTAAAATCGTTATTACTATTATCAGGAAATGAATTTCGAGGTTTATTGATAAACCCTCCTGGTGGCACAGTAAGACCAATATTTTCTGAGTTTGACTCCCCAATATCCTGTAAAGCAACAATATTACGAACGTTTTCAGTATTATTATTACGGTTAGTAATCCACACCTCTACCCTTGTAACTTGTACGTTTGAGTTGATAAAAGGATACTGTTCTAATGTCCTATCATAATTATCCCTAAAGTAATGTGCTAAGAAAAAGTGACGATTTTCATCGTATTCGGAAGCAAAAAGCTCATAATCAGTAACGGTAGCACCGCCTTCTGCTGTTACGGTACGAGTTTCAGATTTTTGTTCAGAAAACACTCCTGTAATTGTCGTTTTTCCAAATTGTAATTGGGTTTTTACCCCAAACAGACTTTGAGCACCTTGAATTAAGGAGCTGTTGAGTGGCATACTTACGTTACCTACTTCTATTTTTTGAATGATATCGTCTTCGGTAGGCGTATATTCTAATTTTATTTGATTCTGAAAATCAAACGTTGATTGAGTGTCGTAATTTGCGGTAATCTGAAGCCGCTCTCCTACTTTACCTAATAAACTTAAACTGATACGTTGGTCAAAATCAAAAGACAAGTTGCTTCGGTTTCTAGGAGAAAAAGATGGATTGTCCTGCTTGGTATATAAAAGACCAAGATCAATTTCTACCGAACCTTGTGGAATTACTTCAATTGTATTTCCGCCAAAAATAGATTCGAAAAAATTAGAGTTTACATAAAATGTTGGTAACAAGTTTTTTTGTGCCTCCTCAGATCCTTCTTTCCTTCCATCGGCCGCATCGATTTTTTCTTTAAAATAGGACTTCATATCCTGTTCCAAAATAAGTTGTTGATATTCTTCCGGAGTAAGAATAATAGGATACGAAATTTTAAAACTCCCTAATGTTCTGGTGTAAATATACCGATCGGTAACCGGGTCGTAGGTGTATAAATCTTCAATGCTTGTTGGTTGTGGTAGGTCTATTCGTCCCTCAACATATCCAGTTTTGGTAGAATCTTGTGAAAAGGCAGTTGCTGTAGTTGCAAAGACAGCCCCTATAATTAATAATAACCTACAAAACTTATGAATGTAATTGTAATTTTTTGCGCCCAATTGTTATAAATTTTTTAAAGCTTGTTTTATAATTTCTTCAGCAGTTGCCTGTGGGTTTTGCTTTATTATTTTTTCGCAAACTTTTTCAGATTGTTTACGTGCAAATCCCAGCGTCTCCAAAGCAGATAACGCTTCATTTTTGTTCGTATTGCTTGAACTAGAAGAAATACCAGACAAGCCTTCTACTTTTAGTACTTTGTCTTTTAAATCTAATATCACCCTTTGTGCGGTTTTTGTACCTATTCCCTTAACAGATTGAATAACCGCTGCATCTTCTGTAGCTATCGCATCTTTTACTTGATCGGGTGTTAAAGATGATAACATGGTGCGAGCTGTACTAGCACCTACTCCAGAAACCGACACCAACAACCTAAAAATCTCTCGTTCTGCTTTTTCATAAAACCCAAATAATGTATGTGCATCTTCACGCACCTGTAGATGAGTATATACTTTTATATTTTCAGAATTAGGAAGTTGAGAAAACGTATGTAGCGAAACATTGATAAAATAACCAACACCATTACAGTCTATCACTATATCAGTCGGGTTTTTTTCTACTAATTTTCCCTCAATGTGGGTTATCATACGTTATAAAAATGTTAAAGGCCAAATATAGCATAATTATTTGCATCTGCCCGTCTGAAAAATGTGAAAATATAGAAGGAAAAAGTTTAGTCTTTTTGCTGCTTTAAAGCTTCTTTTTTACGCTTTTCTTTCTGTTGTGCATCTACAACTGAAACAGCAGCCATATTAACCATTTCTTCAACACTAGCCCCTAATTGAAGGATGTGTACAGGTTTTCGCATACCAAGCATAATAGGACCAATAGATTCTACTCCGTTCAGTTCTTTTAAAAGCTTGTAGTTACTATTTGCAGAGTCTAAGTTTGGAAATACTAAAGCATTTACTTTTTTACCAGCCAATTTTGAAAAAGGGAATTTTTTCTGAAGTAACGTTGGATTTAACGCAAAATCTGTTTGCAACTCTCCATCTACGTGCATATCTGGCGTCACTTTATGAAGATACTCCACAGCTTCTTTTA
The DNA here is from genome assembly GCF_003413745.1 of Marixanthomonas ophiurae. NCBI lineage: Bacteria > Pseudomonadati > Bacteroidota > Flavobacteriia > Flavobacteriales > Flavobacteriaceae > Marixanthomonas > Marixanthomonas ophiurae. Next base: position 1,311,066 of record NZ_QVID01000001.1, on the reverse strand, counting down.
CTTTAGTGGCGTGTGGGTCTTTTGACGAACCAAAATTTGCATATGAAACCATCGCAATTACTGGTGTTAACCCAAACATTTTCATAGTGTAATTGGTCATCTGTGCAATTTTAGCCAATTCCTTAGCTGTAGGGTCTATGTTTATCGAAGTATCTGAAATAAATAAAGGTCCTCGCTTTGTTAACATTAAATTGGTAGTGGCAACTTTACTTACCCCATCAAACCTACCAATGGTTTCTAAAACTGGCCGAACAACTGAAGGGTACGCTCTTGAGTATCCTGAAATCATGGTATCTGCATCGCCTTCATTTACCATCATGGCAGCAAAATAATTACGCTCCCGCATTATTTTTTGAGCATCATATAGTGTAATACCGCTTCTTCTTCGGTTTTTCCAGTGCTTTTCAGCATAATAATTTCGCTTTTCTTCCTGCTCGTCAGACTTTGGATCGATAATCTCTAAATTCTCTACATCGAATTCAATTTGCTCCATCAATTCGAGAATAATTTCTTTTCTCCCTAACAGGACTGGAGTCCCAATTCCTTCTTCATGTACAATTTGAGCTGCTTTTAAAACATCTAAATGATCGGCTTCAGCAAATACAATTCGTTTGGGGTTTGTACGAGCTCTGTTTAATAACAATCGTATAATTTTATTATCACTACCTAAACGTTCATGTAGCTCATCTTCATATTTTTGCCAATTGACAATATCTTCAGTGGCTACTCCGCTTTCCATAGCCGCTTTGGCAACCGCTGGAGGAACCGCAGCAATTAAGCGAGGGTCGAAGGGTTTTGGAATAATATAGTCTCTTCCAAAAGTTAATCTTGTTTCACCGTAAGCAATATTTACCTGTTCTGGAACCGGCTCTTTCGCTAATTCAGCTAAGGCTTTCACAGCAGCCATCTTCATTTCTTCATTAATCTTGGTGGCACGAACATCTAGTGCACCTCTAAAAATGAAAGGAAACCCAAGTACATTGTTAACTTGATTAGGATGATCACTGCGACCAGTCGCCATAATGATATCTTTACGTGTTTTAATCGCTAAATCGTAATCTATTTCTGGATTCGGGTTGGCCATGGCAAAGACAATTGGATTGTCTGCCATACTTTTTAGCATATCTGGCGATACAATATCAGCAATTGACAAGCCTACAAAGACATCTGCATTTTTCATGGCCTCAGCTAACGTGTCTATTTTACGAGCAGTCGCAAATTCTCCTTTTTCTTCGGAAAGTGTGTCACGGTCTTTTCTAATTACTCCTTTGCTGTCGAGCATTACAATATTTTCAGCTTTTGCTCCGAAAGACTTATAAAGCTTTGTACAAGAAACTGCCGCAGCACCAGCACCACTAATAACGATGGAAACTTCTTCAATTTTTTTGTCTGCCAACTCTAATGCATTCAACAAAGCTGCGGCTGAAATAATAGCTGTTCCATGTTGATCGTCATGCATCACCGGAATATCCAACTCTTCTTTTAATCTGCGCTCAATTTCAAAAGCTTCAGGAGCCTTAATATCCTCCAAATTAATACCGCCGAATGTGGGGGCGATGTTTTTAACAGTATCGATAAACTCATCTATATTCTCAGTATTTACCTCAATATCAAACACATCAATATCCGCAAATATTTTAAAGAGCAATCCTTTCCCCTCCATCACAGGTTTTGAAGCTTCAGGCCCTATGTTACCTAACCCTAAAACCGCTGTTCCGTTTGATATTACAGCAACTAAGTTTCCTTTGTTGGTATATTTATAAACGTTATTCGTTTCTTTTTCTATTTCTAAACAAGGTTCAGCAACACCTGGAGAATACGCCAAAGAAAGATCTCTTTGGGTCGCGTATTTTTTTGAAGGCACTACTTGAATTTTACCTGGTTTCGGTTTTGCGTGGTATACTAAAGCCTCTCGGCGTCTGCTCTCTTTACTCATAGTCTGAAGTTTTAATCGTCAAAAAATAAATTGATGACATACAAAGTTAGCCGAGTAAGTGGAATGATGAAATTTTAAAGGTTGTTTTTTATAAGAAATATTAGTTCTTCAAATACTGAATATTTCTTTTTAAGCCTTCGTATTTAGTACGTTTTACAGCACTTTTTCTGAAAATTTCATTAAAAAGCTCTTTAGTGATTTCCTCCCAATCCTTTTTAGTGTTTTCTAATAGCTCAGGATGTGGATTAAAAAGTGGTTCGTTATGGGGTTTGCTGAACCGGTTCCAAGGACATACATCTTGGCAGATATCACAGCCGAACATCCAATCGTCCATCTTTTTTGAAAACTCAGTAGGTATTTCGTTTTTCAATTCTATCGTTAAATAAGAAATGCATTTACTTCCATCTACCACATACGGATCTACTATGGCTTGAGTAGGACAGGCGTCAATGCAAGCGGTGCAACTTCCGCAATGATCTGTAACTGGAGTATCGTATTCAAGATCGAGATTAACAATCAATTCAGCTATAAAATAAAAGGAACCGGTTTGTTTTGTCAATAAATTGCTGTGTTTACCAATCCAGCCCAAACCACTTTTAGCAGCCCACGCTTTGTCTAGTACTGGAGCAGAGTCTACAAAGGCACGGCCATGAACATCGCCTATTTCTTCTTGAATATGATTCAACAATTGTTTTAACTTGTCTTTTATAACAAAGTGGTAATCCCTTCCGTAGGCGTATTTTGAAATTTTATAACTGTCTTCATTTTGTGTTTCTGAAGGGTAATAATTTAACAATAATGAAATAACACTTTTAGAATCAGGCACTAATTTTGTTGGATCTAACCGCTTATCGAAATAGTTTTCCATATAGCTCATTTCACCGTGCATATTCTGTTTAAGCCATGTTTCGAGCCGAGGTGCTTCTTCTTCTAAAAATTCAGCTTTGCTAATGCCACAGGAAAGAAAACCGAGGCGTTTGGCTTCGGTTTTAATAAGTTTTGTGTTTTGTTCTTTTATACTCAAAATAAACCTCCCTGCGTTCCCTGTTTGGTTTTTCCCAGATGTCTGTAAGCTGCTTCTGTTACTTCTCGACCACGCGGTGTTCTTACGATAAACCCCTGCTGTATTAAAAAAGGTTCGTAAACCTCTTCAATAGTTTCAGGACTTTCTGAAACAGCCGTAGCAATAGTCGATATCCCTACTGGACCGCCTTTAAACTTATCTATTAAAGTCGTGAGAATTTTATTGTCCATTTCATCCAAACCAAAAGCATCAACATTCAATGCTTTTAATGCAAACTTTGATATTTCAATATCGATTTTCCCATTTCCCTTTATTTGTGCAAAATCTCGCACCCTTCGTAACAAGGCGTTAGCAATACGTGGTGTTCCTCTACTTCTTCCAGCAATTTCAATCGCTGCTTCCATGGAAATAGGAATGTTCAATATTCCAGAGCTTCGCTGAACGATAGAAGTAAGCAATTCAGTAGTGTAATATTGAAGCCTGGATGAAATACCAAAACGAGCTCGCATAGGGGCCGTTAATAATCCTGAACGCGTTGTGGCCCCTATTAGCGTAAATGGATTTAGGTTAATTTGAACCGTCCGAGCGTTAGGACCCGTTTCAATCATAATATCAATTTTATAATCCTCCATTGCTGAATAGAGATACTCTTCAACAATAGGACTTAACCGGTGAATCTCATCAATAAACAACACATCCCGGTCTTCAAGATTGGTCAATAAACCGGCAAGATCTCCAGGTTTATCCAATACCGGACCTGAGGTAACTTTAATCCCAACTTCCAGTTCATGAGCTAAAATATGAGCTAATGTGGTTTTGCCTAAGCCAGGAGGGCCATGAAATAGCGTATGGTCTAACGCTTCTTCACGTAGATTGGCGGCTTGCACAAAAATCTGAAGGTTTTCCAAGGCTTGATCTTGGCCTGTAAAATCGTCAAAGCTAAGTGGTCTTAGTTTTTTTTCCAGATCAATTTCTTGAGGGGAAAGATTATCGCCAGTAGGATCAAGATTTTCATTCATAAAAACAAATATACGAAGTGTATTTAAGTAAGCTTTGGAAATATTTAACAAGATTTAATAATGCCTTGGGACAGAAACAGTATTCCATTAGCTACCTTACAAAAAAAAGTTATGATTAAGCCGAAAGAAAAAGCACCCAAACTACAGTTAGATTTAACTAATGGTACAACTTGGGATATTGAGAAACAACAACCTGAAAATTTTACAATGATTATTTTTTACAGAGGTCTACACTGTCCTGTATGTAAAAAGTACTTAGAAGAATTACAGACTAAAATAAATGACTTTAAAGAAAAAGGTGTAAATGTAGTAGCTGCAAGTATGGATACTAAGAAAAGAGCTACTATCTCTACTGAAAAATGGGATATTGATTCCATTCCACTTGCGTATGGGATGACTGAAGAAAAAGCTAGAGAATATGGACTGTTCATTAGCCATGCGATTAAAGATGCTGAACCAGACGTATTTTCTGAACCTGCTTTATTTTTAATTAATAAAGACGCAACTATTTATAGTGCTTCTATACAGACGATGCCATTTGCTAGACCTGGATTTGATGATTTGCTAAAGTCTCTTGATTTTGTATTAAAAGAAGATTATCCTGCTAGGGGCGGAAAATAAATAAAAAAACCGCACTCCTCCTCAAAAAGTGCGGTTTATTAAATCAGTAAACTCCCCATTTTACTAATTAAATCTTCTCCAAATATAGAAGAATAATTAGTCTATAAACAATACCCAATTGTGGGTATTTTTACATACAATTTAAAAATATAAAAGCCGTACTTTTTTTATAGTACGGCTTTTACAGTCACAAAGTCCCCACTCTTTGTTCCTTAATCGTTAACCAAATATACGAACAGGGAGCAGTGAAGTCAATACGTAATAATACGTAAATTTCATTTATATTATAAATTAATTTATTTAGTGATTTAATTCATCCTCGTTTTCTTTTAAAGGAACGGTCTGAGGGATAAAATCCTGTCCTGGTATTACATAGCCGGTTTCATCTTTATTCAACTTACTGTAGTCATAAGGCCAACGGTATACATGTGGTATTGGACCATCCCAGTTTCCGTGAATATGTTTCATTTCGGCCGTCCATTCTAAGGTAGTAGATTTCCAAGGATTTTTTGGTCCTATCTTTCCGTAGAAAATAGAATGGAAGAAGTTATACAAAAATACCACTTGAATCGCTGCCGTAATGATAGCAAAGATGGTTATCACCACATTTATATCAGCCAGATCATCAAAATATGGGAAGTTAGTATTTGTATAATATCTTCTCGGTAAACCTGCCATACCCACAAAATGCATTGGGAAGAAAATTCCATATGCTCCTATTGCAGTTACCCAAAAGTGGACATATCCTAAATTTTTATTCATCAATCGCCCTTCAAACATTTTTGGGAACCAATGATATACTCCAGCCAATAAACCATATACAGCTGAAATACCCATTACCAAGTGGAAGTGAGCAATTACAAAATACGTATCGTGCACGTTAATATCTAAAGCACTATCCCCGAGGATAATCCCTGTTAACCCACCTGTAATAAAGGTAGAAACAAATGCAATAGAAAATAACATGGCGGGATTCATTTGCAGATTACCTTTCCATATTGTTGTAATCCAGTTAAATGCTTTTACTGCTGAAGGAATTGCGATTAACAATGTTGTAAAGGTAAACACAGACCCCAAGAAAGGATTCATCCCTGAAACGAACATATGGTGCCCCCAAACAATAGTAGATAGAAAGGCAATTGCAAGTATTGACGCAATCATTGCTCTATATCCAAAAATTGGTTTCCGTGAGTTGGTAGCCATAACTTCTGAAACAATACCCATTGCCGGTAAAATAACAATATATACTTCTGGGTGTCCTAAGAACCAAAATAAATGCTCAAATAATACAGGTGACCCTCCTTGATTGTGTAGCACTTCCCCAGCAATGTAAATGTCTGAAAGGAAGAATGATGTACCAAAACTTCTATCCATAATTAACATCAGCGCTGCTGATAATAATACAGGAAACGATACCACACCAATAATGGCTGTTACAAAAAACGCCCATATAGTAAGCGGAAGTCTTGTCATGGACATTCCTTTGGTACGTAAGTTTAATGTTGTTACAATATAGTTAAGCGATCCCAATAAAGAGGATGCAATAAATATAGCTAATGACACCAACCATAACGTCATTCCAGTACCAGATCCTGGTATAGCTTGTGGCAAAGCACTCAGCGGAGGATAAACTGTCCAACCAGCTGATGCGGGTCCTGCCTCAACAAACAACGAGAGTACCATAATCACACTAGATATAAAGAAAAGCCAGTATGATACCATGTTTAAAAAGCCTGAGGCCATATCACGAGCCCCGATTTGCAACGGAATCAATAAGTTACTAAAGGTACCACTTAGCCCTGCTGTCAATACAAAGAATACCATTATGGTACCATGTATAGTTACCAATGCCAAATAAACACTTGGGTCCATTACGCCACCTTCTGCCCATTTCCCTAAGAAAATTTCAAAAATTGTAAATGGTTCTTCAGGCCATGCTATCTGCATTCTGAAAAGAACGGACATTAATATCCCAATTATCCCCATGAAAATACCGGTGATAAGGTATTGCCGGGATATCATTTTATGATCTGTACTAAATATATATTTAGATATAAAGGTCTGTTCGTGATGATGCCCGTGATCATCGTGGTGATCTACTGCTAAATCTTCTGTGTGTGCTGACATATCTTGTAAACTAATTTCTTATCTGTTCTCTTTCAGTTGTGCAAATGTTTCTTCGAGTGCTGGTTGTTCTTTCAACCAAGCCTCATAATCTTCCTGTGATTCAACTACAATTTTCATTTGCATGTTATAGTGGCTAATTCCACATATTTTATTACAAAGCAATAAATAATCAAACTCGTAAGACTCTAAAGGTTGTTCCCCTTTTGCTGCTAATTCTTTACTATTTTCCCTTCGTATCTCATTAATATGCCTTACTTTTTCTACTACGTCATCATTTTGCCTCATTTCTTCAGTAGTGATGGTTGGGGTAAATGCAAACTGAGTAACCATACCTGGAACTACGTTCATTTGTGCTCTAAAATGTGGCATATAAGCAGAGTGTAATACATCTTGAGAACGCATTTTGAACAACACCTTTCTACCTACTGGTAAGTGTAATTCATTCACTACAATATCATCTTGAGCATTGGGATCTGAAGCATCAACACCCAGTTGATTAACCCCTTCGATTAACCGTACATTGGCTTCTCCCAAGGTATTATCTTCACCTGAGTATCTAGCACGCCAATCAAACTGATAAGCATATAATTCAACAACTAATGGATCATCCTCTTCACTTACATTCATGATATCAGTCCATGTAAAAAGACCATAGATAATAAGACCTGCTAATACAATTACTGGGATTATGGTCCATATGAACTCTAATTTATCATTATCTGCATAGAAAACTGCTTTTTTACCTTTTTCGCCTCTATACTTAAACGCAAAAGAAAGTAAAAGCCAGTGTGTTACTATACCCACAAAGAAAATAAGAATCATGGATATTAACATTAAATTATCTATCTGTGATCCATGTTCTGAACCAGCTTCAGGAAGGAGTACATCTCCCCATTTCCAAAAGCAAACAATAGCTAGCACATACAAAAAGACCAAGAACATCACCATTAGGTATCCGTTTACTTTATTGTCCTTGTCTGATGCTATATCGCCGGTATCTGTCTGTTTGGTTTTAGACATTTCAAAAACCTTGGTCATTTGCCAAACGGCAACTCCAAAAAGAATAATTACTAATACAACTAAAAATGCGGTCATCGTTATCTGTCTCTATTCAATTAATTAATAATGATAATGTTTACTTTCCTTCATAAACGGATTTCGTTTAGCAAGTAGAGGCGCTTTGGTTAATGCTGTGAACACAACAAACACAAATAAGCCAAAGAAAAATAATATGGAACCTATTTCTGGCAAGCCAATAAACCAAGAGGTTCCTACGGTACCAGGCATAACCATAACAAATAGGTTTATGTATTGTCCTGCTAAAATCACCACCCCTGTTAAGATTACAAACCAGTTTACACGCTTGTAATCACTATTCATTAATAACAGTACAGGGAATACGAAGTTTGTTACTAGCATTCCGAAGAATGGTAATTTATAATCTTCTATACGTGTTACAAAATAGGTTACTTCTTCCGGAATGTTTGCGTACCATATTAGCATAAACTGTGAGAACCAAAGGTAGGTCCAGAAAATACTAAAGCCAAACATATATTTTGCCAAATCGTGGATATGGCTATCATTTACAAATTCTAAATATCCTTGTTTCTTTAAAATGATAGACACCATTGCTATTACTGTAATAGCTGAAACCATCATCCCTGCAAAAACATACCATCCAAATAAAGTACTAAACCAGTGCGGATCAAAACTCATAATCCAATCCCAAGACATCATAGACTCAGTTACTATAAAAAACACTAGAAATCCAGCTGACATTTTAAAGTTCTTTTTGAACCAACTGTTATCATCAGCAGCATCTTGTTTAATAGAATTTCTTCTTGAAAAATATCTATATAGGTTCCATCCAGCTAAGAATATAGCTGCTCTAATTAAAAAGAAAGGAACATTTAACCATCCGCTTTTTCCAGCAATTAACTTATCGTAATGTGGACTATTAGGATCAACTAATTCTGGATCCATCCAATGGAAAATATGATTTACATGGAAAGCAGAAAGCAATAATAATACAAATAGTATTACCGAAGCTACTGGTAAATAAGCTGTAATTCCTTCCATTACTCTGAATAAGACAGGGGACCAACCGGCTTGTGCGGCATATTGTATACCATAAAAAGCCAAGGTTCCTAATGCAATAAATAAAAAGAATAAACAAGCAATATATAATGCTGACCAAGGTCTATTTTGCATTTGATGTAAAGTATGCTCTAAATGTGCTTCTTCACTATCATGTGCGTTTTCGCCGTGTTCATTAGCAACTTGAGCGTGCTCGTCGCCAAGGTTTCCTTCTGCATTGTGGTTTTCATTTGTACTGTGTGATTCTTCGGCTGTTGATTGGTCTGACCCATGTCCATCTCCATGACTAGCCATCATTTCTTTAACCTCGGCTGTGGTTGAGGGAGCAGTAAGGAAACCTGATACTATTCCTATGGCTCCAACGACCATAAAAATAATTGCAAACAGTTTTAATTTACTTGGTAGCGTGTACATATCTTTAACTATTCTCTTTATTCTTTAGTTAGTTTCGTTTTCTGATGCTTCTGAAACATCTTCACCTTCGGTATCAGTTTCATTTTGTTCCACTTGAGACGTTTCGGTATTGCTTGAATCTACAGCTTTAGCACCAACTGTTTCTAGTAATGAAGGCTCACCATTTAAAGCAGCTTTCAAATCCATTACATGCATAGCAATTTGCCAACGCTCTTTTTCATTAGTTTGTGATGCATAAGAACCCATTGCATTTAATCCGTACATTTCTACGTGATAGATACCTCCCATAGTAATTTCTCTTCCCGGATCTGCATAGCTCGGAATACCTAGAAATTTTTCTCTTTCAGCTAATATACCTTGTCCATCCCCTTTATCACCGTGGCATACTGCACAATAAATAGTATAAAGTGCTTCTCCTTCTGAAATATTATCTTCCGTAATCTCTAAAGGATTTTTTGACTCTGCTTTGGCTAAGTTTAATCCTTCTGTTGTATTGTCATACTCGTAAGGTGTCCATCCTCTAGGGATAGAGCCTTCGGCAGGAAGTTTTGCCTCTTGTTCATTTTCAAAAACGTCATATTCACCGTAAGTTTCATACCCAACCGGTTCATACATGTTAGGCATAAACTGATAATTGGGTTTTTTATCATTAAAGCAAGAAAACAAACTGAATGCAGCTACAAGCGCTATGGTTATGTTTAAACTTTTTTTCATATTAATGGTCTTCTTCATTTTCAATTAAACTAATCTCCATGGCTCCCGTATCATATAAAAACTTAGTAAGTTTCTTTACATCATGTGATCCTGCATCTATAGCCATTAAAAAATGGTCATCGGTAGTTCGAACATCAGGATTTTCAGCTTTTTTGAATGGCCATAATTTACTTCTCATATAAAAAGTGATTACCATTAAGTGAGCTGCAAAGAAAACAGTTAGTTCAAACATAATTGGCACAAAGGCTGGCATGTTTTCAATATAACTGAAACTTGGTTTACCACCTATATTTTGTGGCCAATCTTCAATCATAATGAAGTTCATCATTAAAACTGCTACTGTAAGTCCTACCAATCCATACATAAATGATGTTATGGCAATTCTTGTAGGAGCTAAGCCCATTACTTTATCTAGCCCGTGAACCGGAAAAGGAGTATATACCTCTTCAATATGATAATGCTCTGCACGTACCTGCTTAACAGCTTGCATTAACAGGTCGTCATCGTTGTAAATAGCGTGAATTGTTTTCGATGCCATCTTACTAATTGTTTTTAAGTTTTGTTGCCTGGCCTGCCCAGTCATCACGTTTTGCTCTTCCAGGGAATTCGTCTATAATAGTATCAAGAAGGTCATACTCTCTATCGGTCATTTTACTTACTTGATTAAATGTATAGATACCTATTTGGTGTAACTTTTGTTCCATTACAGGACCAACTCCACTTATCTTTTTTAGATCGTCTTGGGTTTCAGTTTCAGGATCAAAACGTCCAATTCCATCTAAAAGATCCTCTATTTTTTCACGTTCTACATCATTTTCAGCAATTTTACCAGCATGTACAGTATCTGTTGCTGTTTCTTCCGTGCTTTTTAGAAATTCATTATTAGCAGCAGGCGCTACCGCAGCGTCGTAATGTTTTACATCATCGCCGTGTTCAGCTCTAAGCTTTTTATACTTTTCACCTGAAGACTTCAAGATAGATTTTACCTCTGCTTGAGCAATTACAGGAAATGTTCTTGCATATAATAAGAATAATACAAAGAAGAATCCTATTGTCCCAATAAAGATACCTATATCAACAAACGTTGGTTGAAACATTGTCCAAGATGATGGTAGATAATCTCTATGAAGTGATGTTACAATAATAACAAAACGCTCAAACCACATACCTATGTTTACTACAATCGAAATAAAGAAAGAGAACATAATACTTGTACGCAATTTTTTAAACCACATAAACTGCGGGGAGAACACATTACAAGTCATCATAGCCCAATATGCCCACCAGTAAGGTCCCGTTGCACGGTTAAGGAAAGCGTACTGTTCGTACTCTACTCCTGAGTACCAAGCGATAAATAGCTCAGTAATATATGCCACCCCAACAATAGAACCTGTAATCATAATTACTATGTTCATCAATTCGATATGCTGAATGGTAATATAATTTTCAAGATTAGACACTTTACGCATAATGATAAGAAGTGTATTTACCATTGCAAATCCTGAGAAAATTGCTCCTGCCACAAAATAAGGAGGGAAAATGGTAGTGTGCCATCCTGGTATTACCGATGTAGCAAAGTCAAAAGATACAATGGTGTGTACCGAAAGTACAAGTGGTGTTGCCAATCCGGCTAATACTAATGAAACTTCTTCAAAACGTTGCCAGTCTTTTGCACGACCACTCCATCCAAATGATAGGATGCTATAAATTCTTTTTGTAAAAGGTGTAATTGCTCTATCACGAATCATTGCAAAATCTGGAAGTAAACCTGTCCACCAGAAAACTAACGACACTGATAGGTAGGTTGAAATTGCAAATACATCCCAAAGTAATGGCGAATTAAAATTTACCCATAACGAACCAAACTGGTTTGGTATAGGTAACACCCAGTACCCTAACCAAGGTCGCCCCATGTGGATAATAGGAAACAATCCCGCCTGTATCACAGAGAAAATCGTCATTGCTTCTGCAGAACGGTTAATTGCCATCCTCCACTTTTGGCGGAACAATAAAAGTACCGCAGAAATAAGAGTTCCTGCGTGACCGATACCTACCCACCAAACAAAATTGGTAATATCCCAGGCCCAGCCTACTGTTTTATTCAATCCCCATACACCAATACCGGTGGATACTGTATATATTATACAACCTAGCCCCCATAAAAATGCTATTAGGGAAATTGTAAAAACAATCCACCACGATTTATTGGCTTTTCCTTCTACAGGAGCAGCAACATCCACAGTTACATCGTGGTAGTTTTTATCTCCTACAATTAAGGGTCTTCTAATAGGTGCTTCGTAATGCGACGCCATATCTTTACTACTGTTACTTAGTTAGTTTAAACTTCTTCTGTATTTCTTATTTTAGTCTTGTAGAACACATTTGGTTCAGTTCCTACATATTCTAATAAGTGATACATTCTTTTATCTTTTTTCTCTTTATATACTTCACTATCGTGATCGTTAATATCTCCAAATACCATCGCACCAGTTCCACAAGCTGCAGAACAAGCAGTTTGGAATTCAACATCTTTAACAGGACGTCCATCACGTTTCGCATCAAGAATTGTTTTTTGTGTTTTCTGAATACACATAGAACATTTTTCCATAACCCCTCTTGAACGTACCACTACATCTGGGTTTAACACCATACGACCAAGATCATTGTTCATGTGGTAGTCAAACTCATCATTTTCATTATACAAGAACCAATTGAAACGACGTACTTTATAAGGACAGTTGTTTGCACAATACCTCGTACCCACACAACGGTTGTATGCCATATGGTTTTGACCTTGTCTTCCGTGAGAAGTTGCCGCTACCGGACAAACTGTTTCACATGGAGCGTGATTACAGTGTTGACACATTACCGGTTGAAAAGCCACTTGTGGGTTTGCAGATGGATCTTCTAATTCTCCAAAACCACCTAACGAACCATTATCTCCAAATAAACCAGAGAATCCTTCTTTTTTATCTTGATCAACTTCTAATGATTCTTCTGCTGAATAGTATCTATCAATACGCAACCAGTGCATATCGCGACTTCTTCTAACTTCAGATTTACCTACAACAGGAACGTTGTTTTCAGCGTGACATGCTATAACACAAGCCCCACAACCTGTACAGGCATTTAAGTCTATAGAAAGATTGAAATGATGACCTACTGAACGGTCAAAGCTTTCCCAAAGATCTGCATCTGGTGAGGTCACTGGAATCTCTTGATGATCTTTAGATACTTTAGGTACCGCATTCCACTCTTCAACGTTTTTCGTATTAAATATTTCAAGAGTTGTTTCGCGAATAATATCACGACCCATCATAGTATTATGCAATTGAACACAAGCAAATTCGTGAACACCCCCTACTTTTTCTAAGGTAACGTTTTGTACTGAAGAGAAATCTTTATATAGCGGGAAGGCGTTTACACCTGTTTGCATTTCTTCTTGAATAGCAGCAGTTTTTCCGTATCCGAATGCTAAACCAACAGATCCTTTAGCCTGTCCAGGCTGAACAAGAACAGGAACTTTATTTACCACAACACCATCCATCTTCACATTAACGTACCCGCCGTTTAATGCACCGTTTGCTACGTTTTCATTCTCAACACCTAATTCTTTAGCATCGGCTGCCGAAATAGTTAAATAGTTATCCCAAGATGTACGAGTGATAGGGTCTGGCATTTCCTGCAACCATGGGTTGTTAGCTTGCTGACCATCACCTAAAGCAGTTTTACTATATAATGTTAACTCATATCCATCTCCATTTTGAGCTGAAGCAGCTAATGCTCCATTATTAGTACTGCTTTCTAAAGTCATATTAGCTTCGTCTGCAGTTGCATCTTCCATAGAAACTTCAACACTGCTTTCAACAAAACCATCGTGAAGCGCTTGATTCCAAGAACCACCGGCTAACACGGAAGAAGTCCAAGTTTCTTTTATATAATCGTAATAATTTTTTGTATTTCCGGTCCATTTCAACAAGCAATCTTGAAATTGCCTAGTATTAAACAACGGACGAATAGTTGGTTGCATTAAGCTGAAACTTCCTTTTTTCATCTGTACATCTCCCCAAGATTCTAAATAATGTGGAGTTGCAGCAACCATTTGTGCTAAAGAAGCTGTAGCATCTTCTTTCATAGAAAACGCAAGACTCATATCTAGTTTTTGATACGCTTCTTTAAATGCTTTATTATTTGGGAATGAATACACAGGGTCTACTCCTACTGTAATCAATCCTTTTACACTTCCTGAAATAACGCCATCTAATACGCGCATTACTTCAGCAGTATTTCCTTTACGAGTCATTTTTGGCTTTGCAGTATCCATTACCACACTACCCTTAGATTCGTTAAAGTCTAATACCATTTTCTGAGCAGCAACATTAGGCAATCCTGTTACAAGAACACCTTTGCTACCTGCTTTATTTAATTGTGCTTTTGCTTTAGAAACAGCATCAGCTATGTTTTCTGGTAAACCAGAAGCACTTCCACCTGTTAAGGCTTTTAAAATTTGAAGCTGTTGAGAAGGAGTTACTGGCACACGTTTATCTGCGTTTGCACCAGAAAGACTCATATTAGATTCAAACTGGACGTGGCGAGACATTTTCCCGTTCTTAGGTACACGCCCTTTAGCATAACTACCTTCATAGCCTCCACCTTGCCAATCTCCTATGAAATCAGCTCCAACGGAAACAATTACTTCGGCTTTAGAGAAGTCATAATCTGCTAGGGCACGAGCGCCATATTTAGCTTGAAAAGCATCTAGTGCTTCAGAAGAAGACACTGTATCGTACACTACGTGACGCACATTTGGATACTTTGCAGTAAACTCTTTTATAAGTTTTGAAGTTGATGGACTAGCAAAGGTTTGTGTAAGCAACACAACGTCCTTTCCACCCATTTCATTCATTTTTTGAGCCATTTTGGCGTCGAAATCACTCCAAGATACTTCACTTCCATTAACCGAAGGAGCTTGCAAGCGATTGTTGTCATAAAGAGACAAAACAGAAGCATGCACTCGGGCATTTACGCCATCACCGTATTTTGAAAGATCATTTCGCTCTATCTTAATAGGACGACCTTCTCTTGTTTTTACTAACACATTAGCAAAGTCAAACCCATCTGCAATTGTAGTAGCATAGAAATTTGCTACCCCAGGAACTATTTCATCCGGTGCCACTACATAAGGGATTGATTTTACAACTGGCCCTTCACAGGCTGCAAGTGAAGCAGCTGCTGTGGTGAAACCAACGTACTTTAAGAAATCACGACGTGTTGTTGAAGAAGCTTCTAATGTTTCTTTATCGCCTAAAAAGTCATCTGTAGGAATTTCTGTTACAAATTCATTTTCTTGCAACGTCTTAACAACAGAACTATCTTCATTAAGCTCCTCAACACTTTTCCAGTATTTCTTGTTTGATGCCATTTATTTTTATTTAATTTAATAATCGTTTATTCAAAATATTTTTTGAAAGTACGATTTCTTTAATCATTTTAAGTTTAGTAGTGACATTTACCACATTCAAGGCCACCCATTTGTGCAGCAGTCACTTTTTCAACGCCGTATTTTTTAGCAAGTTCCTCATGAATTTTTTCATAATATTCGTTGCCTTCCATACGCACATTGGTTTCACGGTGACAATTAATACACCATCCCATTGTTAATGGAGAATGTTGTTCCATTATTTCAAATTCCTCTACAGGACCGTGACATTCTTGACACGCTATCCCAGCCACAGTTACGTGCTGTGAATGGTTAAAGTATGCAAAATCTGGTAAATTATGAATACGAACCCACTTAACCGGCTTTTCTTCACCCGTGTAAGCCTGTTCATCTACATTCCAACCTACTGCATCGTATAATTTTTGAATTTCAGCGTCATAGAACTCTTTTGAGTATTCTTCAGTAGCAGTTTCGGGAGCTACCTCAGCAATGTTCTTATGACAGTTCATACAAACATTTAATGAAGGAATACCTGATGTTTTACTTTTTCTTGCCGAAGAGTGACAGAAGTTACAATCTACTTGATTATCACCCGCATGTATTTTGTGTGAAAAATGAATAGGCTGGACAGGAGCGTAACCTTGATCTACACCCACCTGCATCATAAAACCGTACATAAAATATCCCGCTGTCAATAATAAGAAAACAGAGGTTACTAATACCAAAAATTGATTTTGAACAAAAGCTTTCCAAATTGGAGTGCGAGCTTCTTTTTCTGGGTATTCAACGCCATTGGCCGCAGCAATCTTTTTAAGTGTATTTGTTACTAAGAACAACATTACAACTAACAACAAAAACACTAAAGCAAGAGCGCCTAACACAATATTATTGGAAACACCACTTCCTCCTTCGCCACCGCCACCGTTTGCAGGTGTTTGAGCAACAGTTGGCTCAGGTTTTGGTGCGCTAGTATACGCTAATATATTATCTATGTCACCATTACTCAACTGCGGAAAGGCAGTCATAACAGAATTATTGTTTTCTTCAAATAATTTTACAGCTTGAGGATCTCCAGACTTAATCATTGCCTGACTATCCTTTATCCATTCGTACAACCAATCACGATCATATTTATCAGCCACACCACGAAGAGCAGGCCCTGTCGCTTTACGATCAAGTTTATGACAAGCGGCACAGTTGGCCTTAAACAAATTTTCCCCGGCGGCCACATCACCACCAGACCCTTCGGCCGGAGCAGTTTCAGTAGACGCAGTTGCTGTTGTATCAGCAGCAGATTCATCTTGCGCTAAAACGGTAGTGGAAACTGTTAGCAATAGAGCCAACAAGAGAAATGACAAACAGGAGGATAGATTTCGGTAATTCACCTTTTTCATACTGACAGTTAATTATTGTCCATAAGTTTGGTACGTAATTAGTTACTAAAATTAGTGTTTTAACGTACCTCAAATAACGGCACAAAAATACATTATAAAGTCGATTTTAGAAATCCAAACAAAGTGTTAACAACTAATTTATACTTGTTCTAAATAATATTGGAGTCGGTTTTATAGTTATTATCAAGTACATTTGCACTATATAAATTAAATTATGAAAACAGCCTATATTTATAAATTGGTTATTGCCAGTATTTTATTTACTTTTTTTTCACAGTCCACGCTAGCACAACAAGGAAAAGTAACCATTGATCAAGACCAGAAAATCACGAAATTGTTGGAATTAAAAAAAAGCTTGGAAAAAGACAACAAGCTATCCAACGGATATACCATACAGTTGTACTATGGTGAACTTACAAAAGCCAACACATTCATAAAAAAATATCGTGGTCTCTACGGAACTTGGCCTGCCTCTATTGAATATGAAACACCTAACTATAAAGTTTGGGTTGGTAGTTTTAACGATCGTTTAGACGCCGATAGAGCACTGATTGAAATTCAAAAAGGATTTCCTTCCGCTTTTATTTTAAAACCACAGAATAGAGGCTAAAATAGCATCAAGCCACAAAAAATTGAACCACTATTAATTTGAATTGAAAACACATAGATTTTTAAGTAATTTAGAAGTTATAAATTGCTACTACGTTATCGGGTTATTTAATCTGAAATATACTTATAATTCAATTTGTTGCAGCTAAGAACTGTTCTTGTAATACGCCTATTAAAACTAGAGAAGCTACACTAAAGATTAAAACAAAAAAAAACGACCTCAATATGAGGTCGTTTTTTATATATAAGTTTGAAGTTTACTAAAACTACTTAAGTTTCTTTTTAACCGCAACTTCTTGGAAGGCTTCAATTACATCACCTTCTTTTATATCGTTGTAGTTTTTAACCTGAATACCACAATCGTATCCTTTAGCTACTTCCTTAACATCGTCCTTAAATCGTTTAAGGGATGCTAGTTCACCCGTATAAACAACTACACCTTCCCGAATTAAACGGATACCCGAGTTACGATATATTTTCCCGCTTGTTACCATACAACCAGCAATCGTTCCGATTTTCGAGATTTTAAAGGTTTCTCTTATTTCAGCATTACCTGTGATTTCCTCTTTTATTTCAGGGGAAAGCATACCTTCCATCGCATCTTTAAGATCGTTGATGGCTGCATAGATAATAGAATACATTCTGATATCGATTTCTTCTTTATCAGCTATTTGGCGTGCATTACCCATTGGGCGTACATTAAATCCAATTATAATAGCATCTGAAGCCGAAGCTAACAGCACATCACTTTCGGTAATGGCACCAACTCCTTTATGGATGATATTAACTTGTATTTCTTCCGTAGAGAGTTTCTGGAAGGAGTCTGTCAATGCTTCAACCGAACCATCTACATCACCCTTAAGGATAATGTTAAGCTCTTTAAAGTCGCCTAATGCAATTCTTCTTCCAATTTCATCAAGTGTAATGTGACGCTGAGTCCTTACAGATTGTTCACGTTGTAATTGAGTACGTTTATTTGCAATATCTTTAGCTTCACGCTCGTCTTCAAACACATTAAACTTATCACCTGCTTGTGGCGCTCCGTCCAATCCTAAAATAGAGACTGGCGTTGAAGGCCCTGCTTCTTTAACATTATTACCCCGTTCATCTTGCATCGCTTTAATTTTACCGCTATGCTGACCGGCCAATACGTAGTCTCCAATTTTTAAAGTTCCGCCTTGTACTAAGATTGTGGAAATATAACCACGCCCTTTATCTAAATAGGCTTCAACAACAGTACCGTTTGCTTTTTTATTTGGGTTAGCTTTAAGCTCTAATAATTCGGCTTCTAGTAATACTTTTTCCAACAACTCAGGAACACCTTGTCCCGTTTTTGCCGAAATATCTTGTGATTGTATTTTTCCACCCCAGTCTTCAACTAAGAGGTTCATACCTGCTAATCCTTCTTTAATTTTTTCTGGGTTAGATACAGGTCTATCAATTTTATTAATAGCAAATATAATAGGTACTCCAGCAGCTTGCGCGTGACTAATTGCCTCTTTGGTTTGTGGCATAATATCATCATCTGCCGCAATTACAATAATTGCAAGGTCGGTAACTTGAGCACCCCTAGCACGCATCGCGGTAAACGCTTCGTGTCCCGGTGTATCAAGGAATGATATTTTCTGACCATCTTCCAGTTGTACGGCATACGCACCAATGTGCTGTGTAATACCACCAGACTCTCCTGCAATTACATTTTCTTTACGTACGTAATCCAATAACGATGTTTTACCGTGGTCAACGTGACCCATTACTGTAACAATTGGAGCTCTTGCCTCTAAATCTTCAGGTGCATCTACCTCTTCTTGAACGCTTTCTTCTATATCAGCAGTTACAAATTCCACTTCGTAGTCAAATTCTTCTGCAACAATGGTAAGGGTTTCTGCATCTAAACGTTGATTCATAGTTACCATCATACCAAGAGACATACAAGTCGATATAATCTTGGTTACCGGAACATTCATCATCGTAGCAACTTCACTTACAGTTACAAACTCGGTAACTTTAAGTAATTTGCTGTCTGCTTCTTGCTGTGCTAGATCGTCTTCCGTTTTTTGACGGTGGGTATCTCTTTTATCCCTACGATACTTAGCTCCTTTTCCTTTTGAAGATTTTCCTTGAAGTTTTTCAAGGGTTTCTCTTACTTGTTTTTGGATTTCCTCCTCAGTAGGCTCTTCTTTAGGCGCATTAGATCTGCCTTTTCCGCGACCTCTGTTATCTTTATAATTACCACCTTTATTAGGAGCTTTTTTACTTATACGACGTCTTCGGCTTCTTTTGCCTTTTTTGTCGTCCTCTTTCTTTTCCTTCTTTTTCTTTTCAGGCTTCTTAAACTTAGAAAGGTCTATTTTTTCACCTGTAAAGTTAGGACCGTCAAGCTTTTTATAATTAGTTTGAACAGAGCCAGAATCTTTCTCTTCTTCTTTCTCTATTTTTTCAGCTTTAGGCTCCTCTTTTTTAGGTTCCTCTTTAGGTTTTTTAGCTTCAGGCTTTTCTTCTTTAGCTTTTGGCTCTTCCTTTTTAGGAGTTTCTTTTTTAAGGGATTCCTTATTAGTGGATTCCTTTTTAGTGGCTTCCTTTTTAGAAGTATCCTTCTTAGTTTCAGGTTTTGCCTCTACAACTTTTTCCGCTGCCTTTTCTTCTACTTTCTCTTCCGTTTTCTTAGCAGGTTCGGTTTTTTCTTTGGCTTTCTTTTTATCAGCATCTAAGTCAATTTTCCCTACTTGCTTAGGGCCATCAAGCTTGGCTTCAGCTTTTACGACTTTTTTGGCTTCCTTCTTTTGCTTTTCTTCCTGTTCGCGTTCCCGTTCCAAACGAAGTTCTTCTTTCTCTTTGCGTTTTTCCTCTCCAACTTCTTTCGACTCCATCTTCTTGCTCTTGTCGGTTTGGAACTCGTCAAAAAGCACTTCGTATTCTTCATCTGAGATTTTCGTGGTAGGACGTGCGTCCACCTCGTAGCCTTTAGAACCTAAAAATTCTACGGCACGATCCAGCGAGATGTTGAATTCGCGTAATACTTTGTTTAGCCTTTTCGATTTTACTTCAGCCATATAAATGCTTTCTCCTTTTTTTTTCTTATAAATATTTGTAAAAGTAGGTAAAGTTACAACTACTCTTCAAATTCTTCTTTTAAAATGTTAATAACGTGCTTAACAGTTTCCTCTTCAAGATCGGTTCTTTTAATCAAATCGGCCATGTCATATTCAAGAACACTCTTGGCTGTATCCAGACCAATTTTTTGAAATTCTTTAATAATCCAATCTTCGATTTCGTCGGAAAATTCACGTAATTCTACATCTTCTTCTGCGCCTTCACGCAATACATCAATTTCATATCCAGTTAGTTGTCCAGCCAATCTAATGTTGTGACCGCCACGACCAATAGCTTTTGAAACTTCTTCTGGGCGCAATAAAACTTCTGCGCGTTTAGTTTCTTCATCTATCTTGATTGAGGTCACTTTTGCAGGACTCAATGCTCTTGTGATAAACAAATTAAGGTTATTGGTGTAATTTATTACATCAATATTTTCATTACCCAATTCACGAACTATACCATGAATACGAGATCCTTTCATCCCTACACAAGCTCCTACAGGGTCAATACGATCATCGTACGAATCTACAGCAACTTTTGCTTTTTCACCTGGTATTCTTACAACTTTTTGAACATTTATTAACCCATCAAACACTTCAGGGATTTCTTGTTCAAATAGTTTTTCGAGGAATATAGGGCTTGCACGCGACATGATAATAACCGGCTTGTTTCCTTTAAGCTCAACACTTTCAATAATTCCTCGGACATTGTCTCCTTTTCTGAAGAAATCTGAAGGAATTTGCCTGTCTTTCGGCATAATGATTTCGTTACCTTCATCATCAAGCAAAATTACTGCACGGTGACGAATATGATGTACCTCGGCGGTGTAAATATCACCTTCTAACTCTTTAAACTGCTTGTAAATGTTTGTATTATCGTGTTCGTGTATTTTTGAGATTAAATTTTGACGTAGCGCTAAAATAGAGCGGCGTCCTAAATCTATTAATTTTACTTCTTCTGAAACATCTTCCCCAATTTCAAAATCGGGTTCAATTTTTTGTGCTTCAGAAAGTGATATTTCTTCATTACTATCTTCAACTTCGCCATCTGCAACCACAATTCGGTTACGCCAAATTTCTAAATCACCTTTATCAGGGTTTATAATTATATCAAAATTATCATCACTTCCGTATTTTTTCTTCAAAGCGTTTCTAAAAACGTCTTCCAGTATCGCCATAAGCGTTACCCTATCAATGAGCTTATCGTCTTTAAATTCCGAAAAAGAATCGATTAACGCTAAATTTTCCATGTCATTCTAATTAAATGTTATCATCACTTTTGCTTCAACAATATCGTTATAGGGCACAACTGCTTCTTTTTTAACAGTGTGCTTCCCCTTACCAATTGGCTTGGGTTCGCGGGTTTTCCATTTTAAAGTAACCTCCTGTTCTGTGGCTTCGGTTAACTCTCCTTCTATGGATTCTCCAGATTCGGTTTTAACTTGTAATTTTCTTCCAATATTCTTTTTGTATTGGCGAGGCGCCTGTAGAGGTTGTGAAACCCCTGCCGACATAACCTCCAAAGAAAAATCAGTTTCCTCTCTATCTAGATTATGCTCAATAGCGCGACTTACAGCAATACAATCTTCAACAGTAACACCGTTGTCACCATCTATGGTTATCCTAATCTGATTAGCTTCAGTAATAGTAAAGTCAATTAAAAACAACGATTTGTTGTCTTCAAGGGCTTTTTCCAATAATTGTAATACCTCTTCACGCATAAATTTAAGCTATAAAAAGAGGGGACTTTCTTGTCCCCTCAGCTAGTTGCTTATCTAATTCGCTGCAAATATAATACAAATTTTAATATTATAAAAATGAGTAGCTACCAATTTATTTTTGTATTTTAATGGTACGAAAAAACACCTTCCAAAAACCACGCCTATGAAACGGATTTTAGTACCCACCGACTTCTCACCTCAAGCAGAAAACGCACTGAAAGTAGCCGTACAAATGGCAGAAAAACACGACAGTGAAATTTATTTATTTCACACTGTAGAACTGCCAAGCCATCTTGCAACTACAGCTAATACCAGCGCACTACCAGAATCCATTTATTTTATAAAACTAACCGAAAAACGGTTTGCAGACATTATGAAACGTCCTTATATAGAGAACGTGAACATAAGCCAAACTATTGGTCACGGCGAAATCTATGAAGATATTCTAAATGCAGTTAAAGAAAGAGACATAGATCTTATCATAATGGGCTCACACGGTGCTAGTGGGTTTAAAGAAATGTTTATAGGTAGCAATACCGAAAAAGTAGTCCGGACTTCAAAAATTCCTGTTTTAGTAATTAAAAATGAACACGAAAAATTTGAGGTAAACGATTTTGTTTTTGCAACCGACTTTTCTGAAGAATGCCGTACGCCGTTCAGCAAAGCTCAAAAATTTGCAGATACCTTGGGTGCGAAAATGCACTTACTATACGTAAACACACCTAGCGGCTTTAAAACTTCCAGCGAAGCTCATAAAATAATGAACAATTTTATTAAAGGAATGGGCGCCGAAAATTACACCTTGAACGTTTATAATGAGACCGCTGTAGAAAAAGGTATTTTAAATTTTACCAAGGAAAACAAGTATCAATTAATTGGAATGAGTACACACGGTCGAAAGGGCTTATCACACTTTTTTAATGGTAGTATTAGTGAAGACTTGGTGAACCACGCTAATATGCCGGTTGTAACATTCAAAATTTAATGAAATATATTGTTATTTCACTCATCTTTATTTTTGTAAGCTGTGGTACTCCTAACAAAAAAGAAAAGAGTATTATAGAAGATGAGCCATCTAAAAAAGAGGTTATAGCTATTGAACCCGTTATACCGGATGGCGCTGTAACTGCAGATTTTAACGGTAATCGCACACCATTTTATAGTTATGTTCAAAAAATAGATACCACAAAAGCTTTAACAACTATAGCTTTTGAAAATGATCAATATCCAGTTATCGAAATACCAAAAACGTATGGTGTTTTGTTAGACTCTCTAAAAATGAAAGGGGTTGACAGGGACTTATTATTAGCAACTGTAAAATTAAAAGACACTAGTTTCAACAAATACTTTCTTTATAAATTACAAAACGACCAATGGAAACCAGTGGTCAATGGTTTTGCCATTCATAAAAGTAATCGCCCCGACACCTTACGGCCAATTGTTATAGACCCAAAAGATTCTACAAAAGTAATCCGGTATTATTCTGTTTTCGATATGGATAAAAGTTCTGAAACAGGTTATACTTGGAAGTTACTTACAGAAACTATTCCTATAGAAGAAGAATAAAATGTTTATGTCCGTCTATCAATAATAACCTGTGGCTTTCTATCAGTCTTTGATCTTCTTAACGCTTCAATGACTTCCGCTTTTTCAAAAACCAATTGTGGTGTCACTCGTAGCTTTGCTCTAAAATGATCTTTAATATCTTGGACTAATTGTTCTGAAGGATCTCTTGCAGCTATTTTCAACAAAATTTCGTCTGTTCCCAAATCGTTGGTCAAAATTTCGATTACAAAAGCTTCTACCGCCTCAAAATGCTGTAACACATTTAACATAGCTGGCGGATATAATGTCGTGCCTTTATATTTTATCATTTGCTTTTTTCTCCCTACAACTGGGCCCAATCGCAACGTATTTCTTCCGCAGGAACAAGGTTCTGAATGAGCCTTGAGCATATCACCAGTTTTAAAACGTACTAAAGGTATTCCTTCCACACCTAACGTAGTAATGGTCAACTCGCCTACTTCACCCTCTAAAACGGGTTTGTTTTCTTTATTTAAAATTTCAGTAATTATTAATTCGGGATGATGATGACCACCCAAATGCGCTTCACATTCGTTAAAAGCGGTGCTCATTTCGGTGGAAGCATAGGTAGAAAAAAGCTCGATATTCCATTTAGATTTTATTTTTTCAGAAAGAACATTTAAGGTAAAGTCCTGGTTTCTGATGGGTTCGCCAATACAGATGGCTGCTTTTACACTTGTTTTGTTTACATCTATATTATGCGCTTCTGCATAAGTTATTAGTTTTAACAAAAAGGAAGGTACGGTAATTAAATAGGTGGGTTGAAATTTTAAAATGGAATCCCATTGCAATTCGGGCACACCTGAGCCTACTCTAATAATCCCCGCTCCCAGTTTTCGAGCCCCTAAAAAATAAGCCATCCCAGCCATAAAACGACGATCCATCGTGGTCATTAATTGAATGATATCGTCTTTTGTTACCCCTGAACACGCAAACGAAATCGCTTCGTTATACGCCAATCGATCTAAATCGGCATCTGTTAACCCGATTACTACCGGCTCCCCCAACGTGCCGGAAGTAGTCACGTAATCTATTATTTGTTGCTTCGGAACACATAAAAAATCATCGTTATACGTTTGCAAGTCATCTTTGGTGGTCACTGGAAAGCGCTGCAAATCTTCTAATGTCTGTATGCTTTCCGGAGTAAGATTATGCTTTACAAACAGTCTTTTATAATAAGGCGATTTGGCATAAACATAAGCAGCAAGCTCTCTCAACTTCTGCTCCTGAAACGGTTTTATTTCGGTTTGGGATACTTTTTCTATTTCAGGGATCATTAGCGTAGTTTTCGTTTTGTTCTTTTAAGATATTTTTCCACCTTTTCCTCGTCAGGAACTGTGGTTATCTCTTTGCTTTCTGCCAAAGTAAAGGCTTTTAAGGCTTTTTCATACTGTGTATGTTCGTAATAATACTTCCCAGATAAAAAGTATGCTTTCCAATATTCAGGATTTAAAGACTGTAATTTCATTAATTGAGCAGCGCCTATTTCGGTTTCTTCTTCTAAAGCCTCCTCTACTCTACGTTCTAATATACGATAGGCTTCATAATCTTTAAATTCTTGGGAAACTGCAAAAGAATCTTCAGCAATGGTTAAGTTTTCTTCTGAAATGGGCTGACTTGAAAATCTCCTATTCTCATTAAAAATTTTGTTTAAATCATAAGCAACAAATTCCCCTAATTGATATGGGTTTGAAGACACCCAAACGGTTAAATCTTCGGGCTGAAATACAATTCCGTGATGCGCCAATAATTGATTCAGTGCTTTTTCGTTGCCGTAACCCAAAGGGATATTATCTAATCCTTTTTTATTCCGAAGAATAGCAACCGCTTCTGTAGGATTTATCTTTTGGTCTTCATTCAGCAGTTCTTCCATTCGATCAAAACGGTATTGTGAATGACTTTCTTTAATCCATTTTACATTTTTTCGATCGTTAGCAAAGGTTTCACTCTGAAAGTGGTTGGAACAGATTAATTCACTCGTATTCTCCACTTCGTACACGCCTAAATCATTTGGCGACACTTCAATAATAGCTGCTTTTCCATTGTTGGCACTGCCTACAAAAATAGCTTCGGAAACAAATACCTCTCGCTTTTTTGCGATTTCAATGGCTTCATCGATCGTGGAAGCATATTGCAATATCTCTCGTGTAACCAACGAAATAGGTGCTTTTGCTACTAACGGAATATCCGATTTTCCTGCATTAATCGTAACGGTCAATCCTTGATTGTTCATTCCGGAAACCACTCCCATCATCCCACCCCAAGTGACTGACATAAACGGATAGCCTTGATCGGGTTTTACAAAGGCGATTATTTTATCTTCTGCAAAAGCATCACCGGCGTAAAAATCGAAATTACGAGCAATGAGTAAGTTGCCATCTTCCGATTTTTCACCCCAAACCGCAAACGAACTGCAACCCACCAACATTAAATCTTTTAATGCGTGTCCAATATCGTGTGCTCCGTGCAAATAAAGTGCGCGTAAATAAGGTGGCGCTATGTTGTTAAATTCATCTGAAGCGTAGCGGGAAACACCATAGATTTCAGTTTTGTATTCTTCGGTTACATGTTTGTATAACTTACGGTTGTACCACGATAAAAATTTCCGAAGGAATTTTTGTTTTCCTTTTGAAGGCACCAATTCTTCTACTTTTTGAAGAAACACCCGCTCTTGCTTTTGAAGTAATTCTCGCGTTAAGCTTCCGGTTAACAAACCAATTTCAAGTGGGTCGCCTTCTACATACAATTCCCATTGGCCGTGTTTGTTTTTGGTAAGAAAATTGTTTCCGGCAACGTA
This sequence comes from Marixanthomonas ophiurae, assembly GCF_003413745.1. Lineage (NCBI taxonomy): Bacteria > Pseudomonadati > Bacteroidota > Flavobacteriia > Flavobacteriales > Flavobacteriaceae > Marixanthomonas > Marixanthomonas ophiurae. Next base: position 1,284,474 of record NZ_QVID01000001.1, on the reverse strand, counting down.
GGTGGAATCGTTTATTATTTCCCGTTCAGGAATATCTGCTGTATATTGACTGATATCAGATCGATCTTGCAACGATTTTTTAACGCCACAAGAAGCCAACACCAACAAAAAAGAAAGGCAAAAAAAGTATGTAGAAACTGTTTGACTACGCATCATTATTGCGTGTTTTTAAATTTTCTATTGGTACGTTTTATCATACTGCTTTCCTTGTAATCCACCCACTTACTTCCTGCAATATAACGCATGATATTCTCAAAATTGCGCATAAACAACAAATTAGAAAGCAATTTTCCCAGTTTTTTAGGTTTCCGTGGAAATGCTCGAAGGCTAATGGAAAAACCAGCATCTTCATACGTAATATAATGCCAATAGCCGCTTGGCATGTACAACGCATCGCCGTGTTTCATTTCTACTGAAATTCCCTCAGCTTGTTGTAATGCTGGATAGGTTCCGAAATCTGGATTATCCATATCGATGGCTTCAATATTATGAACCGTAAATGGAACTCTATAAAGATTTTTCGCTTGTTTAGGTTCAAACAACATCGCCTTTTTAGTACCGTGAAAATGCACGTGCAGCAAATCGGCCAAATCCATATCGTAATGCGCTAATACTTTCGAGCCTTTTCCGCCAAAGAACATCACAGGAAGTTTTTTAAAAAACGGTAAGCCAATATCTGAATAATCAAAATCCTTGGTCAACGCTGGCATTTTTTGAAGCACATTGTAAAAGAACATCCGCAGATCGGTGGGGCCCGCTTTTAATAGTTCTATATAATCGTAAAGCTTCAACTTTTTCGCGGGAACTACAGATTTTTTATGTCCTTTCGTAGGTTTGTTATTGTACAGAGGTACAATTTGGTCGCCCGCTAATTGCTGTATGTACTCCAAGTTCCACTTCTCGTAGGCTGGCCATTGTTTTGCAAAACCTTCAATTAACACAGGACGTTGCGGTTTGTAATAGTTTTTTACAAACTCCTCTTTGGTGATAGAGGTTACTCGTTTTACAGGTGTTGTTTTAATGGTTCCCATCGGTACTGGTTCTTTTTCTAAAAATAAGAAGATTAAACAACAAAGGCTGAACGGTAAAGGCAATTAACATAGCTGAAAAAATACCAATTACCGATACCGCCGCAACCGATTGCAAAGCAGGATGTTTTGCAAAAACCAACACTCCAACACCTAAAATAGTCGTTACAACCGACAACAAAATAGCTGTTTTATGGGTTGCCAAAGTGTTTGTGTTTTCTTTATTCAATAAAGCGTTGGTAATAAAAATGCTGTAATCTACACCCAACCCAAAGATAAAGGCCGAAATGATGCTGTTAAATACATTAAATTGTAATTGAAATACTCCCATAACCCCAATGGTCAACAGCCACGTTAGACAAATAGGTACGGTTGTTACAACAACCAATTTCCAATTTCGGTAAAACAACAATAACGCTAACACGACCACGCCAAAACAATACCACAACAGTGTGTTAAAATCGTTTTGTAAGGTATTCAGTAGGGTTTCATTTAATTGTTTACGGTCAATCACTAATGTATTTTGAAGTTCCTCTATTCTTGTTTGAAGCATTTCTATTTGATTTTCATTTGCTTTTACAACCGAAGTCACTGTTACAAATCCATTTTTTTCTGAAATGTAATCGGCTATCATCTTGCTTCCAAATTCAGGATAATCAGATAACTCCAAAGGTTTATAGTTTGAATTCAAATGGTTATAAAATGATGCAAACGCATTGGACTTAAATCCTAATGCTTCTGAAGTGTTGTTAATGGAACTCTTTACATTTTCAAGCCGTTCTGATTTCCAAAACTGATTCCATTCCTGAATCTTCTCGTTTTGTTTTTCTTCCGAAGCGACCAAACCGCCTACTGAATTAAAAGCTTCAATTTCTGATTGTTTTTCTAATGCTTTCAGCAAACTATACACTGAATCATTTTGCTGTAATGCTTTTTCCAATGTAGCCCCATACGTGGTTACATACAAAGATTTGGATACCGAATTAGTTATCGTTTCCAGTTCTTCTTCAGCTTTTACAAGTTGCTCTGGTTTGTAGTTTAATTGTTCTAAATCTTTATTGAATTCAACCGAACTATAGCTAAAACAACTTATCACTAACAAAACAGCCAGACAAACGACCACCATTTTGTTTTTATGTATGGGATAGGCTGTGATACGATTAAAAACTGTTTTCTTTTTTGTATTTGAAACCGTCTTCTTTTTATACACCTGCGGAATAAACAACAACGCCATCACCGAAGCGCCCAACACACTCACTGCGGCGAAAATTCCTAAATCTTGCAACGCCTGTGACTTGATAAAAAGCAAACATAGAAAAGCCAAAGCCGTTGTCAAGCTGCTCATTAATATAGGCTTGGTAATGCTTTTGTACAATTGCTTGCCGGTTTCGCCATTTTTTATGTGTGTAAGGATATGTAAAGAATAATCTAAGGTAATGCCCAACAAAATAGAGCCAATCCCCAACGAAATAGCGGAAAGTTGCGGCCTAATCAATACCAAAAAAGCAATCGATACTAACGCGCCAAAAATTGTAGGGAATAAAATGATTAATGGAATCCAAACACTGCGATAAAAGCCAATAAAAATTAGCAATAGAATGGTTAATGCAATCCCGATGGTAAGTTGAATATCACTCTTTATTTGTTTTGCATTTGCAGCAGCAATAAAAGCCGCTCCATAATAATTGCTTGTTACTTTTCTATCAAATGTTGTATTTATTTGCTCTTGCAGTTGATACAGTTTCTTAGTGAAAGCTGTATTCTTTTCAGAATCGGAAGAAGAGAATTTTGGGGTGATGAATAACAAAATATGTTGCTCATCATCGGTCATTACAAAGCCATTTTTCAACTTAAACCCGTCTTCAATTCCTATATTTTTAAGGTTTTGCAATGCTAAGTTGGTAAGATGCAGTGGGTCTTTTAGAATTTCTTTTTTTGCAAGCATTCCCGAGGGCGACACCAAGGTTTTGTAATTCGCCTTCATGGTTTTTGAAATGCTATCTTTAGATAATTTATTTTTCAGAATTGCATAATCTGTTTCTGTAAAAAACAACGGAAGATTACCATACACAAAATCCATGGTCTCGAAAAGCGTTTCTTCTTTCGCAGCACCTTGAATGTTCTCTATATAATCCTTCTTTAAGGGGATTAAACTGTCTTTTAAAGCTGAAGCATAACCAACCAAATCTTCGGTCGTACCGCCTTCTTTTTTGATGTTTATAATTACCTTATCGGTAAAACGGATGTTCTTTAAAACCTTCTGAAATTGTTCATTTTCAGAATTGGAAGGTATTAATTTAGAAATATCTTCTTCAAAAGAAACTTGAAACGCTATGGAACACAACCCTGCGCAGATTACTGCCAATACTATAAAAAAGACCGCTCTCTGTTTCTGAATCGATGTATATAGCTTGAAGAAAAATCTATCCATCTGGCTGTATTTTCTTAGTATCGAAAAGGTAAAAACACAAATACGATAAACTTCCCAAAATAACTGCAGCCCCAACCGAAAGCGTGATGCTACCAATAAAATAAGCCTTTAACGAAGTAATCACTTCAAAATTATTGTTTACACTTGCTAATGTAACTTCATTATCTTGTCCCAAAACCCAATATCCTGTGGTTAAACTAGCTAAAAACACAAACGGAATAAATGGTGGCAAACTTATGTTTGAAAAGGCAAAGGCAATTACTTTGTTCAGCTTTAAAACAATAGCGAGAAATATAACGATTACGGTATGAAAACCCCAAAGTGGCGACAACCCAATGAAGAGTCCTAACGCTACCGAAAGTGCTTTTTTTTCAGGGGAATCGTTGTTTCTTAAAAACTCTTCATTCAAAAAGCGACGGATTCCTTTTTTTTTTAATTTTCTGAAGAAATCACGCGGACGAATATAAAAATACTTAACAATCAAGAACCAAATGATCAAAATGGTAATTCGAGCAATATCCATAAACGGTCGGAAATGCGAAACCCGTTCTTCTAAATCATACAAAACCTGAATAGGGACATTTTTAACCAAGATACCGCCCCAAATTGCTTTAACGATTACTTCAACTTCAAATTCAAATTTTTTGGTATTTCTGAAAAAGTTAATATCCTTCAATGCTTTTATTGGATACAGTCTAAAACCAGCTTGTGTGTCGTGCAATTCCAAATCGGTTACTGCTTTTACCCAAAAACTAGACACTTTATTGCCTTTTCGGCTTTGGGCGAGTACATCGGCCTCGTTCATATTTCGGTCACCGATCAATAACAGGTTTTTGTTTTCCGAAGCATCTAACCCATTAATAAATACTGGAATATCCGATGGAAAATGTTGTCCATCGCTATCTAACGTAATGGCATAATCAAAACCTAAAGAAACAGCGTGTTTAAATCCTTTTTTCAGTGCATATCCTTTTCCTTGGTTTTTGTTAATATGAATTTGCTCAATTTGCGGATACGCAGAAAGAATTTGAAGTGTCTCATCAGTAGAACCATCGTTGACCAAAACCACATCATCGGTGTATTTTAAAACACCATCCAATACCCGTTTTAGCGTTTTATAATTGTTGTAAGTTGGCATCAACACACAACACTTATACTGCTTGAGTTTTTGGGTTATTTCAAGATAAGTTGAATGAATTTTATTTTGCTCAGCCGTTTTCATGCACACGGTTTGTTTCCACAAAAATAGCATTACATTTTAACACGACCGTCCCATCTGGAAAAGTACTCGTGTTTTTTATTTTTATCGAATCCTCTTCTCGAATAAAAGACAAGTTCACGGTGAGATTGGATTGTATTTGAGGGTTCATCACCGCTGTGAATTTCACATTCGATGTTTTTTGAAGAAAAAGGGATGTTTCCAAATGTTCTTCTGAAAGTTCTTTTATTATTTGAAGCATACACACCCCAGGCATAACTGGATTATTCGGGAAATGGCCTTCAAATACGCGATGATTTTTATTCACCGCTACCGTTACCGAAACAGCATCTGCATCAATTACTTTTTTCTCTATAACCTGATATAAATTGGGCAATAACATCTTTTTACATTTTAAAAATCGAATCGGGAACCGGCACATTAATCTGTTTGTTCTTAAAGGTAATCAATGTAAAATCTTCTGAAGGTTCAATTAATTTCAATTGCGTTACTTGATAATCTTTTTCAGAAAAACTGAGCTGAAACGATGCGATAAAGCGCTTCATTCTCTTTTCTTTCGGAATAAAACTCACCATAAACCCTTTTTCGGTTTTGTAATACGAAATAGTAAAATCCTCATCTTTGAACATATCACCTTTTATACTATTGATAAGTAACGAGTTGAAACTTTCAAATAATTTATTGGAACTTAAATCAATGTTTTTTGTCGAGCCTGCTTCATGAACCGTTAATTGATTTCCTTTAAAAATCACTTCATATGTATACGGTTTGGTGTATTCCCAACGAATGGCATCGGGTGCTTTAAAAGTGAGTGTCCCTTTGGAAAGAGCCGCCTCATTTAAGAACTCCAATTGTTTTTCCTGTACAAAATCGCTTACAATGGTTTCGGTTTGTTGGGCGGTTTGTTCTACGTGCTGTTTAAAGTCTTTAATTTCAGTAGAAGTCAAAGGCGTTTGCGCAAAAGCTTGTTGCACAAGCAAACTGAATAGTATTATAAATGTAGGTTTCATATTAATTTTTAGTTAGTAGCGTTTCAATGGTTACAGCTTCGTATCCTTCTTTTTTCAGAAATTGCAACAAACGTTCCACAATTTCTGGGCATCGGGAATGTGTATCGTGCAATAAAATGATGCTACCTGGTGACAAACGTTTTTTTAAACGATTTAAAACTTTAGTAGGATTTTTTATAACCGTATCGTACGAACGGACATTCCAACCAATAATGGTATGATTTGTTTCTTTTACTGCTTTGGCAATTGAAGGATTGGTGACTCCATAAGGCGGTCTAAATAATGTGTTTGTTGAACCAGTTATTTTTTTAATTAAAGCATCGGTTTTTGAAAGTTCTTGCACAATCCTCGTTTTTCTGAAAAACCCAAAATTTGTGGCATGCGAATAGGAATGGTTTCCGATAGTATGCCCTTCAGCTAGTATTTGTTGCACGATTCCTAGATATTTCTCTATGTGTTTCCCAATGCAAAAAAACGTGGCTTTTGCGTTATACGCTTTCAGTATTTGTAAAATTTGAGGCGTAAATTCTGCATTTGGACCATCATCAAAAGTGATCGCTACTTGTTTTTTATTTTGGTTACCTTTTGTAAAAGCAGTAGTAAAAATTTGCCATCGCATAGTAAATGAGCCTAATGCTACGATTAAAAACCAAAGTAAAAGTATTGTTACATATAAAATAGGTGAAATCTTGAAGAAGAAATCAATTACGCCAATAGTGAGTAAAGCAATGGTGGCAACAACTGTTATTTGACCAAATTTTAGCATTGGGTTAAAAGTACAAAACTGTGTTGGCTTCCTTTAAATTGGTTGTACAATAAAACAGTTTTATACGATTTGCTTTCAGCTTTACGAATAAAAAAATCCTTTGGAAGCGTTTCACCTTCTATTAATTGCGCTCCCATCCAAAAAGCAAATGCGGAAGCTGTAAAAAATTCACCAATGTGTTTTTTGTACTGAAGAAAGTCAATTTTAGGAAATACCTCTTCAATATTTTGATAATAGACATCAAAAGCATCACCGTTATTTCCTAAAATTACGGCATCGATATCTGAAGCATCAACCTTGTTTCTTTTTAGAAAAGCTTGCATTTCAGCAACTATATTTTCGTCAGTAATTTTTGAATGAATTTCAACCGCTTTTAAAACCGCTACCGCTTCTTCTTTTTTTTCTGAAGACAATACACAAAACGTAGCCCCTTCACCTAAAGGCACTTGAATGGGTTGCTTTTGTTTTTGTTCAACTAAATGAACGTAATCCACAAATTCACTTCCCAATTCGTCCACGCCACCTATCAATATATTGCTAGCTTCTCCGGCTTCAATCTGTAATTGCGCATCTACCAAAGCCGATTCAAACGATACCGAACCATGGGTGTATGTTGTATTATAAGCCTTACATTTTAAGCCAAGCGCAATCTGCCCGGCAACGGTATTGTGTGTCGATTGAATAAAAGCTGTCGGTGTTAAAAATTGCTCGTCGTTTTCCAGTAAGGTATTCAAAAACGTTTCGGTATCGGCCATACAGCCCAAACCAGAACCGGTAATTATGGCGTCAGGTTGCTCTACATTAGCTTTTTCCAATGCTTTTTTTGATGCAGCAACCCCCATTTTAATGGCTGGTGACATTCTTCGCAATTGGGAAAGCGGAATAAAATCGCGATACGGTGGATGAACTGCTAAAATTTTATAATCTGCTTGTTCTTGTATTTCAGAAATAATCCCATCTTCAGCAAAACTGTCTTGTGCCGAAATACTCACTACGCTATGGATGTAACACGTTTTCATTATTTGGAAAATAGTAAGGTGGAACAATTTCCGCCAAAACCAAAGGAATTAGACAGTACATGTTTTAGTTCTTTTTTCTGAAGTTGGGTAACCGGAACCAAACTTGTTTCGGACATAGCCGTTTTAAAACCTAAATTGGCGAACATGCAATTTTCTTGCAACGCCAATATAGAAAATAAAGCTTCCACTGCTCCAGCAGCAGCCAGTGTATGACCTGTAAACGCTTTTGTGGAACTAAAACTGGGGATTTTTTCTTTAAAAATTCGTTGCAGCGCAATGCTTTCGGATAAGTCATTATTCTGCGTTGCGGTTCCGTGAGCATTCACATAATCAATCTCTGAAGATTTTAAACCTGCGACTTCCAAAGCTTTTTTCATGGCCAAATATGCCCCTTCGCCTGTTTTTGAAGATGCCGTTTGATGAAAAGCATCGTTGGCATTGCCATAGCCACTTACATAGGCTAAAACAGATTTGTTTTGCGCTGCAACTACCTCATCAGATTCCAATACCAAATAAGCAGCGGCTTCGCCTAAGTTTAAACCGCTTCGGTTGGCATCAAAAGGTGTACAATTGGTTTCGCTTAAAATCATCAATGATTTAAATCCATTTATGGTAAACTTTGACAACGCATCGGTTCCACCAACTACAACCCGGTCGAGTTTTCCCACTTTAATAAGCCGTGCCCCTAACATAATAGCGTTTGCGGCTGACGAACATGCGGTGCTAATAGTCGTGACATAACCGGTAATTCCTAAAAGTGTTGCTATTTTTTTTGTGCTATCGCCCGCATGATGGCTCGAGATGTATTTTTGAACTTCGGGGTTTGAAGCAAATTGTTTCCAGTATTTTTCGGTCATATCCATTCCGCCAACGGTGGTGGCCGAAATGAGTCCAGTTCTATATGTTGAAATGTCATTAATTTCAGCTTGTTCTAAAGCTTCCTTTGCTGCCAAAGACCCTAGCAAAGCCGTTCGAGTATAGTTATTATCTTCCGGAAGGTTTAATTTCGCAGCTATTTCAGTATTGGTAAAACCTACTTCCCCTACTTTAATGCTATTTTTATGATGCGTTTGAATGTGTTTTAAAATTCCTAATCCACTGTTTGAAGTAAGAAGCGCTTGCAGATTTTCTTCAACCGAACAACCAATGGCAGAAACAATGCCCATTCCGGTTATAGCGACTCCTTTTTTCATACCTTATTTTTTAATCAAAGAAAAATTCAATGAACGAAAATATAAAAATAACAAACACCACGATTGTTATTATATTTAAAGTAAAAAGTTTTCTATAGTTTTTGAATCTTGGAATAAAGATTAAAATTAAAGAACTGATTAAAACAAACAAAAAAGCAATATTAAATAATACACCTAAGATATCATTAATGTCATAGCCTGTTTGGCGATAATAATTTGAGTTAAATATCTCAGATAAATTATCAAAAATATAATCTGAGAATATCATAAACAACAGAAATACAAAAAGAGCAACCCATTGAAGTTTATTCAACAAGAGATTTTTCTTAATTATCAAATGAACCAAGAGAATGCTTTGAATATATATTAAGTACGGAAGTATTGCCATTGGATAATTAAAAGCCCAATTTCTAAACTTAGCTAAATCATCTCTGCCATATGCAAAAGTTGCTTGTGATTCAACATATCCAGGTACTAAAGCTGGATTAGAAATAAAATTCCAATTAACTATTAAAAATATTGTAAAAGCTGTACAAATTAATATAAGCAATAAGAAAAGAGTATTAATAATAAGCTTTGGAAAAGAAGCCATGTTTCTCTTATGAATTTTCTTATTTAGTACGATGCTCAGTAATATAGGTTGCCAAAACATTAATGGACTGAAAAATCTCTTTGCTTTTTTCAGGATCGGTCAGTTTTATACCGTAATCTTTATCGAGCATCACAATTAATTCCAAGGCATCGATAGAATCCAATCCTAAGCCGTCGCCAAATAACGCATCGTCATTATCAATATCTTCAATGGTAAATTCTTCGAGGTTTAATTGCTCGATGATATTTTCTTTTAGTTCCTGTTTTAATGCGTCCATCAACTTGGGGTGTATAATTTTTTAATTGATTCTTCCGTATGCGGAAGGGTTCCATTTGGGGATGCCAAATATAAAAAAGAATTATATCCTTTTTCATCTATTTCGGTCCAACCACACAAAACCTGCTTTGCTTTGTTGTTTTGCGTTAAACTTTCAGCATATTGCTTCAAAAATAACGGATTAAAATCATCAAAGGCAAAAAAAGCATTTTCACCTTGTATCTTATGCCGAATGCACACTTCGCCCATCCCAATATTAGGCAATGTAAACACAAATACTGCCGGACTGGGGTAAAAATTTTCAATACTGTTTATAGAGTCTTGATACTTTCTATCGGTATCCAAACTCGCACTTTTATTGGACAATACAACCGCTAAGCTTTCTTTTTCTTCAGAAGAGATTGTCACTTCATTCATTAAAATTTCAGCAGTTAAAAAGGTGAGTTTACTCAACCGATCCATCTTAAAAAATTTAGGGTATTCCCAGTGCTGGTCTTTGTAAACTTGTTTTGCAGATGCTGAAAATGTTTGTTTATTATCAACAGTTATAATTTCCTTGCCATTGCAAATTACCATTCCGTTTTGTACGCTGCACCACGCTTGTATGTTTAGTTTATTGTTCAAAAGCGACTTTTTTAAAGAGTACGGCTGCATTACTACCCCCAAAACCAGAAGCGGTTTTTAAAAAGGTGTTTACGGTGCAGTTTTCAACTTTTTGAATGATATTCAACGGTTTTGAAGTTCCCGATTCGTCATATCCTAACGACGTAAACAATTTATTTTGTTTCATTGCTTCAAAACCGACAATGGCCTCTACCAAACCAGAAGCGCCCAACGTATGCCCATAATAGCCTTTTAAACTATGTAAGGGAACCTGTTGCAGGTTCGCCCGGTTGAACGCAATAGCTTCCATTTCGTCATTATAAATAGTTGCGGTTCCGTGGGCGGAAATTAAGTCAATATTATTTGCTGAAATTTTAGCTTCTTTCATAGCAGATTGAATACTTTTCAGCAAACCTTCTCCTGTTCGTGATGGACCCGAAATATGGTTGGCATCGTTACACGAACCATCTCCAACGACTTCGATAATTGTATTTTTATTTTTTTCAGAAGAAACCACGACTGATGCCGCCGCTTCGCCAATGCTAATGCCATTTCGGTATTTTGAATAAGGTTTGCAAGGGCCATCACTCAGTGCTTGAAAGGTGTTAAACCCGGTAACAGTAAATTTAGAAACTAAATCGCCCGCAACAACTACAGCATTTTCACATACATTGTTCTGAATAAGGCGTTTAGCGACCGCAACCGCTAAGATTCCTGAAACACACGCGTTGGAAACCACGATCGGTTCTTCTTTAAAACCAAAAAAAGATTGAATTTTCTTTCCTAAAACCGGCAAATACGCTCGTTCTTCTGAAAAAGAATTATCAGGATCGAGTGCGTCGATACTTCCCTTTGTGGTCGCAATAATCAAGGCGGTTTTTTCTGAAATATGAAGTTTTGATTTTTCTACCGTTTCAGCAACGGAAAGTAACATCATTTTCTCCAGCTTCATAAATTTTGAAGGGTCACCCAATTTTTCAAAAGCAGCATCAATTTTTTCTGAAGCTATCATCGCTGCGTAAAAAGGGGTGTCTAAAATATCCGTACAATGTTGTTCTTGAATTCCGGATTGTTCCTTTTCGATAGCAGATACGTTTTCAGAAACTGAAAACCCCAAAGGGGTAATAAGCGAAGCTTCTTGTATGTAAACAGGTTTCTGCATTACGGTTTTAACATCGTTTTCATTTCGGTGGTCGCAATCACTTCTTGCTCTAATTTAGTTATGGTTTTTACCAAAGTAATTCCTATCGCTGCGTGAATAATTTTCACTTCAGTTTCAATGGTTTTATTGATAGCTGGTGTTTTTAAAATTTCAGCTTTTTTAATGGCACCAATATAGCCTTCTTTGGTCGGTTTTTCTTCTAAATATTCCGTATATCCGGTGTGTAAGGCCACCGATTGAGCAATGTGTTCCAATAACCCTGTTTCAGATAAAAATCCATCAGCAACAAAAATATTTTCTTCGGAAATAGTCAGTTCTGAAACTAAGGATTTTTTATCGTAATACATTAAAGCATCGACCATAATCATAGGTTGGCGCTGTGGAAGGAGTTCTTCCAATACAAAAGGATCAGTAATAGGGAATCGTAATTCTTTCAAAACTCAATTGCATTTAATCAATATCATCCCAAAAGTCGTAAAAATTAAACCATTGCAGCGGATATTGGTTTAAAATCTCTTCTAAACTTTGGGTGTATTTAGTTAATAAACCACTAGCATCGCGTCGCGTTACGGCCACTTTTCTTGCGTATAAATGGTAATGACGTTTCGGTTCGCGCATCACATATACAAATAATACCGGGACCTCTAATCGAGTTGCTAAAAGGAAAGGACCTACTGGAAATTTTGCTTGTTTTCCAAGTAAAGAAGCTTCTATGGTTTTGGCAACATCCATATACCGATCGCCGGAAATACAAACCATTTTATTTTGAGCTAATGCGGCGTTTATTTCAAAAATATGGGACATATTATCTTTTACAATGATGAAATTCTCTTGCTTTCGGTTTATCACCGAACCTACATATTCTTTTATATTCTCGTGGTCTTGATCGGTAATAACAATGCTGATATTAGCTTCTTCATCTAAATCATTAAAAAAGTACTGCGCCATTTCAAAGTTGCCAACATGAGCACTGATCAGGATTCCGCCTTTATTGAGTGCTAATGTTTCTTTTAAATTTTCAATGCCGTCAAACTCGTAGGTGTATTTATCCCGAAGCCCAGATTGAATGGCAATCCTATCGACCAAGGTTTGACCGAATTGGTAATAACCTTTGTAAATATTCATTGAACTTTTAAACCAAGAATAGTGCTTCCGTTTTCTGAAATAATAAAAGAGTCCGCGGACATTTTTTCTAGAAAACAGACAAAAATAAGGAATCGGCAAATGCATCAAGGCATACGCAGCGCGAATACCAAAGTTTTTGATAAAAAAGACAAATACTTTAAACCCGAAGACCGTCCCTCGTGATTTTCCGTCCCACTCTGCCGCCATGTGCGTTATTAAATTAGCAATTAGATACGTGGCAAAATTACAGGAATTTTTGGCTTAGGAGTAGATTCCGCCATTAATATTAATGACTTCGCCCGTGATATACGATGCTTTTTTGGAAGTTAAAAAAGACACTAAATGTGCAACTTCCTCGGGATTGCCAAAACGGTTTAATGGAACCATTTTTTTAAGCTCTTTTTCGTCTAGATCTTCCGTCATCTCGCTTTTAATAAACCCCGGCGCCACCGCGTTTACGGTAATATTGCGTTTTCCTACTTCTTGCGCAAGTGATTTGGTTGCTGCAACTACTGCGCCTTTCGCGGCAGCGTAGTTTACTTGTCCAGCATTGCCTTTTACACCAGCCAATGAAACAATATTAATAATACGCCCGTAGCGATTCATCAACATATTTTGAATAAGGTGATTGGTGACATTAAAAAAGCTATTAAGATTGGTGTTTATAACTGAATTCCAGTCTTCCGGTTTCATCCACATAAAGAGTCCGTCTTTTGTAATTCCGGCGTTGTTTACAAGTATTTCGATAACGGCTTCCGGATTGTTATTCTGAAAAGTCTCCAAAGCATCAACCACAGATTCCCTATTTGAAACATCAAACGGAAGCAACGAACCTTTTCCACCTGTTTTTTCAATGGTTTGCAATGTTTCAAGAGCCGCCGTTTTATTTTTATAGTAATTTATAAGAATATGATACTCGCTATCGGCAGCTAGTTGTAGACAGATTGCTTTTCCTATTCCTCGTGAACCTCCTGTAACCAATGCACATTTCATAATTATATTTCAGAATTAATTAGATGTTCTTTTACTTCTTTCACATACGGATACATCACTTCATCTTCTTTAAAAGGAGGTACAATCGACCTGATTTCATCATATAATTTCTTTGTTTTTGAAGAAACTTCACCTTGAATTTTCAAATATTCTATCGCCTGAACCACTGTTATTAACTCAATAGCGACCACTTCATAGGTGTTTTCAATTACTTTTTTGGTGAGTAATGCTGCATTGGTGCCCATACTCACAATATCTTGATTGTCATTATTATTTGGGATGCTATGCACATACATCGGGTTGGAAAGCGTTTGATTTTCTGCAGTTGTAGAAACAGCTGTAAATTGCACGCCTTGCATCCCATAATTCAACCCTAACTCACCTAAATTTACAAAAGGAGGAAGAATTCCGTTGAGTTTAGAATTGAGTAAATAATTTAACTGTCGTTCGGCAAGCATACTCATTTTAGTGACTACCAGTTTCAATTTATCCATTTCTAACGAAATGTAATCGCCGTGAAAATTTCCGCCGTGATACACTTGCTGTTTTTTAACATCAACAATTGGGTTGTCGTTGGCTGAGTTTACTTCTTCCAGAACAATTTTCTCCACATTTTGCAGCGTATCTAACACTGGTCCCAAAATTTGCGGCACACAACGTAAGGAATAATACTCTTGTACTTTTTCTTCAATTACAGATTCCGTATGTTCCCCATTATATAAATGATGCTCGCGTTTTCGGGTCAGTTTGCTATCCTCCAAATGGCTTCGCATACGTTCGGCAATTTGCTGTTGTCCGCTGTGCTTTTTGGCTTCATTTAACTCAAAAGAGAGATGATCATCGTACGCTTTTACTATTTCATTAATAGCCGAAGAGCACGCCACTACCCAATTAAGTAAACGTTTCGTAAAAATAGTATTCAGAATACCCACTCCGGACATAATGGATGTGCCATTCATCAATGCGAGTCCTTCTCGAAGGGCAACTGTAATGGGTTGTAAGTTTTCGGTTTTAAAAACTTCTGCGGTTGGCTTAGTTTTACCTTTATAAGTTACTTCGCCTTCGCCAATCAGTACCAACGAAATATGCGCCAATTGAACCAAATCGCCACTTGCACCCACGCCACCGTGTTCATACACAACCGGAATAATATCTCTATTTATAAGCGTTGTCATTAACTCGACAACCGATGGATGAACCCCAGATTTACCAATTGCTAACGTGTTTAAACGCGCCAACATAGATGCTTTTACGTATTTTGGCGGAATGGGATTTCCCGTTCCTGAAGCGTGGCTGCGTATTAAATTATATTGAAGTTGAATGCGTTTGGAATCGTCAATTTTATATTGCGCCATCGGGCCGAAACCCGTATTAACACCATAAATAATTTTATTTTCAGAGAATTCCGTTAAAAAATCGAAACTATCCTGAACCGTTTTTAAAACCGAATCATCAATGGATATTTTTGTTTCAGAAAAAACGATATCCTGAAAATCTTGAAGTACCAACCCTTCTTTACCTATTATCATTTGAAATAAATTGGAAATTTTAGCAAATTATCCTGCAATAACCAACGTAATGTAGTTATTTTGGGGTGTAAAATTATAATAAAAAACTATTCTTTTACCCTTATTGAATGACTGAACAAGAAATTGATATCTTAATTATTGGTGCAGGACCTTCGGGCTCGGTAGCAGCAGCCTATTTACACCAACAAGGGTTCAAAGTACAAGTAGTAGAAAAAAGCAAATTTCCTCGGTTTGCCATTGGTGAAAGTCTGTTGCCTCGCTGTATGGAACATTTTGAGGAAGTAGGGTTATTAGATTGTCTGAAATCTGAAAACTTCCAGATAAAAAAAGGCGCTCGGTTTTTAAAAGAAGATAAAAGTTGTCACTTCGATTTTAAGGAAAAACACACTGAGGGTTGGGATTGGACTTGGCAAGTTCCGAGAGCCAAATTTGACGAAACTTTGACAAACGAGCTTCAAAAAAGAGGTATTTCCATTTCCTTTGAAACTGAAATGACAGGGATTGAATTTCATGCAGACGGAACTTCAAAAACGACGATAAAAACTTCAGAAGAGAAAGCAGATATAATTTCAGCAAAACATATTATTGATGCTAGTGGTCCGGGACGGGTTATTCCGAAGTTATTACATCTTGTGAAACCTACAACATCTCAAGGGAACTCATCAATTTTTACCCATGTTGAAGATATTAAAAGGCCAAAAGGCGAAGAAGGCACGTTAATAACTTTTGATGTGGTTACTGATGAAGCTTGGCTTTGGGTCATTCCGTTCTCTAACGGAAATACGAGTATTGGTTTTGTGGGCCCTTCAGAATTTATCGATTCTTTTTCGGGTGCATCTTCTGAAAAACTTCGGAAACTTTTAAACCTTTCAAAACACTATAAAAAAAGGTTTGAAAATAGCGACTTTTTATTCGAACCCAAAGAGTTTAAAGATTTCTCTTCGTCCATGAATGCGCTTTATGGAAAAGGTTATACCATTACCGGGAACAGTGCAGGTTTCTTGGATCCCGTTTTTTCATCTGGAGTAACGTTTGCAACGGAATCTGGATTATTGGCCGCTAAATTAACAGCCAGAAAACTACGAGACGAAGTAGTGGATTGGGAAAGGGATTACGAAAACCACTTAAAACAAGGCGTCGAAGTTTTTAAAACGTATGTTGATGAATGGTACTCTGGTAACCTTCAGAAAATATTCTTTGCTAGTACTATAAACCCTGAAATTAAAAAACAAATCTGCGCAGTATTGGCTGGTTATGTGTGGGATACCAGCAATCCATTTGTAAAAAACCACCAACGGTTAGTGAGGACATTGGCTAAGGTTATAGAAATTGAAAATAAATAATTCTGGATTATCCTTTAAATAAAAAAAGTCCCAAACTTTTTATAGTTTGAGACTTTTGTTGGCCCACTAGGGCTCGAACCTAGACTCTTCTGTACCAAAAACAGACGTGTTGCCAGTTACACCATGGGCCAATACCGTAATGCGGTTGCAAATTTAATACAAACTTTTTCTTCCGCAAATAAAAATACCAAAAAATCTTGCTTCAATGTAAACTTTTTAAAAAAATCATAAAATAACACATTGTTTCGGTACGTTACATAGTTTTGGTGGTTTGCACTACGTATATTATTAGTAAATTCGCCACAACAAAAACTGTACGAGCTTATGGCTTCTTTCAACTTTAAAAAATGGAACCAGATTTTAGGTTGGTCCGTATTTCTTATATCCCTTATTACTTACTGGCTTACAGTAGAACCCACTGCCAGTTTTTGGGATGCTGGTGAGTATATAACTACAGCAAGTAATCTAGAAGTTGGGCATCCACCTGGAGCTCCTCTGTATCAATTATTGGGAGCATTTTTCTCCATTTTTGCTATGGAAGCTTCAAACATTGCACTTACCATTAACCTGATGTCGGTTTTTGCCAGTGCTTTTACCATCTTGTTTATGTTTTGGTCGCTTACTATTTTATTAAGAACAGTGATTTTAAAGCATAAAGAATTAACCAAAAGCTCTGCAATCGCAATATTAGGAAGTGCTGTGGTAGGATCGCTCAGTTTTGCTTTTACCGATAGTTTTTGGTTTAGTGCTGTGGAGGCCGAAGTATATGCTTCTTCAGCATTTATTACTGCGGTTTTGTTTTATTGTGGCCTGCGTTGGGAACGTGAAATGAACACCCCTAGAGGCGACAGATGGGTTATTTTAATTTCTTTTATCATCGGGCTTTCCTTCGGGATTCACTTTTTAGGACTGCTTACTATTCCGGCTATTGGGTTTTTATACTTTTTCAAAAACTATAAAACCATTTCAGTTAAAAACTTTATAATTGCTAATGTAGTGATGGTAGCGATCTTACTGTTTATCTTTAAGTTATTGTTGCCGATGACCCTGAAGTTTTTCAGTGCTTCGGAACTCTTCTTTATAAACAGTATTGGCTTGCCTTTCCATACCGGGACACTTATTGCTGGTATTTTATTTATTGCATTGTTTTATTTCGGATTACGGTATACCCGCAGAAAAAACCATACACAGTTTAACACTTTGTTGCTTTGTGTGCTGTTCATTTTTATAGGTTTTTCAAGTTGGTTGATGCTTCCTATTCGTGCTAATGCGGGAACCGTAATTAATGAAAATAACCCTGACAATGCCCGAGAATTATTAGCTTATTATAATCGAGAACAATACCCACAAACCCATTTATTTTATGGCCCTCTATTTACTGAAGCATATGTAGGTTTAGATCCAGACAATCCATATAAAGACGAGAAGCCAAAATATGAAGAAGATGAGAAAGCTGGTAAATACGTTATCGTAAACGAATATAAAAATGCTGGGCAAAACACCGATGATTCGCAAAAAGCATATCTACCCAGAATGTGGAGTGTAGAGAACAATGCCAATTATTTGGAGTTTACTGGAGGACTTGATTTTACAATAAAACCCGAATACCGAAATGAAAAACGATTGGTACAAGAGGTAAATAAATTTAAACAAGCTTACGACCAAGGCGTCGTAGATAGTAAAGACTACGATAAATTTTTACGTGAGTTTGGGGTAGCACTCAATATTGAAAAACCATCCTTTGGCCAAAACCTCAAGTTTATGTTTGAGTATCAGTTTGGTTATATGTACTGGCGCTATTTTATGTGGAATTTCGCCGGAAGACAAGACGATGTGCAAGGGCAATATACCGACCTGCACGGAAACTGGCTGAGTGGTATCGACTTTATAGACGAACTCCGTTTAGGCTCACAAGATAATCTGCCTAGTGATGTTAAAAACAATAAGGCCCGAAATACCTACTTTTTCCTGCCCTTAATATTAGGAATTTTAGGAGTGGTTTTCCTCTTTAAAAATGATAAAAAGAAATTCTGGGTGCTACTCGTCTTTTTCCTGTTTACAGGCCTAGCCCTAAAAATATACCTCAACGAACGCCCTTTTGAACCTCGAGAACGGGATTATGCACTGGTAGGCTCGTTTTACATATTCGCTATGTGGATTGGTTTTGGAGTCTATGCCCTTTTTGAAATGGTAAAAGAATACCTGTCTCCAAAAATTGCCATTCCAGTTGTGCTGAGTGCTACTTTATTAGCTTCGCCAGTCTTGTTAGCGTATCAAAACTGGGATGACCATGATCGTTCAGATCGATATACCGCTAACTCGATGGCAAAAATGTATCTCGATTCGGTTGATGAAAATGCCATCTTGTTTACCATTGGGGACAATGATACGTTTGCCTTGTGGTACGCACAAAATATAGAAGGCTACCGTCAGGATGCTCGTATTATTAATACTAGTCTCTTTCAAACCGATTGGTATATAGACGATATGAAAAAGAAGGCGTTTACTAGCGATCCTATTCCATCGCAATTAACGCATGATAAATATCGGTATGGAACTCGAGATTTTCTCTATTACCAAGAAACCAAGCAAGATACTATAGACATCAAAACTTGGATGAATTGGGTTGCAAACGATAGCCCTGCTACACGTGTTGAACTGGAGAGTAACCAAATGGCAAATACCTTCCCTTCAAAAACCATTCGTATTCCGGTTGATAAAGAGGCTGTATTACGCAATGGTATTGTTCCACAGGAAGATGCTGATAAAATTGTAGATGAGATTTACATTCAGCTAAAAGGAAATGTTATTTACAAAAACCGAATGATGATGTTGGACATTATCGCCAATAACGATTGGGAACGCCCTATTTACTTTAGCGGTGGTGCTTTTGGCGATGACGATTATTTATGGATGAAGGATTATCTACAATTAGACGGAGTTGTATATAAATTAGTACCTATAAGAACACCTGTTAATCCACGTAATCCGTTTGACATGGGCCGTGTTGATACCGATAAAATGTATGATATCGTTATGAACTGGGATTGGGGAAATAGCGGAAGTCCAGACATATATCATGATACCGAAACCAGAAGAAATGGTATTACGTACCGAAGCAACTTAGCGCGTCTAGCCGAAAATTTAATTAATGAAGGCAAGAAAGATAAAGCTGAAGATGTTTTAGACTTAGCAATGGAGAAAATGCCCGTTAAGTATTTTGAATATTACTCGCTATTAGAACCTTTTGTTTTAGGGTATTATGAAGTAAACAAACCTGAAAAGGCCCGAGAATTATACGAAGAAGTCGCTAAAAAATACCAAGAAAAATTGTTGTATTACAGCGGAATGAAAGTAAAAAAACAATACAATATTGCTGATGAAATAATCAGTGATATGGAACGTTATCGTGGCCTAGTCGATATTATAATAGTCTACGATGATGAAACTTTTGCTAAAGATGAAGCCTCTGAATTTAATGACTACTTAAAGCTCTTCCGTCATTTTTATAATGAAAGCGAAGGCGTTGATGTGGAGCAAGATCTTCAGCAAAAAGAGTCTATCCAGATAATGGCAGATTCGGTTCCTAGTGAAGTTATAAACGAAGCAATAGAAGAGTAAAAAAAGTGAAACTGCGTTTGGTAACAGTGCCCAAATTTGTGCAACGGATCTATCCGAAGCGAATTTGGGCATTGCCAAATAATGAAAACAAGGTTTATCTTACTTTTGATGACGGTCCAATCCCCGAAGTGACGCCCTGGGTGCTAGACACCTTAAAGAAATACAACGCCAAAGCCACTTTTTTCTGTATTGGCGATAACATAAAAAAACATCCTGAAATTTTTCAAAGGATAATTTCTGAAGGTCATTCAGTGGGCAACCACACGTTTCATCATTTGAATGGATGGAAAACAGAGACCCAAAGTTATGTTGATAACGTTTTGCTTTTTAAAAAAGAAATACAAAGCACTCGTTATTCGCACCTTGCGCCTCGTACTTCGCTGTTCCGTCCTCCGTATGGAAAAATTACTTCCAAACAAGCTAATCTGCTTCAGCAAAAAGGATATAAAATAGTTATGTGGAGTGTATTGAGTTATGATTATGATGCTTCCGTTTCAGAAGAAAAATGTCTGCAAAATGTGTTGCAAAACATTGATACTGGAACTATTATCGTTTTTCATGATAGTATAAAAGCACAAAAAAACCTTCGGTATGTGTTACCGAAGGTTTTGGAGTATTGTATTAAAAATAATTTTTCTTTAAATAAAAATGCCTTAATCTAAGGTTAAACTGACTGAATAAATTTGAATATTACTTCTTCCTGTTCCTGAAGCTGATATTCTTTGCCCAAATATCCTAACATAATCACCAGGATCTAATGTAACCTTACCACTTAAAGGAATCGCTCTTACTAAATCATCTACACCTTGAGCCCCTACTTCTTCATATACCTCTGTACCCAATGGCACTTCAATTGGATTACCACCACTACTATATCTTCTTATATAAAAAACATGTACGGTCGCTACACCAGTTGTTGGTAAAGGTGAAGGCTTATAAGAAAGATTTCCTCTTATACTAAACGTCCTGGTTTCTTTCCCTTCATACTCTAAAACATTATTACTACCTGTAACTGTAGGTGTCGAATTTGAAAATCTAAACATTTGCCCTGGATCTATTGAAGCGTTGATGGGAGTTGGTGTGGCTATACTAAATACAGTGTTGCTAGTTGTTGAGTTCCTTGTAATGTAAAAATTTCCTGATGCATTATCATCACTTTCCCTAGGTATACCTGGCGCATTTACTTCCCAATTAACAGAAAAATTATAACCAGGATACGTGTTTGCCATAGGATAGCCATTAACATCTGTTCCAGCTCCTGAAAAAACAGTTCCTTGAATAATCCCTGCACCAACAGAAGGGTTTGAACTTACATCAATACCTGTATTACCAGATGAAACAGCAGACAAACCACTTACTTTCTCTATTAAACCAAAATTGTTGGTAAACGTCTCATACGTACCTGTATTGTTCCCAAACCAAGCTTGATTATTCAATAACAAATTGCCAATATTAGAGTATGTAATACCATTGGAATTATTTACAAATTGAACAATATTAGAAAAATACACACCAAAGTTTGAAATACTCCCAACACTTCCACTCATTCCATCTACAATTGTATTTTGAATCAATAAAGTAGAATTTGTTGAAATCCCCGGACCATTTAGACTAAAGGCTGTTGTGCCTTCTAAAGTAACATTTCTAATAGCTCCTCCTGTGTTTCCCTGAAAAACAACACCAGGTGCAGAAAGCACATCTTCATTGGCATCCAATCCTGAAACATACGCATTGTTTAAATCAATGGGAGCAGTTAAATCAATAGTCCCATTAATTTCATAATACGTGTTTTCATCTAATGTTATAGTTCCACTGGTGACTCCTGGAAAATCCGCTACACTCTTAACAAGTACATAATTATCTCTTTTTTCATTATCAGAAAAAAATGGAACCCAATTAGGAGTAGTACTATCACCCTCATTATAATAATATGTATTTTCATCTGTGTCAAATACCAACAAACTGTTTGCAGGATCAACAATTGCATCCCGCTCGCCTGAGGTCATTCTTGGAATTAATAATCCTTGTGAGTCAGAGTCAATCTCTAACATAGATGAGGAGTGTGGATCTGTGGTACCGATTCCTACTTGTGCGTAAGAAAAACCGGTAAATAATAAACTTAAAAGGAGTAATTTTATAGACTTCATAGCTTTGGGGATTTGTAAGGTTATTTAATCTGGGCACGAATGTATGCCATTAATCCTTTAAAGTAACCTTTTTATCGTAGAAAAAATAATAAATGTGTTTTATTTGTAAGTATTTAAATCACTTTAACAATACTTTAAAGATTTGATGTGTATTTTTAAGAAACCTTAATAGTAAGGTAATCTGTATAATGGTAAAACAAATTAGATTTACTATCGAAAAGAGAGCTCTTTTCAATAGTAATCAAAACTAAAAGTCGCTTTTGAGGAGGAGCGACTTTTTAATTGTTAAAACTTTAAAAAAGGAAAACCAGTTTTACAAGTCTTACGTATGTATTAATAAGTGTAAGTAACATTCAGTTGCCTTGCACTATAAATCACAGATAAAAGTCGTTTTTGAGGAAGAACGGCTTTTATTTTTTTATGGAAACACCCTATTTCTGAAGTCTTCTTTTTACTTTTGAGGGAAACACAATTTACCATTCCATGTCTGATAAAAAACGCCTGTTCCTTCTCGATGCCTATGCTCTAATATTCCGTGGCTATTACGCACTTATTAAAAACCCACGAATCAACTCAAAAGGGCAAGATACTTCAGCTATTATGGGTTTTACTAACTCCCTATTTGATGTTATTCGTCGTGAAAAACCCGATCACATTGCTGTTTGTTTTGATAAAGACGGTAGTAAAGAACGAAAGGAAATGTATCCAGAATATAAAGCCAATCGTGACGAAACTCCAGATGTTATTAGACAATCCATTCCTATTATTAAAGACATTATAAAGGCGATGCATATACCTTGTGTAGAAATTTCAGGAATGGAAGCAGATGATATTATTGGTACGTTGGCTAAACAAGCTGAAAAAGAGAATTACCAAGTGTTTATGGTGACACCCGATAAAGATTTTGGGCAATTGGTTTCAGAAAATATTTTTATGTATCGCCCAGCTCGAATGGGAAATGCCATTGAAATATGGGGAATTCCTGAGATACAAAAACGCTTTGGGGTAGAACGTCCCGAGCAAGTGATAGATTATTTAGGAATGATGGGCGATGCTAGTGATAACATTCCCGGATTACCTGGCGTGGGTGATAAGACAGCCAAAAAATTCATCAAGCAATTTGATTCTATGGAAGGCTTGTTAGAAAACACCGACCAGCTAAAGGGTAAGATGAAAGAAAAGGTAATTGCCAATGCCGAATTAGGACGACTTTCCAGAAAACTAGCGACTATTTTTACCGATTGTGAAGTAACCTTTAATGAAAAAGATTACGAAATGTCGATGCCTGATTCTGAAAAGGTTCAGGAAATATTTGAAGAGTTAGAATTTAGAAGGCTGCGCGATCAATTTTTAAAACTTTTTTCTTCAGAAGGGGCACAAGAAGAGGTAACAAAAGTTTCCAATTCTGAAACCGCTAAAAAAACATCGCAATCTGCTGGTACAGGTCAATTTTCTTTATTTGGTGGGGATGGAGAAGCCGCTACAGAAGCAGAAGCGTACAATTCTCGAAAAACTATAAAAGATACCGAGCATTTTTACCAAACCATTAAACCTGGGATGGGTACTAAATTGTTTCTTCAAAATTTAATGAAACAAAAAAGTGTGTGTTTCGATACTGAAACTACAGGTTTAAATCCATTAACTGCCGAATTGGTCGGGATTGCTTTTTCTTGGGAAACAGGAAAAGGTTTTTACATTCCTTTTCCCGAAGATAAAGACGAAGCGCAAAAATTAATTGAAGAATTACGTCCTTTCTTTGAAGCAGAAGACATTGAAAAAATTGGTCAGAATTTAAAATATGACATTAAAGTCTTGGCTAAATACAATGTAGAAGTGAAAGGAAAATTGTTCGATACCATGTTAGCACATTACCTTATCAATCCAGATATGCGGCATAATATGGATGTATTAGCTGAAACATATCTCAATTATACGCCTGTTTCCATTACCGAACTCATTGGCAAAAAAGGAAAGAATCAAAAATCGATGCGAGATGTTCCGGTGAAAGATCAAACCGAATATGCAGTAGAAGATGCAGATATCACGCTTCAACTAAAAGAGCATTTTGCCAAAGAATTAGGCGAAGCAAACACTCAAGAGTTGTTTGATGATATTGAGATTCCACTACTTCGCGTATTAGCCGATATGGAATTGGAAGGAATTAAATTAGACAAAGAATACCTTGGCAGTCTTTCCGAAGCACTAAATAACGATATTGACCGCTTAGAAAAAGATATTTACGAAGAAGCTGGAGAAGAATTTAATATCGCTTCTCCGAAACAATTGGGTGATATTCTCTTCGGAAAAATGAAACTGGTTGATAAACCTAAGAAAACAAAAACAGGGCAGTTTTCCACTGCGGAAGATGTACTTTCCTATTTGGCGAAAGATCATAAAATAATTCGGGATGTATTAGAATATCGCGGCTTAGCAAAATTAAAAAGTACGTATGTTGATGCCTTACCCGAACAAGTGGAGGAAAGTACGGGTCGCGTCCATACAGATTATATGCAAACCGTCGCCGCCACTGGGCGATTGAGCAGTAATAACCCAAACTTGCAGAACATTCCCATCCGTACGGAGCGAGGTCGCCAAGTGCGAAAAGCATTTGTACCTAGAGACAAAGACTACACCTTGCTGGCCGCCGATTATTCTCAAATTGAATTACGCATCATCGCTGCTTTAAGTGAAGAGGATACCATGATTGAAGCGTTTAAAAACGGCGAAGACATTCACGCTTCCACCGCTGCAAAAGTTTTTAATGTTCCAATTGACGAAGTGACAAGGGAACAACGTAGCAACGCTAAAACCGTGAACTTCGGAATTATTTATGGTGTTTCAGCTTTCGGATTAAGCAATCAAACCGATTTATCCCGAAAAGAATCAAAAGAATTAATTGATACCTATTACAAAACCTACCCGAAGCTTCGAAATTACATGAGCGAATTGGTCGATTTTGCCCGTGATAATGGCTATGTACAAACTGTTTTAGGAAGGCGTAGATACTTGAATGGCATCAACGGAAGCAACGCTATAGTTCGTGGTGCCGCAGAACGAAACGCAGTAAATGCGCCCATACAAGGTAGCGCCGCTGATATTATAAAATTGGCGATGATCAACATTCACAAAAAAATGGGGGAAGCCAACTATAAAAGTAAAATGCTACTTCAGGTACATGATGAATTGGTGTTCGATGTATATAAACCAGAATTAGATGAGCTTCAAAAACTCATTAAAACGGAAATGGAAAACGCTTACACTATGAAAGTTCCCTTAGATGTTGAAATTGGGTTAGGTGATAATTGGTTGGAGGCGCATTAAATTACAATACAAATCGATATGTAGCTTTAATCAAAAAGGTATTTTGAGGTCGTTTTCTAAATAATTGATTATCTACAATTTTATTGAAATCGTTCATAGAATCACCCAAACCATTGATGCCTTGTGACCATACAAAGAAAACTTCAGAACCTGGAATATACTCCCAACGTAATACCAAATTAGACCGAAACTGTACAAAAGCAAAATCTGGGTTTCTAAAAGAATAATCAGTTGTACCATCTCGGTTTTCATCTACCAAGTAGCTATCTTCTTCAAAAGATATTTGATTGGTATCATACAACGTTACACGATCACGTAAACTTTTAGCTATAGGATCATTTACATAATTGAAGTTTCTATATTTTCCACGTGCGATAAATGGTTGTCCATAATATTGAATCGTCAAGTTAGGGTTAATCGTATAATTTACCCGAAGGGTTGTACTTATAGTCTCTTGATCAATTTCGCCTGTAACGTAGCGTTTGCTTCCATTAAAAATTGGCTGGTCAACATATTGAGTTTTATCGGGTCTAGATTCATATTTGGTCGTCATAGAAAGGCTCAACGCATTTAACGGCTGATAGTTAAACCGAACTTCATAACGCGTAAAAGAGTAGTTTTTTTCAGTCGCTTGCCCATACACATAGCCCAACGTAGTACTAAACTTTTTTCGGCTATCGGTCCCTACATATAAAAAACCTAAATGATCCCCATTTCTTCTAAATCGTGGTCCGCCACGTAATTCAGAATTATCAAATCTTGTGGCATTATTTTCTGAACCAGCTTCCGCAAACCAATTGTTTTTAAAATTTACATATCCTACCAATTGATAAAACAAGCTATTATAATTTCCTTCAAAATCATAGTTTAAAGATTGATACACTCTAACATTTGCTCTTCTATACCAGCTAGTAGGTTTATTAAAAACACGGGTTACACCGGCATATTGGTTAATATCATCTGCTTGCCGTAAAAAACCTATATCATTTAGTTCGAGCTCTGGTGATCGCCAAGAACCACCAATATTATACCGCCAATTTCCACCACCGCTTTTTCCAAACTCCATTCTTCCTCCTGTTCCTGTTAGAGATGTTCTTGTAGAATCTACTTTAACATGGCTGCCACCTACCCGTTGAAATAAATGAACTATCGATCGCTGGGTTCTTTCAATGGCTTCTTCACTCCCATTAACCTGACTTAAAAAGGCTTTCCCTTCCACATAATAATTTCTATCATTCCAGTTATGTTTAAAATCCAGCCCGCCAGAATATGCATTTTTATGCAAGAAGTCCAAATTATCTTCCAAGTTTCGGTTAGTAGCTGTAAATATTCCACCTATATATGTGTTTCTATTATTAAAGTCTTTCTGTAATCGCCCAACAAGATAGTTAGTTAAAGGTTCTACCAATACTTCTTCTTCTGAGCCATCCTCGTTGATAACACCAGCATATTCTTTAGCTGTTACACTTTCCAACACCCCTATAGACCAGCCATCTTTGGTTTTTCCACTAAATTTTGCCGCACCTAAAATGGTAGAGTTTTGAGGTTGATCCACATAAGCAGTTGTAGGTCCAAAGGCTGAGCCTTGTGGACTTCTTCCTATTCTTCGAGAAAAAAATAAATTATCAGAACCGCCGCTAATGCTATAATCGAATATGTTTTTGTTTTCTACAAAAAAGGGCCTCCGCTCTTGGAAGAAAATTTCAAAACCATCCAAAGCTATAGCTCCGGGATCGGCATCTACTTGACCAAAGTCTGGATTTATAGTGGCGTCTAAGGTAAGGTCATTTGTAATGCCGATTTTTGCATCCAATCCGGCTGTAAAACGGGTATCGTTTCCGTCGCGAAACGGATTTCCAGGTTCTTTTTCATACGAGTTCAACTTGGTAAGCGCATAAGGCTGTATTTCTAATTGCTTTTGTGGTTTTATACCTTTAATTCCTCGCAATTCACCAAACTCGCTTACCCAACCTGGAGCATTAGCATCTACAGGTTGCCAAAGAGAACGCTCCTCTTTTCTGAAATAACGACGCGTAGATTGTATACCCCAAATCTGTTCTTCTTCATTTCCAAACCGTAGCTGACTCAACGGGATTCGCATTTCCGTGGTCCACCCTTCTGCATCTATTTGTGTTTTTACATACCAAATAGGATTCCAACTTCCATCCCAGTTGTTTCCGTTTTTTGAAATAAATTCATCGCCTTTAACCCCAGCAGCAGTGATAGTAAATGAAAAACCTGTTCTATTATCGTTGTAACTATCAATATTCAACTCTACCCAATCCCCTTCAAAACCATCTCTTCGGGAAAGCCTCCGCACTATTTCATCTGGTTCTGCATCATAGCATCTAAACGCCACATATAAGTTTTTGGCATCATAGACTATTTTCATTTTGGTCTGTTCGGTTGGCGACGTTCCGTTATCTGGCTGGTTTTCTACATAATCAGTTGTCCATTGTACTTTACTCCAAGCTTTTTCATCTATTATCCCGTCAATCGTGGGAGCTGCTTCACTGCCTATAGATTGCGTGGTATAACTTCTTTTTTTGGTGTTACCGTCAGCGGTGTCAGAACTTGTTTCTACTTGAGCGTGAAGTGAGAGTGATACAAAAATACTGATGATAAAAAAGAAAAGAGACTTGAACATGATTGGTTAATTTCTTTAAAAGACTAAATTTTTAAAGAAATGTGACAGTTAGAGTATATTTAAAGGTTTTTTTTGAGAGTTCAATCCTATTATTTACATCGTCTTAAATATGGTATCTTTAAGGTTTAAAATGTTGCTATGCGAAAATTAATCTCCAAAAAGAAACCGGCTTACAAAATTACCGATGCCTTGTCCGATTACTTAACTAAACACGGACGAAATAGCAAGATCACCATTTATTATGACGATTTGTTACGGTTTCAGGGTTCAGTTTCTATTTATGACAAACACGGAAACGACACGCTTTGGATAAGTGTCTATTATTCTGAATTTGAACGGGAAGAAATAGATTTTAGCTTAAAACGAATGTATTCCATTTTGCATTCCGATGGTAGTGATAGCTTATTGCCCTACCTTAGTATCGATAGTATCGATTTCTGCACCTTCGGAAACTCAAAACCTTTTAGAGTAAAGGTCAGAAACATCCTAAACGACAACTATTTGTTCCTCTACATTAAAAAAGCAGATGCTTCCCGTATTTACGGACTTGAGTTGGAACACCTGCTCTCCCCTAATCACATCAACTTTTTAGTACATGGCAACACACTAATTGAAGAACATATTTCGGGCATTCCCGGTGATGATTTTATTGAAAATGAATTAGCAAAATGTTCCGAGCAACAAAAAAAAGAGATTGCCAAAGAGTTTGTGAAATTTAACGAACGTTGTTTTGTTAGGTTGTTAGGCGATATGCGTTCGTACAATTACGTAATGGTCCTCACCCACGATTTTGACAGAATTCAATATAGAATCCGCGCTATCGATTTTGACCAACAAAGTTATGAAGGTAATGCTAAGGTTTATAAACCTCAATTTTTAAAAGAAAACAACGA
The DNA here is from genome assembly GCF_003413745.1 of Marixanthomonas ophiurae. Classification (NCBI taxonomy): domain Bacteria; kingdom Pseudomonadati; phylum Bacteroidota; class Flavobacteriia; order Flavobacteriales; family Flavobacteriaceae; genus Marixanthomonas; species Marixanthomonas ophiurae. The sequence goes on along the minus strand of NZ_QVID01000001.1, from coordinate 1,255,556 downwards.
ATTGGTGAAAATGACAATGGGTTTATTGCAAGAAGAATCCATTGAACAATACAAACGAGAAGAACGATCTTTATTAGCGAAAAGAGCAGTAAGTGAACAAAGTCGATTGAGTGAAATTATGGAATGCATGAATAGCGACACCATTTCGCCACCGGAAAAAATAAATCAATTAAAAAAAGACCTTTTTAAATTAACAGGCGATGTAAACTTTAAAAAGTCGAAAAACATGGGCGAGATATTGCAAAGCGCCTTAGATTTCATCATCCGAAACTATAAAAATGAGAACCCGTATTATATTTCATAAAGATTTTCAGAAAAAGTGTTTAAAAATTATTATGCGTGCATAGTATTTTTTATCTTTAGCAGCATTTAAGTTTTTCAGATAAAAAGCCACACCATCATGGATATTAAAAAAGTATTAGTTGCCAACCGCGGAGAAATTGCCATACGTGTTTTTAGAGCCTGCACCGAGATAAATTTGACAACTGTCGCCGTTTTCACCTATGAAGACCGCTACTCGCAACACCGGTATAAAGCTGATGAAGCCTATCAAATTGGTAAAGACGACGAACCACTTAAACCCTATTTAAACGGTGATGAAATTATTGCGTTAGCAAAAGCAAAAGGCGTCGATGCCATTCATCCTGGATACGGTTTTTTATCTGAAAATTCTGAATTTGCTCGCAAATGTGCCGAAGCAGGTGTTATTTTTATTGGTCCGGACCCAAAAGTGATGGATGCCTTGGGCGATAAAATTACAGCCAAAAAAATTGCTGAAAAATGCAACGTACCCACTATAAAAAGTAATACAAAAGATCTTACTTCTCTTAAAATCGCTCTTTCTGAAGCTTCAACAATTGGCTATCCTGTGATGTTAAAAGCAGCTTCAGGTGGCGGTGGTCGCGGGATGCGCATTATAAGAAATGATAATGACCTGAAAAATAATTTTGAATCGGCACAAAGTGAAGCCGGAAACGCCTTTGGAGACGATACCATGTTTTTAGAAAAATATGTGGAGGAACCCAAGCATTTAGAAGTACAAATTGTCGCCGATAACCACGGAAATATTCGTCATTTATACGAGCGCGATTGTTCGGTACAACGCCGTCATCAAAAAGTAGTAGAGGTTGCTCCTTCGTATAATGTTTCAGAAAAAGTAAAACAATCATTATATAAATATGCGGTTTCTATTGCCGAAGAAGTAAGCTACAATAACGTAGGAACAGTAGAGTTTTTAGTAGATAAAAACGACAATGTTTTCTTTATCGAGGTAAACCCGCGTATTCAGGTTGAACATACCGTTACTGAAATGGTGACGGGAATTGACTTAATTAAGTCTCAGATATTTATTGCTGGGGGTTATAAACTTTCCGACAAACAAATTAAAATTTACGATCAAGATTCGCTTAGAACCTACGGTTTTGCCCTGCAATGTCGATTAACAACCGAAGACCCCACCAATAACTTTACACCAGACTATGGTACGATTACTACCTATCGAAGTGCTTCAGGGATGGGTATTCGCTTAGACGCCGGTAGTATTTATCAATCGTATAGCATCAGTCCTTTTTTCGATTCGATGCTGGTAAAAGTTTCAGCACACGGTCGAACGTTGGATGGTGCGGTTCGGAAAATGGTCCGTGCATTAAAAGAGTTTAGAATTCGTGGTGTAAAAACCAATATTCATTTTCTTCAGAACGTCATTCAGCACGAGACTTTCAAAGAAGGAATGGCAACGGTAAACTTTATCGGGAACACACCTTCGTTGTTCGATGTAAAATTACCACAAGACAGAACGACCAAAATCACCAATTATTTAGGAGAAATAATTGTGAATGGAAATCCTGATGTGAAATTTGTTGACGAGAATAAAAAATTCAGAAATCCTACAATTCCTATTTACAGTCCTGCAGAAAAATTCCCAAAAGGCACAAAAGACATGCTTACCGAAATGGGACCTGAAAAATTCTGTGCGTGGTTAAAAGACGAAAAGAAAATACATTATACCGATACGACCATTCGCGACGCGCATCAATCACTGTTAGCAACACGTATGCGAACGTATGATATGTTGAAAGTAGCCGAAAGTTATGCTAAAAACCATCCAAATACCTTTAGTATTGAAATGTGGGGCGGTGCTACTTTTGATGTTTGTATGCGTTTTTTAAACGAAAGCCCGTGGACACGTTTGCGAGAATTGCGGGAGCGTATGCCGAATATTTTGTTCCAAATGCTGCTTCGAGGCAGCAACGGCGTAGGATACAAAGCATATCCAGATAACTTAATCGAAAAATTTGTAGAAAAATCGTGGGAAAACGGCGTGGATTTGTTCCGAATATTCGATTCGTTAAACTGGGTAAAAGCCATGGAACCGAGCATCAATTATGTTCGAAATAAAACGGGCGGAATTGCAGAAGCTGCTATTAGTTATACCGGAGATATCCTAGATCCTGATGAAAGTAAATACACTTTAAAGTATTATACGCAACTAGCGAAAGATTTAGAAAATGCAGGTGCCCACATGATTGCCATTAAAGATATGGCCGGTTTATTGAAACCGTATGCTGCCACCGAATTGATTTCGGCTTTAAAAGATACGGTGAACATTCCGTTGCACTTGCATACGCACGATACATCTTCCATACAATCTGCCACCTATTTAAAAGCGATTGAAGCGGGTGTAGATGTAGTTGATGTTGCTTTGGGTGGTTTATCTGGGTTAACCTCGCAGCCTAATTTCAACTCAATTGTTGAAATGATGAAACGCCACGAACGTGCTCACGATTACGATATTAAGAAGCTGAATGAATTCTCAAACTACTGGGAAGACACCCGCGAGGTATATTATCCATTTGAATCAGGTTTAAAAGCAGGAACGGCCGAAGTTTATCAACACGAAATACCTGGCGGGCAATATTCTAATTTGCGTCCACAAGCTGAAGCATTAGGCCTTGCCGATCGGTTCCACGAAGTGACTAAAATGTATGAGCAGGTAAATGATCTCTTCGGAAATTTGGTAAAAGTAACCCCAAGTAGTAAAGTGGTTGGCGATATGGCCATTTTCATGGTCACCAACGATTTAACACCAGAAGACGTAATGGAACGCGGAAATGAAATTTCGTTCCCAGAATCTGTTATCAATTTCTTTAAGGGTGATTTAGGACAACCGTTGGGTGGATTCCCAAAGGAACTGCAAAAAATAATTTTAAGAAACACCGATCCTTACACCGACAGACCGAACGCTCATTTAGAACCCATTGATTTTGATAAAGAATATGCTGCGTTCCGAAAGAAATTTCAGAAAGGATTTAGTCGTCCCATTGAATTTGAAGATTTTCTTTCCTATAGTTTATATCCAAGAGTTTTTGAACAAGCCCACGAGAAGTATAAGTTGTACGGAAACCTAGCTATTTTACCAACCAAAACCTTCTTCTACGGAATGAAACCGAGAGAAGAAGCCATCATTGAGCTAGAAGAAGGAAAGACCATTATCGTAAAATTGCTTTCAGTAGGAATACCGAATGATGAAGGCGTACGGATTGTATTCTTCTCTGTAAACGGTGAAAACCGTTTTGTGGAAATTAAGGATAAATCTATCAAGGTTGAAAAAGAAGTCCATGTCCCAGCAGATCCTGAAGATGCCAACCAATACGGTGCTCCGCTTCAAGGAATGTTATATAAAATGTTGGTTAAAAAAGGACAGGAAATCGAGGAAAACGAACCGCTTTTTGTTATTGAAGCCATGAAAATGGAGACCACGGTTACTGCCAATAAAGCCGGAAAAGTAAAATCGATTGTTTTAAAACCGGGAACGATGTTGATGAAAGGTGATTTAGTGGTGACGGTGGAGTGAAATTGAATTCGAAACTTAAGTTGAAGCAATTTATGTTACTGGTAACAATTGTAATGGAGTCAAGATTTTTTCATTAACATTTTTTTAAGAAAAATCCCTCAAAACTTTTGGAATAGTAGAAAAGGTATGTATTTTGCGTGCCTAATTTTACAATCCATTTTATGAAAAGCACGACTACCTTTTTATGTTTTATCTCAATTTTAATTACAGCTTTCAATCTCTACGCCCAAGACCCGAATATTATTTGGCAACGGACTATTGGGGGAGCTAATGAAGACAAGGACCCTGTTTTACTAAAAATTCAGGATGGCCTTTTAGTAGGCGGTACTTCACAATCAGATATTTCAGGAGAAAAAACTGAAAACTCAAGAGGTGGAAAGGATTTTTGGATACTTAAATTAAACAATACCGGTGATATTATATGGCAAAGAACGATTGGTGGAAGTGGAGATGACAATTTAACCAGCCTATCAAAAACGAATGATGGGGGTTATTTAATAGGAGGATCTTCAAATTCACCTATTTCTGGAGAAAAAACAGAAAACTCAAAAGGTGGATCAGATTATTGGATAATAAAATTAGATGAATCGGGCTCCATTTTATGGCAAAAAACCATTGGAGGTACAGAAAATGATACCTCTAGAACCTTGAAGCAAACTGATGATGGGGGCTATATAGTTTATGGAAGTTCATATTCTGGAATTTCTGGAGATAGAACAGTCTCAAATAATGGAGATCCAGACCTTTGGATTTTAAAACTACAACCAGATTTATCGATTTCTTGGCAGAATTCTTATAACTATATTCCCACTTTTAGTCATCACGCATCTAACTTAGAGATTACCGATAATGGTGATTATATTTTCAGCTCGACTCTTGATTCCTTTGGACAAATTAGCTCTTACCATATTACAAAAATAAATTCCTCAGGAACTACTTTATGGAATAACATATATGGAGGTGAAAGGACAGAGTTAGCACCTTTTATTTCAGCAACTAATGAAGGGAATTTTATCGTTGCTGGAGCTTCAGACTCAAGTATTTCAGGAGATAAAAACGAAAACTCGCAAGGTTCGTTTGATTATTGGCTTTTAGAATTGGATTCTAATGGAGCTATCAACTGGCAAAATACAATTGGAGGTGCATTTGGCGAACAGCCATGGGATGTGATAACGACACAAGATGGAGGGTATATAGTTTCTGGGAATTCAGACTCAGACATCTCTGGAGATAAAACAGAAAATTCCAAAGGAGGAAGTGACTATTGGATTGTAAAAGTCAATGATGTAGGTGTAATTACATGGCAAAATACTATTGGAGGTGAGTTTATTGATGACTATGCACAAGTAATGGAGGGTGAAAATGGGAACATTTTCGTTTGTGGTGAATCCAACTCAAATATTTCTGCTGATAAAACAGAAAACAGTCGAGGACTCAAAGATTTTTGGATTTTAAAATTAAACACTACTTTAGGCCTAGACGAAAACTCCCTATACTCAACCATAACCCTCTACCCTAACCCAGCAAAAAACACCTTACAGCTCAATGCTGACAACCAACATATAGACCGAGTAAAAATCTTTTCGGTAAAAGGAGATTTGGTGCAACAGGTTGAAGGTTTTGAAACATCAAAAACAATCGATGTTTCACAACTGGCAAGTGGGATGTATTATGTTCAGTTTACAGCCGGTAGGCAGATTGCTACGAAGAAATTTATAAAACAATAATTTATGAAATTAAAAAATTACGTGACTCTCGTTTTAGTTTTAATAGCCGCAACTCTATATGCGCAAGACCCAAATATTATTTGGCAACGGACTATTGGGGGAGCTAATGAAGACAAACGCCCAGTTTTATTAAAAACTCAGGATGGCCTTTTAGTAGGCGGTACTTCACAATCAGATATTTCAGGAGAAAAAACTGAAGACTCAAGGGGTGGAAAAGATTTTTGGATACTTAAATTAAATGATAATGGTGATATACTTTGGCAAAGAACGATTGGTGGTAGTGGAGATGACAATTTAACCAGCCTATCAAAAACGAATGATGGGGGTTATTTAATAGGAGGATTTTCAAACTCTCCAATTTCTGGTGAAAAAACAGAAGACTCAAGAGGTGGTTTTGATTATTGGATATTAAAATTAGATGAATCGGGCTCCATTTTATGGCAAAAGACGCTTGGGGGTACAGAGGATGACGACTTACGAACAATAAAACAAACGGATGACAATGGCTTTATTATATATGGAGATTCTAGTTCTGAGCCTTCTGGAGATAGAACAGCAACAAATAAAGGATATCCGGACCTTTGGGTGTTAAAATTAGATTCTGATTTATCAATTACTTGGCAAAACTCTTATGGATTTTTAACAGTTCCTCATTCCCCTCATCAAGCAGTAAACCTAGACATTGTAAATAACGGGGATTATATTTTTAGCTCAACACTTAATGGACAAAATGACGCCTATTATATTACAAGAGTAAATGCTTCAGGAAATGTATTATGGGATTATCGCTATGAAGGGAATAGGATTGAATTAACTCCTTTTGTAAAAGCTACGAATGAAGGAAATTTTATAATTGCTGGAACGTCGAGTTCAGATATTTCTGAAGATAAAGAAGAAGATTCGCAAGGGATGTTTGACTTTTGGGTTTTAGAATTAAACTCTAACGGAGAAATTAATTGGCAAAATACAATTGGAGGTGCATTTGGAGAACAGCCATGGGATATAACACAAACACAAGATGGAGGCTATATTGTTTCTGGTAATTCAGACTCAGAAATTTCTGGAGACAAAACAGAAAACTCTCAAGGAAGAGATGATTATTGGATTGTTAAACTTAATAATGTGGGTGTAATTGAATGGCAAAATACAATTGGAGCTGCTTATGCAGATATCTATGCTAAAATAATTGAAACCGATGATGGACATTTTTACGTTTGTGGTCAATCTGTTTCAAGCATCTCAGGCGATAAAACTGAAAACTCAAGGGGACATTATGATTTTTGGCTATTAAAATTAAACGGCACCTTAGGCCTAGACGAAAACTCCTTATATTCAAACCTAACCCTCTATCCCAACCCCACAAAAAACACCCTACAGCTCAACGCTAACAACCAGCAAATAGTCCGAGTAAAAATCTTTTCGGTAAAAGGTGATTTGGTGCAACAGGTTGAAGGTTTCGAAACTTCAAAAACAATCGATGTTTCACAATTGGCAAGCGGCATGTATTATGTTCAGTTTACAGCCGGTAGGCAAATTGCTACGAAGAAATTTATAAAACAATAATCACCCTATAAAGAAAATTAAGTAGCTATCACTTTGAGGCATAAAAATTTAAAACCTTGGGTGTTGTTTTTCAAATAAATAATAGTACATTTGCACCCCGATTTATCCAAAAGAAGGAAATGTTTAACCTGTTGGTAGGTGAATGCCAGTAGAAAAAATTATTAAAAGTGGATACACTAAGTTATAAAACAATTTCAGCAAACAGCGCTACTGTAAACAAAGAGTGGTTGCATGTGGATGCTGATGGACAAACGCTAGGTCGCATGGCCAGTGTGGTAGCAAAATTGCTACGTGGTAAGCACAAACCTAATTTTACTCCTCACGTAGATTGTGGAGATAACGTTGTAATTACAAATGCAAGTAAAATTGTATTGACTGGAAACAAGTGGAACGAAAAACAATACATTCGTCACACAGGGTATCCAGGTGGACAACGTAGCTTAACTGCAGAAGAATTATACGGAAAAGATCCTGCGAGAGTAGTAGAAAAAGCCGTAAAAGGAATGTTGCCTAAAAATAAATTAGGAGCAAATCTTTTCAGAAACCTTAAAGTATATGCAGGTGCTGAGCACGATCAAGACGCACAAAAACCAAAAACCATTAACCTTAACGATATCAAGTAATGGAAGTTATTCACAAAATAGGAAGAAGAAAAACCGCTGTTGCGCGTGTGTACCTTTCTGATGGAAAAGGGAATATCACTATCAATAAACGTGATATGGAAAAATACTTTACCACAGGTACGTTACAATATAAAGTTAAACAAGCTCTTATGTTAACTGAAAACGACAAAAACTTTGACGTTTCAGTAAATGTATTTGGAGGAGGAATCACCGGACAAGCTGAAGCGATCCGTTTGGCCCTATCTAGAGCCATGTGTGAGCTTAACGAAGAGAACAGAGGTATTTTAAAACCAGAAGGATTGCTAACAAGAGATCCAAGAATGGTGGAGCGTAAGAAATTCGGACAGAAGAAAGCGCGTAAAAAATTCCAATTCTCAAAACGTTAATCTTCGGCTTCGGCCAGATACCGTTTTTACACAGAAAAAATTGGTTCTCTTTCTTATGTATATTCGAAAGAGAACCATTCAAATACAAACTATAATTATAAACAAGCTGTTAATTCCGTATGTCGCGGAAGTTAGTTTAGCATCTAAACCAAGTCCTACTATATAGGAAAGGTTGCTATCTAAACAGGAACGTAAACTAAAACAAAATGGCAGACAACAAAGAAGTTAAGTCGTTACTTGACGCAGGTGTACACTTTGGTCACCTAACCCGTAAATGGAATCCAAATATGGCACCATATATCTATATGGAGCGTAACGGAATCCACATTATCAACCTTTATAAAACATCTGCAAAGCTAGAAGAGGCGAATGAAGCCTTAAAAAAGATTGCAGCAAGCGGAAGAAAAATTCTTTTCGTAGCTACTAAAAAACAAGCAAAAGACATCGTTTCAGAAAAAGCAAGCGACGCCAAAATGCCATACATTACTGAAAGATGGCCTGGTGGAATGCTTACTAATTTTGTAACTATCAGAAGAGCTGTTAAAAAAATGGCTTCTATTGATAGAATGAAACAAGATGGTACTTTTAATACACTTTCTAAGAAAGAACGTTTACAAGTAGATCGTCTTCGTGCTAAGCTAGAAAAGAACTTAGGTTCTATTAGTGATATGAGCCGTCTTCCTGGTGCATTGTTTGTAGTAGATACTACTCGCGAGCACATTGCAGTTAAAGAAGCTCAAAAATTAAACATTCCAATTTTTGCAATGGTGGATACCAACAGTGATCCACGTGAGATTGATTATGCAATTCCATCTAATGATGATGCATCTAAATCTATTGAGAAAATCGTTGGTAAAGTTTCTGAAGCTATCATAGAAGGTCTTGCAGAACGTAAAGCCGGGAAAGAAAAGAGCGAAGAAGAAAAAGCAGCTAAAAAAGCTAAAAAGGAAGCGAAGAAAGAAGAAGAGGCTAAAGAAAAGAACGCTGACAAAAAAGAAGTTCCTTCTAAAGACAAAGAAGATAAAAAAGCAATGAAGGAGGCTAAAAAGCCGACTAAATTAGAGTCTAAAGAAGAAACTTTAGAGAAAGCTGACGCCAAGAAAGAAAAAACTTCTGATGCAAAAGCAAAGAAGAAAGCTGCTAAAGAAGAAGAATAAAATAACCCATTGTTAAAACAAATTTGCCGTTTGGTTATTTTCTTTGTTGAAAATCAATTGAACGGCTTTTTTACTAATACATTAAAAACGTAATAAAGATGGCAAAAATAACCGCCGCAGAAGTAAATAAATTAAGAAAATCTACCGGTGCCGGTATGATGGACTGTAAAAAAGCATTGGTCGAAGCAGAAGGTGATTTTGACAAAGCAATTGAAATTCTTCGTAAAAAAGGACAGAAAATTGCTGCTAAAAGAGCCGACCGTGAATCTGGTGAAGGTGCTGTAATCGCAAAAGTAAACAAGGACAACTCTAAAGGTGTTATTGTTTCTCTTAACTGTGAAACAGACTTTGTGGCCAAAAACGATGGTTTCGTAAAATTGGCAAACGATTTTGCTGAGTTAGCTTTAAACACTTCATCTAAAGATGAATTTTTAGCTGCAGATTACAATGGCATCACAGTTCAGGAAAAATTAACTGAGCAAACTGGTGTAATTGGTGAGAAAGTTGAAATTGGTGCTTTTAAAATTTTAGAAGCTCCTTTTGTAGGTTCTTATATCCACGCAGGAAATAGAATTGCTGTAGTAACAGGACTTTCAAAAAATGTTGATAATGCTGAAGAGGTTGCCAAAGATATTTCTATGCAAGCTGCAGCGATGAACCCAGTTGCTTTAAACGAAGATGGTGTAGATCAATCAACAATCGATAAAGAAATCGAGATTGCTAAAGATCAATTACGCCAAGAAGGGAAGCCAGAGGAAATGTTAGACAATATTGCCAAAGGTAAAATTAAGCGTTTCTTTAAAGACAATACGTTGGTAAACCAAGCTTTTATTAAAGACAACAAACAAAGTGTTGCTCAATATGTAAAATCATTTGGTGACGTAGAAGTGGTAGCTTTTGAACGTGTTTCTCTAGACTAAACATATACCATATAATAAGTAAAAAGAGGTTTCAACTATTGCTGAAACCTCTTTTTTTGTATTAACTAAAAATTATTTCTTCACAATTTTTCTCGAAACAGTTTTCCCTTCTGAAGTAATAAAAGCCAAATACAGCCCACTACTCCAAGTTTCGGTATTAATCTCTAATTTTCGTTCAGCTGAAAATTGCTGCAATACCTTTCGCCCTAACATATCATAAATTTCAATTTTTTCAATTACGGAGTTGCTTTCAAAAAACACAATTCCTGAAGTTGGATTAGGGTAAATGGATAGTTCTTGAAGTTCCTCTTCTTCAGTTCCAAGATTGGTGTTTACTCCAAAAATGGTTTCGTACGTAGTTCCGTAAAATTCGGCCGTTATAGTATAGACTCCGTCTGGCCAAGTAGCATCAACAGGAAAAACCCATTCGGCATACACTCCGGTGTAATTGGGCCAAGGCGAAGTAAAATCATAATCGTATAAAATAGAGCCATCCGGTTTGGTAACCGTTATGTGGGTGTTATCATCCGTGCTAATGTCTCGATAATAAATATGGAAAATCACATCTTCGCCTGGTTCAAAATTCAATTCCTCATACGTGTTTTCCACTACGCCACATTCTGTATCAAAATTGGACGAGTTATGTGTTGAAAGGCGATTGATTTCAGGCACAAAATAATCTGGTTGGTCCGCCCACCAACTGGAAGGGTTCATATCATTACAAGGACCTTCGTAAGGATCTATTAAGTTTCCGTTGGCATCATACACCTCAAAATGCAAATGTGGAATAGTACTACTGCCCGAGCTTCCGGCAGCACCAAGGTATTCACCTACTTCAACCGTATCACCAATATTTTTAGCCGTAATAGCACCATCTTTAAAGTGCCAATACCAAGCTTGCGAACCGTCTGGATGCTCAATAATGATTCCGTTCCAGTTTGGGTTACCGTTGTTTTGGCAGTTAAGGTCAAAATTACCATCTCGTTTTTCGATAATGATACCCGGCGCAGCCGCTATTACCTGCATTACCTCTTCTTGCATGCGTTTCCATGGATACGGCCATAATACATAATCGGTACCCTCATGGTTGCCTGTTGCCCAATCGTAAGTTCGTTCGTTACAGTCATAATCTAATAAGCTTCCATTGGGGGTTAAATCGTGATCTACCTGATTGTTGATAATGAAATAGCCATAATCATCAAAGCTAGGATTGGCACGTATTGGTTGAATAAACAAAGGTGAACCGCCCCTTTGCTGAAATGCAGTGGGATTCTTCTTTAAAATTTGTTTTTTGTTTTCCGAAATAGTTTGTCGTACCGCTTGCCTTTCGGAAGCTGAAATACATTCGGTTTTTTCAAATTCCGCAGGAGTAAAGGAAAAATGAGAACCGTTGGGCTGTTGCGCTGTTACACCTATGGCAAGCAAGCAGAAGAAAAGCAGTAATTGATTTTTCATAATAAAGTAATTTTAAGTTAATCGTCTATATGCCTTTACATCGAAGTCACTTCAATATGTCATCATAGTTTAATATTAATTAAAGATTTGGAATCTTTCAACCTTTTTAAATTTCTCCACACCGTACAAAATTTTTCATTATTTTTGCTCAAGTAAATTACCTTGTGGCAGATCCACAAGACATTTATAGAAAAAACAGTTTGGTTTCGAGGAAAGCCTCGGAGCATTCAAATCTCGATTATCGAGTAAAACACCACTATGCAATACGAAAGAATCCTTTTAAAATTATCAGGCGAAGCTTTAATGGGGAAACGCCAATACGGGATAGATCCTGAAAGGCTGAAAGAATACGCTGAAGAAATAAAACAACTTATTGATAAAGGGGTTGAAGTGGCCATAGTAATTGGCGGCGGAAACATTTTTAGAGGTGTTGCTGGAGCTAGTCGCGGAATGGATCGCGTACAAGGTGATCATATGGGAATGCTTGCCACAGTTATAAATGGCCTAGCATTACAAAGTGCCTTAGAAGATGAGGAAGTGCCTACCCGCTTGCAAAGCGCCATTAAAATAAACGAAGTAGCAGAACCTTTTATACGAAGAAAAGCCATTCGCCATCTTGAAAAAGGACGTGTAGTTATTTTTGGCGGTGGTACTGGAAATCCTTATTTTACTACTGATAGTGCAGCCGTATTGCGGGCAATCGAAATTCACGCCGATGTTATTTTAAAAGGAACACGCGTAGATGGTATCTATACCAGCGACCCTGAGAAAGACAAAGCTGCCGAAAAATATGATTATATTACATTTGAAGATGTTCTAAAAAAAGGGTTAAAAGTGATGGACACTACTGCCTTTACCTTAAGCCAAGAAAACAAACTGCCCATCATTGTTTTTGACATGAACACAAAAGGCAATTTACTGAAAGTAGTTTCAGGTGAAAAAATTGGAACTAAAGTAAATTTATAAAATCGAATAATTTGCCAGCTAACCTCTGGCTTGATTTTTGAAAAACACTTAAAAAATTAAAAATGGAAGACGAAATTGAATTTTTGATAGACGGCACCCGCGAAGCTATGGACAAAGCTGTTAACCACCTTGAAAAACAATTAGCGAATATACGAGCTGGCAAAGCCTCTCCTTCTATGGTAGGTAGTGTGATGGTAGATTACTATGGTAGTCCTACTCCACTTAGTCAAGTTGCTAACGTAAATACCCCAGACGGGATGACCATTTCCATTCAGCCGTGGGAAAAATCGTTGATACCTGAAATTGAAAAAGGAATACAGATTGCCAATCTTGGGTTCAATCCTCAAAACAACGGTGAAAGTATTATAATTAACGTACCACCATTAACCGAAGAGCGTCGTAAAGATTTGGCAAAGCAGGCAAAAGCCGAAGCCGAAGAGGCAAAGGTTGTGATTAGAAACGACCGTAAAAATGCAAATAACGATTTGAAAAAATTGGATATTTCAGAAGATTTACAAAAAAATCTAGAAGACGATATTCAGGAAATGACGGACAGTCATATTGCTAAAATTGATCAAATTTTTGAGAAAAAAGAAAAAGAAATAATGACTGTTTAAATAATAGTTACGTTAAACAAAACAAAAACAAGCGGCTCCTATGCCGCTTTCTTTATATTTTTAAAAAATAAACTTCGGAATCCCTGTATGCGCAACTTTCTTATTATTTTTTCGCTGCTGCTTGGTTATGTTGTTGCTGCGCAAGAACCCGCCATTAAGACCGAAAAAGATACAACTGCATCTAAAAAAGAACAAAAGAAAAATCCTTTTAATACCGGTTTTTACCCTATTGGGTTTTTTGATGTCGATCTACGCTATTTAATAAAATACAATAATTACGAAGGTATTCGGTTGGGCATTGGTGGAATTACTAATGATCGACTTTTAGAAAATTATAAATTTGGTGGCTATATAGCCCACGGTTTTAAAGACCACGATTTTAAGTTCAGTTTAGGTGGAAGCGCACGCATAGACAAAGACACTAAAACATGGGTTAACCTTTATTACATTGATGATATCCGAGAGATTGGAACTTTTCAATATTTAACCGATGCCCGCGTGTATTCGGTTTTTGAGCCCCGTTTGGTTAATGTGACACAGTTTTTTAAGCACCGTACTTGGCAGGCTAATATCCAAAGTGAATTTGATCCTAAAATTTTATCAGAATTCCGTATTTCTCACAGTAATGTAGAGCAAATTGAAAATTACACCTTTATAAATGACGGTAAAATATATGATGGTTACGAGTTGGGTGAAATTACTGCTTCGATTAGAATTAGCCCTAAAAAAGATTTTACGACTACTAATGATGGTTTTGTAGAATACTTTGATGGCTCCCCAAAAATAAGTGCACAGGTTACCCAAGGATTAAAAGGTATTGGTGGTAGTGATTTCAATTATACAAAATTTGGGTTAAAGCTAGACTATTATATTAAACGCACAGACCTCTCCTCTACTAGTATTTTATTGGAAGGTGATTATGCAATTGGTGACGTACCGTTAACACACTTATTTCACGCCTACCCCAACAGCCCTACTAAAAATACAATATTACAGCGCTTCTCGGTTGCGGGACGGAAAAGTTTTGAAACCATGTACTTTGGGGAGTTTTTTTCAGATAAACTTGCTACCCTACAGATTAAGCACAGCCTGAGACGGTTTTATTTTTCCGATCATTTCAAACCCGAATTAGTTATAATTACCCGTCACGCTATTGGTAACATGGAAAATCCCAAAAAGCACACCGGTATTAACTTTAATACCTTAGACCAGTTTTATTCAGAGTCGGGGTTTGAACTCAACAAACTTATTTTTGGCTTTGGGTTGAGCTTTGCGTATCGCTACGGATATTATCATCTACCCGATTTAGAAGATAACATTTCGTTTAAATTTACATTTTATGCTACCTTTTAGCCTGTAAAAATCATTAGCAAAACAACTTGCAATCCCTTATATTTTATACCTTTGCGCCTTCTAAAGAACAAATAAATTGAACAAACTTTTTAGTATCGGTTTTTGGAGTGCCGTAGCCCGGTTCATATTACGTAATCGTACTCTTATTATTATTGCTATTGCAGTAGCTACCGTGTTTTTCGCTTTACAGTGGAAAAACATGCGTTTTACCTACACCGAAGCCAATTTACTGCCCGATGACCACGAAATCAACCTAGAATACAATAAGTTTCTTTCAAAATTTGGGGAAGAAGGTAATTTAATAGTCTTAGGTATAAAAGATTCTAGCCTTTTTACTCCTTCCCATTTTAATGCTTGGACACAGCTTTCAAAAAAAATAGGGGGATATGATGAAGTAGACCTTACATTGTCCATTGGGGATCTTCAAAAACTAGAACGAAAAAAAGATACTGTTGGATTTCAATTAGTACCTTTTATTGAAGATTCTATCACTACTTCAGAAAAACTTCAGAAATACAAACAAGATCTTTTCAACAACCTTCCTTTTTACAATGGACTGGTATATAGTCCTAATAAAAAATCTGTTAGAACGGCTGTTTATTTAAAAAAAGGGATTGTAAACACTGCGGAACGGAAAGATTTTATTGTTGATGACCTAATACCGAGCATTGAAGAATTTGAAAAAGAAACGGGAATTAATGTCCATACCTCGGGTATGCCTTACATACGTACCCTAAACTCACTAAATATAATTGATGAAATCGGAATGTTCATTGGTGCGGCGCTTTTAGTCACCTCATTGATATTTTTCTTTTTCTTCCGTTCTATTCGTGCCACACTCATCTCCATGGCCACAGTTATCATTGGTGTCATGTGGTCTTTTGGTATTTTGGGGTTGCTTCATTATGAAATCACGGTGCTTACCGCTTTAATTCCACCGCTTATAATTGTAATTGGAATACCCAACTGTATATTTCTTATTAATAAATACCAACAGGAAATTAAGCAGCATGGAAATCAAGCAAAATCGCTACAACGTGTTATAAGTAAAGTAGGAAACGCTACATTAATGACTAATGTAACGACCGCTTCGGGCTTTGCCACTTTTATATTGACCAATAGCAAACTGCTCAGTGAGTTTGGTATTGTAGCATCTATCAACATCATCGTTATTTTCTTACTCAGTTTGTTCATTATTCCTATAGTGTACAGCTATATGGCCATCCCTAAGTACAAACATTTAAAGCACTTGAACAAAGGGTGGATCACTACGTTTGTAAACTGGATGGAGCGTATGGTAAAAGAGCACCGTATTGCAATTTTCATTATTTCTATTATAACGCTCTGTGTGAGTATTATTGGTATTTATACGATTAAAATTTCAGGTAGTCTCATTGAAGATATGCCTAAAAATGCTGAATTTTTTAAGGACATTCGTTTCTTTGAAAAAGAATATGAGGGCATCATGCCTTTGGAAATATTGGTCGATACCAAACGTAAAAAAGGGGTGATGAAACTCGCTACCTTAAAACGAATGGATGAATTGCAGGAATATATTGAAGAAGTTCCTGAATTTTCTAAACCACTTTCTGTTGTTGAGTTGGTTAAATACTCCAAACAGGCATACTACAATAACAATCCTGAATATTATCAATTACCAAATAGTCAAGAACGGACGTTCATTCTTTCGCAAGCTAAAAGCAGTGCAGGCAAAACCAATTTATTGGAAAGCTATGTGGATAGCACCGGTCAATTTGCCCGTATTACCACCTTTATTAAAGATACCGAAACAGAGCGTTACGAAAGGATTGAAGAAGATTTAAAAGCTAAAATAGATAAAATTTTTCCTCCAGAACGCTATAATGTTACGCTTACAGGAAAAGCTTTAGTGTTCCAAAAAGGAACTAAATACCTAGTACATAATTTAATTATTTCGCTATCACTCGCCATCTTATTAATCGCCATATTTATGGCGTGGATGTTCCGTAGTTTCAAAATGATATTGGTTTCATTATTGCCCAATTTGCTTCCATTGATAATTACCGCTGGACTTATGGGCTTTTTAGGCGTGCCCATTAAACCTTCCACCATTTTGGTTTTCAGTATTGCCTTTGGTATTTCGGTTGACGATACCATTCACTTTTTGGCAAAGTATAGGCAAGAGCTTATTGCCAATAATTGGAAGATTAAAAAATCCGTCTACGCAGCTTTGCGTGAAACTGGAGTAAGTATGTTCTACACCTCCATTGTGCTCTTTTTCGGTTTTTCGGTATTTACCATTTCCAGTTTTGGGGGTACAGTTGCTCTAGGAGCACTAGTATCTATAACTTTAGTATTTGCGATGCTAGCTAATTTGTTGTTACTGCCAGCATTACTATTATCTCTTGAAAAAGAAATTGCCAATAAAAAAACCTTTAAAAAGCCTTCATTGAAAATTTTGACAGACGATGAAGATGAAGAAGACACACCTTATTCTAATAAAAACAAAGAGTAAAGACATTCGCTGTTTCAGATTATATTTTTCTGAAATTAATAGAAAAAGTATCTTTACCATTCGAAAAAAATAAGCATCATGCAGCATACAGAAATTATAGAACTATTAAAAACAGAGCCTTCCTTACACGAAATAACCGTGAAGGGCTGGGTACGTGCTTTTAGAAGCAATCGATTTATTGCATTAAATGATGGTTCTACCATTAAAAACCTACAATGTGTTGTTGATTTTGAAAATTTTGAAGAAGAAACATTAAAGAAAATCAATGTTGGTGCAGCTATAGAAATAAATGGTATTTTGGTGGAGAGCCAAGGAAAAGGACAAACTGTAGAAGTTCAGGTTTCAAAAGTTACTATTTTAGGTGAAGCAGACCCTGAAGATGTAAAACTAACCATACTTTCTCCCAAACGTCATTCACTAGAAACATTAAGAGAGCAAGCCCATTTACGCGTTCGTACCAATACCTTTGGAGCGGTTATGCGCACTAGATCTAAATTGGCTTTTGCGGTCCATGAATATTTTCAGAAAAACGGATTTAATTATATGCATTCTCCTATCATAACTGGTAGTGATGCAGAAGGTGCCGGCGAAATGTTCCGTGTGAGTAACTTGGATCCTAAAAATCCACCTTTAGATGAAGAAGGAAATATTGACTATAAAAAAGATTTCTTCGGAAAAGAGACAAACTTAACTGTAAGTGGTCAATTGGAAGGTGAAACGTATGCTATGGGATTGGGCAAAATATACACGTTTGGCCCAACCTTTAGAGCAGAAAACTCTAACACCTCTCGCCACTTAGCAGAGTTCTGGATGATCGAACCCGAAATGGCCTTTTGCGATCTAGACGGAAACATGGATCTAGCTGAAGATTTTATTAAATATATCATCAACTACGCATTGGAAAACTGTGCGGACGACCTTGAATTTCTGGAAAACCGTTTGCTACAGATTGAAAAAAGCAAACCTCAAGCAGAACGTAGCGATATGGCACTTCGGGAAAAAATGAAGTTTGTATTGGAAAATAACTTTAAACGTGTTACCTATACTGAAGCTATTGAAATCCTTAGAAACTCCAAACCCAACAAAAAGAAAAAATTTAAGTATATAATCGACGAATGGGGTGCCGATCTGCAAAGCGAGCACGAGCGCTTTTTAGTAGAGAAACATTTTAAATGTCCCGTAATATTATTTGATTACCCAGCAAAAATTAAAGCCTTCTATATGCGATTAAACGACGATGGTAAAACCGTTCGGGCTATGGATGTTCTCTTCCCAGGAATAGGTGAGATTGTTGGCGGTTCGCAACGAGAGGAACGTTATGATGTTTTAAAAGAAAAAATGGAAGCCATGGGCATCGAAGAAAAAGAACTTTGGTGGTATTTAGAGCTCCGTAAATTTGGCACCTGTGTGCACAGTGGCTTTGGTCTTGGTTTTGAACGCATGGTACAGTTTGTTACTGGTATGGGCAACATTCGTGATGTAATACCTTATCCACGCACACCAGGTAATGCAGAATTTTAAACTTTCTGCATATTCGTCAAAATTTCCCAATAGTTTATTAAATCCAGCTACAATATTATTTTTGTAGCTGGATTTTTTTAACTTTATAAGTAAGTTATAATCTATGTTAAAGCAACAACTTAATTTTAAACTATCGCAAAAGCTATCGCCTCAACAAATCCAGTTGATGAAGTTGATACAATTGCCTACGCAAGCTTTTGAACAACGAATTTCGGAGGAAATGGAAGAGAATCCTGCCTTAGAAGGTGGCAAGGAAGAACTCAATGAATATGAAGATGAATTTTCAGATTCTTATGAAGATGACTATGAAGACGAAGGCACCGAAGTAATTGAAGCCGAAATAAATGTTGACGATTATTTAAGTGATGACGAAGTACCTAGTTATAAATTATCATCTAACAATTACAGCGCAGATGATGAGGACAAGCAAGTACCATACGCATCTGGAAAATCGTTTAATCAGCATTTATTACAGCAATTAAACACCTATCGTCTTGATGATGAGGAAATGGAAATTGCCAAATTTTTAGTTGGTAGTGTAGATGAAAGTGGTTACATACGCCGTGAAGTATTGGATATAGTAGATGATTTGGCTTTTACCCAAAACGTATACACCAGCGAAGAAAAAGTAGAAAAAATCCTAAACGTAGTACAAGGTTTAGATCCTGCCGGGGTTGCAGCCCGAAGCCTTCAGGAGTGTTTATTGATACAATTAAAAAGAAGAGAAGAAACTGAATCTGTCGCTTTAGCGATTTCTATTTTAGATGAAGCATTTGACCAGTTTACAAAAAAACATTACAAGAAAATACTTCAAAAATTTGATATTTCTGAAGACCAATTACGCAATGCAATTCACGAAATTGAAACCTTAAACCCTAAACCAGGAGGAAGTTATTCGGGCAATACCCGAATTGTTGAGCACGTAATACCCGATTTTACCATAAAAATACGCGATAGCGAACTAGAACTCACTCTAAACGGCCGAAATGCACCTGAACTCCACGTATCGCGTGATTATACCAATATGCTTAAAGGGTATAAGGAATCGAAGGAAAAATCGAAAAAGCAGAAAGATGCTGTGATGTTTATTAAACAAAAGTTGGATGCTGCAAAATGGTTCATCGAAGCCATTAAACAGAGACAACAAACCCTTTTTGTCACTATGAGCAGTATTATGAACTATCAAAAAGAGTATTTTTTAAGCGGTGACGAACGTAAATTAAGGCCGATGATTTTAAAAGATATCGCCGATGAAATAGATATGGATGTTTCAACTGTTTCACGGGTGGCCAACAGTAAGTATGTAGATACGCCTTATGGTACGTTTCTGATAAAAGAATTTTTCAGTGAATCGATGAAAAATGATCAAGGGGAAGATGTTTCAACACGAGAAATAAAAAAGATTCTCGAGATCACCGTACAAGAAGAAGACAAGAAAAAACCCCTAACGGACGATAAATTAGCAAATGTACTCAAAGATAAAGGGTACCCTATTGCACGCCGTACAATAGCAAAATATAGGGAACAGTTGGATATTCCCGTGGCACGCCTTCGAAAAGAAATTTAATGGATCGGTTTTTACGTCTTGGAGCTTATTTACTGCACCCTCTGTTAATGCCTACCTTGGGCACTATACTTTATTTTGTTTTTACACCACGCTACGTTGAAATGGATTTAATGCGAGCAAAGTTATTTGCCGTAGCCATTGTCACGCTGCTTATCCCCATTATAACTTTTTTTCTTCTGAAAAACCTTGGGGTCATCAACTCTATTCATTTAGAAACTACTAAAGAACGTAAAATACCCTTAATGATTCAGTGTGTATTATTATTACTGATTATTAAACTAGTATTTGATGCTTATGATAGCCCCGAACTATACTACTTTTTTGTCGGAATTCTATTTTCTGCTATCGCAGCATTGTTAATGGTTATTTTAAAAGTTAAGGTAAGCCTCCACCAAATAGGAATTGCGGGCATTACTATGTTCTTAATTGTGTTAAGTATTCATTTTAAAATAAATGTATTGCCGTGGATAAGTGCTTTCTTCTTTTTTAACGGGTGGGTTGCTTCGTCAAGGTTACATACTAAATCACACTCGTATTTAGAGCTTATTATCGGTTTCTTTATAGGCCTGATTCCGCAGCTAATTGTGGTGAACTTTTGGTTATAAAATATAGAATATCAACCCTAATTTAATAGCTTTAAAATCTACAGTTTCACCATCACTTGTAGTTGCGTCTTTAAAAAATGGATTTATACTATAAGAAGCATAAAAGTTAAAGGTATTATATCCAAAGCTTAGGTTTGCTGAAAGACGAACATTATCAAACTCTGGTATGTCGGTTTGTACTACTTTATTATTAGATTGTTTAAAAGTAGCTTTGTACCAATAGGTATATCCTACTTTCATTCCGGCATAAATACGCCAAAACTTATAAGTCTCTGCGGTTGATGTGCGCCATCTAAATTGTATAGGAATTTCTAAAGCAGCCATCGTAAAACGGTTTTGATCAAAGCTCACTTCATCATCAAGTACTCTAAAAATTGTGGTTTCATTAGCTTCCTCTCCAATAAATAGGTTTTGCCCAAACTGATCGAAAGCCAATCCCGCGCCAATTGCTATGGCTATATTTCGTCTTTTATTAATGGGCATATCTCTAAAATAACCTAATTGAATACCTCCTGAAAGACCTCTGGAGTTAACACCGTTGGGCACACTGGAGATTATATTATAGTTAAGCCCGATGTAAAATTGATCTTCCCTATATTTTGTATCTAATGTGGTATCATTTTCTTTTTCCTGCGAAAAACTGGGAAAAGCATATACTAATCCAATTAAAAAAAATACTATTTTAAAGCTATTCAACATACGTTAAAGATAGGTGTATTTTTAAAATATTGAAATAAAAAAAACCTTGATCTATTGTAGAACAAGGCTTTTTTTTATTTATTATTATGTTTTCTGTTTATTGATTAACAGGGTTTCCAGGAGCTGTTATGTAAATAATTTTTAACATATTCAAGTCCCTTAATTGTTGTTTAATATCTGTAACAAGTCCGGTATTGGTTTCTTCATCTACTTTAAGTGCCACCATTACTTTATCTTGTAACTCAGGACGTAATGCCTCTCTGGCTTCTGTTAAGGCAAATTTTACATTAGAGATGTCTGTAAATTTATCTCCAATTTGAATTTTACCTTCAGTACCATACTTGTCTTTATATCGAGAGCTTGGTTTCCCTGCATAAATATATACAGAGCGGTCTTTTTTCAACTTTTCTAACTGATCTGCTTTAGGAAGCGTATTTTGCACCAACAGGTTATTATCCCTTAATACGGTTACAACCATAAAGAAGAATAATAGCATGAATACAATATCGGGTAAGGATGCTGTATTAACTGCTGGGATTTCGCCGCCTTTTTTCTTTTTAAATTTTGACATAATACCTTTTTATTTATTGTCCGCTCTTCTTAGGTTCAGCTTCTGATAATTTAAGAGGGAATAGTTTTTGAATTCGCTCTAATTTTTCTTGAGCATCATCCTCATTTCCATTAAAGCTACCTTCATCTATAGACTGTTTCACCTCTGTAAATTTCCAACCAAATAATCGTTGTGATTCCCTGTTCCGTAGGAAGTTGTATGCTGCAACCAATTCATTTTGAACGGTTATATACATACTGTAGGAGGTTAAACGGTCATTTTGCACCGATATAACTGCCTTTTCAGGATTATCTGATGATTTCGGATCTCTTGCTCCTTTACAGTAATTACAATATTCGGGGCTTCCGTTTGGAGCACCTCCATTGTCTAAAAACTGTATTGCAGCTTCGCGTAAATCTCCTACTTTCATCAATTCATCTTCAACCAATAATTGATCGTCTTTGTTCACACTAACAATAAACAAGTTTTTTTGCTTGATTATTGGTGGATCTTCTATCTCTTCGTCAGGGGGCAATTGTCTCGCAATACCCTTATCTTTTTCAATGGTAGTTGTTACCAAGAAAAATATAAGGAGCAGGAATGCGATGTCTGCCATAGACCCTGCGTTAACCTCGGGTGTTGCTCTTCTTGCCATATTATCTTGTTGTCATTTTTTTAATTCCGCTGAATACCATTGCACCTATTGCTAATACCGCTAAGATGTAAAATACATACAAACCTGTACCTACCCATCGAGAACCACTTTCAGAAAGCATTTCGCCATCTTGCATTGGTGTTTCTACTCCATTTGCGAGTACAAAGCCAATAGCTACAATAACAAGAAAGCCAAGAATAGATAAGAGCGTTCGTTTTATATTTCCAGCAAAAATCCCTTTTAATACAAATACTGTTACAAATAAAAGCACAATGGCAAATGTAATGTATGCTACATACAAGTATCCATCAACACCTTCACCTGTTGCTTTAACAACATCGTCTCCTTTTGAAATAATTAAACCAAGGAAAATAATGCCAGCCAAGCTAAGGATTACTGCTACAATTTTTAAAATTTTATGTAAAGCCATTATTATGGTGGTTTTATGTTTTTATTTTCTGTTTTTGTAATCTACCAACATATCAATTAATGTGATAGAAGCATCTTCCATACTGTTTACGATACTATCAATTTTAGCGATAATATAGTTATAGAAAATTTGAAGTATAATCGCAACGATCAAACCGAATACTGTTGTTAAAAGTGCTACTTTAATACCACCAGCAACAAGAGAAGGGTTCATATCACCTGCAGCCTGAATTTTATCAAAGGCTTTAATCATACCTATTACGGTACCCATAAAACCAAGCATAGGAGCAAGAGCGATAAATAAGGACACCCAAGAAACGTTTTTCTCTAATTGTCCCATTTGTACACCTCCATAAGCTACTACAGCTTTTTCAGCGGCGTCAACACCCTCGTCTGCACGATCAAGACCTTGGTAGTAAATAGAAGCTACTGGCCCTTTAGTGTTTCTACACACTTCTTTAGCCGCTTCAATACCTCCACTATTTAGCGCATCTTCTACATTTGCAGCTAATTTCTGTGTATTGGTAGTTGAAAGGTTTAAATAAATAATTCTTTCAATCGCAATTGCTAGACCAAGGATAAGACATAAAAGTACAATCCCCATAAAAGCAGGACCACCTTCTATAAAACGTTGTTTTAATTCTTGATGCCATCCTTGTGGCTCATCTGCCTCGGCTGCTGCTTCCTCGTCTTGTACAAAGGTCACTGTAGCTGCGGTTGTTAATGTTTGGGCATTGCTCTGTACTGTTTGAGCAGTTGCTGCGTTTACGTTACATGTTCCCGCAAAGACCATTGCGGCAATTGCCATAATAGAAAATAATTTTTTCATTGCTATCGACTTAAAGTTTGTTTTTAGTTAAAGGTTTAAAGATATAAAAATAATTAATTAATATACAATAATAAATTTGTGTATTACCAATAAACAACTGTATTTCAAGACTTATTGATTTTTATTACCCTAAATTTATTTAGTTAAGGCTTTTTTTTAAGTTTAATAAGCTATTATATAGCTTCAAAATGCTTTGTTTCGTGTGTAAATCACATTAATTTAGTTAATGTGATTATGCCCTGAAAAACGAAAATAACAAGAACTTATACAAAATCAACCCTTTTGTTATATTTTAACGGTAATTGTTAATTTTCTTAGCAGAGAGGAAGGGATTCGAACCCTCGATACGCTTTTGGCGTATACACACTTTCCAGGCGTGCGCCTTCGACCACTCGGCCACCTCTCTAAATTTTTTTCTTACTAACCCCAAACAAAGCAAAAAACCTTATTCTATCAAATAAAGAATCTTATTTTAATACTGAGGTAAAGGCATTTTATAAACGGAGTGCCAAATAACAAAAAAAATGTTGGTTGATAAAACATTTCACAAGGAAATTTACATCATCTCTCCTCTTAAAGATGTTTCAAATATGGTTTTAAAGCTATTAGGTGATATTTTTTGCCCTAAAAGGTACATTAATTTTGCCAAGGCGGCTTCAGTTGTTATGTCTTTACCTGAAATAACCCCCATTTTTTTTAGGGCTGTGCTAGTTTCGTAAAGCCCCATTACTACACTTCCACCTGAACATTGAGTTACATTAATTACTGGAATTCCCTTTGTGGTTATTTTTTTTAGAGCTTTTAAAAACCATTCTTCATTTGTTGTGTTTCCACTTCCGTAGGTTTCAATCACTAACCCTTTTATCTCGGGATATGCAAAAATGTGTTCTACGGTAGCAATATCGATTCCGGGAAACATTTTCAGCAACACAATATTAGATTCCATCCGCTTGTGCACCTTCAGTTTTTTTCTTCGGTTGGGTTTATAAAGTGCTTCGTGGTTGATAAAAAGATGAACACCGCTCTCAACCAATGGCGGATAATTTAAGGAAGCAAATGCTTCAAAATGTTCTGCATTTATTTTTGTGGTACGGTTCGCCCGGTACAATTTATATTCAAAATACAGACATACTTCAGATATTTTAGGCCTCCCCTTTTCTTGTAGTGCTGCTATTTGTATAGAGGTAATTAAATTTTCTTTCGCATCGGTGCGTAAATCACCAATAGGTAACTGCGATCCTGTAAACACGACTGGTTTTGCTAAGTTTTCCAACATAAAACTTAAAGCCGAAGCAGTGTAAGACATGGTATCGCTTCCGTGCAATACCACAAACCCATCAAAGTCTGCATAATTTTCTTCAATAATACCCGCTATCATCGTCCAATATTTAGCGCTCATATTAGAGCTGTCGATGGGCTCTTCAAAACTTCGAGTGCTTATTTCGCAGTCCAACAACTTTAATTCTGGAATGTGCTTTAACAGATCGTCAAAATTGAAATTACGAAGTGCTCCGGTTTCAAAATCTTTAATCATACCTATGGTACCTCCAGTATATATTAAAAGTATGTTGGGTTTTTTATGCATGCTGTTATATTATTTACTGAATACTTCTTTTGAATTTTGAGTGGTCACTCTAGCTACTTCTTCTTCTGAAATAGTATATAATTGCGCCACTTTCTTACAAATCAACTTTAAGTAACTGCTTTCATTTCGTTTACCACGATACGGTGTTGGAGATAAATAAGGTGAATCGGTTTCTAAAACGATATGTTTTAAATCAATTTGATTCAGAAATTGATCGATTTTACCATTTTTAAAGGTTACTACACCGCCAATGCCTAATTTCATATTATAAGACAAGGCTTGCTCTGCTTGCTCTTTTGTACCGGTAAAGCAATGAAAAATCCCAAAGAGGCCATCACCCTTTTCACTTTCCAAAACCTCAAACACTTCATCAAATGCATCTCTACAATGAATTACAATAGGCAATTTGTACTTTTTAGCTAATTGTATTTGTCTTTTAAATGCATCTTGTTGAATAGCCAAGGTTGAAGTATCCCAATATAGGTCAATCCCAATTTCACCTACCGCATAAAAGCTACGTTTTTTAAACTGTTTTTCTATGTGGGCAAGTTCTTCTTCATAGTTCTCTTTAACCGAAGTTGGGTGCAACCCCATCATTAAGAAAACCTGATCAGGATAGTTTTTTTCCAACTCGTACATTTCTTCTGTATGCCCCGAATCTATTGCAGGAATAAAAAAACGTTCTACTCCAGCATCGATAGCCCGCTGCATCATCTGCTTTCTATCTTCATTAAAAGCATCACTATATAAATGTGTGTGTGTATCTGTTAACATAACAACAAAGCTACTTAAATTTGTTGGCTATCTTTACAAAAAACAAGAGATGCAATTACGTACATTCCTTGAAGGGAAAAAATTTTATAGAATACCGTTAAAAAAATTGGCAACAGGACATTATGAATTAACTGCCACAATAAATGGAGTTCAAGGTTTATTTATTTTAGACACAGGGGCTTCAACAAGTTGTATTGGTTTTGATGAAATCAATTATTTTATGATGGAAAGTGAAGACAGTGAAATAAAAGCTGCTGGTGCCGGAGCTATCAATATGGAAACGAAAATTACTCGAAAAAACAAAATTGCTATAGGAAATTGGAGTTCAAATTCTATGGATTTTGTGGTTTTTGATCTCTCACATGTAAATCAAGCACTACAACAAGCGGAAGAAGATTCTGTAAACGGAATTATCGGAGCCGATTTTTTAAAGCAATTCCGCGCTGTTATTGATTATGGAAGAAACTGTGTGTATTTAAAATAAGTTTCCTATAAGTATCCTATCACTGAATATTTTTTAGTAATTTTAGATACTCCCCCCTAACTTATAGGTAACAATGCAAAAAAAGTTTTTGGTAGTATTTAGCCTATTATTAGTATACCCTTTTATGGGTAGTGGGCAAGATATATCTTTTTATAAAAGAAAAGCCCGTATTGCCACTGACACGCTCTCCAAGCTAGCGGCTATCGACTCTGTTCTCTCAAAAAGCTATAGTGTTGATAATGACACCTTTGTTAAATATAGTGGTCAATATATTGAGTTGGCTAAAGAAATAGACAGCATATCATTAGCCGCCAAAAAGGCCATGAATTTACAGTTGATTCTTTCAGACTATAAAAATGAACCCCGACGAGCCATAATGATAATCGATGGGGTTCTGGCTCATAAGTATAAAATAAAAGACAGCTTTTTATTAGGTGGACTCTACCTTAAAAGAGGAAAAGCAAATCTTAAGCTTAACGTAAAAGAATCTATAGAAGACTATGCAAAGGCAATAAATAATTTTTCTACAAAAGATTCCATATATATTGCAGATGCCTACTTGTTTAGTGGGCAAGCGTATTCGAACATCGGGAAATTTGTAGCCGCGAGTGATTATTATGAAAAAGCATATCGCTTTTACGAAAAGAGAAAAGAGTATGAGTATATGTTACATGCTAGACAAGGTATCATTACCATGTTCAGCATGAACGGTTTTTATGATAAGGCTGAAAAAGAACGTAAAGATCTTATTGAAACCCTTAAAGGGTTGGAAAACAAAAAATACATAATAACCGAGTATTACAATCAAGCTATTGATTATCAAAAAACTGGGAACAAAGAATTAGAACTTGCATATCTTTTAAAAGCAGATTCGTTACTTACTATCACCGACAATACGCAAGAAGATTACATTAACCGCATAGACGTTAATGCTAAACTTGCCGAATATTACATAAGCAACAATCAATTATTTAAAGCAAAAGAGTATATAAAAATACTAGATCAATGGATTGGCAAGGCAAAACAAGATCGCTTAGCTAAAATAAGTTACAATGGTGCCAAGGCTAAATATTATCATGCTATGGGCCTCGATAATGAAGCATTGCAATTTGCCGAAGATCAATTGTTATTTGCAAAGGCGGTTGGCCATGAGGATGATATTATGTATTCCCACTTATTACTCTCTAATATTTATTCTGAAACGGGAAAATTTAAAAAAAGTCTTGAAAATAAAAATGCTTACTTAAACTTACGGGATTCTTTATACAATAAAGGTACAGCACAATTTCTAGCCTATTATCAAACCTTGTACGAAACCGAAAAAAAAGAAAAAAAGCTAGTTGAAAAAAACACTAACATTCAATTATTGGAAAAAGACAATGAAAACTTCAAGAAGATTGTGTTCTTTTCAAGTTTAGCGGTCGTACTTCTATTTGGCCTTATACTACTATATCGTAACCAACGCTACCTTAAAAGTAATAAAGAAGTACAAGAAAAATTTAGTCAAAAACTTTTGGTATCACAAGAACTAGAACGAAAGCGTATCTCTAAAGACCTTCACGATGGACTTGGACAAAGATTACTACTCATTAAAAATAAAATTGTGGCCAACGGCGACAATGACACCAAAAAAATGGTTGATGATGCAATTGACGAAGTTCGGTCTATATCAAGAGACCTTCATCCGTTTCAGCTTCAGGAAATGGGGATAACCAAAGCAATAGAATACACATTAACACAAATAGATGAAAATACAACGCTTTTTATTTCTTCTGAAATAGATAATATTGATAACTTGTTCACCAAAGAGCAAGAGGTGAATATCTATAGGATTGTGCAAGAAGCACTCAATAATATTTTAAAGCACGCCAAAGCTGAAGCCAGTAGAGTAACCATAAAAAAACTCACCGGAAACATCGTTATTTCAGTTAAGGACAATGGTGTAGGTTTTGATTTTACTGAAAAGTACCAAAATATAAAATCCCTAGGCTTAAAAACACTTTTGGAACGAACCCGATTTTTAAATGGACAAATGAAGGTGAAATCAATAAAAAATAATGGTACTATAATCATTTTTCAATTTCCGGTATCATGAACACACAAACCATCATAACAGCAGATGATCATCCCCTTTTATTGAAAGGGTTAAATGATTTTTTACTAGAAAAAGAATATAACATTATTGGTAGTGCGCATAATGGAAGGGATGCCTACAATATAATTGCCAAAGAAAAACCTAGCATTGCCATTCTAGATATACAAATGCCTTATATGTCTGGAATTGAAATAGCCAGAAAATGCAAGGAGAATTTAATCGCCACTAAAATTGTACTCATAACACTGCATAAAGAGAAAGAGCTTTATCTTAAAGCCCAAGAGTTAAACATATTTGGTTATGTTTTAAAAGAATTTGCATTAGAAGAAATTGAAAATTGTATTAATACCGTTACAAGAGGCGATAAGTATTTCAGCCCAAAGATAAAGGAACTACTTGATGAAATTCTTTTTTCTGATAGTGCCTTAAATGCATTAACCCCTTCTGAAAAAAAGATATTAAAATTAATTGCAAACGATAAAACCAATAAAGAAATAGCTTCTCTGCTTTTTATCTCGCACCGAACTGTTGAAAAACATAGAAGTAATATAATATCTAAATTAGATTTAGAGCCTAAAACAAACAGCTTGCTTATTTGGGCCAAGGAAAATCACGATAAAATGCTGTAAAAACATCATTTATAGGATAATTACGTGTTTACACGTATTTTATAATTGTATTTATTTTCTGACATTTACTTACTGAATATTAACATGGTGTTTAAAGATGACGACAAGAAAAATGAAAAAAATAAGAAAAGGGTTTTTACCCTTTTAGTTGTCATTGTAATTTCTATTGTATTACTGAATATTGTTAATTATTTTGTTTCTTAATTTTTATGTTAATATTTCAACTAACTAATTAAATAAAAAACACCCAGCTTTTGCCGGGTGTTTTTAGTTTATAGTAATTGATATTTTTTAAAGTTCTAAAGCTTTTTTAACATCGTTGTCCATTAAAAGTTCTTCAGGACTTTCTAAAGCTTCTTTAATAGCAACCAAAAACCCAACAGATTCTTTTCCGTCGATTATTCTATGGTCATAGGATAGTGCAACGTACATAATTGGCGCAATGGCTATAGCTCCATCTCTGGCAATTGGACGCTCAACAATATTATGCATTCCCAAAATAGCAGATTGTGGAGGGTTAATAATTGGAGTTGAAAGCATACTTCCAAAAACACCTCCATTGGAGATGGTAAAAGTACCGCCTGTCATCTCATCAACCGTGATTTTTCCATCACGAGCTCTAAGTGCCAATCGTTTTACTTCGTCCTCAACACCTCTAAAGCTTAAATTTTCTGCATTTCTAATAACTGGAACCATCAATCCTTTAGGACCAGAAACCGCTATTGAAATGTCTTTGTTGTCATATTTTATTTGATAATCACCATCAATCATAGAGTTAACATCTGGGTACATGTCTAATGCTCTAACAACGGCTAACGTGAAGAATGACATAAAGCCAAGACTTACACCATGCTTCTTTTTAAAGTTTTCTTTATACTTTTTACGTAACTCAAAAATAGGACTCATATCCACCTCGTTAAAGGTAGTAAGCATAGCTGTTTCATTTTTTGCTGAAACTAAGCGCTCTGCAACTTTACGTCTAAGCATTGAAAGCTTTTTACGTTCCGTGCCTCTGCTACCAGTTCCAGGGGATCCCATCGATGGATTCGCTTTCACTGCATCGTCTTTTGTTATACGTCCATCACGTCCAGAGCCTTTAACATTTTTGGCATCCACTCCTTTTTCGTCCATAATCTTCTTAGCAGAAGGAGATGGTGTTCCGGTAGCATATGTTTTTTTATCCTGCTCTTGCGATTGTGTAGAAGGCTTAGATGGTTTTTCTGTTTTTGCTTCAGGTTTATCGTTGTCTTTATCTTCTGATTTTTTTTCATCATCAGAATCATCATCAGAATCATCATCTGAGCCACTTGGCTTTTCAGCTTCAGTATCGATTAAACAAACCACCTCTCCCACAGCTACAGCATCGCCCTCTTCTGCTTTACGGGTAATAATACCGCTTGCTTCAGCAGGTAATTCTAAGGTTGCTTTATCACTGTCAATTTCTGCAATGGCTTGATCTTTTTCTACATAGTCGCCATCCTCAACTAACCATTGTGCTATTTCTACTTCGGTTATGGATTCTCCCGGTGAGGGAACTTTCATTTCTAATGCCATAGTAATTTAATTTACCTGTTACGGATATTATATAATAGTATTATTTTTCGTTAGTATCAAAAACGCTCTCAATTACTTTTTGGTGACGTTGTTTAGAACGCACACTGCTTCCTGATGCAGGGGCCGCATACATTTTTCGACTACACACTCTAAAGTTACGTGCTTCCTCAAAATGCATTAATATATGTGAGTAAGCACCCATATTTTTAGGTTCTTCTTGTGCCCAAACTACATCTTTAGCGTTTTTATATTTTTTCATTAACTTCTTCATCTGTTCAGTTGGCAGTGGAAACAACTGTTCTACTCTAACCAACGCAACATCATCACGCTTCTCTTCTTCTTTTACCTCTAAAAGATCGTAATAAAATTTACCCGTTAAGAACACGAGCGTCTTTACTTTTGAAACTTTTGCATCTGCATCGTCAATAACCATTTGGAAAGTTCCATTCGCTAATTCTTCTTTAGTTGAAACTACTTTTGAATGACGCAACAAACTTTTTGGTGTAAATACAATTAATGGTTTACGGTAATCAACTTTTATTTGTCTTCTAAGTAAATGGTAAAAGTTTGCCGGCGTGGTACAATCTGCCACAAACATGTTATCTTTTGCACATAATTGAAGGTAGCGTTCCATTCTTGCTGACGAGTGCTCTGCTCCTTGCCCTTCATAACCGTGCGGCAACAACATTACCAATCCGTTTTGCAGCTTCCATTTGTCTTCTGCAGCCGAAATGTATTGATCGATCATTATCTGGGCTCCATTACTAAAATCACCAAATTGTGCCTCCCAAATACACAATGTAATAGGGCTTGCCATTGCATAACCATAATCGAAACCTACTACCGCATACTCCGAGAGTAATGAATTGTAAATATAGAAATGAGCCTGTTCTTCACTCAACTCATTTAACAATACAACTTCTTCTTCGTTTTCCTCAGCTTTAATTACAGCATGTCTATGTGAAAAAGTACCTCTTTCTACATCTTGCCCAGTTATACGAACATCATGTCCTTCTGCTAATAACGTACCGTAAGCTAACAACTCACCCATAGCCCAATCTAGCTTGTTGTCTTCAAAGTACATTTTATTTCTTGCTTTAATCAGCTTAGTTACTTTACGAAGGAATTTTTTATCTTCTGGAAGTTTCGTGATTACTTCGGCTATTTCTGTCATTTTATCAAGATCGAACGTAGTATCTACGTCTTCCATCATCTTGTCCTCTTCGGCATAATTAAAACCTTCCCATTCTTCTTGCATAATGGCACTGATTTCCGTTTTCTCTTCTTTACGAGAATCTTCAAGGTTTTCTTCTAATTTGTTTTTGTATTCTTTTTCTAATTTTTTAGTGTACTCTTTATCTATTACACCTTCTTTAATTAGCTTTTCAGAATAAAGGTCACGAGGATTTTCGTGTTTTGATATTGCTTTATACAATTTTGGCTGTGTAAACTTAGGCTCATCACCTTCATTATGTCCATATTTTCTATATCCTAGTAAGTCTATAAAAACATCATGTTTAAAATGCATTCTAAATTCTAACGCAAAAAGCATCGCATGCACCACAGCTTCTACATCATCTGCATTTACGTGAAGCACTGGTGAAAGCGTTACTTTAGCTACATCGGTACAATAGGTTGAAGAACGACCCGCTAAATAATTCGTGGTAAAACCAACTTGGTTATTTACTACAATATGAATGGTTCCTTGTGTTTTGTAGCCATCTAATTGCGCCATTTGCACAATTTCGTACACAATACCTTGTCCCGCAATAGCAGCATCTCCGTGCACTACAATAGGTAGTACTTTTTCAGGATGCTCTAAGTGGTGATCATCTTGTTTTGCACGCGCAATACCCTGCACTACAGCGCCAACCGTTTCAAGATGCGAAGGGTTTGGTGCTATATTAAGGTTAATTTCTTTTCCGCTATCGGTTTTCCGCTTTGAAGTCCAACCTAAGTGATATTTTACATCACCATCAAAAATAACTTGTTCGTAATCTTTCCCGTCAAATTCACTAAAAATGTCTTTAGCGCTTTTACCAAAAATGTTGGTCAAAGTACTTAAACGACCTCGGTGGGCCATTCCCATAACAAACTCTTCAACACCTTTTTCGGCAGCACTTTCAATTAAAGCATCCAAACCAGGGATTAAACTTTCTCCACCTTCCAATGAAAACCGTTTTTGCCCCACATATTTAGTGTGCAAAAAGCTTTCAAAAGCGACGGCTTCATTTAATTTTTTAAGAATATGTTTCTTTTTGTCTGCTGAAAATTTTGGCTGATTTTCATTAACATTCAGCTTATCTTGAATCCACTGAATTTCTTCAGGCTTCCGAATATACATATATTCAATACCAATAGAATCGCAATAGATCTTATTTAGGTGTTTTAGAATTTCTTCAAGCGTTGATTCGCCAATACCTAGTATTTCTCCTGCTTTAAAAGAAGTTTGCAAATCGTCTTGTGACAATCCAAAATTCTCAATATCAAGTTTAGGAGTATATTTTCTTCTCTCGCGTACAGGGTTTGTTTTTGTAAACAAGTGGCCACGAGATCGATATGCATCAATCAACTTAATTACCTGAAATTCTTTAAAATAGCCTTCAGGTATCTCACCATTTTTCTCAATACCGAGTGCTTCTAACGAATCGTTTTCAATCCCAAAGTCAAAACCTTGGAAGAAAGCTCGCCAACTAGGCTCAACACTATCTGGATATTGTAAGTATTTGTCGTAAAGTTCTGCGATGTACGAAGGGTGTACCGCATTTAGAAAAGAATATCTATCCATAATTGGAATACAAGGGTTTCATGTTGTAAAACAGTACAAAAATACAACATTTACAATAAATAGGCGATTGTAATACGTATATTTATGGTCATCTAACTCTTAAATATTTCCTAATGAAAAAACTATATTTTACCGTATTAACGATTTTATTTATATTTTTTTCGAATGTAAGTTTTGGGCAAATTGGTGTACAAGCACAACCCGAAAATAATTTTTGGGACCGTGTTCGCTTTGGTGGCGGGCTGGGGATAAATATCGGTAATGGTTATTTTAGCGGCACGATTTCACCTAGCGCGATTTATGATTTTAATCGCTATTTCAGTGCTGGTCCTGCGCTACAATTTAGTTATCAATCGGGCGATAATTTCAATACCGTATTATATGGTGCAAGTTTAATTACGCTCTTTAATCCTATTCCTGAAATTCAACTATCCGCTGAAGTAGAACAACTTCGGGTAAACCAAACTATTGAATTGGAAGGTGGTAATTTTGAAGATGACTTTTGGAATACGGCACTCTTTGCAGGTGCTGGATATAGAAATGGAAACGTAACAATAGGTGTACGATACAATGTTTTATACAAAGATAACGAGGACATTTACACTTCTCCCTGGTTGCCCTTTGTACGGTTTTATTTTTAAGCTTTTAAAACGTTCTTTTCATCAACCATTCGCCAAATTCTCGGAGTTCGGTTTTCTTTTCTTCTGAGATTTTAATCTGCTCCAATAGCTCATTTGCTTTATTTGTATATTTTGAAATTTCTGCTTGAGTAGCTTCCGCAGCACCTGAGTTTTTAAATATACGTGTCACCGTTTCAATTTTACCAGATGGCTCCCGTGGATTTATGGTATATAAATGCTCTAACTCTTCAGCTTGTATCGTTTCACTTTTATTGAGTGCCGTTAGGTACAAAAACGTTTTTTTGTTTTCAATAATGTCTCCGCCTACTTGTTTTCCAAAGGATTCTGGGTTTCCGAAAACATCTAAGTAATCATCTTGCAATTGAAAAGCAATTCCAAGGTTTCTTCCAAACTTGTACATGTTTTCTTTACAACTTTCAGAGGCGCCAGCAACAATTGCCCCCATTTTCATAGCTGCTCCTAATAAAACGGCTGTTTTATAGTCTATCATTTTAATGTACTCATCGATTGTTACATCGTCGCGATCTTCAAAATCAACATCGTATTGTTGCCCTTCACAAACTTCAATAGCTGTTTTGCTAAAGAGTTTTGCCAACTCTCTAAAAAGCTCCGGTTCATACTCTTCAAATAGTTGATAAGCTAGAATCAACATAGCGTCACCAGACAAAATACCAGTATTTAAATCCCATTTTTCATGAACAGTCTCTTTTCCTCGGCGCAAGGGGGCTTTATCCATAATATCATCATGGATTAATGAAAAGTTATGAAACAACTCAATAGCCAAGGCCGCAGGCATAGCTTTTTTAAAGTCAGTACCAAAAAAATCACACGTTAATAAAGTAAGAATTGGACGTAAACGCTTACCTCCAATATTAACAATATATTGAATAGGCTCATATAACTGCTCAGGCTCTTTTATTTGCACTATTTTTTTTAATTCATCGGCGAGCGCGATATTATATTTTTTGAGTAATTCCATGATGCTAAAAATTTGCCGCTAAAATACAAGTTGCCAGATAAACCGCTGCCTTAAAATTTAAAAAAATTACACCTTCTATTTTTTATTTAACTGATATGTTAAATAATAGTAAAACTTTGGAAACTTATTTTGTTCCTAGAGTTTCCTTTATATACCTTTGTGCCAAATTATGAAAGAAAAAATTACTATAAAAGCAGCAGAAATGTTTCTCTCTCTTGGTTTTAAGAGTGTGACAATGGATGATATATCCAATGAAATGGGTATTTCTAAAAAAACTATTTATACCCATTTCAAAAACAAGACAGAACTTGTTAAGGAATCTGTATTAAAAGTTTTTGAAGGTATTTCTTGCGGTATTGATAACATCCGCATAGAAGAGAAGGACCCGATTGAAGAGTTATATGAAATTAAAAAATTCGTAATGCTTCGATTAAAAGATGAAAAATCATCACCACAATACCAACTTCAAAAATACTATCCCGAGATATACACGATGATAAAGGCCAAAAAGTACAAGAATATGGCAGAATGTACGGTAGAGAACTTAAAACGTGGGGTTGAAAAAGGAGTTTACAGAAAAAATATCGATGTTGATTTTATTTCAAAACTCTATTTTTTAGGGATAGATGGTATTAATGATGAGACTCTTTTTCCTGTATCTCAGTTTTCAAAAATCCAATTAATGGAGGATTATCTAGAATATCATTTACGTGGAATTGTAACCCCTAAAGGATTACAAACACTCAATAAGTTTATTAACGAGAATTCAAATTAATGAAAAAACATATTTTTTTAATTGCCTTTTCCCTATGTGCCATTTTAGTAAATGCACAAGACTCAACTCAAGTTGAAAAGCGAGCCTTCACACTAGAAGAAGCCATCTTGTATGGTCTTGACAATGGATATAACTCACGTATCGCTAAAAAAGACGTTGCTATTGCATTAAAACAAAAGTGGGAAATTATTGCGCAAGGCCTCCCTCAAATTAGCGGAGATGCCAACTATACTAATAACCTTAAACAACCTGTAACTTTAATTCCTAGTGAAGTTGCGGGAGGAGAGCCCGGAACTTTTGTGCCTGTTACATTTGGAACTCAACATAGCGTAAATGCAACCGGAACTTGGAACCAATTAATTTTTGACGGCTCTTATATCGTGGGAATTCAATCAGCCAAAACCTTATTGCAAATTTCAGAAAA
Source organism: Marixanthomonas ophiurae (assembly GCF_003413745.1). Classification (NCBI taxonomy): domain Bacteria; kingdom Pseudomonadati; phylum Bacteroidota; class Flavobacteriia; order Flavobacteriales; family Flavobacteriaceae; genus Marixanthomonas; species Marixanthomonas ophiurae. The sequence goes on along the minus strand of NZ_QVID01000001.1, from coordinate 1,218,859 downwards.
TGCAAAGGTAAAAACAGATTTGGAAGTCAAAAAAGCTATTACCGATGCTTACGGAAATGTACTGTTAGCAACTGAAAGCGTAGAAATTTTAAAGAAAAACGTTGCTACCGTTGAAAAAAACCTCAGCGACACCCAAAAGATCTTTGAAAATGGACTAGCCGAAGAAGAAGATGCAGAACAACTGGAAATAACCCTTTTAAACTTAAAAACAAATCTGAATAATTCCATACGCATGCAAGCTATTGCCTACGATATGCTAAAAGTAACCATGGGCATTCCAGTAGAAGAAGAAATCGTTGCGACAGATGATTTAAATAAATTAAGTAAGGAAAACTTCAACTTACTGTTACTTTCTAAAGAAATTAATATTGAAGAAAATATTGATTATCGTATAGCAGAAGACCAAACAAATCTTTCAGAAGTAGAAGTTAAGCTTGAAAAAAGTAAAGCATTACCAACGCTTTCCGCTTTCGTTAATTATGGTGTTGCCGGTTATGGTGATGAATTCAATTTTTTTGATAGCAACCAAGAATATTTTACACAATCCGTCTTGGGAGTTAATTTAAGTATTCCCATTTTCAGTAGTGGTATGCGAAGTGCTAAAACAGCTCAAAAACAATTAGCTTTTGAGCAAGCAAAATTAGAGTTAGAGCAAACCCGCAATCAAGTAAAATTAGAAATAGCGAACGCTCGTAACGATTATCAATTTGCCTTGGAAAACTTCGAAAACAAAGAGCGCAACTTAGAGTTAGCTGAACGTATTGAAAAGAAAAATAGCATCAAGTTTTTTGAAGGAATTGCAACCAGTTTCGAGCTAAGTGAAGCCCAACAGCAACTTTTTCAGGCACAACAAGATTATTTACAAGCTATGTTAGATGTTATAAACACTAAAGCAGAACTTGAAACATTATTAGACACAACAAAATACCCTGAGACTAAAGACAACTAAAAACACCGCAATCCATACAATTATGAAAAAGTTTATATACCTATTATTAATCACAATTACAGTAGCCTCCTGTGGTGGCAAAGAAGGATCTGTAGATTCTCTTTTAGAAAAGGGGAACCTTTCTGAAATAAAAGCTAAAAAAGCGGAGCTTTCAACGCAACAAAAAGAATTGAAAGCCAAAATAGATAAACTTAACACGTTTATTGAAAAAGAAGAAAAACACGATCGTGCGCTTTTAGTAAGTACACAAAAAGTAACCGATACTATTTTTAAACATTTTGTTGAAGTTCAAGGAAATGTCGAAACCGATCAAAACATTATTATTTACCCAGAATTTTCTGGAATTCTAACCAATGTTTACGTTAACGAAGGTCAGCGTGTTTTAAAAGGGCAAAGACTCGCTAAGATTGATGATGGTGGACTTTCCAGTCAATTGGCACAACAAGAAACACAAGTAGCTTTGGCAAAAACTACTTTTGAACGTCAAAAGCGATTATGGGATCAAAAAATTGGTTCAGAAATTCAATTTTTAGAAGCAAAAGCCAATTACGAAGCCGCCGATAAAGCAGCACAACAAATTCGATCGCAATTAGGAAAAACAATGATTACAGCTCCCTTTTCTGGTGTAGTTGACAATGTTATCGCCGAACAAGGCCAAGTGGTAAATCAAGGTCAGACTGAAGTGATACGTATAGTTAACTTAAGCGACATGTATGTAAAAGCTTCCTTGCCAGAAAATTACTTAAACAGTATTAAAAAAGGTACCGAAGTGAATGTTCGTCTTTCTTCTATTGGCGAAGAGTATGAAGGGACTGTGAGACAAGTAGGAAATTATATAAATCCAGACAACCGAACGTTTGATGTAAAAATAGCCATCCCAAACAAAGATGAAAAAGTAAAGCCTAACTTGATTGCTACGGTGCAAGTAAACGATTATACTAGCGAAAATGCAATTACCATTCCTGAGAGTATTTTGCAGGAAAATTCAAAGGGAGAAACTATTGCTTTTATTTATGAGCCAGTAACCGATTCTACCGGAACAGCAAAACGAATTGTTCTTGAAACCGGACTTAATTATGACAGTAAAATAGAAGTGAAAAGCGGCTTGAAAGATGGAGAAATTGTTATTGTAGAAGGCGCGAAAAGCGTACGAGACGGCCAGAAAGTAACTACCAAAAACTAAACAACCTATTGCACTATGAGCAAGAACACGTATAAAGAATTTAGTATATCCTCCTGGGCGATTGACAATAAAATGACGGTGTATGTTATCATCGCCATCATTCTATTTTTGGGTGTATTTTCATACTACACCATGCCACGAGAATCGTTCCCAGAGATTGTGGAAACAAAAATTTATGTAAGCTCCATTAATCCTGGAAACTCAGCAGAAGATGTTGAAAAATTCATCACTGAACCTCTCGAAGAAGAATTCAATAATATTGGCGGCGTTCGCGAAATAACCTCAACTACCCTTCAAGATTATTCGATGGTTATTATTGAATTTGAAGAAGATGTTGCCATTCCAAACGCAAAACAGCTAGTAAAAGACAAAGTAGATCAAGTAAAGGCTGAAACTACTTGGCCTACATTAGATAACGGCGCTAAAGTTGAACCTAATGTTTTCGATTTAAACCTCTCTGAAGAACAGCCCATTCTCAACATTAATTTAACGGGTGATTATCCAGTACAAAAGCTAAAAGATTACGCAGAGTACCTTCAGGATAAAATTGAATTGCTTGCACCTATTAAAGAAGCTACTATCCGCGGTGTCGAAGACAAAGAAGTGGAAATTGGTGTGGACATCTATAAAATGACCGCTTCAAAAGTAAGCTTCAATGATATTATTAACGCTGTAAGAGGAGAAAACAATACGATTTCTGGAGGAAATGTTATTAGCAATGGCATTGAAAAAAACATTCGTATTCTCGGTGAGATAGAAAATCCCAAAGAACTAGAAAATATTGTGGTTAAAAGAGATGGTGGAAATATTTTCTTGAAAGATATTGCTACTATTAAATTTAAAGAAGAAGACCCTACTACGTTTGCCCGTGAATACAATCAGCCAGTAGTAATGCTTGATATTAAAAAGCGTGCCGGAAAAAACATGATTGAAGCGGTTGAAAACATCAAGGAAATAATTGAAGTCGAACAGGAAAATTATTTACCTGAAGGACTTCATATTTCATTAAGTAATGATCAATCTATAAAAACTCAAAATCAAGTTGACGACCTTGTAAATAATATCATTTTCGGGGTCATATTGGTTGTTTTGGTATTAATGTTCTTTTTAGGGTTTAGAAACGCATTATTTGTTGGATTTGCAATCCCACTATCGATGTTACTATCCTTGTTTATCTTATCCTCTTTTGGATTTACATTAAATACAATGGTGCTTTTTGGTCTTGTAATGGGGCTAGGTATGTTGGTTGATAATGGTATTGTAGTGGTAGAGAACGTGTACTCCTTAATGAGTGAAGGCATGTCTAGAAAGGAAGCTGCCAAACAAGGTATGGGTGAGATTGCTTGGCCAATTATTGCCTCAACAGCAACAACCTTGGCTGCTTTTTTCCCATTAGGATTATGGCCAGGACTTATTGGTAAATTTATGATTTACTTCCCTATTACGCTTTCCGTAGTGTTGAGTTCTTCATTATTTGTAGCATTGATTATCAACTCCATGCTTACTTCAAAATTTATGGAAACAGAAGAAGAATCATTGACTAAAAAGAAATTGGTTCGTTGGAGTTTAATTTTAGCAGGCGTAGGTGCCATTTTGTTAATAGCAGGATTTGTATTAGATGTTGCTGGCCTTCGTGGAATTGGTAACTTAAGTATTCTTGCTGCCATTATGCTTTGGGTATATAAATATTTCCTTGCGGGCGCTGTAGAATATTTTCAGTTTAAATCACTTAAAAAATTAGAGAATTTTTATGAACGTTTCCTGAAATATGCGCTTCGAGGAAGAAAAGCGTATGTATTTTTCTTTGGAACATTTGGCGTGCTTCTTCTTTCCTTTGTTTTAGTAGGATTAGCACAACCTAATGTATTGTTTTTCCCTGAGAATGAACCCAATCAAATTATCACTTATATTGAATATCCACAAGGAACGGATATTGAAAAAACGAATAAGCTTACTAAGAAAATTGAAGATCAAGTTTATAGTGCCATAGAGAAATATGAAGATGAAGATGGATATAACTATATGGTCGAGTCTGCTATTTCTCAAGTAGGTGAAGGCGCAGGTAACCCGCAGACCGATGCTGGACAGTCCAATGAGATGCCGCATAAAGGAAAAATAACGCTTTCCATGCGTGAGTTTAAATTGCGTCGGGGTGTAAAAAGCAGTACTGTTTTATCTGAAGTACGGGATGCTGTTAAAGGATTTCCTGGTGCTTCTATCGTAGTAGAAAAAGACGCTGCTGGACCACCCGTAGGCTACCCAATTAATATTGAATTAAGTGGAGAAGATTACGAAGAAATGCTTCGCGAAGCTGAAAGCATGCGAAACTTTATTGAGAACTTAGGCATAGCTGGAATTGAAGAGCTTAAAATTGACGTAAACAAATCTAAGCCAGAAATGGATGTTCGCGTAAATCGTGAAAAAGCAGGTCAATTAGGGGTTTCAACAGCTTCTGTAGGGCAAACGTTACGCCGTTCTATTTATGGAGAAGAAGTTTCAACTTATAAAGAAGGTGATGATGATTACCCAATAAATGTTCGTTTAAATGACCAATACCGATACGATGAAAGTGCTTTGTTTAATCAGCCCGTTACATTCAGGAATAATAGCGGAGAGTTAATACAAGTTCCTATTTCATCGTTAATTACAAAAAGTAATTCGTCTTCATTTAGTTCCATAAAAAGAAAGGATTTAAAACGAGTAATTACATTGTACTCTAATGTGTTGGGTGGATATAACCCTACTGAAATAGTAACCGAACTTAAAAGCGAACTAGACAACTATGAAATGCCGCAAGATATAAATTATGCTTTCACGGGAGAACAAGAAGAACAAGCAGACAATATGAGCTTCTTACTCCTCGCTTTATTTTATGCAATGGGAGGTATTTTATTAATCTTGGTAGCACAGTTTAATTCCCTGTCAAAACCTATGATTATTCTTTCGGCTATTGTATTGAGTTTGGCTGGTGTATTCTTAGGCTTAGTTATATTTGGAATGGACTTCGTAATCATTATGACGATGATGGGTATTATTTCACTTGCAGGTATTGTGGTAAACAATGCCATCGTATTGATAGACTACACACAAATACTCTTCGATCGTAAAAAAGAAGAGTTGGGAATGGATGAAGATGATTTGCTAACAAAACAAGAGTATTTCAAACAAATTGTAGCAGGTGGTAAATCACGTTTACGCCCTGTATTGTTAACAGCTATTACAACAGTTCTGGGGTTAATACCATTAGCTGTAGGGTTAAACATTGACTTTTTTGGATTGTTTACAGATTATGATCCTGGTATTTATATTGGTGGTGATAACGTTATTTTCTGGGGGCCATTAGCTTGGACAGTAATATTCGGATTAATATTTGCTACCTTCCTTACTCTGGTTGTGGTACCCGTAATGTTCTATTTGGTAAACCGTGCAAAAGTGAAATTTGCAAATAAAAGAGCAGACAGGAAGCAACGAAAGTTAGAAGAAAAAGAAAGAACAGAAAAACCTATAGAATAATTAAACAAGAATTTATTTAATACTAAAAAACCCTTTCCAAACGGAAAGGGTTTTTTTAATTAGTTAGAAAATAACTTTCTATTACTGATTCTCTGTTAATGGAATTGGAAACTGAGAAAACACATCATCTTCTGGTCTATCTGTTGGAAGTTCATCTAATCTCCCAAATCTTCTCATGTCAATCCAGCGATGTCCTTCAGCAAATAACGAATACCTTCTCTGGGTTAACATTTCATCTGTTAACGAAGCTGAATCTGTAGGTCCTGTATATGGATCCAATTCTGCACTTGATCTAATAATGTTAAGTGCATTTACAGTTTCAGTTGAGTTAATATTTATATTGGCTTCAGCATACAATAAAATTAATTCCTCATTTCTAATAATTGGAATATCAGATATATTAGTCTCATATCTAAAAAGTGCAAAATTTCCTTCTAAATCATCTTGACTTAAAGGCTCGTCAAGTTCTACTACCTTCTCTAACCTATTGTCATCGACTTCTGCGTCTGTTACAAAAGAGGGCTGAGCAACTCGTGCATTTGCTGAGGATAAACCGTCAATTGCTTGAAACAATGGATTTATAATATCGGTTTGATTTAAAGAAAAGTTATAAAAAATTCCCGTGTTTAAAGTCGAACCGTCCAATGATAAAAATGAATCATCTAAAAATGATAACACTGCCGGATAATCTCCTTGATAAGCAGCTACTCTTGCTGAAATAGCTTTATTCACTTGTAAAAAGCTACTTGGCGTATCAAACCCATCAAACCCTGAAGATAAAATATACGGGAATTCTGCTCCTCCATTTGCCAAATCGTTGGCGCCTTCTTCTAATAAAACTCTAATTCCAGTTAACGCAGCAGACCTAGACACAAAAGGCCCAAGGTTATTTTCATCATCTACATCAAGCCGGATTCCATTATCATAGGTAAGATTTAAATTTAACAACAGTTCATAAGCAATAAAGGTTTTTAGAAACCCTTTTGTCCCCGATAATTCAGCACTTGTAAATAGTGCCGAAAGATCTTGCCCTTCAATAAATCCAATAATTAAATTAGCATTTTTAACCGTTCTATACCGAGCCCCCCAAGGACCTGTTATATAAAAGGTATTGTTGTCCAGGATAAGACCTTCACGTCCTAATAAATCTCCTGTAAATCGAGGCTCAGAACCTGAGAAACGATAGTATTCACGACCAATAACACCACAATCGTCATAATAAGTTCCTAAACGAACCCTAGAACTGTACAAAATACCTCCAACGAGATCCTGTAAATCTCCACGGGTGAGGTTTTCTTCAAAAACATCTACTTCCGCATTGTTTAGATCATTAAATTCTTCTACTTCGCACGAACCGAGGGTTGCGACTATCGAAGTGAAAAATAATATTTTAAATATATATTTTTTCATCATTTTTATTTTTAAAAGTTAACCGATACATTAAATAAGAATCTTTTTGACGATGGGAAAGGCAATACATCAACTCCTGTAAAAATGGAGCCTCCACCAAAGTTTGATACTTCAGGATCATAACTATTGTAATCGAAAAAGTTAAGCACATTGGTACCAGATACACCAAACTTTATACTATCTATACTTCCGTTTAGAATTCCCGCCAAAACTTCGCTTTGTAAGGTATAGTACAACCCTACTTCACGTAAACGCACATAACTAGCATCCTCAACGTGTACTTCTGGTGGTGCACCTGGTCTATACTCACCATTTGGTAATTCGCCAGATGGATCTGCTCCAAAATCGTCATAATCATGACTCGTTCTGTTAAGGTCAGTTAATAAAGTAGTAAGGTTTACGTTATCCCCTCCGTTTTTCCATTGCCATAGCATAGTAAATTGAAGGTCTTTATATTTTAAATCACTGTTGAAACCCATTTGAAAATCAGGTTCTGCATCACCAATTACCCGTAATCCTTCAGGGTAAGCCCCTACTATTTGTGTAGCACTTTGTCCTTCTTCAATTCTAAAAGAACCTAAACTTGGGCCAAACGCTCCAGTATTAAACGCAGGAACATCTAGTTGAGTAACTTCAGATTGGTTTTTAAAGAAGTTGATACCTAAGTTCCATTGTATATCATCTGTTAGTATAGGAGTTGTGTTCAAACCTATTTCAATACCTTTATTCTCTAAGCTACCTGCATTAACAAATTGGCTAGTAAAACCTGTAGTCGGCTCTAAGTTGGCTTGTAAGATAAGGTCATCTATTGTTTTAATATAATACGTGGCAGATAGATTAACTCGGCCATTAAAAAATCCAATATCGGTACCAAATTCCAATTCTTTTTGACGTTCCGATTTTAAATTAGCATCTCCTCTTACACCAATAAGGCTTATTCCTAATATACCATCTGTAGTAAAGGCATTATAAGATGTAAACAACGCACCAAAAGGCGGAAAGTTACCTGCTTCTCCATACGCTGCGCGTAGTTTAAGTTGATTCCAAGCAGATCCTTCATTCCAAAAATCAAACTCATTTAAATTAACAGCTAACGATGCTTTTGGGTAATAAAATAGCTCGTTTGCATCTCCATTATTAGACGACTTATCACCACGAACACCCACGGTTGCAATAAACATATCTTTAAAATTAACCTCTTCTTGCGCAAAAAAACCAGAGTCTTCCTGCAACAGTCTTGTCTGGTTTACACCTGTATTTGCTGCTTGATCCACATTGGTTTCTGAAGCAACCAAACCAGTAGCTGTTATAAGCTCTGTGTTTTGATTAAAATATTCTCTTGTTAAACCAAACTGAGTTCTAAAATTAATATCACTATCTGTAAAGTAGTTATGTACTAAAAAAGCAGAAAGGTTATAGTTTTTATTTTGAGTATCACCCTGAGCTGAAACTCCATTTAACCCTCCGTTAGATAGTTTCTGAAATTGTAACTCCTTTGGGAATATAGCTCTACTTTGTTGACCATAAAAGTCAATACCCCCTCTAAGGATTAATTCTAGGTTAGAATTATCAGCCCTATAAATATCTAAGTTTGCGGTACCCCCCATTATAAGACGGTTTACTGTCTCTCTATTTGTAACCAAATCACGGGTTTGCAAAGGATTGGATCCGTTGTTGGGATGATCTGGGTAAATACCATCTTCATTTGGAAATAATTGATCCCAAGGTCTCGTTCTAGTTAAAGCAATACCAATTGTTGTTCCTGAGTTATCGTTATTAAAAAATCCACGGTCGGATGAGGAGTAGATATAATTAGAACTCAATGTAAATTTCAAAAAGTCCTCTGGATTATGGTCTAAATTTAACCGTAATGATGTTTTTTCATATCCAGTATTTAATACAATTCCTTTTTCATTATTATGAGTTACACCAGCAAAAAATTTAGTTTTTTCACTACCACCGCTCATATTAAAATTGGTAATACTGATAATACCTTTTTCACCAAAAATTTCATCTTCATAGTCAACTAATCTTCCAGCATCTCGTGCAGCTCTGTATGCTATAAGGTCTGCCTCTCCAAAACTTTCTAGAACGCGTTCTTCAGTATAATCACGAACCCCTAGCAAGTTAATAGCTTCACTCCAACCAGTTGTTTGTGAAAACCTAAATTTTGTTTCACCAGCCTTACCTCTTTTAGTGGTAATAATAACTACCCCTGCGGCAGCTCGCGATCCATAAATTGCAGCTGCTGAAGCTCCTTTTAATATTTCAATATTAGCAATATCTTCTGGGTTTATATCCGCAATACGATTGGTTGGGTTATCTTGATTGGAAGCACTACCACCCGCAGAGGCGGCAGAAACAGTATTTAACCCTGCTGCTATGGAAGAGTTATCTACATACACCCCATCAATAATATAAAGAGGCTGTGTATTTCCCTGAATGGAAGTTGCTCCTCTTAATTTAACAGAAAGCCCTCCTCCAGGAGCACCTGAGTTTGCATTTACAACAGCACCAGGAAATTTACCATATAAAGCTCCATCTAATGTTGGCGGAGGCGTTGTTCCTGTAATTTGCTCTGCGGAAAGTGATGCTACGGCATTTGCAGAATTTGTTCGTTTAACCGATGTTGCTAAACCGGTTACAACTACTTCTTCTAATGCCTGAGCAGATTCTCCTAACGTTATATTTATAGGATTTCTATTAATAGCCCGAAATTCTTGGCTTTCAAAACCTAGAGAAGAAAAGACTAAAACTACCGGCACTTCACCAACATCAATGGTAAATTTACCATCTACATCAGTCGTTGTTCCATTACTTGTCCCTTTTTCAATTACATTGACAAAGGGGACGGTTTCTCCTGCTTCACCAATCACTGTTCCCGTTAAAGTTGTTTGCGAAAAGGCAAAAAACGGTAATAGTAAAATTAAGAACAGGAGGTACCTGTGACTAAAGTTGTTTTGTTTCATAATTATGTGTTTTATTGTTAATACCTCGAATTTACTAAACATTTATTAACAAATTATCATTAACTTAGTTATTTATACACATTATTATTAACCGTCAACAATGATTTTAAATATTCTTAGATAAATCTTCTCAAGTTTCTTTATCTTATTAAATTTGCAATTCAATTTTCTGAACATGTATAGAACGCACAACAACGGCGAGTTAAGAGCTAAAAATATTAATACCGAAGTAACCCTATCAGGTTGGGTTCAAAAAATTCGGGATAAAGGGTTTATGGTCTGGGTAGATTTGAGAGATCGATATGGAATTACCCAACTAATATTTGATGAAGAACGAACTCCTAAAAAAGTGATGGACAAAGCTTCAAAAGTAGGAAGAGAGTTTGTTATCCAAGTTACTGGAACCGTAATTGAGCGTGAATCTAAAAATCCAAATATGCCAACTGGCGATGTGGAAATATTAGTTTCTGAAATTTCTGTTTTAAACACCTCACTAACACCCCCTTTTACCATTGAAGACAAAACCGATGGCGGAGAGGATTTACGTATGAAGTATCGCTACCTCGACATTCGCCGAAATCCAGTACGCAACAATCTGGTTTTTCGTCATAAAGTAACTATGGCGGTGCGAAATTATCTTTCGGAAAAAGATTTTGTTGAGGTTGAAACACCCTACCTTATTAAATCAACACCTGAAGGCGCTCGCGATTTTGTCGTGCCTAGCCGAATGAATGAAGGTCAATTCTACGCCTTGCCACAATCACCACAAACCTTTAAGCAATTGCTTATGGTTGGCGGAATGGATAAATATTTCCAAATAGTAAAGTGTTTTCGTGATGAAGATCTTCGTGCCGATCGCCAACCAGAGTTTACTCAAATTGACTGCGAAATGGCTTTCGTAGAACAAGAAGATATCTTAAATATTTTTGAAGGGTTAACACGCCATTTGCTGAAAAAAATTAACAATGTTGAAATTGGCGATTTCCCAAGAATGACTTATGATGAAGCCATGCAACGATACGGAAATGACAAACCTGATATCCGTTTTGGGATGGAGTTTGGAGAGTTAAACACAGTAGTGCAACATAAAGATTTTAAGGTGTTTAATACAGCTGAATTAGTCGCCGGAATTGCCGTTCCCGGCGGAAACAGTTATTCTCGAAAGGAAATTGATAAATTAATAGATTGGGTAAAGCGACCACAAGTAGGTGCTTTAGGAATGGTTTACGTGCGTTGTAATGACGACGGAAGTTATAAATCTTCCGTAGATAAATTTTACGACCAAGACGACTTAGCCAAATGGGCTGAGACTACAGGAGCCAAAGCAGGCGATTTAATCTGTGTACTCTCTGGTGAAACTAATAAAACGCGTTCGCAATTAAGTGCTCTGCGCATGGAAATGGCAGAACGTTTAGAGCTAAGAAAGGCCGATGAGTTTGCCCCTTTATGGGTTATCGATTTTCCATTACTAGAATGGGATGAAGAAACAGAGCGTTACCACGCGATGCACCACCCCTTCACGTCTCCAAAACCCGGCCAAATGGAATTACTAAACACCAACCCAGGTGCTGTAAAAGCCAACGCCTACGATTTGGTCCTTAATGGAAATGAAATTGGCGGTGGTTCTATTCGTATTCACGATAAAGAAACACAGTCAAAAATGTTTGATTATTTAGGCTTTACACCTGAAGAAGCAAAAGCTCAATTTGGCTTTTTAATGGACGCATTTCAATACGGAGCACCTCCACACGGTGGCCTTGCTTTTGGCTTAGACAGATTAGTCGCTATTTTAGGTGGTCAAGAAACCATCCGAGATTTTATTGCTTTCCCTAAAAACAATGCTGGACGCGATGTTATGATAGATGCTCCTGCAGCAATTGACAAAGAACAGCTTAAAGAACTTAATTTAGCGATCACGCTTAAACCGTAAGATGAATTGGAAAAAGACCTTTAAGGTTTTAGCAATTATAATTGGGTCACTTGTTGTTATAGGTGGTGTTTTAGTCGGCTATGTCTATTACAAATACTATGGTAAATTTCCTGTTGATGAAGAAAAATACTCAAATCATATTGGCTATATAAATCCTGAAAAGGCTTTATTAACTGAAAATTTTAAACTTTGTGACATTGGAATTGCAGGAATTCATTCTAGTTCGCAGCCTAAAATATATAAAGGAGGTAAGTATGCTTTTAGAAACTATATTCAAGAGCATTATACAAATGATTCTTATACCGATAGTGGTTTTTTAATATTCCGTTTTCATATAAATTGTAATGGAGAAACTGGAAATGTAGCTGTTTCAGAGTTAAACCAAGAAATGCAACCTATTACTATGAATGACGATATGGTTCAGCAACTATTAAAACTGACCGTTAGAAAAGAAAATTGGCAAGTAGGATATATGAAAGATGAAGACGGCAACGCTTACAATCACTATATGTATGTGCTTTATAAAATTGAAAATGGGGAACTACTTGAAATATTACCTTAGTTTATTTTGTGTTGTATTATTGTTTTCGTGCGCTAATAGTGATGATTACTCAATACTTTCCAAAGAAGAACGCACAGCACTTTCCAAAAAGGTATTTGAAGGTGGAAGTCATCTTTTTCAAGGTTCACCTAAAAGTATGACCCGTATAGAAAAAGCTATTGAAATTGACCCCAATAATTGTGATGCTGTTCGTGAACTTTCAATCGCTTATTTAAAAAGAGGAATGCCCGATAAATGGAAGCTACAAATAGACAAGGCTGTTGCCTGCGACCCTGTTATTTGGCAACCCTATCGAGGGTATAACTATTTATGGTTTTACCGAGATTATAAAAAAGCCATTGCAGATTTTAACGCAAGTGACACCTTAACACCGAATTTTATTGATGCACCCCAAGGTCACAGTGTAGATTATTGGCGTGGTATTGCCTATTTAGGGTTAAAAGATCACGAAAATTCTATTAAATATTTTAATAAAAACATTCATACAGAAACCGAAAAATATGGTGAAGATTGGGTAGAACCAACTGCTTTTTTATACAGAGGCATTGCATATTACGAAAGCAATGACGTTGAAAAAGCACTAGCAGATTTTGATAAAGTATTGCTTTATAACAATAATCGCTCTGCCGATGCAAAATATTACAAGGCGCATATTTTAAAAGCTAGAGGTAAAAACGAAGAAGCATTAGCTTTAACAAATAATGCTATTGAGGATTATAATACAGGTAGTCATAACAATAGACATTATGTTGAAACCCTACGTCAACTGTACTCAGAAAATTTTACAGAATTACTAAATGAATTGAAAAACTAACTACGTAAATAGTCGTGATTTAAAATACTTTTTTGTACTCTATACTTATAGCTAAAAAACAATAACAAGTATATACCAACTCTTTATTTATATCTTTATACAATGCCAGAGTCTAAAACGTTTCTGTCCAAATTTTTAAAGTGGAGATATAAACATATTTCCCAAAAAAACTTTGTACTTGTTTTAAGTGCTTTAGTAGGCTTATTAGCAGGTATTGTATCATTATCATTAAAAAATATAACCTTTACAATTCAGTCTTTTTTTGAGCACGCTCTTATAATTACTGAAAACCATATATATTTTGTTTTACCTTTTGTAGGGCTGTTACTAGTATATCTGCTGAAGAAATACGTTTTAGTAAAAGAGTTGAAACCCTCTGTCCCTTCATTTATTAAACGTTCCATCCCTTCATTGCTTTATTCTTTATTGCGTCAAAAAGGATTGTTATCGTATCGCTTAATATACCAACCTTTAATTATGGCACCGTTAACAGTTGGGTTTGGTGGTTCGGTGGGGTTATTAGGCCCTGCAATTACATCTGGTTCGGCAATAAGTTCAAATTTGGGCAGGATATTGCACGTCGATAAAAAAACTAGAACATTATTAATTGCCTGTGCAACCTCGGGTGTAATGGCGTCTATGTTTAAATCGCCTATTGCAGCTATTGTTTTTGCGGTAGAAGTTTTTAGTTTAGACTTAACTTTTGCTTCCTTGTTACCGTTACTGATAGCATCTATCTCGTCAGTTTTAACATCTTACTTTTTTTTGGGAGATGAATTGCTTTTCAACATACAAGCATCAGATAAATTTGTTATTAAAGACACGCTATTTTATATACTATTAGGTATCGGAACCGGGCTTGCATCTATCTATTTCACAAAAATATATTTTGCCATATATGGTTTTTTCGATCATATAAAATCACGTTTTTTAAAGCTTTTGGTAGGAGGGCTCGCCATTGGTACTATGCTTTATTTTATCCCACCCTTATATGGTGAGGGTTTAAGTTTTATCACAGATTTATTAGAGGGAAATCATCTGCACGCTCTAGGGAACACTCCATTTGGTGATGCCACTGATAATATTTGGATTGTTATTGCATTGTTATTCGGAATTACAGTTTTCAAAGCAATCGCCATGACAACTACATTCGCTGCTGGTGGTGTAGGAGGAGTAATTATTCCTACTATGGTTATGGGGAGTGCTTTAGGAAACGTAATTGCCAAAGTGATTAATAACATTGGCCTGGATTTTTATGTTTCAGAAACAAATTTCACACTAATTGGTATGGCAGGTTTAATAGCTGGGGTAATAAATGCTCCCTTGACCGCTATTTTCTTGATTGCTGAAATTACTGGAGGTTATGAGCTTTTTGTACCTTTAATGATTACCGTTGCTATATCGTATATGATCACCAAAAAAGGAATGGAACATACCATTTACACCCACGAACTTGCAAAAAGAGATTCTTTGTTAACCTATAATCGAGATAAAAATGCATTGCTTTTAATGGAACTTGATAAAGTTATAGAACAAAACTTTATAAGTATTACGCCAGAGATGAAGCTACGCGAAATTTTGGATCACGCAGTCGCAAAATCAAACAGGAATATTTACCCAGTAGTAGATAAAGACAATACTTTTTTAGGAATCATTTTACTGAATGATCTTCGTAAAATCATGTTCGATCAAAAGTTATATGATAAGATTACGGCAAAAGATTTAATGGAAAGTGCGCCCTCATTAATTTTTTACAAAGAAGATACCATGCAAGAAATAATGAAAAAGTTTGAAGCCAGTGGCGCGTGGAATTTACCTGTAATTAATAAGGGAAAATATTACGGCTTTATTTCAAAATCCAAATTGCTTACAGCTTATCGTAGAAAATTAATTGATTTTTCAGGAAACTAACAAAACATTTATGAGGTCTGTTTTAATTATAGTATTTATAGCAATTGTTGGCTGTGGAAGTTATGGGTTTTACATCCGCCCAGAAGATTACAGTACGGGAGAGCTTTGTATTGGACTTTCCATAGTTGGTTTATTTTTTGTCTGGATGCCTCTTTTTATCTACCATAGGTGGCGAAAAAGAAATTTTAAAGACTATATGCTAACCAAAGAAAACCTTGATAAAATGAGAAAAGAAGGAAAAGATAAAAAAATGTAAACTACACGCTTTTTTGACTTTTTTTGCATTTTTTTAACGTTTCAGCCTAAATTAATAGTACCTTTGAGTTATTATTAATTTATTTTTTTATTACAATGGAAGGAACAGTAAAGTTTTTTAACGAATCTAAAGGTTACGGATTTATCACAAATGATGAAACCGGAAAAGACATTTTTGTACACGTTACCGGTCTTAACGGCGAAGCCCTTAACGAAGGTGACAAAGTAGAATATGTTGAAGAAGAAGGAAGAAAAGGAATGACCGCAGGTCAAGTGCGCGTTATTCACGAATAAGTGATATACTTTTACAGATTTTAGTAAACCCTTCACTTTGTGAAGGGTTTTTTATTAGTTCATATTCCGTTTTTCAATAAAGAATTTTTTAAGTAATTGTGAAGCTTCTTCTTTCAAAACACCGCCGCTCATTTTGGTTTTAGGATGTAGTTTTGTGTTCATATTAATACACCCACGCTGCTCATCTCTTGCTCCATATACAATTTTATCAATTTGACTCCAATACAAGCCTCCCGCACACATTTGGCAGGGTTCAATGGTTACATATAGCGTGCAATCTTTTAAATACTTCCCTCCTAAATAATTTGCAGCTGCGGTAATTGCTTGCATTTCTGCATGCGCAGTAACATCGTTTAGCGTTTCAGTAAGGTTATGTGCGCGAGCAATTATCTGGTTGTTTACAACAATTACTGCTCCAATAGGTATTTCATCCTTTTCAAAAGCAGCCTCGGCTTCCATAAGAGCGCGTTTCATAAAATAGGTGTCGTCGTACGGTTCTAATAAATCCATGAGTATCTTTTATAGAATATTCAAAAGTACAATATCAAAATGTATCTTTGTTACGTGTCAAAAAAGATATTAGATAACATTCAATTTCCTGAGGACCTTCGGAAGGTTTCAAAGGAAAAATTACCGCAAGTTGCGAAAGAACTGCGTGACTTCATTATTAATATCGTAGCAACCAAAGAAGGTCATTTAGGAGCTAGTCTTGGTGTAATAGAATTAACTATTGCGCTACATTACGTTTTTAATACACCTGAAGATATTTTGGTATGGGATGTGGGACATCAAGCATATGGACATAAAATTTTGACTGGAAGAAAAGATAGTTTCCACACAAATAGAAAGCTCAATGGAATTTCTGGGTTTCCTAAAATAGGTGAAAGCAACTATGATGCGTTTGGCGTGGGGCACAGTAGCACCTCAATTTCAGCGGCGCTGGGAATGGCAATTGCCTCACGAATTAAGGGAGAAACACATAAACAGCATATTGCGGTAGTAGGCGATGCTTCTATAGCTAGCGGAATGGCTTTTGAAGCCTTAAATCATGCAGGAATTGCCAACACCAATATCTTGGTTATTCTGAATGACAACGCTATCGGAATCGATCCTAGTGTTGGTGCGCTTAAAGACTATCTAACAAAGGTCACCTTAGATGGAGCGCCAGACACAGACAATATTTTCGAAGCCTTAAACTTCAACTATTCTGGCCCTATTGATGGTCATAATTTAGAAGAATTAACTTCGGAATTAGAGCGTCTAAAACATGTTCCCGGTCCTAAATTAATGCACGTCATCACCAAAAAAGGAAAAGGACTTCGGCAAGCTGAAGAGAACCAAGTAACATATCACGCCCCAGGAAAGTTTGATGCGCTCACAGGCGATTTATTGCCAAAAGATAGCAATGGACTTCCTCCTAAATTTCAAGATGTTTTTGGTGAAACAATCGTGGAACTAGCTAAAGAAAATAAAAAAATAGTAGGTATTACCCCTGCTATGCCAACAGGAAGTTCGCTAAAATACTTTATGGAAACCTTCCCAGAACGTGCTTTTGATGTAGGTATAGCCGAACAACACGCTGTTACGCTCTCTGCTGGTCTTGCTACACAAGGTCTGACCGTTTTCTGTAATATTTATTCAACATTTTTACAACGTGCTTATGATCAAGTGATTCACGATGTTTGTTTACAAAATATGCCCGTGATATTCTGTTTGGATAGAGCTGGTATTGTAGGTGAGGACGGCGCCACACACCATGGTATTTTCGATCTTGCTTTTTTACGATGCATTCCTAACCTCATCATTTTTGCTCCTAGAAATGAAATTGAACTACGGAACATCCTTTATACAGCTCAATTAGGACTTAAAAACCCAATTGCCATTCGGTATCCACGTGGAAGAGGCTCCATAAAAGATTGGAAAAAACCATTTTCTGAAATTGAAATAGGAAAAGGAGTTTCCCTACAAAAAGGTTATGCAATTGCTATCTTGACTATTGGTACAATGTCTGAAACAGTTTTGAATGCCATTGAACGTATATCAGAAAAAGAAAAAGTTGCCGTGTATGATATGCGCTTTGTAAAACCATTAGACACTGAATTGTTGAACGCTATTTTCAAAAAACACCAAACTATCATCACCGTAGAAGATGGTGTAATAAAAGGAGGATTTGGAAGTGCTGTGTTAGAATATGCTTCAGAAAAAGAATATCAAGGAACTATCAAAATGTTAGGAATCCCAGATTACTTTCCCCAACATGGAACGGTTGATGAATTGAAACATGAAGCAGGGATTTCTGAGGGAAAAATAAAAGAAACTATTTTGAGTTTTTTATAAAAAGGTTCCTGAATGAGTTGTAAAAAAGAGATTAATCTTCAAAAAAGTATAGTAGTACTTTTCATAGGAAACAGGCCCATAGTTTTTATTTCGCATCGTAATATCCTTTTGCCCAATTTATCGTTGGTTCAATCCACTCTTTTAAAGGTTTAAATAAAAATCCGTGTCCCATTCCTGTATTCAACTCAATTTCTTTGTAATGTGTGATTTGGCAAGTGGAAGTATTTTTCCTCTCTAATGCAGAAACTCCAAACGAATCAGACTTTTCATAAATGTTTAAAATATTCCCGCAATAATTAATTTCAGGTATAGTATCGATGTCGCTATCCCTAAAACTTGCAATAAAGACAAAATTTAAATCAGGATTATTTGCCAAGGTTGAAACGTATTGAGCGATATATCCCCCTTTTGAAGTTCCAGCAACTGTAATTTTTTTAGGTTCAATTCCTGTTTTTATTAAACTGTCAATTTGAGCGACAATCCCAACTGCATATTCTCTCGCATTTACATTTCCATTTCTTTTTTCACTAATAACCCTTAATCCACTTTGTTCAAACTCGGCAATAATTTCGTTGTACTCAGTCCGCCCGAATTCAGGATGCAATTCATGCAATTCGTGTTCTTCTAAAAATCGATTGTGAAGAAAGAAAATAAATCGGTCGTCATTTTTTATCCCGCAACTAAACAAAGTGAAGCAAAAAAGAATCAAAAAGTATAATTTTGTTTTCAATG